>NZ_JBDUUH010000005.1:0-371431 GCF_039939195.1 Foliimonas ilicis | reverse complement strand
TTCATCGAAACCCACAACGAGAACCCCACCCCATACAAGTGGGTCAAATCCGCTGACCAGATCCTCGCGTCGGTCAAGCGCTTCTGCCAGAAGACAATGAACCGAACTTCAGATTCAGGTGACTAGGACGTAGCTTCACTTACGAGGATCCGGATGGCTGGCGCGTTGTCGTCTGCCGCGAAACCGGAATCTGAATGGTCAAACTGAGCAGAAAGGCGATCCGCATATGGGGATCGCCAGCGCAACCCCTGCTTGTCGGTGGGCGCCATCTATGCTTACCCTTTGCATGGGAGGGGCTTTGTTGAGAGGAGGATAGAAGTCTTGACAGTACCATTCATCCAATTTCGGCCGCGGCTTAAAGCTGTCGCTTTAAGTATCTTCGCTTGCTCAATCTCGCTGGCGTCGGCCGAAGAAACCGATCGAGACGAGTTCTTCTGGCTAAGTGAAATCAACAAGGCAACGGTCGTGATCAACAGCGACGAAGGGCTTTTGAAAAAAGACCTGGCGCCGCGCATCGCAGCAGCGCTTCACAAGGTGATAAATGAAGGAAATCAGCCGGATGCCAATCGTCCTTCAACCGTTATCACCTTTGAACCGCTTCTTATCAAAGCAGGCGGCATCGAGGTCACATTGCTTCACGCGGGCCGGTCAAGCCAGGACATGCACGCAACATATCGAGCCGCCATCCTGCGCGACAAGCTGCTCGAATTGGCCAGCCAACTAAATACGACATCGCGCACCCTGGTAGAGCTTGCTGCAAAGCACACTGAGACCATCGTTCCCAACTACACCAATGGCGTTGCAGCACAACCGAACAGCTATGCCCATTACTTGCTGGGCCATGCTGCCGGGTTCGACCGTGATGCGCAAAGGATTCGCGAGGCCTATTTACGAATTGATCGTTCAGCCATGGGCACCACGGTCCTGAATGGTACTGGTTGGCCGTTGAATCGTCAGCGTATGGCAGATTATCTGGGGTTCGCAGATATCGTCGATAACGCTTATGACGCTTCCCAGATCTCATCGATGGAGCATCCGATCGAGGTCGGCTCGATTGTCACGTCGATTGCCCTGCATACTGGCAATTTCGTCGAAGACATTATGACCCAATATGCCCAGACCCGGCCATGGATTCTGCTAGAGGAAGGCGGCGGCAACACCTACGTCTCATCAGCAATGCCGCAAAAGCGAAATCCGGGTCTGTTGAACTCTGCCCGTAGCGACGCCTCGCGTGCAGTGACCTTGGCCATGGGGCCGATAATACAAACCCACAACATCACCCCTGGCATGAACGATCCCAAGGATGTGGAAGCCAACTCGGAAATGGTCGATGCAGGCATAAAGAGCTTGTCGCGGCTGGACCGTGTTTTGAAGGGTCTCGTTATCAATTCCGAACGCGCCCTTGAGGAATTGAACAGCGACTGGACCGCCTCGCAAGAAGTGGCAGATATCCTCATGCGTGACCACGGCTTACCTTTCCGCGAAGGTCACGAAGTTGCTTCCGAGATCGTTAGTCATGCGCGAGCCAACGGCATTGCACCACTGGACTTTCCTTACGATGAAGCACAGCGCATCTATACCGAAACGGTAGATGGCAGCGAGTATCCTCAAGAATTGCCGCTCAGCGAAACTGAATTTCGCCAGGCCCTCGACCCTATAGCTATTATCCGGAACCGGGCAACGTCAGGAGGCCCGCAGCCAGCCGAGGTTGAAAGAATGATCGGCGAAGCACGAGCCCGGCTCGACACTCAAGATGCGTGGATAAAAACGAAGCGCGGCACTATAGACACTGCTTTAGCTAAATTGGACGAAGAGTTCAGCACCCTCTTGCGGGAATAGGCGCTCGCGGTCTAAATCCTCTAATCAACTCAAGCGATCCCAGCGTCAAGAGAACGGCGGGATCGCTGGAAAATCCGGCCGAGCAGACAACGAGCTTCCGGCAAGTATAAGCGCGACGAAGCACCTTAATCTTCGCTGGATAGGGACAATGTACCGACGCGACCGGATGACAGGCTATTTAGCAGCTCAACAAGACCGTAATATTGAGGCGTGTAACCGTCCACGATAAGTTCGGCACCGGTATCCCGATCAGGCCGTGAAAAAATTTCAGCGTCACCGTCGTAACCGGGCTTATCGATCAGATCGAGACCACGAAAACAACCGCTGTCGCAGATTCTAAGAAAAACATTTTCGGCTTCGTCGAAATCCGCAGGCGGAAAATCCTGCCCTGAAACGACAAGGTGATCTTCCTCGCAAAGGGCCATAACATCCTCTAAAAGATCCGAATTCGGGACCTGTATCTCCGCATCAGTAAGAAAATCCGTAAAATCACGACGCGCCGAAATCCGATCATCAGCACCTTGCAGGACCGATACGCGAACCGCAGCGATCGTATCCGAAAACACCGATCGCGGCGGCAATGCATCGGCATCGTCACCAAGCATGGCTTTCGTATCCTCGTATGCTGCCAGCATTGTGTGATTTAGCGTCACGATCAGGCGCAGGACCGCGACAAGAACATTATGGTGAATGCCTTCCGCCTTGCCGCGCAACACAAAACGGCCAGGCTTTGACCAATCAATCGACAGGCTGGTGGAAGTACGCTTCTCAAAGAAGGACCATGCGAAAAAACCAAGACGCAGCCCATCCTGCAATTCCCCCACCGCGTCGTCCAAGACCTCTCGACGTTCCTCCACGTCAAAGGCTGGCAAATAATCCACTTCGATCTCGAACCTACGCAGATAGAGTGGGGTAGGTGCATCCGGTCCGGTCAAAACGGAGACGAGCGGGTTCTCAGCCATGCTTGTCGCTTCCCTGTTGGAACTCTGCTGTTTAAAGTAAGTTATGCACGGCCTTGTCGTAATCACCAGCAGCACTGCTCGATCTTACCGTGGTTCGGATTCTGATGAAGGCATGTCCTACCGAGCCCAAAGAGGCGCGGACCGAGCTTTCCTAAACTTCGGCAGCAATGGATTTCTGCTCTCAGCCTGCCACTGGCTGCCCGAGCAGTAGGAAGGGTCGTGCGCTCTATCCGATAGGCCGCACCGCTTCGAATCCATCCGGCGAAAGCTTTGTCAAATGGAACGTATCGAGCTGGGAGAGGATAGCGAAATGCTCGAGTGCCTTAACCCGCTTGATGTTTTTGACGCTGCGCATTGGACTGAAAGTCCCGGCGAGCGCAAGGGCCGGGAAAAAACCGTAGCATTGACCGCGCTCAATCTGGCCATACGAAGCCCGGCACGCGTCAAACATGGGCGCATCGTGAAAGTCGGAATAATCGACATCATCGCGCTCGAAAGGCAGCAGCCCGACAACATTGCGTTCCGAGCTCAAATCCTCGTCCTCCGTTGCTTCCGCCTCGTTGAACCGGGTTGGCGCCAACGCTTGCGAAAAAACCATTCCTGCGGGGAGATCGATTTCCACAACACCGTAGGTTTTCGACCAGACATAAAGATAGCCGAAAGCGCTGTAGGCAAAGACGTGACAGTCTTTATGGTTGAGTTGCTTGTCAGCTTTAAAGACCAGAGAAAGGATCGGACGAAATTCTGCGGGGTCGCACATTTGCAAAAGACCGTCAAAGAATGAGCCGATGCCGTAAGTATCGATCATCCCTGCCAGACTTTCCGGGAAAGCCTCGCCCACAGTGGATTTCTGCGCTTCGCTCAGAGGGGATGCGTTCGCCGGTTGCCCGATCCGTTTGAGCCGTTGCTCGAGACGCTCTCTTATTTCATTCATTCCGTCGATCCAAAGTTGGCATCTAGAAAGGTTCGGTCTTAACCCGATCCTTGAACTGCTCTGATTTTACGCAATTGCAGACGGAAAACCGCCCTGCACTTCTCCTAACATATCGATAGCTCAACGTTCATTTTTTCACCTGCACGCCCCTCCTGCCGCATCTTCTCTGCGGCATCTCTTAGCGTTTGGGTTCGGTTATCACGAATCCATTGGCGGCCTATCTCTTGATTGGCATCGGCCCCACCAATTCCTACCCGCGATGGGTCGCCGCCAGCCACAATATCAAGGAAATGCGTTGCATTAACTGAATTCATTATGGCTTCAATTTCCGCGTCGCTTTTATTCTGTCGCTCCAACATTCTGCGATAGTTGTTTCGCGCCTGACGTTGCGCACCCTGGTCGCGTACAAGTCTGGTCGTGCCGGCTTTTTCCAGAACCCAATGCGCATAGGCCATTTCATCGGCCGTCATGTTGTTGATCGTGTCTTGTTGCTCTTTTAGCTGCCGTGCAAACTCCTCGCGGTCCATACCCGGTGGTAAGTCGAAGCAGGGAACTTGTGTGGCGCAACCGTCGCAGGTTTCATCCCTCGCCTGACTGTCGTCAAGTTCCTCGGCCTGCTGGTTTGCCTGCGCCAGCGCATCCGCTGCCTGAGCCGCAGCCTCAAGCGCTTTCGCGGTCCGATAAGCCCGCCAGGCCCGCCATCCCCAAACGGCTCCTCTTCCGAGACCAATAGCTATCGGATAGGCTATTGCCACCATCAGGCAGGCCCTCCGCGATCGTTTTTCTCCAGCTTCACCATGATATTCATGATCCGATCCAAAGCGCGGTCAGCATTGCCGCCCTTCGCCTGTGTCAGCGCCTCGCGAACAGGCTCGCCCTGACCGAATTCACCATCGGTCGACAGCATCAGGTAAGCCCACTTGCCATGCGCACGTTCCGAGCGCAGGCCAAGTTCGCGGCCGGATTGCTCGAATTCGAAAACCCTCTTATGCAAAGCCTCATCATCAAGACCCTTCGTCTCGTCGGGCGCGACTTTACGCAGGTAAGTCATGATCTTGCGGCGCGATGCCGTCATCCGGCACGCGCTGATAGCGCGCATCGCCTCACTATCGATTCGCAACGGCCCTGTCGGCGCCTTTGGAAGATCGTCCGCCCGGACTGCCCGCTTCACCCTGCCGCCCCAGTTGTTTTCAGGGGTGAACAGAATCTGTGTCGCAGGACCGAACAGTCGGGAAAGTTGCGGCTTATCGAGCGCCGGCAAAAACTGCGCCATTACATTGGCGTCGCCGTGGCGAAACAGCACCATCTCGTGGCCATATTCCTCGCCAATGGCATCCTCGGCGCCTTTGCGCGGAATGAGAATCTTGTTGATCGTGCGCAGATGGCGATACAGCGATTCCTCCGAAAGAGATGCATCACCGGCCCAGAACACAGCGCCGGGCGTGCTGGAGACGATAGCCAGCAGAGCTTCCATCTGCGCCGTCGCGTCGGCGGTAGATGCGGGCGAGGCAACCAATGCTTCATCACCCGCGTCGGTCTTGTCCTTCATCTCCTGCGCATAATACGCAGCCAAGGCTTCCAATGCCTCATCTGAAAGAACATCATCTTCCGGCCCATCGTCCGTTTCAGTCTCTTCCGGCAGCGCGTGATATGGATCGACCAGCCAATGACCGGTCATGACTAGGCTGCGGTCGGCGACTTTAGGATAAAGCGACAGGTGCCGAAGTCCGGCGTTGCGTAATTTGCGCGGCAGGTTCTCGAAGTGCGCACCGTCGATGATAGCATAGACGCGCTGCGCCGGATCGGCTGCAATCTCGCGCAGGATTTCGGCCAGCGCCTCAGTTGCCGCGGCTTCAATATCGTATGAGCCCGACGCCGCCGTCACAGCATCAACCCCGCACGAACGGCATGGATTTGCCCGCCATTCCGACCTGACATGAAGCGCGCGAACTCAAAGGTGTCGCCTCATCATCACCGATGAAAACGTTGCCCGATGCCGTATGTGCCTGTCCGCCGCAATTGATCGCGTCACCCTTCCGGCCAGCTGGCTTGCCATTGATGAAAACCGTCGCCGAACCTTCCGCCAACGCACGCCCGTGCGGACCCGCATGTCCTGCCACACAGGCATGCGGCAGATACGAATCCCCCACCCGCATCAGTGGCCGTCCATTGACATAAACGTCCGGGCTGCCGCCCGTCGCCGGTGTCGGCGGAAAGTGGCAAGCGTGGCCGGATCCGATATCGCCTTTACGATGAGCTGGGGGCATATTTCGATCTCCCTCTCTCAAACTCACACGGATTTGATGACCCGTTTCCCATCAGTTTCATTTCCGAATTTTTGAAAAATCGCCAATATAAAATAATAACGCATTAGATAAATTTTCGAATTTACAATTCATCTTATCGAGTTGATGTATAGTGCCGCTAGCTGACTTGGATTGCTGAGAGTAATTTTGCTTCAAGAGCAAATCCTCTTTGGCGGCCGTTATTTCATTTGAACTTTTCCGAACGGAAAACCTGACGCCGCTATAACAAAACGCGATGGAAAGCGCATACACTAATTCTGCGAACTCATATCTCGGTGGCTTGTAGCCCACATCCCCCGCTGTTTTGCGGAAATCCGGCGTGTTTGCGAGTGTATTGTAGGAATAATCGAGGGCATCATTGAGCTTCAGGAAGCTTGACGAATCTTCCAATGCCCCTCTGCTCCAGTCTGCGACAGTCCAGAAACCATCTTTCGCCAGAACGAAACGCGTTTCGTTCGCCGGAGGCGCATTTTTTGGATCACCGACGTAAATATCAACCTGATATTTTTTCTGGACATCCGCTTTTTCAATCTTGTCGAAGTAGGCGGCTATCAGTGAACTCTTATATGAACGGATGCTCTTTACCTCCTCAAAAAATTGAAGGCGGTAGTGTCTTAAGATTCGGATTGCCTTAGTTTGAACCGGTCTCATGCTTCCTCCGGCTAGGCCAGCCCCACGAAACTAGTGTGAGGAGAAACGCAAGATAAATCCACGGGCTGTAGTTGCTCATATGGCAACTGACGGTGTTTTTGCCGGTCAACAATTTCAGGAACGGCGCTAAGGGATTGCTCAATGCCGGACCAGGCGCAACCGTAACGATGTTGTCCACCTGTTGGATTGATAGAACGTCGCGTTGAGCGAGACTATCTGGTACTAATCTGGCCCTATTGTCTTGGGCAGTGCTATGCAAGATTTCTATGGATGCCGCGCAAAAATCGGTAGCTGCCCAAGGATCAAAGCCACCGCCAAGCGTATCCTTGTAGTGCGTAAAAAAGATATCTTTGTCGGTATCGCACTCCGAAGAATCGCACTGGTCAAGTGTAACCTCGGCAAACGCTGCACCGCGGCGCTGGTCTACGTACCAGACGACAAGGATAAGGCATAGGACGAGCGACGATATCAGTCGTATAATACGCAGAAGCATGGAACTTAACCTGCCTCTCTAACAATTCGAAGTTCGACTGCGTCCCATTTGGCTTGGGAGATTTCCCCTTTGGGAATACGGACCGTTTCAATCTCTTCTTCAATCTCTTGCGCTGTCGCGTTACAGCGGCCGATAGCTATTGTGAGACCAACGCCGGATAGAACGGTAATACCAAGCCCCACCGCACCACTTACGCGAAGCAATGTGGCCGCCCGCGCCGCATTTGCGGCTCCTATTTGACTTGCCACACCCGCATTAGCGATTACCCTTCCTCCCGCCTTCGAGCCCAAAGTATTGGCTGTTCCTCCAACGCCTAAGTACCAGCGTATCTCATTTAGGATTGCGATCACGCGCTTTATGCGGATCCATTCCTCTACAAGTCTATCGATGGGCCACTCACTTATCGGAAGATGAGCATAAGCTGGTATCGACTGGATCATCGCGATCTGGCCGATGAAAAGCTGTGCTGCGACCGGTGATGAGGCCCAGGTTTCCACGGCGGCGCGCTCTATCTCTCGCTTTGCGGATTGTTGTGCACCACTTTGGAAGTTACTTCGCGCGGCCCAGCGATATAGTGCTTCGAAGACGGGCAGAGCGTGGTCGTAATTGGTACCGTCGAAAGGCGGCTTGCTCCAGACCGAGCCGCGCATGTCGAGCGCATCGACGATCTGCTCCACACGATTTACGGCATCTGTCGCTGTTACAATCGTTCCCATGACGTCTCTCAGTTGATGTCGATACGGCTTCCGATCATCGAGATCGGGCCGCCGATCTCGACCTTCAGTGACTTGCCATAAATTTTGATATTGCCTTCGGCGTCGATGACGATGCCCCCTGCACGGTTGGTAAGACGGATGGCCTGACCTGCCCTGATCTTCAAGTCTTCAGCAGATTGGATGGACATCAACCGCTGTGCCTCCAGCGTAAGTCTTTTTCCGGCATTCACCGCGACATGACCGCCAGAGGTCACGTCTACCGTCGAACTGGCATTCATTCGCAGATTGTTGCCTGAAAGAACCGAAATATCGTCTTCCGCCTGCATGCGCAGCGACCCGTTAGATTTCGGCCATTCGCGACGCTGCAATTCATAATCGTGCGGATGTGTGCGGAACGAATCCCCTACCTGGAGCAGTGAGCTAGCCCCCATGTAATTTCCACCATGCCCGACTGAAATATCGAAGTTGCCCACGATCTCCATGCGGCTGTTTTCATCTATTCTTTCATATTTTTCCCCAACGACCCGCTCCGAGTAATTGTTCTCAACAAGTTCCGACCTGTTGTTTAGAACGCGAACATTCATGTCCTTTTGAGCATGAACGTAAAGTTCTTCCCTTCCGGCATCGTCCTCGAAGGTCAGCTCATTAAAACCCTGCCCCTTGTGTGTGTTCGTCCTGAACGTGCTCTTGGTCTTGTTCGCCGGAAGGTCATAGGGAACCTTGTTGCCGGGGTTCGGAACAATACCCGTCACCAACGGCCGGTCCGGGTCGCCATCAACGAAAGCGACCATCACTTCCATGCCGATGCGTGGGATGATCTGGCCGCCCCAGCCGCCACCTGCCCAGTTCTGCGCGACGCGCACCCAGCAGGTGTCGGAGCCGTCCTTCTTCGCCTTGCGGTCCCAAGGGAACCACAGCTTGATGCGGCCATATTGGTCGGGATGGATTTCCTCACCTGAAGGCCCGGCGACAATCGCAACCTGGTTGCCCTCGATGCGCGGGCGCCTGGTTGCGCGATGCGGCGTCATGCTGACCCGCGCCGGAACGGCCTCGAAACTGTTGCGGAATTCCGGCTCGTTCGAATTCGTCTCATAGGAGCGATCGACCACCGAATGACGCGCCTTGATGATCACATGCTCTTCATAGGTATGGTCGGGATGCGCGACCTCGTAAGGCGTGAAGCGGCGGCCGGCTTCGAGCACTCTTGATGTCGATTCACCATGAACGCGGTCATGGTCGGCTTCGCTCGACTGCATCCGCAGTTTCGCGGCGCGTTCGGCCTCTGCAACGGAAGAAATGCGCGCCGGATATTCGTAGAGCTCGCGCTTGATCGCATCGGGCATCTGTACAAGCGACGGCGTCATGGTCCCCGGCACCATTTGCGGCGTCTCGAAATTCCAGTCGGCACCGGCGCGCTGGCCCGGCACATAGGAAAAGCGGCGTGTCCACTCGTTGATGTGGTTGCGGTCGGACGAGCCCTGCGCGAGCCGCACCTTGCCCTCGCCCTGCGCCGAGGCGGAAGGCCCGGCCCATGAACTCGCACTGTCGGCAACGTTCAGCCTGTGCGCGCCGTCCTCATGGCTGAACCAGTAGAACAGCCCGTCTTCTTCGAAACGTCTCGTGAGATAGGCCAGGTCCGTCTCGTTCCACTGCACCGAATAATGCTGCACCGGCGGCGGCGAGATGATCCCGGAAACATCCGGCGCTGGCAGGCCATGTTCGGAAAGGAGCGTCTGCACGATATCGATCGATGTCTTGTCCATCCAGATCCGGCAATCCGAACGGCGCGACAACAGCCACATTTGCGGGCGCAGAACCATCGAATAGGAACGCATACCGCGCGTTACAGGCGGCCCCTCATTGAGCTCCGTCACCAGACCGTTGAAGGGACGGCGGACGGCGTCATCCTCTTCCTCACCCTGCTGCACCTCGATCGAAACATCGACCAGCCTGCCGATCAGTTCTTCCGGCTTCACCGCCTCGCGCTTGGCGCGCACGGTGAGTTGAATTTCGAAAAGCGACGAGACGCCTTCATCGATCGTCACGCGCTCGGGCAGAAGTTGATCTTCCCCAAGCGGCGAAACCACTTTCAGAATGCGGCTTGCCTGGATGAAATCGGCAGCGTCCGGCTGGTCGTTCATAACGAGGGCCTCAGTTCATTTGTTTCGAGCCACAGCGGCTGTGCTTCCAATCAAAGCTTTCGTCCGACGAGGTAGGCGTATTGCAGTTTTGTCAATTTGGTACGGGGGGTTACGTCCATTTGCGGACCGTAGAGACGTTCTTCCGTGAGAATTGTACCCACATCGTTTTGTGTCGGCACGGTTCCCAGCAGGTAGATATCCCGCGATTCAAAAACGCGATTTTCGAAGGAATCCGAAACCTGATAATTCACCTGCAGGACGAACGTGGAATGCCCCTTGGCCTCCATCTGTTGAACGATGGAAGTCTCGTTGTTCCTGAGCCAGCCCTTGAGCCAGACGGCCAGGGAGTTTTCATTGGCGGCGGACATGACCATCTGAAGCGCACTGCCGCGAGCGCCAGCGCGAGCATTGCGTGCGCCCATCTGACGGGGGCCGCTTGCATAAGTCATGTAATCGAGATTGGGGCCGCGACCCATTCTCCTCAAAGGCGGAAGTTCAGACTGGTGCACCGGGCGCACGTGAACTTTCTGTGATGAAACGTCGAAATTCGGCATGATCACTCCATGATGAAAATCTGGGAGATGACATCGCAGCGGGCGGCTGCCTGTCACTAAAAGCGGACTTTTCCGTCAAGACATGAGACGCCGCCGACATGGCGGCGCCCCACTCATCACATGAACGATCAGGCAGCCTTGGTGGTCGCGAGGTCGTAGGACGCGATCATTGGCGACTGCGACGTCTGGTTCTCATCGAACGGCGTGTACTTCACTTCCATTTTCGTGAAGTTGAGCTTCACCGTCTCGACCGGACGATCGCCATTTGAATCAACCGAATAGCTGGCGATCAGCGTGTTGGTGAGCGTGTATTCGATGTAGGTTTCGCCCGGATTGCCCGTAGTGACCAGATGGATCGTCGCACGCTTGCCGGTGCGGCCCGCGCATGCTTCCCCAAACAGCTTCGTCGAAGAAGAGTCGCTGACCTTGGTCAGGATCACTTCGGAAACGGTCGGCTCGGAAGCCTCGCGGTTCGCTGCCGAACCGGCAGAGGTGTTCATGTTGCGCGAGACGTTCCAGTGAATTGCCTCGATGTCCATCCATTTACGATGCTGTTCATGCGTTGCATCACCCTGGATACCGTCGATCTGAAGATAAATCGGCATTTTCTAAGCTCTCCTGTTGTCAGTTGACTTTGCCAGTTTGCGTGAAGGCGAATTTGCCTTTCGGTTTGTTGCCGCATCCGGAGGAATTTTCTTTCTGTCCGGGGCTGCTTCATCCGCCGATCGCTCTGTTGGCGCGGCGAATTCCTCTGCGACCGTCGTTTCGGCTTCTTCGATGCCAAAGCGGTGGCCGTCAAAAACGATATGGATTTTGGCGATCTTCCTGCGCTCGGCGACGGCATCGAGGAAGAAGGTCGATAGGACCGGCAGAAGGTCGCGTGCGATCATGATCTCGATGGCGCGTGCACCCATTTCGCTGGTCTTTGCCCGTGAAATAAGCGCCTCGCGCGCTTCCGGCGACAGGCCGACATCGGTGCCGTACGCACCGCCGACGCGTTCGCGAATCCGACCGATCTGAATATCCACAATGCCCGAAAGCGACTCCCGGCCAAGCGGCATGAAAGGCAGGATCACGGTGCGTCCGAGAAATGCCGGTTTGAAACTTTTCCGGAGTTCCGGCAGCAGAAGCGTTTCCAGCGCCTCGCCTTCCGGCATCGTGTCCGGATCCATGGCGAGCGTCGTCAGAAGCTCGGAACCTGTATTGGCGGTCATGACTATGGTGGTGTTCTTGAAGTCGATGTCGCGACCTTCACCGTCGCGCAGCGTGCCCTTGTCGAAGACCTGATAGAAGATTTCCTGAACGCCTGGATGCGCCTTGTCGATCTCGTCAAGCAGCAGCACGCCATAGGGACGGCGGCGCACGGCCTCGGTCAGAACGCCCCCTTCGCCGAAGCCGACATAGCCCGGAGGCGAGCCGAGAAGCATCGAAATCTTATGCTCCTCCTTGAACTCCGACATGTTGATCGTCGTCAAATACTGGCTGCCGCCATAGAGCATATCAGCCAGCGAAAGCGCAGTTTCTGTCTTGCCGGTGCCGGACATGCCGACCAGCAGGAAGACGGCAGGCGGACGACGGGCATCCGACAGACCAGCGCGCGCTGCGCGCATTGCCGACGAGATTCGGTCGATCGCCGCATCCTGACCAATCACGCGTTCTTTCAGCCGGGCATCGAGCGTCTTCACCGTTTCGACCTGATCGGAAAGCAGCTTGCCGACAGGTATGCCAGTCCATCTGGCGACGATGCTGGCGATCACTTCCTTATCGACAACGCGAGGCACAAGCGGCGTCTCGCCGGCTACTTTCGAGAGATGGTTTTCTGCAATCGTCAGGGCCGTACGAGCACTTTCCGGTGTGCCCGCCTGCAGCGGAAATTGCGCGACATTGCTTTCGCCTTCGGCTCCCAAAACCGGAAATATATCGCCGATCGTGTCGTCCTTCAGGAATATTCTTTCCAGTCGGTCGGCCTCGCGAACCAGCCGGATTTCCTCGTCGAACTTGGCCTGTAAAGTCTCGACTTCCGACGCAAAACGCTCTTTTTCAGCCGTGATCTTGCGAGAGCGATCAGCGTTTTCGGGCGTTTCCGGCTCTTTCGAAAGCCAATCGGCTTCCTTTTCGAGAAGTACGATCTCGTTGCGCAGAGCTTTAAGCGCTTCCGGTACCGTCTGGCGGCCGAGTGAAACGGCAGCAGCGGCAGTATCGATCAGGCTGATTGCCTTGTCCGGTAATTGCCGCGCCGGAATGTAGCGCGCCGAAAGCCTGACTGCCGCGGCCAGTGCATCGTCGCGAATGCGGACATTGTGGTGCTTTTTGAAGGAATCGGCCACGCCGCGGAGCATGCGGATTGCCGTTTCTTCGTCCGGCTCGTCTACTTTGACGGTCTGGAAACGTCTCGTAAGCGCTGCATCGCGCTCGATGTAACGCTTGTATTCGCTCCAGGTCGTCGCCGCGATCGTACGTAACTCACCACGCGCCAAGGCGGGCTTCAGAATATTGGCCGCATCCCCCTGCCCTGCCTGCCCGCCAGCCCCGATCAGGCCATGCGCTTCATCAATGAACAGAATGATTGGTTCGGGAGATGCCTTCACTGCATCGACCACGCCATGCAACCTGCGCTCGAACTCGCCTTTTACGCCGGCGCCCGCCTGCAGCAGGCTGAGATCGAGCAGCAGAAGCCGCACCGGCTTCAACATGTCGGGGACGTTTCCGGCCGCAATCTCCAACGCCAGCGCTTCGGCCACGGCAGTCTTGCCGACGCCTGCCTCGCCAACGAGGATCGGATTGTTCTGCCTGCGGCGCATCAGAACATCGATCAACTGGCGCAATTCGCGGTCGCGTCCAATGACCGGATCGATACGTCCTGAACGGGCGTCCGCCGTCATGTCGTGTGTGTAGAGACGCAGAAATTCATTGTTTCCGGCAGCCGCACCGACCTTCGAAATCTGCGGCTGTTCAGCGAGGCTGTCGGCACCCGATTCAAGCTCTGCTTCAAGCGCTTTTAGATTGATCCCGCGCAGTGACGGCGCGATCCCTCGCGCAGCAATGCGCAGCGATTGCTCAGTCGAAAGAGCGACCATAAGGTCAGCCGTGCGAACCATCGAACGACCATATTGCAACGATGCGACGATCCACGCTTCGCGAGCGAGCGTCAGTAGATTTTGCGAAAGGGTGAGGGAAGCGCCCTCTTCACGAGCAACGTCTTCGATTGCCAGATCAAGTTCGCGGCGAAGAACTTCCGAAGTAACGCCGGCACGTTCGAAGCCGGCTGAGATTTCCGCAATGTCGAGGCAAGCCCGCAACCAGTGCGCGATGTCCACGACGGCGTGAGAATTGCGCGCAGCAATCGATGCCGCAGCCTCCAGACCGACCCTCAGGTTTGGCTCAAGCGTTCTAATCAAACGGTTGAGATCGATTTGCGACATTCAGCAAGCCCCACTGTTTCGCCAATATGTTTGGTCGCCCTCGAAACCAAAAACGCAACTAAGGCGTTTATCAGCACTTGGGTAGGATTCATTGGATAACGTTTTGTAACACAGTGTATTTGATGATTATCATAAAAACGTCATGTTGACTGTGCAGTTGACAACGCTAATTGAGGTAACCAATATGATGTATTCAATATTAGCTACTTGTAATTTGGGGTGATCGTGCTGTTAAAAGTCAGCGAGATTGTGTCTCCATTTGGGAATGAAAACCCATGTGGAGAAGATATTCGGGCAAGTGCGAATTCTCAGGAAATATACTATAGAATCAAAGACGCGAGAAACGCCGCACGGAGCGCTGAAAGAGGTATTGTTCCTGGGGAGCCCATGGGACTTGCATCAGCTTGGCACGATGTAAACAATCTTGGATTGCAGATACTTGTATCCCAAAGCAAGGACATCGAGATCCTTGCATGGCTCGCGGAAGCCCAGCTCCGCCTGCGCGGTTTCGAAGGCTTACGCGATGTGTATGCATCGGCTGCGTCACTTCTGGATAATTTCTGGGACGAGTTGCACTCCATCGGCGACGATGGCTTCGAGGAGCGGTTTGCACCTTTAGCGGGTCTCAACGGCGTCAGCGGAGAAGGTACGCTGATACAAGCAATACGCCTGACACCGCTCGTACCTGATTCAAATTTCGCGCAATTCACGCTTTGGGATTATCAACTTTCGCAGCGAGCGAACGAGACCGACAGGCGCGAAGAACTGCATCAGGCGGCCACCGAAGCCGGCGTTTCGGCCATGTCGGCATATCTCGAAATCCTGACCGACTGCATAAACGCGTTCGATCGGCTGACCACCATTCTCGCCGAGCGTTGCGGAGAGCAGGCTCCGCCAAGTTCCAATACGCGCAATGTGCTTCTGGAGGTCGCTTCCGCGATCCGCGTTCTGGCTGGCATCGAGGAAGAGGCTGCCATTCCCGAGCAGACGGAAAAGCCCATACTTCAGGCTGCCAACGCAAATGGCGCCGATGTAGCAGCCGCATCTCCAAAGCCCGCACAGTCAGGCTCGATCGGCTCGCGGGAAGAGGCCTTCGAACTGCTCATTTCCGTTTCGCGCTATTTTCGCCGCACCGAGCCGCATTCGCCGATTTCGATGGCGATCGAAACTCTGGTCCGGCGCGGGCGTATGGATTTTTCGGAACTTCTTACGGAACTTCTTCCGGAACCACAGACGCGGAACGCCGTTTTAACGGCGGCTGGAATTCAGCCGAGGGTTGAAAAACGGGACGGGTGAACGCTTTCCGCGACATGTGAAACACGCCGGGAATATCGGCACAGCTAGAATTTTTTGACAAATGCCGGGCTTCGAAGATCAGCCGGCGTACCAAGGAGAGTCCTGATGGCAAGTGTGCATGAAAAACTGGAAAGGGTTCGCAAGCCTCGCGTTCATATCAAATACGAGGTCGAAACCGAAGGCGCTATGGTGGTCAAGGAACTGCCCTTCGTCGTTGGCGTACTCGGAGACTTTTCCGGCGATCCCACCCAGAAGCTGAAACCCTTCGGCGAGCGCAAATTCGTGCAGATCGATCGTGACAATTTCGACGATGTGATGCGCCGGATGACGCCTGGCCTCAACATCGCGGTCGAAAACACACTCCAGAACGACGGCACAGACCTCGCCGTCTCGCTGAAATTCGAAAGCATGGACGATTTCGAACCGGGCTCGGTGGTCAACCAGGTGCCGGCGCTGAAAGCTCTTCTGGATGCCCGTAACGAACTGCGCGACCTGATGAGCAAGGCGGATCGTTCGGAAGATCTGGAGCGCATGCTGGAAGACATTCTGCAGAACAAGGCCGACCTCTCGAAGCTGGTCGCCGAACTCGACGGCGGGGCCAAAAAAGACCCCGCAAGCTGAAACTGGCGGCGGCGAGCCGGTCATCCGGCCTGTCGCTTCATCACTTTGTTCGAGCACCTTGAGCCGGATTGGCCAATGAAAACGGCAAGGCCGGTGCTCCCGTCGGAAGGATCGAGGAATGAGCGCTGAAACACAATTGAAGGCCGATAGCGCGGCCGAATTTGCGCAGGAAGAAAACCTGCTTTCAAAGGTCGTGGCCGCAACACGCCAGACCGAACCAGATCGTGCGCAGAACCTTTTGCGCACGCTGACCGATCAGGCGCTGAAAGGCACTGTGAGCTACGACCGCAATTTGACGGTGACGCTCAACAACGCCATCGCCGAGCTTGACCGGACCATATCGCTGCAGCTTGCGGCGATCATGCAGTCCCCCGAATTCACCAAGCTCGAAGGCACATGGCGCGGGCTGAACTATCTGGTGAAGAACTCCGAAACCAGCGTCAATCTCAAGATCCGCGTGCTGAACGCGACGAAGCGGGAAATCTCGAAAGACCTTTCCAAGGCAGTCGAGTTCGACCAATCGCGCCTGTTCAAATCGATCTACGAAGATGAGTTCGGCACCCCCGGCGGCGAGCCTATGGGCGCGATCATCGGCGATTACGAGTTCGACAATTCTTTCGAGGACGTGCAGCTTCTGCAGGGCGTTTCGTCGATTGCCGCTGCGGCCTTCGCACCGTTCATCTCGGCTGCAAGCCCGCGCATGTTCGGCTTCGAGGATTACCGCGATCTGGCGCGTCCGCGCGATCTTGAAAAGATTTTCGAGACGGTCGAATACGCAAAATGGCGCTCGCTTCGCGAAAGCGACGATTCACGCTTCGTGACACTGGCGCTGCCGCGCGTTCTGGCGCGCATGCCTTACGGCCCGAAAACCAATCCGGTCGACGAATTCGCTTTCGACGAAACGGGTGGTTCGAAGACCGGCGAGTTGGCGCATGACGATTATTGCTGGATGAACGCATCCTATGTGATGGGCACGAGACTGACGGAAGCTTTCGCCAAAAGCGGCTGGTGCACGGCAATTCGCGGTGCGGAAAATGGCGGCAAGGTCGAGAATTTGCCGATGCATATTTTCTCCAGCGATGATGGCGATCTCGACCTGAAATGCCCGACGGAAGTCGGCATCACCGACCGGCGCGATGCCGAACTCGGCAAGCTCGGGTTCCTGCCGCTCTGCCACTACAAGAACACCGATTACGCCGTGTTCTTCGGTGCGCAGACGGCCCATAAGCCGAAGGTCTACGACAAGCCGGAAGCAACGGCGAATGCCGCAGTTTCGGCCCGCCTGCCCTACATGATGGCCACGTCGCGTTTCGCCCACTATCTCAAGGTGATGGGCCGCGACAAGATCGGCTCCTTCATGGAAGCAGAGGATTGCGAAATCTGGCTCAATCGCTGGATTTCCAACTACGTCAACGCCAATGACGATGCAGGCGAGGAATCGCGGGCGAAATATCCGCTTCGCGATGCGCGCGTGACCGTTCAGGAAATTCCGGGCAAACCGGGCTCCTACAACGCCGTCGCGTGGATGCGCCCATGGTTGCAGATGGAGGAATTGACAACCTCGCTGCGCATGGTCGCCCGCATTCCTTCAAAGAGCTGAGTGTTTGCCCGGCGCGATGAAATCGCCGCGCCGGGCATCTCTCGCCAAAATCGCAGTCAGGCAATGACGACCGGCTCCAGCACCACATGGCGACGCAGGGCGGATCAGCTTATCTCGCTGATCGATGATGCCCTGAATAGTCAGGTAAACGCTATCCTGCACCATCCCGAATTTCAGGCGATGGAAGCAAGATGGCGCGGGCTTGCCATGCTCGTTCGCGAGGCCGGACATGCCAGCGACGTAAAAATCAAGCTGCTCAGCGTTGGTTGGACACAGCTTGCCCGCAGCATGGAGCGCGCGACCGATTTCGACCAGAGCCATCTGTTTGAACTCGTCTACAGCCGTGAATTCGGCATGCCGGGCGGCGAACCTTTCGGTCTCCTGCTGGGCGATTATCACATCTCGCCCGACGACCCCGGTGCCGGTGACACTGTCGGCACGATGGCACAGCTCGGTATGGTCGCCGCCGCAGCATTTTGCCCCTTCGTTGCGGGAGCATCGCCCCGCGCCGTCGGGCTGGAAAGCTTCGACGAGTTGAACCGCGTGCAGGACTTTTCATGGCTCGCGAATGATCCGTCGCGGGTACGCTGGAACGGTCTGCGTTCGCGAGAAGATTCACGCTTTCTCGGCCTCGTCGCGCCTCGCATTCTCATGCGGTCGCCCCTTGAGCCCTATTCGCGCAACCGCGATGACGGCTTCCCCTTCCGCGAACATATCGCGGCAGATGGCACCTCCATGCTCTGGGGCAACGGCGTATTCGCCTTCGCGATGATCGTCATCCGCAATTTCGTGGTGTCCGGCTGGTTTGCCGATATTCGCGGCGTGACACAGGATGAAGTCGATGGCGGCTTGCTCAGCCCGGCAGAACTCGCGCCTTACGATTTCGGCACAGAGAGTGGCGGGCTTTCCGCGCAGGCTCCTGTCGAGGTGCGACTGACCAGCGCCCAGGAACAGCAATTCTGCGATCTGGGACTGGTGCCCATTGCCACCACTTATCTTTCCGCATCGGCGATCTTCAATTCGAACCAGTCGCTCCACGCGCCACAGCATTATTCGAACGAAAACGCGCGGCAGAACGCGCGGCTCGCTGCCATGCTGCAATATGTGCTCTGTGCGTCGCGCTTTTCGCACTATCTCAAGGTCATCATGCGCGATGAAATCGGTCAGCTTTCGGATGCGCCTTCCATCGAGCGGCGTCTGGAAAACTGGCTTTCGGGCTACACGCTCGGCAATGACGATGCCGATTTGCCGCTTCGCACCCGCTTCCCGCTCCGCTCGGCAGGCATAAGCGTCAACGAGATCCCCGGCAAACCCGGCACTTTTTCCTGCACCGTGCGGCTTCAGCCGCATTTTCAACTGGACGACGTTTCGACCAGCTTTCACCTCATCGCCGAAACCGCAGCGCCGCCACCGGCGAGCGCCCGCGCCTCGGCCGCGCCGCAAAGGATTTCCGCATGACGCTTTCCGCCAGCATCGCAAAATCGCTCGGAGACAATGCGCTGAACGACGCGCTCGACGAGGCGAAGGCACACATCAAGACTGCCCCGACAGACAAGGATGCGCGCCATCTCTACATCGATCTTCTGGTGCTTGCCGGAGACTATGAGCGCGCAGACGCACAATGCAGTCTGGCCGTTACTTTCACACCGGAAGACACGATGGGTTTTGCCCTGCTGCGCAATCAATTGCGAGCGATGGAAGCGCGCAATGCATGGTTCGCACGCGGCGCGGTTCCGGAATTTCCACAAGGGCCGACCGATCTGGACAAGGCAGCGGTAGAGATCGGCATTGCGCAACGCGACGGCGATGCAAAAGCAATACTGGAAAAGCTGGAAGCACTGCGCGGCGAACAGCCCATGATCTGGAACGGCAAGCCGATTGCCGATTTCCGCGACCTCGACGACCGCATCCCCCATGCGCTTGAAGTCATCATGACGGGCGGTGCCTATCTCTGGGTCGATTTCGCAAAGATCGCATCCGTCGAGATCGAGCCGATTGCACGTCCCCGCGATCTGGCATTCCGCCGCGCGGAACTCTCATTGATCGACGGTGCAACCGCGCCAGTTCTCCTGCCCGCGATTTATCATGGGACGGAGGCGGACGAGAAACTCGTACTGGGCCGCGAAACGGATTGGGTCGAGGAAGGCGGTATCACCACGGGGCGCGGACAGCGCTGTTTCCTGGCCGGTGACGAACTGGTTTCTTTCCACGACGCCGAGAGCATCGCGGCTTTTGAAACAGCGGAAAGGAAGGCTGCGAATGGCTGATCCGCTCGACCGCTACAGGCTGCGCGAGCGCGTCATCTCACGGTCGATCCTCGACCGGTTGCTGGACGCAACTCCCGATCTCGTTCAGGACGCGCCATTGAGTCTGGTCGAGCAAATACGCGAGATGCGCGAGGCCATTCGCCGTGATCTCGAGGCTTTGCTGAACACGCGCCGCTGCCCCGAAGCACCGCCCTCAGCACTACAGGAGTTGAAGGGTGCGCTGGTTTCCTACGGCGTAGATGGCATCATTTCGGCAAATCTCGTGACGGATGAATCGAAACTGCGGTTAGCGCGCGCCATCGAGCGGCGCATCGCACTTTTCGAGACGCGTCTTTCGGATGTGCGGGTAACGATCCTGCGCAACAATTCGGCAGGAGAGCGAGCCTTGCGCATGCGTATCCAGGCGACGTTCCGCCTGCATGACGGCATGCCGCCGATCAGCTTCGAATCGACAATCGACCCATCGACGCAACGCTTTCTGGTCGAGGCCGCGAATGGCTGATGGCTTCCTGCAGCGCTACAATGACGAGCTTTCGGCGCTGAGGCGGCGCGCTTCGCGCTTTGCCGATGCGTTTCCGAAAATCGCTGGCAGGCTGCGCATGACAGGCGAAGTGGCCGATGACCCGCATGTCGAGCGGCTTATCCAGAGCTTCGCCTATTCGGCAGCGCGCATTCGCCAGAAGCTTGACGATGATTTTCCCGAACTGACGGACGGCCTGCTCGAAACACTCTATCCGCATTATCTCGCACCCCTGCCCTCGATGAGCATCGTGCGCTTTACGCCAAGCGAGACGCTTGCGACGGTTCAACAGGTCGCGCGGCATACGGAAATTCTCGCCGAACCTATAGGCGGCGAGACGTGCCGGTTCCGCACGACGCAGCAGGTCGATGTAGCACCGGTTACCATCACCGCGGCGTCCTTGACCGGACAGCCAATCAGCGCGCCGCCCTCCCCCTATGCCGGGGCTGCGGGCTGTCTGCGCATTTCGCTGCGCGCCCAGGATGCCAGGAAGAGCATCTCGGAAATCGGGCTGAAGCGGCTGCGCTTCCACATCCCTACGCCATGGCGGCAAGCCATCGCGCTCTATGAATTGCTGGCCAATCACACGCTCGGCATCGCACTGGCACGTCACGCCGATGATGAAAACCCGGTCTTCCTGCCCGCATCCGAATTAAAGCCGGTGGGTTTTGGCCCTGACGAAGCGATGCTGCCGTATCCGTCATCCAGCTTTGCCGGATACCGGCTATTGACCGAGTTTTTCGCGCTGCCGCAGAAATTCCTGTTCCTCGACATTGACGGACTTGATGCTTGGAGGGGCCAACCGCTCGAAATATTCGTCTATCTGAACCAATCGGATACCAAGCTGGAACGCGCTGTCTCGGCCGCCGATTTCGCACTCAATGCGACGCCCGTCGTCAATCTCTTTCGCCAGACCTGCGAACCGCTGGTGATCGACGGTGCGCGAACGGAATATCGTCTGCTGCCGGATTCGCGCCGCCAGAAGACCCGTGAAATCTACGCGATCGAACGCGTGTTGCTGACCGGGCGCCGCGGCGAAGAACAACAGTGCCAGCCCTTCTTCGGGCGCAGCCAGCGCGGTGGTGCGGCATCGACCTTCTGGCAATCCTATCGTCGTTTCGACGCGGATGACGGCACCAGCAGCACCGATATCGCCTTCGTCGATCATGCACGGCAAGCCAGCGGTCCCATGGATATGGTCGCCAGCGTCGATGCCCTGTGCCTGAACCGCGACCTGCCCGAAAGACTACCCTTCGGTGGCGGTCATCCCAATCTGCAACTCGCTTCCGGCAATGAAGCCGTGGCCTCCATCGAAGCGCTGCTTCCACCGACACCTGCGGTTCGCCTGACGGACCATGACCGACGTCACTGGCGGCTGATGTCGCATCTGCTCCTCAACCATTTGTCGATCTTCGACAATGAAGGCTCGGCGCTGAAGGACATACTCTCGCTCTACGCATTTCGCGATACGCCGGAAACGCGCCAATTGGTCGACGCACTGGTCAAGATCGCGGCACGCAATTCGACGGCGCGGCTCGGCGGCGGCGGCATGGTGCCGGGCACGGAAATCGCACTCGAATTCGACCCATCCGCAATCGATCGCCCATCCGCCTTTTTGTTCGGAAGCGTGCTCGACCGGTTCTTCGGCCTCTACACATCCGTCAACAGCTTCACCCGGCTGACAGTGTCCATCAAAGGACAGTCGAGGCCTATCGCAACCTGGCCTGCCCGCTCCGCCGAGCGCCCGCTTTTGTAGAAAAGGACCAACGCCGCACAATGAGCCTGCAGCCCGAAAAAACGAATGACGATCTTGCCGAACTGCTCGAACGCGATCCCGGTCGTTTCGAGCCGACGACGGCGTTTCGTGCTGCACAATCATTCGACCACACCTCGGCATCCGACGACATATTGACCGTCACATCGCATTTCGGCGTATCGCCCGCACCGCTTGCCGTCAGTTCATTCAAGCGCAAGGGCATAAGAGCCTCGGTTCGCAGCGCGCTGGCTGGATTGCTCGGACCGGCCGGTTCGTTGCCGCCGTCATACAACGAATTGGTGATGCGCGAGGAACGCAACAAATCGCGGGCGCTTTCCGGCTTCCTCGATCTGTTCAGTGCGCGGATGACCGAGCTTTTCGTCGGAGCGAGCGAGAAATACCGGCTTGCGCGAAGGCTGCGCTGGGGCGACGACCAGAAAGACAATACGTTCCTGACGACGCTTTTCGCACTTGCCGGGTTTGGAACAGCGCGGCTGAAGGAAAAGAGCGGTGTTGATGAGAATTTGCTGCTGCGTTTCAGCGGGTTTTTCGCATCTCGCACAAAAAACGCATCTAATTTGCGCGCGATGCTTCGCGAATTCAGCGGATTGCCTGTCGAAATCGAACTGTTTCGTGGCCGTTGGCTGACAATTCCAGTCGAAGAATTAAGCAGGATGGGCCAGAACTCCGGCGTGCAGCTTGGTGTGAATGCCATGGCCGGGACCGCGATCCGCGATTTCAGCAGCGGATTTCGCGTCGTCGTCGGCCCGCTGGATTATCAGGATTATCTCCTGCTTGCTCCGGGCAGCCGCAATGTCGAAGAGCTTTTTGCGCTGACCCGGCTATTCGTCGGCGCAGGGCTCGATTTCGACATTCAGGTCATTCTCAAGAAGGAACAGATACCGTTTTGCCAGCTTGGCACGGAAGGCGATCCGCCGCGGCTCGGATGGAATAGCTGGGCGCGCATTGCGCCCGCCGAACGCGACAGCGGCGATGCCGTTATCGTGGAAAGGCTCGCCAATGCAGCTTGAGTTGCGGCAGATATCCGGTCCATCGGAAAACGGTGCCACGCAACGCTGGAGCTTTGAGCGCGGGCGTCGCACGCTCGGCCGTTCGAACGATTGCGACTGGCAGATTGCCGATCCCTCACGTTCCGTCTCGAAACTCCACTGCACGATCGAGCAGGATCGTGAGGGATATTTGCTACGAGATGAGAGCGCCAATGGCTCGAAAGTCGATGGCGTGACCGTGCTGGAAGGCGAAACTGCCCGGCTTTCCGACAAATCGCGCATAGAATTTGGCCGTTTCTCATTTTCCGTGACGATTTCCGGCGAAAAAGATCTCGATATGGACGATCCGGACGCCGATCTCAGGCTGAGCGACGAGCATATGACAATCTCGTCCATCCTTTCCGACGTGTCTTCTGGCGGCAGGACAGCGACCGGAATTATGGGCAGCAGAAGCGATGGCGACTGGCCCGAACCGGTGCGCACGGCGAAGCGTGGCGCAGACGCCACGCCCTCCTCCCGCAATGTGGAAATCGGCTGGAGCGGCCCGCCCGAAACTGACCTGATGAAGCCATTGCTGCCCAATGATTGGGACGCGGATTTCGACTATGGAAACCAGTTGGAGCATAGCGCCGCCACGCATGTCTCGATCCCCGTAGCCAAAAGCAAGAAGGCAAAACCAGCCCCGGACGTGAAGCCGGAAAAGATCAAAAGCGCTATGGCGGAGCCGGTAACTCCTGCTCCAGTCGCCCCGCAGGGTCGCGATCTTCTACCGCGTATGGAGGCACTTCTCACACAAATCGAAGAAGCATCGGCCACCCCGTTTTCCGCATTCGAAATCGACGTCGAGGCATTTGCCGACACGACCGAACCTTTCGGGCTGAGCCGCGAGGAAACCGTCGAGGCAAGGTTGCGGGCAGTGCTTGCCCGCCAGATGCAGTTGAATACTGCCATGGAAGGCGTGCTCAAACATGCAACCCGCACAATGGAGCCACGCCTGATCGAAGCGCAGGTGGATGCGCAGCCGCGCAAGCTGCCATGGCGCAGCGACCGGAGCTATTGGCAGGCTTACCGCGAACAATTCGAACACGAAGGCCAAAGCTTCTCGATCAGAGAGGTCTTTCGCAAATCAATACTGAACGCGCTTGGTGCAGACGACGACCAAGACGCGGGCAACGTTGCAGAGAAGGCGAACCGGGCAGAATGAGAAACGAAAATCGCGTCGCATGGAGCGAAGGAATGTTCCTTCGCGTGCAGCATTTCCAACAGGCGGACCGATGGACCGAACGCCTTGTCCGTACCGCCGTGCGCGCCTTGTCGCCCTATCCGTGGGGTGTTGCAGAGATCGGGATAGACCGCAGCGCGCTCGCCATCGGGCAGTTCGCCCTTTCCGACCTGCGCGGCATTTTGCCAGACGGCACGCCATTCGAAGCCCCAATCGATGCCGATCTGCCGCCATCGCTTGAACTTGACGAAGCGACCAAAAACGCCACCATCTATCTCGCATTGCCGGCGCGCCAACCCGGCAAGGCCGATATGGCGATGAATGGAGGAGCCTCTTCCAACAGCGTACGTATCGTCGCATCGCATTACGAAGCGCCCGATTCCAACGTCGAAACCGACTTCATGGCGCCCATCGATGTCGGCCGGCTGAGCATGCGCTATCTGAAAACCGGCGACGAGCTTGCAGGGTACGAACTGATCGGCTTGGCGCGCGTCATCGAGGTGCGGTCCGACAAGGCGGTCATACTCGATCCCGACTATATCGCGCCAAGCCTGAACTGTGCCGCCGAGCCCCGCCTCAACGAACTCATCACCGAGCTTCTGGGCATAGTGCGACATCGCGCGGAGGCTATTTCGGAGCGGATCGGCGATCCGACCATTCGCGGCACGGCGGAAGTCGGCGATTATTTTCTGCTGCAAATCCTCAACCGGGCGGACCCGATGCTGCGCCACATCTCGGCGAATGCAACCCGGCTGCACCCGATCACCTTCTTCGAGACCTGCATTCAGCTTGCCGGTGAACTTGCAACCTTCACGATGGACTCCAAGCGCGCCAGCGAGTTTCCGCCCTATCGGCATGACGATCTGAAAGCCACTTTCGCCGCCGTGTTCGACGATCTGCGCACCTCGCTGTCGGCTGTGCTTGAACAGGCCGCCGTTTCCATCGAGCTTGCAGAGCGTCGCCATGGCGTGCGCGTCGGCACAATCAACGACCGTTCGCTGCTCAAGGATGCCGGTTTCGTTCTGGCCGTTCGGGCCGAAATGTCTGCAGAAGATGTGCGCCGCAAGCTGCCAGCCCAGATCAAGATCGGACCGGTGGAACGTATTGCAGAGCTCGTCAATGTCGCGCTGCCCGGTGTTCCGGTTCGACCGCTTCCCGTCCTGCCACGCCAATTGCCGTACCGTTCCGGCACGATTTACTTCGAACTCGATACCAAGACGCCGCTTTGGAAGCAGCTCGAAACGTCGGGCGCAATCGCACTGCACCTTGCCGGTGAGTTTCCCGGCCTCGAAATGGAATTGTGGGCCATCAGAGAATGAACAAGGAACGGTCTACATCCTGGCAGGATTTGCCGACCGTCGTCGAGGTGACCGAGGACGGCGCACGCAAGCAGCAATCAGCCCGAAAAATGGCTGAAATGCTCGACGACGTGCTCGACATCAAAGATGCACCCGACGCCGCGACGCAAGGCGGCTGGTCGGTGGATGCGCTGGTACGCGACTTCCGCTTCGGCGGCGAAGAGGTGCCGACCATCGTTCGTTCTGCCGCTCCGCTGCTGAACCTTGCACACGCACTGCGCCATACAGACGCGCAGCCGGATATGGAACAGCTTCGTCGCACGACGATCGACGCGATCGGGCGCTATGAGCGCGATCTTGCCAGCGCGCGCATAAGCCCGGAGCGGGCACGCGCCGCGCACTATGTGGTCTGCGCGACGGTTGACGACGTGATCCTCAGCAAGCCGTGGGGCGTGCGCGCCGGCTGGGCACGTTCGGGCCTCGTTTCGACCTTCCATATGGATGTGACGGGCGGCGACCGGGTGTTCGATCTGCTGGATCACTTCCACCAAAGCCCCGGCGCAAACAAAGATCTGCTGTTGCTGATCTATCTTTGCCTTTCGTTGGCCTTCGAGGGCCGCACCCGCGTCTCACCGCGCGGCACGCTGGAACTCGGCCGCATCCGCGACAGTCTCTACAAGACGCTGCTCGGCCAATATGGCGTATTCGAGCGGGAGCTTTCCCCGCATTGGCGCGGTGTTTCGGCCAAGCACAAGCCGTTGCGGACTGCGGTGGCGCTCTGGACCCTGCTTTCCGCGCTCGTGCTGTTTTTCGCGCTCGGTTATCTGTTTTTCACATTCTCGCTCAACCGCGCATCCGATGGCACATTCGAAAGGCTGGCCAGCCTGCCGCCACGCGAAACGCCGAGCGTTCTTGTGCAGGCGGCTCCACCAGCACCGGTCGCAGAAGTTCCGCAACCACCTGTCGTGGAACCTGAACCCGTGGAGGTAAAACCCGCACCGCCGAGCCGCTTGCAGAACCTGCTTTCCTTCCTTCAGCCGGAGGTCGAAAAGAGGCTCGTTTCGCTTTCCGATGCCGATGGCCGATTGCTCATCCGCATCAACAATTCCGGTTTGTTCGACGTTGGCAGCGCCGATGTGAGCGCCGAGTTCCGCGGCCTTCTCGAACGCATCGGGGCCGCACTGGCGTCCGAAAGATTCCGCGCGGTCGTTGTCGGCTACACCGACAATGTACCGATCCGCACGGTGCAATTTCCTTCCAACTGGCATCTTTCGGAGGCACGGGCGCGGGCAGTGGGTGAAATTCTGACTTCCTATACCGGCCCCGGCGCCATCCTGACGGAAGGGCGCGCCGACAGTGATCCTTTGGCCGGAAACGACACACCAGAAGGGCGCGAGGCAAACCGCCGAACCGAAATCCTGGTGCTGACCGATCCCAGCGAAACACTGAATGACGCAGGCATAACGCCATCCAACCGCGCCAATGATCTGGACGGTTCTGCGACGCCCGAAGCAGGAGGGGTTTCGCCGTGAATCCGCTAAGTTATTTCTACACGCTGCGTTCTTATGTCGAGTCTTATGCGGGCTTCCTCGGCGCGCGGTTCCTTTCCGTCATCTGGGTTGTGGCGATCTGCGTCGTCATCTGGTTTTACGGCTATCTGCTCGCCTATGGCGATTTCAAGCCGCTGGCCAGCGGCAGCGCCCGCCTGACGCTTATCTGCATCATCATCCTTTGCTGGATCGTGTATCTCGCCGTTTCCATCCTTCGCGCACGCAAACGCGACAAGGCATTGATGGAAAGCATCGAAAATGACGCGGCAGCGGATGCGGCGGCAAGCCAACAGGCGGAAGTTGGCGAAATCCACAGTCGCCTGAAAGAAGCGCTGGCGCTGCTTCGCCGCATCACCAAAAAACGCTTCGGCTATGTCTACGAACTGCCATGGTACGTGATTTTCGGCGCGCCGGGCTCCGGCAAAACGACAGCACTTACCAATTCCGGCCTGAAATTCCCGCTCGGCGATGCACTCGGTACGAATTCGGTTCAGGGTATCGGTGGCACGCGAAACTGTAATTGGTGGTTCACCGATGAAGCGATCCTGATAGACACTGCAGGACGCTACACGACACAGGACGATCTGAACGGTGCATCGAAAGCGGGATGGGAGGGCTTTCTCGGACTGCTCAAGAAGTACCGCCGCTCGCAGCCCGTAAACGGCGTTCTGGTGACGCTCTCGATCGGCGATCTGATGACGCGCGATCACGCGGCGCAGCTTGAGGAAGTGCGCGCAATCCGCCAACGGCTCTCGGAACTCGACGAGTATCTTCAGGCCCGCGTGCCGGTCTACCTCGTGCTGACGAAAGCGGATCTGCTGACTGGTTTCGTGGAGTTCTTCGACGGTTTCAACAAGACCGACCGCGATCAGGTATGGGGCACGACGTTCGGCCTTGAGGAAAGCTACAAATCCGACAATCTGCCGGATCGCTTTCTGGAAGAGTTTGCTCTTCTTCAGGAACGCGTCGGCGCAATGCTGATCGAGCGTCTGCAGCAGGAGCCGGACGCCGAACTGCGCGGGCGTATTTTCCGCTTCCCCGCCGAGCTCGCGTCACTCAAAGAGCGGTTGCATGAAATGCTAACCGAGCTTTGCGCAGGCTCGAAGCTCGTCGAATCCCCTCTGCTGCGCGGCGTTTATTTCGCATCCGGCACACAGTCCGAAGACATGGAGCCAGCAGCGGCGAAAGCCTCGGCACCGCGCATGCGCCGCAGCTATTTCCTGTCACGTCTTTTCAAGGATGTGATCTTCGGCGAGGCGTCTCTTGTCGCGCGGGACAAACGTCTTTCGCGGCGTCAGATGATATTGCGTCAGGTCGCCTATGGCGCCGCCGCTGCTATGTTCTTGCTGGTGCTGGCGAGTTGGACGGCAACCTATTTCCAAAACTCCAGCGCGCTTGCAAAGGCTGATGAGCGGATCGACGCCTACGAACAACTCATTCGTGGCGTGCCGGTTCGCGATGTTTCCGACGCTGATTTCCTGCGTATTCTCCCCGCTCTCGACAATCTGCGCGGCGTGACGACAGGCTTTCGCGAAACGCGCGTCTGGCCGGTGAGTTTCGGACTCGATCAGGAAAGCAAGATCGCCAGCCGCCAGCGCGATGCATATCAGCGCGCCTTGAACGCTTTGCTGTTGCCGCGCCTTCTGGTGCAACTTCAAAAGGATATGGAAGACACCGAAAATGTCAGCAAGACATTCGACGCACTGAAGCTTTACGGAATGCTTGGCGGTCTCGGACAGGTCGATGGCGAATTCGTATCGCTGAAAGCCGAGGACATGTTCGCGACGCTTTATCCGGGCGAAGGCCGTGCTGCCGCGCGGAGCGCCTTGACCAGCCATGTCGAGATGATGGCGGGCGGCGCACTGCCCGCAATCGACCTCGATGATGCATTGATCGTCAAAGCGCGCGCGGCGATTGCTGATCAGAGCGTCGCCGCAAGAGCCTATGACATACTGGGCAATTACCGTGCCGCGCGCTTGTTATCCCCTTTTGTGCCTGCCGACGCGCTTGGCGCGCTTGGAGACCAGGCTTTCGAGCGTACCTCGAAGGCCCCGCTTCGGGAGGGCATACCCGGACTTTTCACCGGCAATGGATACCGGACCGTCGTGCTTCCAAATGTGACGGATGCGGCGCGTGAGGCACTCGATGAACATTGGGTACGCGGCAACCAGCCGAACCCTGCCGGCACAACGGTCGAAACCGTCGCGCAGGCAGCCCTGCAACTCTACTTCGACAATTTCGAACAGCGTTGGAACGGGTTGCTGAGCGACATGCGCGTGCGCCCTTCGCAGACGCTCGCCGATGCCACTGAAACGACGCGCATACTTGCTACCGAGCCCGGCCCGGTCGAGGCTGTTTCAAAGGCGATCGTGGCAGCAACGGACCTGCGTCCGCTAAGCGCGGAGGTTGCGTCGGCAGAAAGTAGCGCGTCTGGCATTTCCAATTCAGCGCTTGCAAGCGCTGCGAATGCGCCGGATCCGTTCGGCCTTCTTCGTGAGGCGCTTGTAGAGCCTGCGGCTGGAGATCCATCCACGCAATCGGATGAGACGCCAAGCTCGCAGATAAAGGCGCTCACGCCGATCCTGCAAAAGGTCTATAGCCAGCTCTCACGCGCCACGACTTCGACGGCAGAAGTCGCAAAGGTCTTCGACGTGGACAGCCAGTTGACAGATGCCAACCAGAATCTGTTGCAGGAAGCCCGTCGCTTGCCCGCACCAGTCGATACCTGGATGGCAGGCGTTGCAGCCGATATCGGTTCGCTTGCGGTGAAGACTGCCCGGACGCGCATCAACGACCTCTGGGCTGCCGATGGCGCGCGGCTGTGCTCCAGCATCATGACTGGACGTTATCCTTTCGACCGGAACTCAACACGCGATGTCGCGATGAGTGATTTCGTACGGCTTTTCGGACCGAGCGGCCTGTTCAAAACCTTCTTCAAAGACAGACTCGAAGCCTTCGTCGATACCGGTTCGAGCCCATGGGGCTGGCGCGGGACGTTCGGCGCCGAAGGCATTCCGAGTGAGGCGATCTCACAATTCGAAAACGCCGACAAGATAAACCGCGCCTTCTTCCCGGCGGGCAGTGAGACTCCTTCCATCTCGATAAATGTGAAGCCGGTTTCACTCAGCGATTCAGCCACTGCCGTTGCGATGAGAATCGACGAGGAGCCTCTTGTTTATGTTCCGGGACGGGTGCTCTCGAAGTCATTCGAGTGGCCAAGCAGCGAGCCCAAGAAAAGTTCTCACGTCATGTTCTATCCGGGCGGATTTCAGCAGACTCTGACCGAAACCGGAGATTGGTCACCTTTCCGTCTATTCGATAAGGCTGACGTTACGGTTGAGAGTGACGATCTGTTCCGGGCGCGTTTTGAAGATCGCGGTCACACTGCCGAGTTCGACATCCAATTCGGATCGGTTCTCAATCCGTTCAGGCTCCAGGCGTTGTCCGATTTCGCCTGTCCGAACCAGTTCTGAAGCGCCGCGCGATGAACGAACGCCACGCTCCCGAAACGACCGCCCCAGAAGCTGACCGGATCGGCTTTTTCGGCAAGGTTCCGACCCATGGCGATTTCATCTCGACGGCCCTTGGAAGGACGTTCCAGAACTTTCTCGACGGCTGGATACAGGCAGGCATTCAGGCAAGCGAGCAGACGTTCGGAAAAGAGTGGCCTCGGCACTTCAAGGCCATGCCACCATGGAGGTTCGTTATCGAGCGCGGGCTCTGGGGACCAACTACGGTCGTCGGCGTCGTGCTGCCGAGTACAGACCGTGTCGGGCGCAGCTTCCCATTGGTGATCGCAGCACATCTGACCAGCTTCCGGGATCATCCGCGGCAGCTTTGTTTCGATGAGAACTGGTTCATAGCCGCCGAAGCGCTGGCCGAAACATCCCTGACCCGCGAGTTCGAAGTTGCGTCCTTTACCGCTGGCATAAAGCGCCTGCGCCTGCCCCACGCCCGGCCCCCAGCGAAGAACGACGCGCCACGCACTGCCGGTGAGTCGATTTCGCTTTGGTGGCGGCCGGATTTCGATACGGGGCAAGCCAAAGGCTTCAAGACGGCCGGTGCGCCTAAAACCGACGATTTCGTGAAACTCATCCGGGATTTTCCGGTGCATGTCGCGCCGCCTGTGACAGAGCCTTCACCGCCAAAAGTCGAATCCGCCCCGCCCGTCATAGCCGCGCCCGAACCGATTCAAAAATTCTCCATCGAGCGCAGCTATTCGACCCATCCCGGCACACGTCTTGCCGTTAATGCCGATGCGCTGCTCGTTTCGGAAAGCCCGTGCATTCTGGCAATTGCCGACGGGATGGGCGACAGCATCGCAGCGGTCGAGGCCGCGAAAATTACGACCAATACGCTGGCCGACATTTCGCCAACCGATCTTCTGGACTCTCTCGTACAGGAGGTAAAAGGCAAGTTCGGCCGGGCGCATGGTTTGCTGCAATCGAGTTACGCATCGAACGGACGCGAAGCTCCCGCTGCCAGTGTAGCGGCGCTGGCAATCGTGGACGACGCGTTCGCGATCGTCTGGGCCGGCGACGCACGATGTTATCTAGTTCGGGACGGCATGATGCGCTGCCTGACGCGCGACCACGTCGAGGTTGGACTTCGAAGGACGCTTTCCCGCGGCATCGGAGTACGTGCGCAATTGATGCCTGAAACCGTGACTGACAATTTGCAAAGCGGGGACCGCTTTTTACTTTGCAGCTACGCTCTCGCACGCGCTCTGGATGAACGAAGCATTGCGGAAATTTTGATCGACACACCGGTCGATCAGGCGGCGGAAGCGCTCGTTCAAGACGCGCTCATCGCCAATTCGCGCGAGAATCTCAGTGCAATCGTGGTCGGTATTCAGCCGGAATGAACGCGGGCGGGTCCGGCGATTTCGACGACATCGCGAAGCGGTTCGAAGCGCTTTGGCAGGCGTTGCAATATAATGGCACCGTAAAGCGCGAAACCGATGAAACCACTATGTTGATCGATCGGGTACGAGACGCTCTCGATAAAGGGCTGTCGCGCCTGAACGAGAACAATCGCGAATTCATCGCCAACAGTTTCACGATGGAGGAGCGCGTTCATGTCAGTGCACGAACGGAAATCTATCGCATTCGCCATCGCGATCTTCAGACAAATCACGCACTGAAAACGCTTCATCCCGACCACGCAGACGACGAAATCGCACGACGCCTTCTGTTGCGTGAGGCGCACATCGCCCTGCCTTTGAAGCACGACAATCTGCATGCGCCGCAAATGATGCTTCGACTGGATGACGGGCGACCGGCCCTGATTTTTGAATGGGCGGAAAGCAGCCTATCGCAGCGTCTCAGTGATGGATCATTCAGCGCAACCGAAATTGGGCAAGCAATGGATGCGCTTTTGTCGGGCTTGACATTTCTTCATTCGCGCCACCTGATCCATTGCGATCTCGCGCCTGACAATCTTCTGTTGTCAGGCGGTGAATTGGCAAGTTTGAAGATTGCCGATTTCGGCTTTGCGCTGGGGGCCGGGCAGCAGCATAGCGATCTCGATATCGGGTTCGCCGGACACACCGAATTTCTGGCTCCCGAACAGCGCGATAGAGCGCCGCTCAACATGCGTACCGATCTTTATGCCTGCGGCCTCATCATGAGACTTATGCTTGAGCGATGCAGCGATACGGATGCATCCGTATCGCGAATGGCTGCACTGGCCACACGGCTCGCTCGGGAAAATCCCGCAGATCGCCCCGACAGCGCGAATTCCGCGCTGAAAACCTTGCGCGGAATCGTGGTTTAGCTCCCGCCACCCGGAAGCGGTGCTGCCGCTGTGGCAGCGCTTTTCTGGAAGACTGTGATTAGCTTTGCAGCATCCACCAGCCCGGCATTGCTCGCATAGAGCATATCGCCGTCCTGTATCTTGAATTGCTGCATCAGACCGAAATTTGACACGTCTTTCAGATTGACGCGATAGATGACCGGTTTGGTTGTAATGAACGGCATGCCGGGGTTCTTGCCCGCCGATGCATAGGCCGCATCCGTGTGAACAGCCTGATTGCGGAAGACATAGAAATTGCGCGCATCGGCCCGGTCATCGAGCAGACCGCCGGCACGTCCAAGCGCCTGAGCAAGCGTCAGCTTTCCGGTTTCGAACTCAAATTCACCAACGCTCTTGAATGCTCCAAAAGCCGTGAAGCTCGGCGCATCGCCCTGGATGAAGAGCTGATCGTCGGGCAGAAGATAAACGTTCTGACGATCTTCGCGCAGCACCCGGTCGAGTGGCGCGGTTGCGCGCTGCTTGCCGCGAACGAGCGTTACCGTCGCCGCACCCGGAGCCTTGGACGCACCGCCCGCAAGCGCAATCGCATCCAGCACGCGCTCTTTGCGCGCGGTCAGCGGAAAGCGCCCGGCAGCGCGCACATCGCCATTGACCGTTATGCCGCTCGTTGGCTTCTCGACGACCGTAACCACCGCTTGCGGATTAACCGCAGAGCCACGCAAACCATTGACGATCTGCGTCTGAAGCGCGTCGGGCGAGGATTCCAGAACGCGCTGCTTGCCGACGAATGGCATGGTTACGAAACCGCCATTATCAACCGTGAAACGGCCGAGATTGAGCGTCTTGCTGTCGGTCGAGGAAAACATCCCCTCCTCGCCCGTATCGAGGATCGTAACCTCAATCACGTCGCCACGGCGCAGTCGCGTATCGACAAACCCGCCAGAGCGAAATTCACTAAGGCCCGCATCGTTGGGAGAGTATGAAAGCGTTGTCGCGCCCATTGCGCTCATCGGCGCATCGGACAATTCGACGACCGGAATTTTCTCGTTGGAGTTGGGAAGAGAGGCGTTGCGGATGTTGGTCGCACTGGGACCATCAGACGGGCTGGCGCACGCGCTGATAACGGCGATAAAGGCAATCGGCACCAGTTTCCGCATCACGTTTCCTTTTGGTGATTTTCGGGTGAAAAAGAGATACCAGCCGCCACATTTCAGACAATGTTAGTTTTGTGAAAAGGTACACAATAGGGGTCTTTAGGTTGTGGTATGTGGCTTATCTGCAACCATGGCATGGTGAAGACGCATCGACGGCAATAACATCGGCGCGACTGTATTCAATCGTCAGGTCCAGCGGCGCACATGTTCGACCAAAGCGCGGAGCTTTGGCGCCATATTCCGGCGTTGCGGATAGTAGAGATAGAACCCCGGAAAAGGCGGCAGGAAGTCTTCCAGCAGCCAGACAAGTTCGCCCCTCTCCACATAAAGGTGGAATGTCTCGCGCGGGGCGAAAGTTATCCCGGCCCCGCAAAGTGCGGTGCGCAACATCAGGCGAAGATCGTTTGTCGTGATCTGCGGTTCGACTGCGACGTCGAACTCGACGCCTTTTTCTGCGAACTCCCAGCGATGGGGAGCGACATTCGGCGCGGGGCGCCAGCCGATGCAGCGATGGTGAACCAGGTCGCGCGGATGGGACGGCCCGCCATGCTTTGCCAGATAGGCGGGCGCAGCCACGACCGCCTCGCGCTGTTCGCCGCCCATCGGCACGGCGATCATGTCTTGCTCGATCACCTCGCCCAGCCTGATACCTGCATCAAACCCCGCCGCTACTATGTCGAACTCCTCGTCGGTTACCACCACATCGATGGTCACTTCCGGATTTGCCTCGGCAAAACGGGTGAGGAACGGTCCCGATAGAAAGCCTTCTGCAATCGAAGTTACGGCCAGTCTCAAAAGCCCGCGTGGTTGATCTTCCGCCGCCAGATGCTCCAGCGCCGCCGTAATGTCCGACATGGGTTGGGACAGGGCCTCGCGCAACTTCTCTCCTGCCTCGGTCAAGCGGACCGAGCGCGTGGTGCGCGTTACCAGCGCTGTGCCGATGCCGTCTTCAAGCCGCCGGATGCCTTGGCTCACGGCCGAGCGCGTCACCCCAAGCCGATCGGCTGCGGCACGGAAATTGTCTTCCTCCGCGACAGCCTGAAACAGAGGCAACAGGTTCATGTCGATGTTCATTGTCAAATCTTGCTAACCATCCAGTCCACAATTGAAGGGATACCGGCGACAGCCAGAAACGTCCACCTTTTCGTCAGCATCACGAAAGGAAGAGTTCATGGACAAGATTATTCTGATTACAGGCGCCTCAGGCGGGATCGGCGAAGGCATCGCCCGCGAGCTTGCGGCCCATGGCGCAAAGGTGCTGCTAGGCGCACGTCGGCTAGAGCGCGTCGAGGCCATCGCAGCCGAACTTCGCGAGGCAGGCGGCATTGCGGAAGCCCATGTTCTGGACGTCACTGACCGGGCTTCCATGGCTGATTTCGCGCAAGCAGCTCTCGACCTCTGGGGGCGCATCGACGTTCTGGTGAACAATGCGGGCGTGATGCCCCTGTCGCCAATTTCCGCCGGAAAGCAGGATGAGTGGGAACGGATGGTCGATGTAAACATCAAGGGCGTGCTCTGGGGCATCGGCGCGGTTCTGCCCACCATGGAGCAGCAAGGCAGTGGTCAGATCATCAACATTGGTTCGATCGGTGCGCTGCAGGTCGTGCCTACAGCGGCGGTATATTGCGCCACAAAGTTTGCAGTGCGCGCCATTTCCGATGGGCTGCGCCAGGAAAGCACGAATATCCGCGTCACCTGCGTTAATCCTGGTGTTGTCGAAAGCGACCTGGCATCGACCATCACCCATGAAGAAACGATGGCCGTGATGGACGAATATCGCGCAATCGCGCTTCAGCCCGCCGACATCGCATTGGCGGTGCGACAGGTGATCGAGGCGCCCGACAGCGTCGATACGACCGAGATCACCATCCGACCGACGGCGTCGCCTCAGTGATGCTCCGGCTGGCAAACCCAACCATTCCCCCTCCGACCCACCACAAAAGGAATCGAAAGATGACATTTTCCCGCATGACGCAATCTGCCTGCACGTTGCTGATCGCCATTACCTTGACCGCGGGTATGGCACCGGCGAGCGCCCAAGAAACATGCATAATGCCTGCGCCCACCCAGGAGACAGATGTCACCACCCGAAACGAAGCGATCGTCCGGCAGGCATTCGACAACTGGGTTGAAGGCGGCAATGTCTTTGCCGAGCTTCTGGCTCCGAATATAAGCTGGACCATCCGGGGTTCTGGACCGGTGGCCCGCACCTATACCGGCATGGAAGATTTCGTCGAGCAGGGATCTCTCCCCCTTATCAGCCGCCTTTCTACTCCGCTTGTTCCAAAGGTTCATGACGTCTGGGCAGCAGGTGACACGGTGATCGTTCGCTTCGATGGATCGGCCACGACGACTTCCGGCGCACCTTACGCCAACCAGTTTGTCTGGATTTTCCAGATGACAGATGGCGTCGTGACCGAGGCTGAGGCCTTCCTTGACCTCGCCGCATATCAAGAGGTTATCGACAACAATGAGCCTCGCTCGAATTAGCCCGATTTATGCGGCAGTGCCCTTCTGGTGCTGCCGCCACTCCAGCGATCAGGAGAAAGAAAATGCAGAAATCTTTGACAACGCTTTTAGCGGTCGTCCTGCTCGGGCAGGTGGCCACAGCCGAGGAAACGGACGTGAAAATTGATCATCCCTATGTCGGCATGTGGGTCACCGAAGACGGTCGCATCCGTCACGAATTGCTACCGAACAACCGCTACGTTGAAGCGCGCGGCACCCGCGAACGTGCCTATGAAGGGCGCTATGAGGTAACCGGCAACCATATCGAATATTGGGATGATACCGGCTTTACCGCCGATGGCGATTTCATCGACGGTGTGCTCTATCACGCAGGCATGGTCCTTTATCGGCAGTAGAAACTCACGCCGATCAGGAACATCGGTTTAAGCAGCATCTACGGGCGTGTGCCGAATTATTACTTCCAGACATAGTTACGTGATAGGTTGACGTACATGCGCGCAATCAGGCGCGTCTGTCTGATAAGATCGGACAAAATAATGAAAATTCCAGAGTGGGTATCCCCGGCGCTATACGGTGCGGGTCTAGGCGCTGTTGCGCTCGCTATTGTAGGTTTCAACTGGGGTGGATGGGTGACAGGCGGAACCGCTCAACGAATGGCGGACGCCGCCAGCGTTACCGCAGTGGTTACCGCCATGACCCCATATTGCGTGGCTCAATCCAAGAGCGCTCCGGATTCGTTAGAAGTACTCGCATCGTTGCAGGCAGCAACCTCATATGGTCGTCGCGGCATAATAGAAAAATCTGGTTGGGCAACACCGCTTGGCGCTGACAAACCTAACAGCGCTTTAGCTATAGCCTGTAATGATGCATTGGCGCTGAACTCAACGCCGGTCGTTCAATAGTTTCATGAAATTCGCTCGCGATACAGAGCGCCTATAGCGCAACAAAGAGAGCCGCCATTGAGCGGCTCTCTGGATTTTATACTGGCTTGTTACAGCCAGAGCGCCAGGCGACCTTGGTCTGCACAGATGCGAGCCTCCATTCAGGGCGCCGTCGCCCACGACGCTCTTTCCTTGCGTTCGAAACGATAAAACAGGTTCGGCTCGGAGACGATGTAAATCGCACCATCAGAACCGATTGCAACGCCCTCTGCCTGCGGTATACTTTCCCGAAGGCCGCTCCATCCGCCCCATAGCGGCAGGAGGCTGATCGCTTCCCCTTCAGATGAATATTCTGTCACAACTGACGTTAGATCACTGAGCAGGACAATGTTGCCAGTCGGGTCATGAACTGTCACGGAAGAAAGGTCTCCTGATGCATGTCCGGTGAGCAGATCCGGATGCCATTCCTTCACCGTAATACCCAAACCTTCGCCCTCCATCGCCTTGTCGAGCCCGGAAACGATGAGCACCTTGATCGGCCACATTTCCTTTGTGAGTATCAAGTTTGCGTTGCGTTGGTCCCAAGAGACGCCTTCGAGGCCCATGTTGGGGAAGGTTTCAATATCCAGGGTAAAGAATGGTGCGGCACCTATATCGATCTCGCTGGCTTCCGGATCAATGTCGATCCAGATGAAACGGTTTTTCTTCTCGTCGATGACGATAAACCTGTTTCCAGCAACGTGGGCAATGCCCTCGGTATCTGCCGCGCCACGGAGCCGAATTCGCCTAAGGACAGCTCCTTCGGGCGAAAGTTCAACGATTTCCGGGGGCCGATTCACCACGGTAAAGAGTGTGCCCGTCTCTGCGTTGAAGGTTAGACCTGAGACATTGTCTGACAGGCCTTCTATCTGCAAAGCGTCAATCGTTGCAGTGTAATATGGTAGCCAGAGATTTTTGTCTTTGCGTTCGTCTGAAGCACCAAGCATTGCACTTGCATGCAATGCGAGGCCAACCAATCCAAAATGCCAGACTGCGCCGAATCCTATCGCCAGAAGCGCGGCGATAGCCCAGGCAATCCGCCGCGAGCGAGACGCTGTCCGAGGCGTGACGGTGGAAACTTGAGCCTTGTCAATCATCTGAAACCTGTGGTCTGGGCATCTAATCTGCTTAAATTGCAGCAACTTTTTGGGTCACGTGTAAATATCTGATCTCAAACACGAATGGCCTTAACTATGAGCCCCGCGGTTCCTCGCTCAGCAATGGAGTCCATTGATTGCTTGTGCCCTTTGAGGGCGTTGATGGCAACTGTCAGGACCTTGGTCCGGCAAGTTGCGGATTGAGATGATTTGCCCGGCGAATTCCGCCAGCATCATCGCTTTCGGGGCTGAGTGTGGTCGATTGATGTTCTAGTCGATGCGCCAGGCTTCAAGCACAGCCTGAGGCGGCGACGATTTTCGTTCAAACTGCGCCAGAAACCTGCGCAACCGAGCCGCGGACGACAAGATCGACCGGCCAGACCTCACCGCACATCTCCTCCTCGAGTCCCGCAATGCGGGCAGCCAGCCGCTCAGCGATCCGCGCACCAGCCGCACGGATCGAGGATCGCGTCGTGGAAAGCGGCACCGGAAAGCTTTCCGGCTTGAGGAAGGGAAAGACGTCGTCGTGCGAGATCAAAGAGACGTCGTCAGGCACCGAAAGACCGGCATCACGAAGCGCGCGCGTCGCACCCAAAGTGGTCAGCAGACTGGAACAGATGATGGCGGTCGGGCGCACCGCACCTTCCAGAAAGGCGCGGGTGGCGCGGTAGCCATTCTCCTCGGTCATCGGCAGCGACCGTACAAGGGCGGGCGCGAGCGTCACACCTTGCGCGGTAAGCGCGCGGCGAACCCCCTGCTCCCGATGGATCGCGAAGGTCTGTTCGCCATTGCCGTTTATGAGCGCGATGCGGCGGTGTCCGAGCTGAAGCAACAGCCGCGCCGCATCGTGGAACGCACCCTCATTATCGATATCGAGAAAAGGATAGTTGAAATCGAGGCCTTCTGAGCGCCCGTGCACGATGAAGGGTACGCCGAGCTGCTTGAGCAGCGTCACGCGCCTGTCCTTCGGGCGCGGCGCAGACACATAGATAGCATCGACCTGTTTGTTGGCGATAACGCGACGATAGGTCATCTCCTCATCGTCGATCGTGGTCGGGCTAAGCGAGAGATCGAGCTCATGTGCCCGCGCATAATCACCCAACCCGGACAGAAACTCGACGAAATGAGGGTCAATATCGACGGAGGCGCCAGTCGGCATGATATAGCCGATCATGCCAGCCTTGCCGGTCGCCAGCCGGCGCGCACTGGGATTCGGCCGATAGCCGTGCCGCTTGGCCGCATCCATCACGCGGCGGCGCGTATCTTCGGCAACTTCCGGGTAGCCGTTCAGCGCTCGACTGACCGTCGTCTGCGAGAGTTCCAGCATTTGGGAGAGCTGCTTCAGATTCACTCGTTCGTCTCCTCAAACCCCAAAGCGCTTTGAGTCTTATACCAAATCGTGCCGGACTATCACGTGCTTCGGACATCTGACCTTAGCACCCAAGCGATGCGGCGGAAGCTGAAAATTATGCTGCATTACCGCAAAGCCATGCTGCATCGCAAAATGAACAGCCTCTAAATCGTTCAAGAAGAACCGCCCTTGACTTCGATGTTGTTCGGTGGCGAAGATACCAACCAGCCAAAGCGCTTTGGGAAATCGCGGAATAGCGGTTCTCCGGCAGCGGCGACGAGTGCGGATGGAGGGTGCGCATTCGACACAGAGACTTTGAACGGGAGGAGTTCATGAAAAGGACCCTGATGGTGGGCGTCATGCTCACCACGCTTTCGCTTTATTCGGCCCCCGCTTCCGCGGAACTAAAATTCGCGCCCGGCGAGGATGCGCGCTTCACCTGGTCAGATTACGAAACGCTGCAGAAGACAGACCTGTCGGGCCAGACACTGACCGTATTCGGTCCGTGGCGAGGGCCGGACGAGGAGCTCGCTCAGAGCATCCTGGAATATTTCCGCGAGGCGACCGGCGCGACAGTCAATTATTCGTCGTCCGAGAATTACGAGCAGCAGATCGTCATCGACACGCAGGCCGGCAGTCCGCCCAACATCGCGATCCTGCCGCAGCCCGGCTTGATCCAAGACCTCGCCTCGAAGGGTCTGCTCACACCGCTGGGCGACGAAACTCAGGCGTGGGTCGCTCAGAATTACGGTGCCGGTGAATCCTGGGTCGATCTGGGCACCTACAACGATAAGGACGGCAAGCCACAATTCTTCGCCCTCCCCTACAAGGCCGACGTCAAATCCCTTGTCTGGTATTCACCGGATAATTTCGAGGATGCCGGCTACGAAATTCCAGAATCGATGGAAGACCTCCTGGCACTTCAAGAGAAAATCGTCGCTGACGGCGGCGTGCCGTGGTGCATCGGACTTGGCTCGGGCGGCGCGACCGGATGGCCTGCGACCGATTGGGTCGAAGATATAATGCTGCGGATCAACGAACCCTCCGTCTATGATCAATGGACCACGAACGAAATCCCGTTCAACGATCCGAAGGTGGTTGAGGCTCTCGAAATCTTTGCATCGATCGCCACCAAGGACGAGAATGTCGATGGCGGTGCGGCAGCCGTTTCGGCAACCGATTTCCGCGATAGCCCGAAGGGCCTCTTCGGCATTCCGCCAAAATGCTACATGCATCATCAGGCGTCGTTCATTCCGTCGTTCTTCCCCGAAGGCACCGAACTGGGTGTTGATGCCGACTTCTTCTACATGCCGGCCTATGCGGATAAGGATCTTGGCAAGCCTGTGCTCGGCGCCGGAACGCTCGCGATGATCACGAAGGATTCCGATGCAGCACGTGCGTTCATCGAGTTCCTCAAAATGCCGTTGGCACATGAACTATGGATGGCGCAGTCCGGTTTCGTGACCCCGCACAAAGGCGTCAATGCTGAGGCCTATGCCAACGATGCGCTCAAGAAGCAGGGCCAAATCCTCGCCGAGGCGACCACGTTCCGCTTCGATGGTTCGGATCTGATGCCGGGCAAGATCGGCGCGGGCGCATTCTGGAAAGGCATGGTCGATCTCGTTGGCGGCAAACCGGCCAAGCAGGTTGCCGACGAAATTCAGCAAAGCTGGGATTCAATCAAGTAGCGGCGAAATCTCCCAAGCGCCGCCCTCGCCCGCCTTCTCCACAGTGGAGCGGGCGGGCGAACAACCGGAATGCGGCGCGACATTATGGATTTCGATCGAGCGCGTTGCCCGTGCACTCAGGTCTTGAACTCACGCACCGCAAGGCGGTTAGCTATCGAGGGAGGAAGGAATGACGGGCCAGATAGTTTCCGCGATCCTTACGGTCGTGTTCGGGGTCTTCGGTTGCGTCGCCTATTTTTGGGGCGCCAACAAGCTGGTCGACATCGTGTTCCCGTCACGCGGGGTGAGCGGGGCTGCCGCGATCGACAATCTGCGCCGCCAGGGCCTGATCCGGCCCTGGCTGTTCCTGGGCCCTGCCCTGATCATCCTGACCGTCTATCTGATCTACCCCGTCATCGAAACCGTGCGGCTCTCCTTCATGGACCGTAGCGGGCAGAACTTTGTCGGCACCGCCAACTATGAATGGGCGCTGGGCGATCGCGAGTTCAGGCAGGCGATCTTCAACAATTTCCTCTGGCTGGCCGTGGTACCGGCGGCGTGTACTTTCCTCGGCCTCATCATCGCTGTCCTGACCGATCGCATCTGGTGGGGCAACATCGCCAAAATGTTCGTCTTCATGCCACTCGCCATCTCTTTCGTGGGTGCCAGCGTGATCTGGAAATTCATCTACGAGTATCGGGGCGCGGGACAGACTCAGATCGGCGTCTTCAACGCTATCGCGCAATGGTTCGGCGGCGATCCGCAGGTGTGGATATCGATACCGTTCTGGAACAACTTCTTTTTGATGATTATCCTGATCTGGATCCAGACAGGTTTCGCAATGGTGATCCTGTCGGCAGCGCTGCGCGGCATTCCGGAGGAGACGATCGAAGCCGCCACCATAGATGGCGCAAACGGTTTCCAGATATTCTGGAAGATCATGGTGCCACAGATATGGGGCACGATCGCAGTGGTGTGGACGACGATCACGATCCTCGTTCTCAAAGTCTTCGATATCGTGCTGACGATGACCAATGGCCAGTGGAACAGCCAGGTTCTGGCCAACCTCATGTTCGACTGGATGTTCCGCGGCGGAGGCGATTTCGGACGCGGCGCGACCATTGCGCTGATCATCATGCTGGCCGTCATCCCGATCATGATCTGGAACATCCGCAACGCGACGCGCGAAACGGGAGATCATTGAGATGGCCGCAAGAGCCGGACAATCCTTCTTCCAGCGCTGGGGCATTCACCTCGCCGTGCTGCTGATCGTCATAGTTTGGACGATCCCGATCTTGGGCATTCTCGTCTCGTCGCTGCGCGATCGCGACCAGATCGCAGTGTCCGGTTGGTGGACTGCGATGACCACATCGGCTCAAACCGGCCAGGGCCGGACGGCAGGCGCTGATGCACAAGTCGAGCGAGACGGTGCATTCGTCATCTCGGGCTCGCTCTTCGAAGACAGCGACACAAGACGGATCATTTCCTACGGCACCCGCATCCAGGCGCCGACGGAACATGAAGCCGGGTCAATTGCCGAATTGCGTGACGGTGAAACGCTGCAGGTCAATGAGGACGGCAGCTACGAAAATATCTCACCGGTCGCTTTTGAGGGTAATCGCGGTCAGCGCGTCTTCTTCGAAGCCTCGACGCTCGCCAGCTTCACCACCGAGAACTATCGGACCGTGCTCTTCTCCGAAGGCATCGGCCGTTCCTTCATCAACTCGTTGACCGTGACCATCCCAGCGACCATCATCCCGATCCTGATCGCGGCTTTCGCAGCTTATGCGCTGGCATGGATGAAATTTCCCGGTCGCGCGATCCTGATCGCAGTGATTATCGGGCTGCTCGTCGTGCCATTGCAGATGTCGCTTATTCCACTTCTCAAACTCTATAACGGCGTCGGCGCATTCTTCGGCGTGCCGGCAAAGACCTATCTCGGCATATGGCTCGCTCACACCGGGTTCGGATTGCCATTCGCGATATATCTCCTGCGCAGCTACATCGCAGGCCTGCCGCGCGAAATCATGGAATCGGCGCGCATCGACGGCGCCAGCGATTTCGAAATCTTCGTCAAGATCGTGCTACCGCTTTCGTTCCCGGTGCTCGCGTCTTTCGCTATCTTCCAGTTTCTCTGGGTCTGGAACGACCTGCTCGTCGCCATGGTCTTCCTCGGTTCTGGCTCGAACCAGCTTGTGCTGACAGGCAAGCTCAACGCTCTGCTCGGTTCGCGCGGCGGCGATTGGGAAATCCTGACGACATCGGCCTTCATCACGATCATCGTGCCGTTGATCGTGTTCTTTTCGTTGCAACGTTATTTTGTCCGCGGCCTCCTCGCGGGCTCGGTCAAGGGTGGTTGATGGAAATGCAGACTGCGGTTCTTCGAAAGGACGTTCAGGGTATAGAGCCCGCTTTGCAGGCGGATCGTGATTGGTGGCGCGGCGCGGTGATCTACCAAATCTATCCGCGTTCCTTCCAGGATTCGAACGGCGATGGCGTGGGTGATCTGCGTGGGATTCTGATGCGGTTGCCGCACATAGCCGAGCTGGGCGTGGATGCCATCTGGATTTCGCCCTTCTTCAAATCTCCGATGGCGGATTTTGGCTATGATGTCTCGGATTATTGCGATGTCGATCCTCTGTTCGGCACGCTCGAGGATTTCGACGCCGTTGTGGCGGAGGCACATCGCCTGAATCTCAAGGTGATGATCGACCTTGTGCTGTCGCATACATCGGACGTGCACCCCTGGTTCAAGGAAAGCCGGTCCTCCCGCGACAATGCGAAGGCCGACTGGTATGTCTGGGCCGACCCTAAGCCTGATGGTACGCCGCCAAACAACTGGTTGTCCATTTTCGGCGGCTCGGCATGGGCATGGGACGCGCGTCGCCAGCAATATTACATGCACAATTTCCTTGCCGAGCAGCCAGACCTCAACTTCCACAATTTAGAGGTTCAGGACGCATTGCTGGACGTGACGCGTTTCTGGCTGGAGCGCGGCGTCGATGGCTTCCGCCTCGATACGATCAATTTCTACTTCCACTCGCTTGGGCTGGAGAACAATCCCCCGCTCGCCGTCGAAGATCGCGACTATTCGACCGCACCAGCGGTCAATCCATACAACTGGCAGGATCATGTTTATGACAAGAGCCAACCAGAAAACATCGCGTTCCTTTGCCGCTTCCGCGCGCTCCTCGACGAGTATCCGGCAGCAGCAGCCGTTGGCGAAGTCGGCGACGCGCAGCGCGGCCTGCAGGTGGTGGCCGATTACACGTCGGGCGATGACCGCGTACATATGTGCTACTCGTTCGACTTCCTGTCTCCCGACAGGATCAGCGCACAGCGCGTACGCAAGGTACTCGAAACATTCGGTCAGGTTGCCAGCGACGGCTGGTCATGCTGGGCCTTTTCCAATCACGACGTGATGCGCCATGCCTCACGCTGGGCAACCAGCGACAAGGACCGCAATGCCTATCTCAAGGTGATCTCGGCACTCCTGATGTCGCTTCGCGGTTCGGTCTGTATTTATCAGGGGGAGGAGTTGGGTCTGCCGGAGGCCGATCTTGCTTTTGAGGATTTGCGCGATCCCTATGGCATCCGCTTCTGGCCCGAATTCAAAGGCCGCGACGGGTGCCGCACCCCAATGGTATGGGAATCGAACTCGATTAACGCCGGTTTCTCCGCCGCCAAACCATGGCTACCGGTGCCGGTCGAGCATGTCACGCTATCCGTCAACACGCAGACGGGCGATGAGGAGTCCGTGCTCGAACATTACCGGCGCATGCTGGCGTTCCGCGCAACGCACCCGGCATTGTCGAAGGGTTCGGTCGATTTCGTCGAAACCGATGGCGACATCGTCGCTTTCACGCGCAAACACAACAACGAGCAGATCCTCTGCGCGTTCAATCTCGGCGACGGTGCCGGGAGCGTTGCGCTGGGCGAAGGCATCAGCGCCGTATCCGTGTCGGGCCATGGCTTCGATGGCACGGCCACGGACGGAAAGATCATGCTGGGCGCCTACGGCGCCTGGTTCGGAAGGATTGCCTGAACGACACCGAACGCCGAACGGAAAACAACCGACACGGCGCCAATGGGAGGAAAACATGGCTGATCTACTGCTCAAGGATGTCAGGAAGGCCTATGGCAGTCTGGAGATTCTTCACGGCATCGATCTCGACATCAAATCAGGCGAGTTCATCGTCTTCGTCGGGCCGTCGGGCTGTGGAAAGTCCACGCTCCTGCGCAGCATAGCGGGACTGGAGGAGATCACCGGCGGAACCCTCGAAATAGATGGCGAGGTGGTCAATGACGTGCCGCCGTCCAAGCGCGGCATCGCCATGGTGTTCCAATCCTATGCGCTCTATCCGCACATGACGGTCTACGACAACATGGCCTTCGGCATGAAGATCGCAAGGGCCAGCAAGTCCGAGATCGATGAGCGTGTAAACCAGGCCGCAGATATCCTGCAACTGACCCAATATCTTCACCGTCTGCCAAAGGCGCTTTCCGGCGGCCAGCGGCAGCGCGTCGCCATCGGCCGGGCCATCGTACGCAACCCGAAAGTCTTCCTGTTCGACGAACCGCTGTCCAATCTCGATGCCGCACTGCGCGTAGCGACCCGGCTCGAAATCGCCAAACTCAAGGAGTCGATGCCGAACACGACGATGGTCTATGTCACCCACGACCAAATCGAAGCGATGACGCTGGCAGATCGCATCGTCGTGCTGAAAGACGGGCATATCGAGCAGGTCGGCACCCCCATGGATCTTTATTGCAAGCCCGGCAATTTGTTCGTCGCCCAGTTCATTGGTTCGCCTGCCATGAATATTTTGCCAGCAACGATCGAGAGGGCGGGCGGACCGACCGCGGTCCGGCTTGCCGGAGATGTGATCGCGCATGTCCCCATCCAGACACCGGAGTCAGCAGTCGGGGAAAGTGTAAGTTTCGGGGTACGGCCCGAAGACCTGATCATCGCCAGTGATGCGGATGGAGGCGTGTTGTTCGAGGGGACTGTCGACTATATCGAGCAGCTCGGCGAGGTCCAGCTTCTCTATGTGGAGATTGGCCGCGAAGGCGAACCCCTCGTAGCCAAGATGCCGGGCAATGCGGCGATCGAACGCGGCTCGACCGTGCGTTTCAGCGCTGATCCCGGCAATCTCCATATCTTCGATAGCGCAGGGCTTTCTTATGAGCGCGAGCGCCTGGCTGTCGCTGCCGAATAGGCAGGAAAAACATCCCACATCGCTCAGGCTATTGCAAAAAACGCGACCTTACCTGACTGTAGTGGTGGGTTGCAGCGCATCAAGAAGCACTGTGATCAGCCGGCCGGATGGTGCGCTGCGAGGCCAAAGCAAACCAATCTCACGCTGCTGCTGCGGACCCGGCAACGCAATTCTGGCCACGGATAATCCTTCTGGCCAGGGCCTGGCCCAATCCGGCAGGATCGATACACCAAGGCCATGGCTGACCATGACGGAAATCGCTTCCAGCGAATCCAGCTCCAGCCATTCGCGCGGACGGATCCGTCGCTGCAGAAGCCAGCTATCTGCCAGCCTGCCACCCCAATTGTTGCGGTCATACCGAACGAAAGGACGCGATTTCAGCAATGACAAAGGATCCTCCTCGCCCAGCTCTTCAGGAGCGAGCAAGATCAACGGTTCGGAGCGCAGCGTGCACCAATCGAGCGATTTGGGTATGGTAAAAGGAGGCCGCACAAGAATTGCGGCATCTATCTTCCCGCCTTCGAGCGCTTGGTAGAGGTCCGGCGATGTACCCGGCAGGACAAAAACTTCCACGGCGGGCACAGTATCCACCAAGTGCCTGAGCGCACTCGGCAAAATCCCCGTCAGCGCTGTGGTAATCGCGCCAATCCTCAATTCTCCTGAGAGAGCATCGTTTTGGGCAAAACTACGCAGATGGCGAACTTCGCCAAGAATGCGCCGGCACTGATCCAGAATCGCATGCCCCGCATCGGTTGGCTGGACCGACCTTCCCGCTCTGATGAGCAAAGGCTTTCCCAGTTCGTCTTCCAGGGCCTGCATACGCTGCGCAACAGCAGCCGGGGTAATGTTGAGCCGCCGCGCCGCTTCAGCGAGCGAGCCGTTTTCGGCAACCAGCAGAAAAGTTTCAAGAAATCGGGTTTCCATAAGATAGAAAATGTAACGTCTTTATTTTATGAAAGCTATATTTAGTTCCTTGTTGAGGCGAACTTTACGCCTCCGCGCGGGCCTCCATACGATCCACGATCATTTTCGCAATCGGCATAGCCGAAGTTGCTGCCGGCGATGGCGCATTGCAGACGTGAAGCTGCCGCGCGCTGTCGAGGAAAAGGAAGTCATGGACAAGCGTACCGTCATTCATGATGGCCTGCGCACGAATACCAGCGCCCGGCGTGCGCAGATCCGACAATTCAAGCGACGGACAGTATTTCCTGCACTGCTCGAGGTAGCCTTTGCGGAAAAGCGAGTTGCGAAACTCGTCGATACCCGATCCAAGGTTCTTGCGCGCCATCTTCCAGAATCCACCGAAAGAAGCCATCTGAATGACGTCGCCAATGTTTACGCTGCCCTTCGGATAGCCCTCGCGATGGAATCCCAAAACAGCATTTGGACCCACTGTGACGCGTCCATCGATCATTCGCGTCAGATGTATTCCGAGGAAAGGGAGGTCAGGGTCCGGGATAGGGTAGATCAGGTGTTTCACGATGCCGGATTTCGACTGCGGTAAAGTAAAGTACTCTCCTCGAAATGGTACGATCTGATGCGTGGGGTTTAGCCCTGCGAGCCGAGCCAACCGGTCCGATTGCAATCCTGCACAAACGATCAATTTGCTTGCGCGAAAATCACCTGCGCGGTCAGTCGCAATACTGACGCCGGTCAGATCTTCGGAGATATTCGTGACTTTTGCGTTTGTGACCAGGGTTACGTTTTTTTCTTTCAATTGCTCTGAAAAGGCGCGGCATACCTGCTTGTAGTCGATGATGCCTGTCGAAGAGACCAGCAAAGCGCCTAGACCGGCAATATTAGGCTCTATCTCGCGCAATTTCGCCGCGCTTACATCTTCAAAGCCGATGCCATTTTCGCGCGCGCGACTTTTAAGAGCCTCCATCCGCTCCATTTCAATTACGTTCGTGGCAACGAGGAGCTTGCCGCATACTTCATAGGATATCTTATTCTCATCAGCGAAGCGTTTGGTTGCCTCTGCACCTTCACGGCAAAGCCGGGCTTTCAGCGATCCAGGTACATAATAAATGCCCGCATGTATCACCCCGCTATTGTGTCCGGTCTGGTGCTGACCGAACCCCGTTTCTTTCTCGATAAGTACAATGCGGGCAGCGGGATCGCGCGCGGTGATCTCGGCAGCCGTCGCCAGTCCGATGATCCCGCCACCGACTATGCAATATTCGTAAATCATCGCGTTAATTTCCGACTTCTGCCTAGATTTCGGCCTCATCCGCCGCAATTTTCTTTCGGCCAGCCAGCTTCAGGAATATTGGGATAAGCAGAACCAGGATCGTGGCGATGAACAGAGTAAGCGCTATGGGCCGTTCTATGAATACAAGGAGATCACCTTGCGATTGTATGAGCGTGCGCCGGATATTTCGTTCCAGCAGTGGTCCAAGTACCAGTCCCAGAACCAGCGGAACGGCCGGATAATCGAGCTTCAAAAGCACCAGCCCGACAGCCCCTGCAATGACGGCCAGAAGAACGCTGAACATCGAGTAGTCGATGGCGAATACCCCGAAAACCACGATCGCAATAACGATCGGGTACAGAATGGCCGTCGAGATGAACAACGCGCTGGCCAGGAGCGGGGTCAACAGCAGCGTCAGGAAGACGAGAGCCAGATTGCCGATCGCAAAGCTTCCGAAAACAGACCATACGAACTCCGGATTTTCCACGAATAAAAGTGGTCCGGGCTGAAGGCCTATCATCAACAGTCCACCCATCATCACGGCGGTTGTCGCTGAACCAGGAATGCCCAGGGTGAAAAGCGGGATCATTGAGCCGTAGGACGCGGAATTGTTGGCTGCTTCCGGCGCTGCAACACCTTCCACAATGCCGGTGCCATAAGCTTCGGGGGTGTGCGACAGGCGCTTGGCCAGCGCGTATGACAGCATGGTCGCAGCAGTCGCGCCTACACCTGGAAGAACGCCGACGAAGAAGCCGAGTACGGAACCCTGCAGCAATTGCCACCGCGTTTTGAAAGCGTCCGACGCTCTTGGAAGCAACGATGCAAAACTGTAACGAGCGAGCGGCTTGTCCACCTTGACTTCCAGCGAGGTGAAGATTGCGCAAAGACCGAAAAGGCCAACCGCGATTATCGAAAAATCGAGGCCGTCAAAAAGATCCATGGTTCCGAACGTATAGCGGGCCGATCCCGCTATCGGATCCAGACCAACCATGCCCAGACTAAACCCGATGGCGAGTGCCACGAACCCTTTTATCGCATTACGGCCACCCAAAACGCTAAGTAGAGACAACGCCAGACACATCATCGCTGTCATTTCCGTCGGTCCGAATGCCAGTGCGAATTTCGAAACGGGTATCGACAAGGCAACCAACCCTGCGATGCCAAGAACCCCGCCGACAAAAGAAGCAAAGACACTGGTGCCAAGCGCTCGACCAGCCTCGCCTTTCTGCGCGAGCGGATAACCGTCCAGCACCGTCATTACGGAGGGTGCATCGCCGGGAATGCCAAGAAGGATCGAGGTTATCGCACCGCCAAACATCGACCCGTAATAGACACCGCCGAGGCATGCGATTGCAGCCACGCCACCAAAACCTGCTGCGACCGGCAGCATGATTGCCACCCCCGCGGTGGGGCCCAGGCCAGGCAGCGCGCCTATGAGCAATCCGACCACTGCACCCAATATCGTACAGGCAAAAACGCTGGGTGCAGAGGCTGCAACAATTCCGTCCCAAAGAAGCGCAAGAACATCCATGACGCTTTCTCCCCTTTTTTGTTAGCTGATCAGAATCCGAGTGGACCTGACGGGATCGGAATGCCGAGAAGCCTGTCGAACAGGAAGAAACAGACGATCGGTGTGAGGACTGAAACCAGTCCTAGACGTATGAGAAACGCCGTATCTGGTTTCGCGCGCAAGATCAGTCCTATAGCTGCCATTGCGAGCATCACAGCGATGGTCATTCCGATGAAAGGCGTGAGCAAAATCGAAACGATCAGCGTCAGCACGACGCCCGCTGCCTTGATGAGTTCGCGACGCGACATTCCCGCAGGCAGCACTTCGATGCCGGACAGGGCACGTGCGAGATTAACGGTGCTCAGTATCGCAATTGCTGTGCCCATTATGATTGGAAAGAGCCCCGCACCGGGCGTCGTTCCTTGCATGACGCCATAGCCAAAACCTGTGTAAACGAGCCATAGGCCGAACAGGATAAGCAGTGCGGCGACGACTTTATCGAGCGCATGTATGGTCATGGTTACCTCCGCCGAAAAAAGAGCGGCACCCGATCAATTCGGGTGCCGTACAGGCATCTAACTATTTGATAATGCCGAGCTCTTTCATCATCTCTTCATAGCGGGCATTCGTCCGCTGGATGGCGTCCGAGAAACCTGCGGCGTCCGTAAAATCCGGAATGTCGTGGAAGCGGTCGATATATTGGGTCTTCCACTGTTCGCTGGTTCCAACTTTTTGCAGAACCTGCTCCCAGTACTTTACGATCTCCGGGTCCACGCCAGCCGGCATGACAAGGCCGCGCAACTGGGTATGGACGATCTGTTCGTGGCCGAGTTCCTTGAAGGTCGGCACGTCAGGAAAAGCAGAAGACCGCTCTGCCGAACTGATGGCCAGCGGACGCAACGTACCAGCCTTGATCTGCTCCATCACCTCCGAGGGATTGAGGTAGGCGATGTTGACGTGGCCTCCCAAAATCGCGGCCATGACCTCGCCCTCACCGTCGAAAGGAACGGAGTCGATCTGGATACCGAGTGCATTGGCAGTCATTTTGGCAAGAAGTGCCGCATCCGAGACAACGCCAACTGTGCCTGTCGTGAGGCGCGGTGACTTCTTGAGATCGTCAAGCGTCTTGTATTCGCTGGAGGTCGGAACGGCGAGTATGTAGGGTGATTGTGCAATCGACGCGAGCGGCGTGAAATCCTTGTAGCTTACCGGCGATCCGCCCAGAAGCGGCGTTGTGAAGAAGCTGACGCTGACCGTGGCAATATAGTTCGGATTGCCCTTCTCTTTTGCGACGGAGCTGTAGCCAACGGCACCGGATCCGCCCGGCCTGTTTTCAGGCAGGATTTTAACCGGCAAAAGGTCCATTTCAGCAATAATGTTGGCAATCGTGCGCGCCAAAGTATCGCTGCCGCCACCGGCACCGAAAGGTATGATCATGCTGATGTTTCGGTCAGGATATTCTGCCGACGCTGGTGTGACGGCGAAGGCCGCAGCGAGCGCTGCACCAATGCCGAACAGTCGCAAATGCGAAAACGGTTTCGAAAATGTCGCGTTTATCATTTCTGCTCCTCCCTGTTGATTAAGATTGAACGCCCGTTCCGACCGGTCTTATGACCGCTCCTCTGTCGGATCGGGCGTTTTGCAATCAGGCGCTTTTGGCCATGATCGTTTCGCGCAGCAGGTAGCCGTGGGCGTCGCGGCCCGTGAACTGGCTCCCTTTCGGGTCTTTGACCCGAGCATCCTTGAGTTCATCGTATTTGGGCGTGAAGCCGAGGCCCGGCGCATCCGGAATGGTCATCTTTCCGTTCACGGGATCTGGTGTGCCGTCGAAGAAATGCTTTCCGGTCATCCACATTCCGTAATGGAATTCGACCGGGCCGCCATTCATGACGCCAGCGAGCAGGTGCATGTTGAAGATCGGCCACCCGCCGCCATTGGCCAGAGGCAAGTTGAATGCCTGCGCCATGTGAGCCGCCTTGAGCGCCTCGGTATAGCCGCCATTGTAAAGAACGTTCGGCTGCAGGACGTCCACCGCGTGATGCATGACCAGTTCGCGAAAGCGCCACCGATTGCCTTCCATTTGCCCGGCAGCGATAGGCACCTGCACGCGTGAGCGCAGATCGGCAAGCGCGCGCGCGTCATTCTGCTGAATGGGTTCCTCGAACCATTTGAGATTGCAGTCTTGAACCGCCTTGGCAAGCATGAAGGCATCGTGCGGGTTGAACCAGCAATTGGCGTCGATCATCAGATCGACATCCGGCCCGATTGCATCGCGCGCGGCCTGAACGCGGCGCACATCGTCTTTCCAGGTTCTCGTCGGCTCGCCACCCACGACCATCTTCAGCATGGTGTGGCCGTCCGCCAGAAACTTCTTCGCATAGTCGGCGATCTGCTGTTCGTCAAAGAATGGATAACCAAACGTCGCGTAGGTGTAGGCTTCCTTCGAGTAACCGCCCAGAAGTTCCGAAATCGGTTTTCCGACGATCTTTCCCTGGATATCCCAAAGCGCAATATCGACGGCAGACAGCGCGTTTGAAATCACACCGGTATAGGAGCGGTTGTTGAGCTGCTTCCAGATTTTCGAATGGATCGCCTCGGTATGGAAAACATCCATGCCTTTGATCAGCGGAAAAATATGATCCTCGATGCATGGCATGGTCGACCAGGGCAGGAACTGACCCGTACAGCCCATGCCCTTTATTCCCGTGTCGGTCTCCACCTCGACAAAGACGAACATTCTGGATTCGATGGACTCTCCGATGCCCGGCAGATCGATTTCGTGCCTGTGAAGGCTGGCTGTAATATTTGCAATTTTCACTTAGTTTCCTCCATAAACTGATGAAATCATTCGACTTGGATCACGCTCCCTTGCGGTCGAGTGACGCTTTCCATCGCTTCTTGCCGTGAATGACGTGGTCGAATCCGAGTTGGCGCGACAAATCCCCATCGCGTGCCTCAATCGCATCCACCAGAATGCGATGCTCAGCATTGGTAAAATCGGGAGAGGACAGGGAGCGCCGCAGTGAATGCGTTTCGCGGATCAGATCGTTGTAAATCCGGTGCGCGCACGAATGACCCGAAATGTGGCCGATAAGATCGTGAAACTCGACATTCACTTCATAATAGCGGGCGATTTCGTTTGCCTCGATCGCCACTTCCATATCCTCGATCATTTGTCTTAGAACTGCGATGTCTCCGTCCCCGCGGCGTGCTGCAGCCTGTTCGCAAATCATGCCAGTCAGCATCGCGCGCACATCGTAGTTCTCCGCGATTTCCTTGTCGGACATCTCGCGAACGAAAACACCCTTCGCTGGCACAGACACCAAAAGTCCGGCCTTAACCAGCGCCCGTGTGGCTTCCCGAACCGGCCCTCGGCTTACAAGCATCTGTTCCGCCAGCACTGCCTCGTTCAACCGGCTGCCTGGTTCGATATCTCCGGCAACGATCATTCGCTCGATCTCCGAGTAAACGCGCGAAGTGAGCCCTTCATTTCGCTCGACCGGTTTTGCAGATAAGAAGCCCGTCATCTTGGTATCGGCCCTGTGTTTTCAGTTAACTGTTAACAGTTAACTTATTAGGAAAATCTGTATTTGCAAGCACCCATTCCGCACCGCTTTCTTTCGCAATTCCGAAGAGCCTGCGGTGAAGGCCCGCCCCGATAGGAACACCGTTCTTTTCTCGATCCGCGCGAACCTGTCGTTCGGGATCGCCCGCGACCATGACGGGCTTCAGCGGATCGGCCGAGGGGGTAGCGCGCAAGTCGTTGCAAAGACGCCCCACATCTTGCCGAAAATCTTCTACCTCGCGGAACATCGACGGATCGATGGCCATGAAGAAGTGTCCGACATCCAACCCCCATGGCTGCTTCGAATGATTTGCGTCCGTGATCAGCGTCGATCCTGACAGGCAGGACGAAAGGATATTTACCATTACGGCCAGGCCGTAGCCTTTATGGCCGCCGCTTTCAGCGGTTCCGCCAAGAGATGAAAGGAAACCGCCCTCCATCACTGCCTTGGGATCAAGGGTCGCGAGGCCTTTGCTGTCCAGCCCCCAACCCGGCGGCATAAGCTGGCCCTCTACGATTTTGTTTCGTACTTTTCCCGAGGCAACCGTCGTTGTGGCCATATCGAGAAGAAAAGGTCGCTCAGGCTCTCCGGGAGCCGCAAAAGACCATGGATCCGTACCGAAGCGGGCAGCGGTTCCGCCTGTTGGCGGCACCCGCTTGCCAAAGACACTGGTAGACGCCATTCCGATAAGATCGTTGTCCGCCGCCATTTTCGTGTAGTAGCCCAGCGCACCGAAATGACCCGAATTGCGGACCGACACCACAGCGAGACCGCAATTCTTGGCCTTTGCAATTGCCGTTTGCGTGGCAAAGATTGCGGGATCATGCCCCAGACCGCCATCTCCATCGATTAGAGCACTGACGGGCGTTTCTTTGACGATCCTGGGTGCCGACTGAAAGTTGATCGGTTTGGTGCGACGCCTCTCATCATACTCGACGAGAAGCGCGATACCATGGCTTTCCAGCCCGTGAAGATCGGCCCATGCAAGAACGTCCGCTGTTTTCTCTGCCTTGGCTGCAGGCATGCCCCACGAACGCAGAATGTTTGCGGCTTGACCTTTATGGATCGCAAAATCGTGTCTCATAGCTTTCCTGGAAACATCCAAACGCCAATTGCGACACGAATTCCAACAAATCACGAAACCAAAAACAATCTCATTTTTAGTTTGTTTAGAAGGTAGTTTTTATATCTTTCTAAGGGCGATTTTTGAACGAAGCATCCAGTAAGGTCAGGGCAGATTCTGACTGATGGATGTGTTCAGCGAGACGTTCAGGACTGGAAAGTTTTACTCCGCTGCCGCCAGCCCGCGCTCCTCTTTTGCGAATGGCCGGAACGTCATGGCGATCAGCATCGCGGCAATTCCCATGCCCCACGAGCCGATATAGAGCCATGCGTAGCTGGCAAACTGGTCGTAGATCAGACCACCCACCAGCGGACCGGTCGACATGCCAAGGCTGCCGGCCATCGCAGTCCCGCCGATGATGGTTCCCATCATCCTGAGCGGAAAATTCTCGCGCACGATCACCGCGTAAAGCGGCATCACTCCGGCATAGATAAAGCCGACCATAATCGCCACGGCGTAGAATTCGCCGAGTTGACTGGCAAAGACATAAGCGAGCACGCCAAAGGCCTGCGCCAGCAGTCCCAGCACCAGCACGCGCTGTGCGCCGAACCGATCGCCCATGATGCCGAAGCCGATGCGCCCGAACATCCCGGCCAGCCCCTCGACACTGTAGATCGAGACGGCAGCGATCATTGGAATGCCGCATGTCACAGCATAGCTCACAGTATGGAAGATCGGTCCGGAATGGGTGGCACAGCAAAAGAAATTGGCCAGCATCAGCACGATGAACTGCGGCGAGCGCACCGCCTGTTTCACTGTCATGTCCGATCGCGGTTCGTCGGCCATTGCCGCCTCATTGCCATGTTCCAGTGCTGGCGGGCGGCGCAGCAAAAGTGATGTCGGGATCATGATCACGGCAGCAATTCCGGCTATGATCAGCATAGAGGTCCGCCAATCATAAGCCGTCACCAGCCAGGCCGCCAGCGGCGCCATAGTCATCGGCGCCATGCCCATGCCGGCGGAGACCAGCGATACGGCGAGACTGCGCTGCGTGTCGAACCAGCCGGTAACGCAGGCCATCATCGGCGCAAACATCGCGGCAGTTGCAGCGCCTACCAGAACACCGAAGACAAGCTGGAACTGGACCAGCGATCCCGCTTGACTGGCGAGCGCGAGGCTCGCGGCAAGCGCGACCGATCCCGTCAGCACCACGGGGCGCGGGCCAAAGCGGTCAGACAGACTGCCCCACACCATGCTGGCCAGCGCCATGGCCAGAAAGCCGAATGTCATGGCGGTGGAAATACCGGTTGTCGACCAGCCGGTCTCTTCTGCCATCGGTCGCAGGAAAACCGGCAGCGAAAACATCGCGCCGATCGCAACGCACCCCAACAGGCCGCCTGCAGCGACGATGACCCAACGATAGGAATTGGTCATGTCAGTCTCTCGCTTTTGCGCCGCTCTTGCCGGTTTCTCCGGTCACATCACCGCGGCTATGCTGCTAGGACGCATGAGGGGCGACAATTCCGACATCGCAATTGTCGAATCTTGAACTTCGAGTTGCTTACAGGGGAATGTTCGACAATCCACACGGCGCCGGGGCGGACATCGATGTCAATCGTCACAGTGACTGCGGGTTGGGAAGATGTGATGCCAGCCTTGAGGAGATCGAACTCTTGGCCGCAATCAAATCAGCCTTGACGAATAGCCGGTCGCGCCTCCGCGCGATGCGAACGATCAGCAGAAGACATGCGCGGCATTCGCATCGAAGTTCAGCCAAATCTTATCGCCGCGTCCCAGACCAGAAATCGCGTCGTGACCGAAGGGAAGACGCACCGAGAGTTCCTCGCCTTTGAACGTTTCTGCAACGACGTGAACGTTGTTTCCAAGAAACGTGATGTCGTTGACCACAGCAGATAGAGCCGCGCCGGAAGGTGCTACTTTTGTCAGCTTGAGCCGTTCGGGACGTAGCATCAGCGATGCCGGTGTGCCTTCCTTCGCTGATCCGTGGATTGGAATGTCAGAAAATACGATATCGTCGGAGAGCGCGATTTTCGCTTTTCCATTACCGGCGGAAATCAACCGGCAGGACAGGAAATCGCTATCGCCGACGAATTCCGCGACAAAGCGGGTCGTGGGATTGGCATAAAGTTCGGGGCCTGTGCCGATCTGGTCGATCACGCCTTTGGAGAATACGGCAATCCTGTCCGATAGCCGCAATGCCTCTTCCTGATCATGAGTAACATAAAGGATCGTGACTTCAGTCTGCTGATGGATGCGACGGATTTCATATTGGATTTCCTCGCGAAGTTTCTTGTCGAGCGCGGAAAGCGGTTCGTCCATCAGAAGCACCGGCGGATCGTATGCAAGGGCGCGGGCAAGCGCCACGCGTTGCTGCTGGCCGCCCGACATTTCGGCGGGTTTGCGATCTTCAAAGCCTTCGAGACGCACAAGCCGCAGCATTTCGCGTACGCGCTCAGCCACTTCAGCTTGAGATTTGCGCCGTACCTTGAGCGGAAAGGCAATGTTTTCGCCGACCGACAGATGCGGAAAGAGCGTGTATCGCTGAAACACCATGCCAATGTTGCGTTTGTGGGAAGGTATGGAAATCAGACTTTCCCCGTTCAGCAGGATGTCTCCCTCGGTCGGACGTTCGAAACCGGCAAGCACATAAAGCGTCGTGCTCTTGCCGGAACCCGATGGCCCGAGAAACGTCATGAACTCGCCCTTGGCGACGTCGAGATTGACGTTCTGGACGGCGGTGACAGCGCCATATTGCTTTTTTATGCCCCGAATCTGGAGAAATGGCGTCGTCATGTCTTCATTCCTTTTCGCACTGCCGCGACCAGAAGCATCAGAAGGATGGTCACGGCGATGAGCAGGGTCGATGCAGCGGCGATGACTGGCGTCAAATCTTGCCGCAACGTCGCCCATATCTTGACGGGCAGGGTCTGGAGCGTGGGGCTGGCCATGAAAATTGCCAGAACGACTTCATCCCAGGAGGTGAGAAACGAGAAGATCGCCGCCGAGAACAGTCCGTGACTGATAGAGGGAAGCGTGATCCTGAGCTTCGCCTCGAGCGGGCTAGCACCGCAAAGCACGGCCGCGTCTTCTATCGATCGGTCGAACCCTTCAAGCGCGCCGGTAAGCGCCAGAATGGAGAATGGAAGCGCCAGAACCAGATGGGCCATGACGAAGCCGACCGTCGTACCGTTCAAGCCGATCTTCAGAAAGAAGGCGTAGAGCGCGACCGCGAGAACCACGACCGGCAAGATCATCGGCGTCATAAAGAGCGCACGAAGCGCTTCGCGCCCACGGAAGCGTCCACGAACCAATCCAAAAGAGGCGATAAGCCCGATTACCACCGAAAGAACGGTCACCATGATCGCGATGCGAAAACTGGTCCACGCGGCCTCGAGCCAACGCGGATCGGCGAAGAGATCGCGATACCATTTGAACGTCCAGCCGGGCGGCGGAAAGATCAGCCATTGCGACGAGCCGAAGGAAAGCGCGGCAATGAAGATGATCGGCAAAATGAGAAAGGCTGCGACCAGAGCGGTTATGAACAGCAGCGCCCATTTCCAGCTACCGAGGCTGTTGAAATTCAGCAACATGTCAGCGCCCCCCGGCTGCGGCTGCACCGAACAGGCGAAGCTGCAGCGCGTAGAGCGCAAGGGTCACGACCAGCAGTACGAACGCCGCGGCACCACCCAGGCCCCAATTGACGAGCGACTGAATAAGCTGCGCGATAAGCTCGGCAAGCATCATATTCGAGGTTCCGCCTAGCAGAGCTGGCGTCACGAAATAGCCCAGCGACATGACAAAGACCATCAAGGCACCGGCGACCATACCTGGAGCTGCCAGCGGAATGAGAATGCGCGTGAGCGCCTGCCAGCGTGTCGCGCCGCATAAGGCGGCGGCTTGCAAAATTGCCGGGTCGATTTTGCGGATCACGCCATAAAGCGGAATGACGATGAAAGGCAGCATGATGTAGGTCATGCCGATCGTGACGCCGGTCAGATTGTTCACCAATGGCAATGGCGTATCGATAATGCCGAGCCCCATCAGCGTCTTGTTGATGACCCCGGTGCGCTGCAAAAGCACCATCCATGCATAGGTCCGCGCGAGCAGATTGGTCCACATGGACAGGAGAAGAATGGCGAACACAATGGAGGCCGTTGGCCGCGGCATGATCGCCAGCGCCCACGCCACCGGAAAACCGATCAGCAGCGAGACGATGGTCACCAGAGCCGATACCACGAAAGTATTGTAGAGGATCTTCAAATAGGTCGAACTGCCAAGCAACTCGACATAATTACCCAGTCCCGGAGCGGGTTCGAGCACGCTCCTGGCAAGAAGCGCTGCAACAGGCAAAACGAAAAAGACGATAACGACGAACAGCGCCGGAAGCGTTGCCCCGAAGGCGCCAAATCGAAAACCATTTTTCGTTTGTTTTGGAATGCTTGTGTTTTCGGTCAGCGAAACCATGCCGCGCCCTTTCCGGAGAAGTGGCGCGGGAAACCTGTGTTTCCCGCGCAAGCTGGAATTACTGCGCCTGCCAGGAGTACCAGCGGCTGCCGATCTCGTCGCGATGCTCGGCCCAGTAGTTCATATCGGCATCGACCTGAGTGGCCTTCTGCTGATCGGGAAGCGTTTTTGCAATTTCCGGGTCCATCTTCGCCGGAGAGTCGAGATTGGTCGGTGCATAGCCAGTACCCACCGCCATCGCTGCCTGCGCTTCGGGCGATGTAGCATAAGCGATGAATTTCATCGCGGCGTCCTTGTTGGGAGCACCTTTCGGTACGACCAGCACATCAGCAGCCGTAATGTTCTGCTCCCACGACGTTTCGACCGTCACCCCCGTCTCGGCCAGCGCGGTCAGGCGGCCATTCCAGAACGAACCGAACGAGGCTTCCGCCGAAGCCAGCAATTGCTGAGATTGCGCGCCGCCGGACCACCAGATGATGTCGGACTTGATGGTGTCGAGCTTTTTGAACGCACGGTCGAGATCGAGCGGATAGAGCTTATCCGGAGCCACGCCGTCGGCGAGCAGAGCGGCTTCGATCACGCCGGGTGCCGACCATTTGTAGAAAGTGCGTTTGCCGGGAAATTTCTGCGTGTCGAAAAGGTCAGCCCAGGTCTTGGGGCATTCCGCCACCGCGTCCTTGTTGCAGCCGATGACGAATGAATAATAAAAACTGCCGACCGAATAGTCCGTGACGAAACGCGGATCGAGCTTGCTCTTGTCGATCACGGAGAAGTCGAGCTTTTCAAGAAGGCCGTTCTTTCCGGCCTGAACCGCATAGTCGCCCTCAACATCTACGACATCCCAGTTCACGCGGCCTGCATCGACCATGGCTTTGATCTTGCCATAGTCGGTTGGCCCGTCCTGAACGACGTTGATGCCTTCCTTTTCAGCGAATTTATCGGCCCATTCGGCCTTCTGCACATCCTGGGTGGTGCCGCCCCAACTCGTAAAAACCATATCCGCGGCAATCGCCTGCCCCGATACACCGAATGCGGCTGCCAGCGCTGCGGCAATAAGTGTGCCTTTCATAGTCGTTCCTCCCGTTTAAACATTGTTGGTCGTTCATAAAATTGGCGGCGGTGATCCTCCTCGAATAACCGCCGGCTCGTTCGTCACGTTCGAGCCATCCGCATCACCTCATCACGAAAGGATCGGGAATCGGATCATCGGAGGTTCGAAGCCAAACGGTCTTCGTGCGCGTGTAATCGAGCGCGGCGGCAAGTCCGCCCTCGCGACCGTCACCCGAAAGGCCGAAACCGCCGAATGGCGCGATCGGCGATACAGCCCGGTAGGTATTGACCCAGACGATGCCTGCCCGGATTGCCTTCATCAGCCGGTGCGCACGCGTCAGATTCTGGGTGAATACGCCCGATGCGAGCCCAAAGACCGTATCGTTGGCCAGCGCGATTGCCTCGGCTTCCGTCTTGAAGGAAACGACCGAAAGAACCGGGCCGAAGAACTCCTTCTCCATCGAAGGAGAGCGAATACCATCGCAATCCAGTATCGTGGGGCGATAAAAATAGCCCTTGCCCTCCAGGGCATCACCGCCAGTGACAATGCGCGCGCCCGCTTCGACCGAGGCGGCGACGAGCGCCTGTATGTGCTTGCGCTGCCGGTCGGTCGCCAACGGACCGACTTCCGTCTCTCGATCGAGAGGCGAGCCGATGCGGATTGCTTCCGCCTTCGTCTTCAGAATTTCGAGAAAACGGTCCTTGACGCTGCTTTCTATTATCAACCGCGAACCGGCAACGCAGCTTTGGCCAGTCGCCGCGAAGATGCCCGCGACCTGCGCGTTGGCAGCACTTTCAAGGTCAGCGTCGGCAAACACGATAATCGGCGATTTCCCGCCGAGTTCAAGCGATGTCGATGCCAAGTTTTCAGCGGAATTGCGGACGATATGGCGCGCCGTCTCTGGTCCGCCGGTGAACGCGATATGAGCCACCTTCGAATGCGTGGTCAGCGCATTGCCGCATGTCTGGCCAAAGCCGGTAAGGACATTGACGACGCCTGCCGGAAACCCTGCCTCATGAAACAGCCGGGCGAACTCAAGCAGCGGTGCGGGGCCATCTTCCGAGGCCTTGACTACGACGGTGCAGCCAGCAGCCAGTGCAGGCCCGATCTTCACCGCGGCTAGAAAAAGCTGGCTGTTCCATGGCACGATCGCCGCGACAACACCGACAGGCTCGCGTCGCAGCCAGACTTCCATGTCGGGCTTATCTATCGGCAGGTATGCGCCTTCTATCTTGTCGGCCAGACCGGCATAATAGCGATAATAATCTGCGACATAGGCAATCTGTGCACTGGTTTCGCGGATGATCTTGCCTGTATCGCGCGTTTCAAGTTCGGCGAGCTTTTGCGCGTTTTCGGCAACCAGATCGGCAAGCCTGTACAACAGCTTTCCGCGTTGGGTGGCCGTCAGCTTCGACCAGGCATCATCTGAATAAAGCGCCCGATGCGCGGCCTGAACAGCCCGGTCAACATCGCCTTCCCGGCTTTCCGGCATCTCGGCCCAAATCTCGCCGGTCGCCGGATCGATACTTGAGAAGCGCGCTTCACCGTTGTCGAAATGGCCATCAATATAGCACTGAAAGCTGCGCATTCGCCCTACTCCGCAAATGCCGGCATGACGTCGGAAATGAAGCGCTCGAGCGAGGCTTTCTTCCGCTCGAAACTCATACCGGTGTCGATCCAGAACGAATATTCGTCGTAGCCCATCGTCTCGTAGGTCTTCAGGCGCGAGATAACCTCATCGGCATTTCCAACGACATTGTTCTTGCGCATCGCGTCGCCCGAAAGCATCGCATTTTCGGCAATGTCGGCCTCGGGAATGCGCTCGATCAGACCTTGATGGATGGGCTTCTCGTTTTTGAACCAGGCGAAGAAGTAATTGTAGTAGACGCTCATCTCATGGGCTGCGCGGGCAATGTCCGCCTCGTCGGAACCGACATAGGTATGGCGCAGAAGCATGATCTTCGGGCGCTTCTTCTCCACATGTTTGGAACATGCGTCGTTGAAACGCGACATCAGAGTTTCGACTTCCTCATCACCCTGCCAGAGCGGCGTGACCTGCACGTTGCAATCATTGGCGACGGCGAACTCATGGGAATTGGGATCGCGCGCTGCCACCCAGATCGGCGGGTACGGATCTTGCAACGGTTTCGGCGCGGAGGTGGTCGATGGAAACTTGTAGAACTCGCCATTATGGGCGTAGTCGCCCGCCCATATGCCTTTTATCGCGGGGATCAATTCGCGCATTCGCTGACCCGCGCCCCATGCGTCCAGTCCGGGCAGCAAGCGCTCGTACTCAAAAGCATAGGCACCACGCGCGATGCCGATATCCAAGCGTCCATCACAGATAAGATCGGCCATCGCAGCTTCGCCAGCGAGCTTGATCGGATGCCAGAAAGGCGCGATCACCGTGCCCGTGCCGAGCCTTACGTTTTTCGTGCGGCGGGCAAGATCGGCGATGGTGACAAAGGGATTGGGCGCGATGGTGAAATCCATGCCGTGATGTTCGCCGGTCCAGATCGCGTGCATCCCACCCTTGTCGGCGATTTCACAAAGGGTAACGAACTCGTCATAGAGCGTCTTGTGGTTCTGAGACGCATCGAGACGTTCCATATGGGCGAAAAGGGAAAATTTCATAAGGCAGCGCCCCTCGTGGAAATCGAATGAACCTTGCCGGACATGTCGTCACCGAAATAGACGCCGAAATTTCCGATCGAGCTTTCCAGACCGAACCTGTTGAGGATGTCAGCCGTCGCCGATGTCGTAAGTTTTGATGCGGGAACATCTTCAGGCTTCATGAAGTGCCCGCTCCTTGGCTCGCCGTCTCCAGCAACGGCGCGATATATGATGTGTTGAAGCCCGTCACCCTTGCCTTCGTAGACGGAATAGAGAAAGCCCACGGCGACCGGCAATCCGGTCAGATCCTGAAGGTATTTCTGCAGAGCTTCCGTTGGATTGCCGTCCTCGATCTGACATGCAGGCAAGGAAAGCTTGTCATCACCAACCAGGAAAACCTCGCCCTGGCGCTCAAGCACGGCACCCAGTTCGATATTGCCTTCTGCGGCAGCCGAAACCGCCTTTCCGGTGAGTGTGGGAATGAAATAGCCGCCGCGTGCATAACCCAAGCCGTTCAGACCGGCATTGGCGAACGCCTCGACACGTCCGAGCAGGATGACGTGATCGCCCGCCTCGATCACCTCCTCCATCGAACATTCGAACCACGCGGCTACCTTGCTGAAAACCGGCGAACCATCTGGCGCATCGGACCAATCCACGGCGGCGAACCTGTCCTCGACCGGTCTTGCAAACGTATTCGACACGTCCTTCTGCGTTTCAGACAGAATGTTTATCGCAAATCTCGGCGCTTCGGTCATCGTTGCAAAATTGCGCGATGTTTTGGCCAGACATACCAGCAGCAATGGCGGATCGAGCGAAACGGAGGTGAAAGAATTGGCCGTAAATCCGACGGGGCTTCCTTCCCCGTCACGCGTCGTCACAACCGTCACGCCCGTAGGAAATGCACCAAACGCATCACGCAAGGCTCGCGGGTCTATCGCCGCTTTTGTCATGCCGGCTCCTCCCGGATTCTCAGCCATTGGATCATCAGTTCGTTGACGGTTTCCGGCGCAGTCAGATTGACCATGTGCCTCTGGCCCTCGACAATGCACGCCCAACCATTAGGCGCAGCCGCAGCCATCTCTTTAGCCATCAGCGGCGTCGAGTTCGGGTCGTCCGAGCCGGTCAGGAAAAGTGCCGGTGCGGTCACATCCGGCCAGCGATCCGCATAGGTTTTGTCGCCATTGGCGAAGGCAGAGTAAGCGGTCGCATAGCCTTCCGGGTCGACCGAACCCAGCCATTCACGGGTCAGCTCGCGGGCAACGACACTGTGCGCATCATCGCCGAACCAACGCTCGAGCGGCCCCTCCGTATCGACGCCTTTTACAGGAATAGCAGCCGCACGCGCCAGGACTGCGGCCTTTGCCGCCGGGTCGCGCCGATAGACCCCGTTGAGATAGGCAATGCGAGCAATGCGATCGCCCATAGTGGCAGCAGCACCACCGGCGATCAGGGCGCCCATCGAATGGCCCGCGACATTGGCCTTTTCAATATTCAGATCATCGAGAAAAACGGAAAACCAGCTTACGAAATCTTCAAGACGGCTGCCGGTGGGGAGTTTTTTGCTTTCACCATGCCCCGGCATATCGACCGCAATGACGCGGTTTTTCGAAGACAGCGAAGCGATTTGAGGCCCCCACGCCTCCAATCGCATACCCACCCCATGAATGAGTATGAGCGGCTCCCCGAAACCGGATTCGAAGTAAGCTGTTCCGCTGGCCGTCAAGCGACGGTCAGGCTTGAAGCCCCCACTTTCCACAATCTTGATTTCGCCTGCATGCATAGCGAAAGCCTTTACACGCCGGCCGGATTGGAAACGTTCAGGCCGAGATCCTCAAGGTCCTGATAGCGGTCGCCGATACGGTGATGCGGCCTGCCGCCGACTGAAGCGCCGAGCGCCACGACGATCTCATCCGCCGCAGGTGCATCTGGAATGGCAGTCTGTATCGTCAGATAATGAGAGCGGCGGCCTTCATCATTCTTGTCCATGAGCGGGATCATGATCGGCGCATTCGCCGGACCGCGCGTATTACAGAATGCCAGATAGGATTTCGCGCCGACCGCCGTGCGATAATGATTTCCGAAACGCAGCGTGTGGATCAGCGCTGAAGCATGCTCGATCTCACCGTCAAGGCCGACGACAGCCGATTTCCCATAGGCTTCGACCTGTGCGCCTGAGCCAACCGCGTCGATGATCATTTTGGTGAGCAGTTCACCCAGAACCGGTGCCGCGGCATGAATTTCCGGCTTCAGGTTTTCAACGAAACCCCGTCCTGCCCAAGGATTCTTGACCACGGCAAATGCGGAGAAAAGCTTCAAGGGCGCTGGCACCTGACGCCCGCCTTCGATCAATGTGGTCTCGACCTGAAGCAATGTCTTGCGGATTTGGATCGTCATAATCGCTCACTCTTTGTACATTTCATATTATGGTATGCCATAATATTGCAGAGTCAAGCGCCGGATTTGCGACAGCCATTAGGCAGCGCATTTTTTGATACCAAGCCGCCGCCTCGCGGATTAATCAGCGTGTCGAAATTTTAGCCGGGAGATTGAAGATCAGGGCTTCTGGTCTTCGGAAAGCAGGGATTCAGCGATTGTGGCGGCCCTCGTCACATGGTCGATAGCGGCCTTATGCGCTGCGGCCCCATCGCCAGCACGAATTGCATCGACTATGCGCTGCATCTGCGCCGGCCCTTCCACATCGCGGTTCTCGGTTTTGATCGTCATGGAACGCAAATGGTTTATGCGCACGGTAAGCAGGCTGACGACACCCCATGCGACCTTGCGGCCTACACTGCCAAAGAGGGTCTGATAGAAAGCTGTCGTATTCTGGAGAACCGCTGCCATGTCTTTTGCCCGGTAGCCGGCACGTATATTCTGAAGCAGGGCTTCCAAGGCGTCGGCAGTCCCGGAATTTTTTTGTTCGGCGCAGAGGCGCGCGGCCATTCCTTCAAGCGCACCGCGGATTTCATAAATCTGTTTGGCTTCGTCCCAATTGAGTGTGGCCACGATCGGTCCCTTGTTCGCCAGATTGGCGACAAGACCTTCCGATTCGAGATGGCGAAGCACCTCTCTTACTATGGTGCGGCTGACACCGAGTTGCCCGCAAAGATCGCGCTCCACGAGGCGATCTCCCGGTCGAAAATAACCGTTCAGAATAGCTTCGCGCATTTTGTCCAGCGTCAGTTCGCGAAGGGTTTTCGCAGGGCGTTCAACCTTGATCGCTTCTCCAGACAAATTGATACTCATCCGTCACACCTTTCGAAACACCCCGCCCCGGGAAGACACTATGGCATACGGTATTACGGCATGCCAATAGCCGCGCCGCCGTATCAAACTTCAGCATTGCGTTCAGATCATCGACGCTGATGCTGATCACCCAAATTTCCGGTCGCATATAAATTCCGCTTGCCGCTTTTCAGGGCTGCCGCACACGCTGATCTGAGTTTTCAGTCCGACGATTCAAGCGTCTTGGCGTTCGCGTACCAGACTTACTAGCAACATAAATTTATTCGTTTTTGAACAATACGCGCCGTCGATTTCCTGTACTCTGCAAAAAACACCGGGAAAACCGGGGACCAAATAGAAAGGTCGGGGAATGAAATACGTCGTCGATACGATCGGCGGCCCCACGGGCGGAGACGCCTGGCAGGCCGCAGTGACCGAAGCTTATTTTCCGCTCGACACGGAATATCAAAATCGTCGAGAATTTTCCGGGTCGCTCGAAATCTTCTCGCTAGGCCCCGTCAGCGTTTCGAAAATGCGCTGCAACGCCGTCAGCTATCGCCGGCACCGCCGCCATTTCCTCAACGAACGCGATGCAAGTCTTCTTATCACCATTCCGGAAATGTCGGAGGTGAATTTCTCACAAGGGTCGCGCACCGTGAAATGCGCGCCGGGCGGCTTCCTCCTCGAACGCGGCGATGCCCCTTACGAATTCTGGCACGGCAAGCCGAACGCGCTTTGGGTTCTCAAGGTGCCATCGTCGAGCGTGCGGGCGCGGATAGGATCGGCCGAGCGGCTCAGCGCACTCAGCTTCGATGCCACACAAGGCGTGGCCGCGCTCTTTATCGATACGGTCCGCACCACGATCGGCCATGCCGACAATATCGGTGAAGCCGCATGCGAGATGGCGGGCCGGCACATTCTGGAAATGTTGTGCCTGTCTATCGTCAGCGATGACCGCGTGCTCGACAGCAGCATCTCGCCGATCCGGGCTGGTCATCTACACCGTGCCGAGCAGTATATCCGCGACAATCTGAAGAGTTTCGATCTTGGACCACAGGCCGTGGCAGATGCCTGCGGAATTTCCCTGCGCTATCTGCAGGGACTTTTCCAGGACAGCAACAAATCGATCAACGGCTTTATCCGGGATAATCGCCTTGACCGCTGCGCGGAGGAATTGATGCTGTTGACCAACTCCAGCAGCATCGCCGAAATCGCCTATCGCTGGGGTTTTGCCGACCAGTCGCAATTCTGCAAGCACTACCGGTCGCGTTTCGGTTGCGCGCCCACCGATACCCGCCGTGAGGCGGCCATCCGGGCAGGACGCCCGTCGACCTTACGCGGACGACACTAAAGCGCGCGGCATCTTAGCCGCTTTCCCGATCGAATTTTATTAACGCCGTTCCCGCCGGGGCGGCGACTGACGGGTCATGCCCGAAACATTTCAAGCCTGCGAAGGAAACATTATGAGCAGAACCAGAGTTGCCGTAGATGTCGGGGGAACCTTTACCGACATTTGCATCATGGACGAAGACAGCGGCGCGATCCGCATCGAAAAGACCGCGTCCACCCCCGACGATCCTATGCAGGCAATCATGAATGGTGTGGAACAAGGCCGCATCGACCTGTCGGAGGTGACGATGTTCTCGCATGGCACCACGGTCGCGACCAATGCGCTGATTACCCGCCGCCTGCCGCGCACCGCCATGGTCTGCACCGAAGGGTTTCGTGACGTCGTCGAAATCCGCCGTGCCAACAAGGAAGACCTCTGGGACACCTACAAGGACGTCGCCAAACCATACATCCCGCGTCGCGATCGGCTGACCGTTCGGGAACGGATCGATGCGGAAGGTACGATCCTCGAAACGCTGAACGAGGCAGACGCCCGCCGTGCGGCCGACGTGCTGAAAAAGCGCGAGGTCAAGTCCATCGCCGTCTGCTTCATGAACTCTTACGTCAACGGCGCCAACGAACGCCGCATGCGCGATATCCTCAAGGAAGTCATGCCCGACGTGCCGGTCTCGGTCTCGTCCGAGGTGATGCCGGAAATCTTTGAGCACGAACGCTTTTCTACCACAATGGCGAACGCCGTCTGCGCGCCGGTCGTGGTCGATTATGTCTCGCGTTTGGGCGAAAAGCTTGCCGCTGCAGGTTACAAGCGCGACCTGCTGCTGCTCCATTCGGGCGGCGGCGTCATGACACCCGCAAGCGTCAAGGATTTTTCCGCCCGGCTTGCCGGGTCGGGCATTGCCGCAGGCGCGATCGCCAGCCGCTTCATCGGTAATCTCTGCGGTTTCCCCAACTCGATCGGCTTCGATATGGGCGGCACGAGCACCGACGTTTCACTCGCCTGGAACGGCGAATCGCGCATTACGAAGGACTGGTACATCGAATATGGTTACCCGATCCGCTTCCCCTCGATCGAGGTGCTGACGATCGGTGCGGGCGGCGGGTCACTCGCCTGGCAGGACGAAGGCGGCAGCCTGCGCAATGGACCACAATCGGCCGGTGCCTATCCTGGCCCCGCCTGTTACAAGAACGGCAACCGCACGGCCACGAACACCGACGCCAACGTCATGCTTGGCCGTCTCGGCACCAGCCTTGCCGGTGGCAAAATCACGCTTGACCCTGCCCTCGCGACGGAGGCCGTGCAGGAAACCGTGGCAACTCCTTTCGGCATGGAACCGCACAAGGCAGCCGAGGCGATCATCGCCGTGGCCAACGCCAATATGGCCAATGCTGTCCGACTGCTTTCCATCAGCCGCGGCTATGATCCGCGCGACTTCGCGCTCGTCGCCTTCGGCGGTGCTGGTGCCTTGCATGGCGCTGCAGTTGCCAAGGAACTGTCGATCCCGACCGTAATCGTTCCGCTCAATCCGGGCGTCACCTCCGCGCTTGGCTGTCTTCTCGTCGACGTGCAGCACGATTTCTCGGAAAGCTTCATGGCCGACGCTTCAACCGTTTCACCTGCCGAGATGCAGAAGGCCTTCGTCCGAATGGAGGAACAGGCCGTCGAGCGCCTTGCCCATGAGGGCGTGGCGCAGGAAGACATGGCGCTGCAGCGCACGGTCGAGATGATGTATCAGGGCCAGTGGCGTTCGCTTGCCGTCTCTGCGCCCGCGCAGATCGACAGCATCTGCTCTCTGATCGAGGCATTCCACAACGAGCACGAGCGCGAGTTCAACTACCGTCGCGAAGAAGCGCCCGTCTCCATCTTCCGCATTGCAGTGAAGGCGGTTGGCATTGTTCCGAAAGCCGAGATACCGAAATACGACGTTTCGCCTCACAAGCCCGAACCGGTTGGGCGCCGCAGCGTCTGGTTTGACGGCGTTGCCCATGATGCCGCGGTCTATGAGCGTGAGCGGCTGAGCGCGGGCGCGGCCTTTGCCGGTCCCGCAATCGTCGAACAGTTCGATTCCACCACAGTGGTTCCGCCGGGAATGAGTGCGACCGTCGACGGTTTCCTCAACATCCTCATTGGAACGAAAGGCTGAGACATGACAAAGATGGTTGAACCCTCCGCCGGCCTCGATCCGGTAACTTTCGAGGTTTTGAAGAACTCCTTCATCACCACCGTCGATCAGATGGCCGAGCAGATGCTGCGTACCTGCTACTCCTTCGTCATCTACAATCGCGACTTTTCCAATGCCCTGCACGATGCCGACGGAAATTCGGTCGCCCAGGGCAATTACGACATCGCGGTCCATGTCGGCACGCTGCACAACACCTGCAAGGACGTCATCCGCGTCTTCGAAGGCGACATGGCGCCCGGCGACGTTTATGCCATCAACGATCCTTATGCCGGCGGAACGCATTTCAACGACGTTCGGCTCGTCCGGCCGATTTTCGACGAGGACAAGCTGATCGGCTTTTCGCAGTCGAACGGTCATTGGTCGGATCTCGGTGGCTCCGTGCCCGGTTCTTTCGACGTTACGGCCCGCGACATGTTCCGTGAAGGCCTGCGGATCACGCCGATACGCCTTTTTCAACGCGGTCGCTTCTGCTCCGACGTGGCAAACATGATCGCCGCCAATACGCGCGATCCGGCATCGATCATCGGGGACATCCATTCCCAGGCGCAGGCAACACAGGCGGCCGAGCGCGAACTGCTGAGGCTCGTCAAGAAATACGGGCGCGATCAGGTAACGCGTGGCATGGAGGAGGTACAGGACTACGTCGAACGTGCCGTGCGAAAGCGTCTGGCCGAATTGCCCGACGGCACCTGGGAGACGGTCGACTACATCGACCGGGATCTCGGCGCCGGCGAAGGAATGATCCCGATCCGAATCAAAATGACGATCAAGGGCGACACGATCCACTACGACTTCACCGGAAGCCATTCGACCATTGCCTCGATGTACAATTCCGCGCCGGGCGCGACCTTCTCGGCGGTGGTCGCTGGCATGAAGACCTTTTTCCCTGATCTTCCGCTCAACAGCGGATTTTATCGCATGATCGAGGTGACCGCGCCGAAGAACAGCGTGGTTAGCGCGGAATGGCCTGTCGCGGTGACCGGGTTCCTGATGCCATTCGAGAAGATCATGAACGCGATCTTCGAAATGTGGTCCAAAATCATGCCCGAACGCGCCATCGCCTGCGCTTTCAACCTCGAATATCTGCTGGCGGGCGGTCGCGATGCACGCAAACCCGAAAAGCCGATCTTCATGTTCTACGAATGGCTGCCCGGCGGCTGGGGCGGACGCAATGGCAAGGATGGTGCCGACGTCACCACCGCCTGCTTCGGCACGGGCCTCATGTCGCAGCCGAACGAGGGCAACGAGCGGGTGAACCCGACACGGACCACGGAGTTCCAGATCAAGCAGGATTCGGCAGGCCCCGGCAAATGGCGTGGCGGCGTCGGCGTGCAGAAGACCTCCGTGCTGCTCGAAGCGGAGAATGCCGTCATGTCCTATATCTGCGACCGCGAGCGCGCCGTGGTCTGGGGCGTCGAAGGCGGCCTGCCTTCCATGCCGCACGGCCTAACGCTCAAGCGGGCCGGAGAAGACACGGCGACATGGCTCGGCTCCGTGTTCTCCGACCATGCCGTTCATACCGGCGATGAGTTCGCACGGCCAACGGCTGGCGGTGGCGGCTTCGGCGATCCCCTGGAGCGCGATCCCGCCAAAGTGATGGAGGACGTCATCGACGATTACGTTTCTCTGGAACGCGCAAAAACCGACTATGGCGTAGTGATCCTCGAAATCGACCGCGATCTTTGCCAATATGAAATCGACGCAGCGGCCACCGAAGCCTGTCGTGCCGACATTCGGGCAACCCGCAAGGATCGAGCGCGGATGGATCCAGCCGAGGTCGCACGCAAATACCTGTCCGGCGAGATAAATACCCTTGATGTGGTTCGGCACTATGCCGTGATCCTGGACTGGGAGACGGGCGAAGTCCTCCCAAAAACCACGGCGCAGTTCCGCGAAAGTTATGAAAAGCGCACTGTCGCCCACTGGGGCTGACCCTCTGGCGAAGGGCGAGCGCCGCGAAATCATGCGGGCGCTCGCCATCAACTGGAATTATCTGTTTTTTTGATATCACATTCCAAGAACTACTATTTCACAAGATCCCAAAGCTGGAGCAACAATGCTGCAGTGCCACAAGAAGATGGCAGTTTCCGAGGGGTAACAAAAATGGCGCAAAGCCTGGAACGATCATTCACCGTGGCCAGCAGTATTGACGAAGCATTGGTCGCCCGCCAGCAGGGCGCGGCAGTGCTTGCAGGCGGCACATGGATGATGCGCGATCTCCGGCGCGGGGTCGGTCTTCCCGAGGCGGTCGTCACGCTCCACCGGATTCCGACCTTATCCAAGGCCGAAATCGACCCGGACCATGCCGTTATCGGTGCTGCGGTTACTCACGCGGTCCTTGGCCGCATGTTGCGAGGGCTTGCAGGTTTCGAGGCTCTGGTTGCAGCAGCCGAGGGCGCAGCCAACCCCGGCATCCGCAGGGTTGCGACCGTTGGCGGCAACCTCTGTACCTTGGATTTTGCTGCCGCAGACCTCGCCCCTGCCCTTCTTGTCTGCGAAGCAATGGTGGAGATAGAGACTATCGAAGGCCCGAAGCTCATCGGCATTTCGGACTTCCTGAGAGACCGGCCGACTTTACTGACTGATGCGATCCTGACAAAGATTCATCTGCGCCGCGACCTGATCGCAAGCGCCCATATCCGACTGCCGCTTCGCAAGGCTGGTGACTACCCGGTTGCAATCGTCTCTGTCGCGCTAGGTAACGACAAACGGTTTCGTATCGCGGTCGGCTCGGTGGAACAGGTAGCGCGGCGCTGGACCGCACTGGAAGAAGCAGTGGCTGCCGAGCCGAATGGTTTTCCGCCCAATCCTGCGCACGTTGCCGAGCTGGCATCGGAACACAACGACTTTCACGGGCGCGACGGCACGGACGCTGAGGGTTGGTATCGGCGTCAGGTTCTTCCGGTACTGGTCAAGCGCGGCATGGCCGCACTTCTCAAGACAGAGGATCTGGCATGACGGTGACATTCCGGCTGAATGGCGAAGACTATCGCTTTCGCAACGATCCTATGACACCGCTCGTCGACATATTGCGGCAGGAACGCTTCCTGACGGGCACGAAGGCTGTCTGCCGCGAAGGCTTTTGTGGCGCCTGCACGGTCCATGTCGATGGCGAGGCCGTGCCTTCCTGCCTGAAGCCGGTCGGTCTCGTGGACGGATGTGAAGTCACCACTATCGAAGGGTTGAGTTCCGGCAACGAAGCATTGCATCCGCTTCAGGCCGCATTCGAGGCGGCGGATGCCGTGCAATGCGGCATGTGTTTTCCGGGAATGGTCATGAGCCTTTCAGCCTTCATGCGCGACAATCCCGGCGCGGGCCGTCCTGAAATCAGATCCGCCATGGTCGGTAACATCTGCCGCTGCACCGGTTACGAGCGGATCATCGATACAGTCGTCGACTGTCTCGACAAGCATCGCAAAACCACTGAGACGGCAGGGGTCATCAATGTCTGAGCTGTCTGCCACTGTGATGAATCTTCCCCGCCGCGATGCGCAGGACAAGCTGCGCGGAAGGACAAAGTACACCAACGACCGTGTTCGCCCCGACATGCTGCACGCCGTGCTTTTGCGCTCGACGGTGGCGGCAGGACGTATCCGGCGGCTCGACGTTTCGGCGGCACACGACTGTCCCGGCGTCCGCGCGGTAGCGACCGGAGCCGACGCACCCGGTCTCTACGGCATCGGCATTGCCGACCATCCGCTGCTTGCCATCGATACGATCCGCTATCACGGCGAACCCATCGCCGTCGTCGCAGCCGAGACGGAAGAGCAGGCGCGAGCAGCCCTTGCGGCAATCGTGCTGGAGGTCGAACCGCTAGCACCGGTGTTCACCATGACCGAAGCGCTGCACCCGGACACTCGGCTCGTTCACGAAGACTGGCGCAACTATGAAATAATCACCGAAGGCGGCGCTCGTGCCGGTAACATTGCCTGGGAAGCCAAATCCTCTCGTGGCGACGTCGATGCTGCCTTCGCCCGTCCCGACGTTCGGATCATCGAGAGCAGCTTCATCGTCGGGCGCCAAAGCCACATCCCCTTCGAGCCGCGCGTTGCCATCGGCTCCTGGGAAGACGGACGCGCTCACATCCAGACTTCAACGCAAGTGCCCTGGACGGTTCGCAATGTTACCGGAAAGGTCATGCAGCTTCCGCCTGGCCGCGTGCGGGTCACGGTGCCGCCTGTCGGCGGCGGCTTCGGCTTGAAATTCGATGCCTCCATCGAGCCGATCACTGCACTTCTGGCGAGGATGACGGGGCGCACGGTGGTGCTGGAAAACAGCAGACAGGAAGAAATGGCCACCTGCCTCTGCCGCGAAAATGCGGAAATCCGTATCCGTTCAGCAATCACCGCCGCGGGAGAAATCGTCGGACGCGAGGCAGTCGTTCTGATGGATTGCGGGGCCTATGGCGGCGAACAGGTCTTTCTGACCACGATGACCGCGCACACGCTGGGCGGCAATTACAGGGTCGGCGCAACCCGGCTTGTCAGCCGCGCCATCTACACCAACACCCCGCCCAATGGTGCTTTTCGTGCCTGCAACGGTGTCTACAACACGTTTGCGCTGGAGCGGCATACCGACGAAATCTGTGATGCCCTTGGCATCGATCCGATGGAGTTCCGCAAGAAAAACGTCCTCCAAGACGGCGATCTCGGCGCCACCGGTCAGGTCTTCGAGGCCGACGTTCTGGGTCCGATGCTTGATCGCATGGAGACCTTGCGGGCAAAGACCGGCACCTCGGAGGCCAAGGCCGACGGTAGGCTCTACGGTACTGCCACGACTGTCGGCACATGGTTCGTCTTCGTTGGGCCATCGGCTGCGACGGTGAACCTGAACGCCGACGGCAGCGCGACATTGGTAACGTCAGGCGTCGAGATCGGCTCAGGCACGATGATGCAGTCCCTGCCGCAGATCGTAGCGGGACAGCTTGGCATGACGCCAGACCAGGTGATCGTGCGCGAGGCCGATACCGACGCCGCCGGCCTCGATGTGGGCGTTGGCGGTGGCCGCACCACAGTATCCATTGGTGCGGCCAGCGTCGCCGCCTGCGCCGAAGTCCGCGAGAAGCTGCTTCGGAACGCTGGTGAGATGCTGCAGGTCCGGCCGGACGATTTGATACTGCATAATGGACGGGTGGAAATCTCGGGGCGTCCCGGCTCTGGCGTGGCGATTCCTGCTGTCGTTGCCCATGCGCAGGCCACCACCGGTCCGATATCCGGCAGCGGAGCGTTCACGGCCAAGAACACTCCGGCAATGTCCGGCTGCGCCATGGGCCATTTCATCGATGCACTCGATATCCCGGTCTTCGTCGTTCACGAGGCGGAAGTGGCGGTCGATCCCGACACAGGTCATGTCGAGGTGCTGGCTTATCGCGTTGTGCAGGATGTCGGACGCGCGCTCAACCCGCGTGCCATCATGGGCCAGATACAGGGCGGTGTCGTGCAAGGGTTGGGCTACGCCTTGCACGAAGAGGTGACGATCACAGCCGACGGGCGCATCGCCCAAGACAATTTCGAGACCTATCGCCTGCCGTTGGCTGGCGACGTGGTTCCGGTCGTTGCCGACCTCTATGAAGGTGCTCCATCAATGGGACCGCTCGGCACCAAGGGTGCGGGCGAGGTACCGATCCTGGCGGTAGGTGCAGCGATCGCTTGCGCGGTGGCACGCGCCATAGGCAAGCCGGTGCGACAGTTGCCGCTGACGCCGCCACGCGTACTTCGGCTGCTCCATGAGCGCGAACAACAGCCAGAATTCCCGCACATCGCCCCCCGCTGGGCAGCAAACACATTAGGCTGAGGTACGCAAACGATGGTCACCCTGAACTGCGACATGGGGGAAAGTTACGGCAATTGGCGATTCGGCGACGATGCAGGCATCATGCCGCATATCGACTGCGCCAATATCGCCTGCGGCTTTCACGCATCCGACCCGTGGACGATGCTGAAGACGGTCCGGCTGGCGCTGTCGTATGGCAAGAAAGTCGGTGCGCACCCTTCCCTCCCGGATCGCGAGGGGTTTGGCCGGCGCGAAATGAAACTGCAACCGGAAGAACTGACTGCGGCCTTCCTATACCAGATCGGCGCTCTGACCGGGATGCTGGTGGCCGAGGGCGGCCAGCTCAGCCATGTGAAACCGCATGGCATCGTCTACGGCATGGCCGCGCGCGACATGGACACCGCCAGGGCCATTGCCGCAGCCGTCAAGCCGTTCGGCGTACCGCTTTTCGGCATGGCGGGAACCTGTCACGAGACAGCAGCCAGCGAACTCGGCGTGGAATTCGTCGGTGAATTCTTCCCCGACCTCACCTATGCGCCGGATGGCAGCCTGATCATCCCTCGCGTCCAGTCGGCCATCGATTTGCCGCTTGCCGAAGAGCGTATGGCGCAAGCGCTTACCCGCAACGAACTGGTGACGACGGATGGCACGATCCGCCCGATATCCTTCGGCACCGTCTGCATTCACTCCGATCCGCCCAACGCACGCGATGTCGCCGCGCTGATGCGACGGGTCATAGACTCGCATTCCTGAGATACATCATTTCCCCAAGCCGCTGAGGACTTTCATGGACACGCTATCCAACTCTCTCGCCGCAGCCGACATCGCCACCACGATGCATCCCTATACCAATTTGCGCCAGCACGAGAAAACCGGCCCCTTGGTCATTAGCCGCGGCGACGGCATCCGCGTCTATGACGAGCACGGTAAGGAATATATCGAGGGTCTCGCGGGGCTCTGGTCCGTGGCAGTCGGCTTCTCGGAAAAGCGGTTGGCCGATGCCGCCTATCAGCAGATGCTCAAGCTGCCCTACTACCACACCTTTTCCTCGAAGGCGCATGAGCCCTCAATCCGGCTCGCCGAGAAGCTCGTGGAGATGACGCCCAAGAACCTGACGCGCGTGTTCTTCACGTCATCGGGCTCGGAAGCCAACGACACCATCGTCAAGATGATGTGGTTCATGAACAACGCCCTCGGCCGCCCCAAAAAGAAGAAATTCCTGGCTCGCACCAAAGGCTATCATGGCATCACCGTCGCGTCCGGCAGCCTGACGGGCCTGCCGATCAACCATCGCGACTTCGACCTGCCTGCGATCCCGGTTCGGCATTTGACCTGCCCGCACTTCTACCGGTTCGGCATGGAAGGCGAGGACGAAGCGGCCTTTACCGCTCGCCTCCTTGCCGAACTGGAAACGGTAATCGCGGAAGAAGGCGCGGACACCATCGCCGCCTTCATCGGAGAGCCGCTGATAGCTGCTGGCGGCGTTCTGCCGCCGCCGGCTGGGTATTGGGAAGGTGTTGAAAAAATCTGCCGGGCAAACGACATCATTCTGATCGCCGATGAGGTGATCTGTGGGTTTGGCCGTCTCGGCACGCCGTTCGGCTGCCAGAAATTCGGCTTCACACCCGATATCATGACACTGTCCAAGCAGATCACCTCTTCCTACATGCCGCTGGCCGCAGTGGTGTTTTCGGAAGAAATCTATCAGGCGATCGCCGATAACACAGCAACCATCGGCAATTTCGGCCACGGCTTCACGGCCTCGGGCCATCCGGTAGCAACCGCGGTGGCGCTGGAAAACCTCGCCATTTTCGAGGAACATGATCTGATCGGCAACGCAGCCCGGCTTGAAGCTTCGTTCCAGTCCGGTATCCGTTCCTTTGTCGATCACCCGCTGGTCGGCGACGCGCGTGGCACGGGTCTTATCGGAGCCGTCGAACTGGTGGCCGACAAGGCCACCAAGCGCCCCTTCGCCACAGTTGGGCGTGCCGGTGCCATCGCGTCACGGATCGGACACGAGGAAGGCCTCATCTTCCGTGCCATCGGCGACCAGCTGGCGCTCTGCCCGCCACTGATTCTGACGGAAGATGATATGAGCGAGATCATTACGCGCATGGGCCGGACGCTCGATCGCCTGACCGGTGCCGTTGCAGCGGAGGGATTGGAATGAGCCGCCCGAAAGCTGAACCTGTTACCCATATCGACGACGAGCGTTTCCGGGTGACCGAATGGCTCTTTGCCGCCGGGGCCGAGACCGGATGGCACATTCACGGCCATGATTACGTCATCGTGCCGCTTACCAATGGAAAACTCGGTCTCGAAGGCCCTGACGGCGCGCAATCACAGGCAGCACTCACCCAAGGCGTTCCCTATTCGCGGCGGACTGGCGTGGCCCATAATGTCATCAATGCGGGCGATGCGCCTCTCGCTTTCCTCGAAGTCGAGGTAGTGGACAGCGACCTCTCCGCGCGCAGGCTTGCGGTTCTCGACCGTTTCCTGGCGGCATGGAATGCTCGCGACGTGGACGCGCTGATGGACTGCATGGCCGAGGATTGCGCCTTCCACGGCTCTGCCGGTCCTGACGCGGAAGGGCGCAAGTATTTGGAGCGCAACGCCGTGCGCGGTGCCTATGCGGCGTTGTTCGATGCCTTCCCCGAAGCCACCTGGACCAAGGGGCGCCACGTCGTGTCAGGCGACACCGGCCTCTCGTCCTGGCGCTTCGTCGGCACCACGACAGCGGGGCAGCGGGTCGAAGTCGACGGCTGCGATATCTTCGCTTTTTCAGGCGACCTTATCTCGCTGAAGGATTCCTACCGCAAGGCGCGCGGGTAGCGCATATCTCAATCGCCCAAACGTGGCCTCTTTAGTCCAAAATCCGCCCACAGAAAGAAAAAGGCCCGGCAACATGACCGGGCCTTTTTGCACTTCTTCTGTTCTTTACTTCAGCAGGGCTTCCATCGGTACCGGCTCGGAAAGCGTCCATTCGCCGACCACGCCGGGCTTTCCGGCCTTGGTTTCGACGATCAGGTAGCGTGCCTTGTTCTGGTGATGAAGCTCTGGCGTAAAGGTGCGGGTACCAAACAGCGTCGGCTCGTCCTTCATCTTCTCCAGCTCCGCCACAACCGCGTCGGCCTCTGTGGTGCCTGCGCGTTCAACCGCCTTGGCCCAGACATCAATCATGACGTAACCGGGATAAACATACTGGCTGGACGGATCGGCGCCGGTCTTTGCTTTATAGGTGGCATTGAACTTGTTGACGTCGGCACTTGGATCGTCGCCATAGATCGAACCCTGAACAGGAACGAAGAAATTCGACAGGTCTGGCACCGCAGAAAGCCAGTAGCTGCCATCGACGCCCGAGCCGTTCAGGATCATTGAGTTGATACCAGCGGCGCGAAGCTGCTTGATGGCCGAAACAGCGCCCGGCATCATGGTGCATAACATGATCGCATCGGGCTCCTTCGGCAGAGACTTGATGCGGGTGATCTGCGCGGCGATGGACGCGTCCTCGTTCTTGAAGGTGTCTTCACCGACAAGCTTTGCACCCTGGGCCTCGAGCTTCGGCATCATCCAATCGAAGCCGTCGCAGATACCTTTGTTGTAAACCGTCCAGGTGTCGAGCAGGCGGTAGAAATCCTTTGCGCCCTTCTCCTTGAAGGCCCATTCGGCCATGGTCGCACCTTGAACCGGTGCCAGAACCGAAGCCGAGAAGCTGTGCGGGCCAACACCCTGGATACCGGCCTTGATCGATTCCGCGCAGAGGAAGAAAGAGACCTGCCCTGCGTCCTCGGCCGCCAGTGCCGCCGGGGACCCGAAGTCATAGTCGCATGACACGACCACAATATCCGCACCCTCGTCGAGCACCGAAAGACCGGCCTTGGCACCTTCGGCGCGGTCGGACTTGGTGTCGGCCTTGACCACCTCGATCTGCTTGCCGAGCAGACCACCCGCTGCGTTGATCTCCTCGATGCGGATCATTGCCGCTTCCTGGGCGGGCTTGTCATAAGCTTCCATGAAACCCGATTCCGCCGTGGCGAAACCAACGACGATCCTGTCGTCATCGGCCAGTGCAGGGTACGCAATCGACAATACAGCCAAAGCTGTCGTCGCAATTCTCAACTTGTACGCCATTGACTTCTCCTTGTTGATATCCGGGCGGCTTCCGGCCGCCGGTTAGCCACGGTTTCTGCGGGGTAAGGTGACTTCGCGATTGCCCATGAGGCCGGATGGGCGAAGCGCGAGAATCACGATCATGATGATGCCGAGGGCTATTTCCTGAAGCCCCTTCGGCATTGCGAAAGTCGACTCGCCTATCGGCACGCCCGCCTCAAGCCAGCGCAAGGCCTGGATGAGAGCGGACAGAAGCACGACGCCGATCACTCCGCCTGAGAGACTGCCCATACCGCCGACGACCAGCATGGAAAGGGTTGTGAAAGTCAGGCTGAGATAGAAGGTGTCGGGTGTAACGACACCGATTGAGTGCGCCATGAGCGCGCCGCCCAAACCCATCACCGCACCCGAAACCACAAAGGCAACGAGCCGTTCCTTGGGAATGTCGACGCCCGATGCCGACGCTGCGATGGGTTCGTCGCGTGCCGCACGCAGCGCAAGGCCGGAGCGCGAAATTGCATGTGCCCAGGCAATGAAGATGGCGACGACGGCACCGATCAGATATGGCCAGATCGTGCGGATGATGGGAATGCCGACGACCGATGAAGTTCCGCCTGTAACGCTGTCCCAGTTGGAATAGATGGTATTGATCATCGCAAGGACGGCAAAGGTGGCAATCGATGCGGCGATGCCGGAAAGCCGCATCAATACCCTGCCGAATATCAGTGCCGCCACACCGGCAAAGAGCGAGGCAAGAACCGCTGCCTGCCAATAAGGAAGCCGCGTCTGTAGCAGCCATTCGGGTAACCCCGGCAATGCACTGCTTTTCATGATGGGGTTTATGGTCAGCCAGGCGGCGGCATAGGCACCAAGGCAGGTGAAGCCGATATGCCCGAAGCTGAGCACACCCGAGTTGCCGATGAAGATGTAGAGCCCCACGACGAAGATGACGCGGACAAGAACGTCGATCACAGTCTGGTTGAAGGGGCGTGATCCCGTCATCACGGTGATCAAAGTAATGGCGATCAGCAGGAGCGAGAGCAGGACCGGCGTTATGATCGTGCGGCGCGCCAGCGAGAAACGCGCCGGCTTTTTAGTAGCCGCCACACCGCTGGCGAGCGGAGTTCCCGATACGGAATAAACAGCGGACATGGGTCAGACCCTTTCCTTGGTGCCGCGGGCGGCAATGAGCCCCTGAGGACGGAAGAGGAGCACGAGAATGACGGCTCCATAAACGAAGGCATCGCGGAAAGGCCGGGCATCGACAGGCAGCGTAACTTGCATGACCACCGAAGCTGCACCCAGCAGGAAGCCTGCAAGTACCGCCCCTCCAAGGCTGCCCAGACCGCCGATGACAGTGGCTATGAAAGCCATCAGCATGATCGAGGCGCCCATCTGGATATCGGCAGTCCCGGTCTGGCTGCCGAAGATCAGTGCGATGGCACCTGCAAGTGCACCAGACAGCGCGAACGCGCCCATGATCACCCGGTTGGCACGAACGCCGAGCATGCGCGCCATCGAGAAGTTTTCCGCCGCCGCCCGCATTTCCAGGCCGAAACGCGTCTGACGCAGGAACAGCGTCAGACCGATCAGGATGGCCATGGTGGCGACGATCGTTATCAGCTGAAGGAGCGGCAGCCGGGCGCCGAAGATTTCGACGGGCTGAGAAAGTTTTGGCAACAGCGAGATGGATTTCGGCCGGCTGCTGTACAGCATCAGCAGGAAGTAGCGAATGACGAAGCCAAGTGCGAAGGAGATGATCATCATTGTCGCCGGATTTGCCTTTCGGAACCGGCGGAAGACGACGATTTCACAAAGTACCGACAGACCCGCCCCGCATAGGAGGACGAAGGGTACCAGTAGATACCAGGGCAATTGACCGGCAAAGACAATGGCCATTGCGTTCGTGGACGGCCACAACAAGGCGAAGACGCAGAAGGCAATGACATCGCCATGGGCGAAGTTCACCAGCCGCATGACGCCGAAGATAAGGGCGATGCCGAGCGCGCCGAGCGCATATAGCGAACCGAGCGAAAGTGCGTCGAACAGAATCTGAAGCATCTCAGTGGTCCTCGTAGCCGAAATAGGCAGCCTGGATAGCCTCGCCGTTACCCAGCGTGCGGGCATCGCCGTCGAGCACGATCTGACCGCCGCGCATCAGGATCATCCGCCCGCCCACCATCATTGCGCGGGCCGAACTCTGCTCGACGATGAGCAGCGTGAGCTGGCGTTGGGCGCGCAGCGCGATCAGCCGCTCATAGACCTGGTCGGTAATGTTTGGAGCAAGACCAAGCGAAGGCTCGTCGATGGCTATAAGCTTCGGATTGGTCATCAGCGCGCGGCCGATCACCAGCATCTGCTGCTGACCGCCCGAAAGGAGTCCTGCCTGTCCATTGCGTCGGTCTTTCAGGATCGGGAAGGTCGCGTAGACGGCTTCCAATTCGGCAGCCGCACGCACACGCCAGCCGCGATCACGGGCATGCATGCCGGTCCCAATCATAAGATTTTCCTCGATGGTCAGAGAGCCGAAGACTTCGCGACCCTCCGGCACCATGGAAAAGCCAAGCCGTGCGATGTTTTCCGGCGGCTGACTGGTTATCTCCTGACCGGCGAGATCAATCCGCCCGCCCGCCACCGGGGTGACACCGGCGATCGCTCGCAGAAGCGACGATTTTCCGGCTCCATTCGGACCGGTAATGAACAGGATTTCTCCTTCATCCATAGAGAAGGAAACATCACGGACGGCGGTGAGCCTACTGTAGCGGATGGTGATGTCGGAAAGGGCAAGCAGGCTCATTCCATCACCTCCAGCACCGGCAGATCAGTATCCGCGGCCGTGCCCATATAGGCGTGGCGCACCTTCTCGCTGTCGCGGATCGACCCCGGCGTGCCTTCCTCGATAATGGCTCCCGAATCGAGCACGACAATATGTTCGCAAAGGCCGAGCACGAGCCCGACATTGTGCTCGATGAGCAGGACGCCGCAGCCGAGATCGGTGGCGATACGGCGAATGAGTGCCGAAAGCTCCTTCGATTCCGGTCCGCTCATACCAGCCGCAGGTTCGTCGAGCAGGATGTAAGCGGGCCGGCCCATAAGAGCACGGCCGATAGCCACCCGCCGCTCGTCCGTATAGGGCAAGGTTCCCGCGATACGCGAACCGAGGGAAGTAATGCCGATCCAGTCGAGCATCGCTTCAGCCTCGGCAATGGCGGCACGCCGGCTCATTCCGAGCCCCACGCCTGTCACTTCGAGGTTATCCACCACTGGCAGATCGCGGAAAAGGCGACCGCCCTGAAAGGTTCGCGCAATGCCGCGCCGCCTGACCTGATGAGGCTTGAGGCCGGTCAGGTGCTCTTCACCGAGCTTCACGGCGCCTTCCGTCGGCGTCTGGAAACCCGTCATTACATTGACGAGTGTGGTTTTGCCCGCGCCGTTCGGACCGATGAGGCCACTGATGCGGCCCGGCATAATTCGGAGATCGACAGCCGACAGGGCTTTTAGCCCTGCAAATGCCACCGAGACGTTCTCCGCGCTCAGATGACTCATGTCCCTTTCCTTCTTGTTGCCGACGGAAAGGCGCGCAGCGTCCGGCCTTGCGGCCGGCCAAGTTGCGAGTGTCTTCCCCTGTCGGTTCCGGCAATCTCTAGCGGATCGCTCGGATGGCCAAATTCACGCCATTTTCTGGCATCGTCTTGTCGTTTCGCGCGCCGGATTTTGTCTTCTGGCACGCTGGGGCCGGTTTTGGCCGACCGATCCCCTCCCTTCCGGCTCCTCTGCCGGCAGTCCCCTGGCCGGTATCAACCGGCCAGATACTCTTCAGCGCGAACCAATGTCGCGTTGCCCTCCGCACGAGCCGCGAGCGCCTCCTCCAGCGTCACGGGAACAAACCGGGCCGGTGTGTGCGGCTGAAGCTGGGCTATCAAGTCCATGTCGGCCGATATCACCACGCCCACCATCATGTAGCCGCCACCGGAAACCGCGTCGCGATGAAGAACGATTGGTTCGGTTCCGCTCGGCACCTGGACGGATCCGTAGGGATAGCAGGCGTCGACGATGTTCGACGGATCGGAACCTGCCCCGAAGGGTTGCTCACGCTCGATGAATTCAAGCGGCGTGCCGCCGCGGAAACGGTAGCCGATGCGATCAGCCTCCGGCGCGACCTTCCATGTTTCTTCGAAAAAGCGCTTGCCGGCGGCTTCGGTGATACGGTGCCAATATAAGCCTGGCAGCATTCTGAGTTCCGATGGAGCACTTTGCACACGGCGCAGGTTTTGAGGCAGTGAAAGCCCGGCTTTTCCAGCGCCCTGAACGATCGGAAGCTCGTCGCCTGCCTTTAGCGTACGCCCCTGATAACCGCCGAGCGCGCCCAGAATATAGGTGGATCGCGAGCCGAGAACCGACGGTACATCGATACCGCCGGAAACGGCTATGTAAGAGCGCGCGCCACCCTTCAGGAAGCCAAAGGAAAGCCGATCCCCCGCTTTCACAGGGAAGCTTTCCCAGGTCGGCCGTTCCTCGCCGTTGAGCTTGGGAGGCAGTTCGCCACCGGTGACCGCGACGGTTGCGGCCTGCGTGAACTCGAGTTCTGGCCCCAAGAAGGTTGCCTCGAGCAGGGCCGCACCCGGATCGTTGCCGACAAGCAGATTGGCGATACGGGTGGCGAAGCGGTCCATGCCGCCACCTTCGGGGATACCGACATGATAATGGCCCGGACGGCCAAGGTCCTGCACAGAGGTGGAGAGGCCAGGAGAGATTACCTTAACGGCCATTGATAAGCTCCATCAGCTTTGCGTTGGTACCGTAAATGTCGCGGTTGAAATCCGTCAGGCTGAAAGTGCAATCGCGCACCACCGGCTGCCAACGATTGCCTTCGATTTCTTCAAGCGTAGTATCGTATTCGTCGCGGCTGATGGACTTGAACTTGACGATGTCGCCTGGCTTGAACAGGCACATCTCGTCGGAGAGATAACGCACTTTTCTGGCCGGATCGTAGATTGGAGCTGGTGTCACTCCGTACATCTGATAACCGCCCGCCCCTCGCACCGAATAGATCGCCGCAAAGCACCCACCATGGCCGATGGTGAGCTTCGGCGTGTCTGTGCGCGGGCGCAGATATTTTGGCGCTTGAATCTGTTTCGGGCGATCAACCATCTGATAAAGGAAAGGCAGACCGGCGACGAAACCGACCATGGAGACGAACCAGGGTTGGCCGGAATAAGCTGCAATAAACTCCTCCACCGTGGCATAGCCATTGATGCGAGCCGAATATTCGAGATCGGTGGACGAGGGATCCTGATGACGCTCGCGGAAGCGCAGGCAGGTTTCATGCGTCCACGGATCCTGGAAATAAACCGGCAGTTCGATGATCCGGGTCTTCAGCACCGGATCCGACTTGGAAGCTGCCTCCTCCATCGACTTGAGTTCGGTGAGCAGATCCTGCGGCGCGATCAGGTCCGGATTGAACCGTATCTGGAAACTGGCATTCGCCGGGCAGATTTCCGTCACACCCTTGATGCCGGCTGCGCGAACTGCATTGGTCATTGAAAGACCGGTGAAGAAGGAGGCTAGCGACATCTCCTCGGACACTTCTCCGAAAATATGCTCGTCACCGCCGAAGTTGAAACGTATCGACATCGGTCTCCTTTCAGTCTGCCAATCCAGCAGCGTTTTCAGTGAGCCAGCCTTCCAGCCAGCGAGTATGCACGTCCCCGGCCTGCACCGAGGGATCGGCGGCAAGCGCGAGAAAGAGCGGCTTTGTGGTTTTGAGACCACCGATCTTCAACTCGTGAAGGGCACGGGTGAGACGGGTGATCGCCGCCTCCCGCGTCTCGGCATGAACGATGAGCTTGGCGAGCAGCGAGTCGTAGAAGGGCGGTACTTTATATCCTTGATAGAGCATGGAATCGAAGCGCACGCCGGGACCGCCGGGAATTCGCAGCTCGGTAACTTGTCCAGGGAACGGCGCAAAGTCTTTCGCCGGATCCTCGGCATTGAGCCGGACCTCGATCGCATGTCCTTTGACCGAGATATCGCTCTGACGAAGCCGCAGCTTCTCCCCGCCAGCGATACGCAGCATCTCGGCAACGAGATCGATGCCTGTGATTGCCTCGGTGACAGGGTGCTCCACCTGAATACGGGTGTTCATCTCGATGAAATAGAAGCGGTCGGCTTCGTCATCGTAAAGATATTCCACCGTACCCGCGCCGGAATAGTTGACGGCCTTTGCAAGTGCGACCGCCGAAGCGCAGAGTTCTTCGCGCAACCGGTCGGGCAGCGCGCGCGACGGCGCCTCTTCCCACACCTTTTGCCGCCGCCGTTGCAGCGAGCACTCGCGCTCATAGCAATGGATGGCATCGTTTCCATCCGCCAGCACCTGAACCTCGATGTGGCGGGCCTTACCAATGACTTTCTCCATATAGAGTCCACCATCGCCAAAAGCTGCGAGAGCCTCCGCCTCAGCCTGCGGAAATGCCTGTTCGAATTCAGCCAGCGAGTTGACGATACGAATACCCCGTCCGCCGCCGCCTGCCGCAGCCTTGATCATCACCGGGAAACCGGTCTCAGCCAGCACAGCGCGAGCGGCCTCCACACCTTCCAACCGGCCCGCCGAGCCCGGCACCACCGGAACATTGGCAGCAGCGGCAGCCGAACGCGCCGAGACCTTGTCGCCCATCAGGCGGATCGCATCCCCCGATGGACCGACGAAGACCAATCCGGCAGCGGTAACTGCATCGGAAAAGGCGGCATTTTCAGCCAGGAAACCATAGCCGGGGTGAACACTGTCGCACCCGGTATCATGAGCCGCCTTTATAAGCGCCTCGACGTTCAGATAGGATTTCTTCGCAGCAGGCGGGCCAATATTGACGGCCTCGTCGGCAAGCTGGACATGCAGTGACTCTGTGTCGGCCGCTGAATGCACTGCCACGGTGGCGATGCCCAAATCCTGCGCGGCCCGGATAATCCTGACTGCTATCTCGCCCCGATTGGCAATCAGAAGCTTCTTCAACATCAGTCGATTTCCGCGAGAGGAGCGCCCGCCATGACGGGATCCTCATTGTCGGCAAGGAAGCGGATGTTGGTGCCGGACGTCTCGGCAGTAACCTCATGAAACGACTTCATTACCTCTATAAGACCAATGACATCTCCCTCAGCCACCGCGTCGCCGTCCGCCTTGTAAGGCGGTTTGTCGGGCGACGAGCTTCGATAGAAGGTACCTGGAAGAGGTGAGAGAATCTGGGCCATAACGAACTCCAAAAATCTGCGGACTGACTGATAAAAGCCGCCTGTAAGGGCGGCCGGGATCGACTTTAGTGCCAAGGCGCGATTGCGTCGCGCACGGCCTTTGCGATTTCGATGGCATTCGGCGTGTCGGAATGCACACAGATGGTTTCGCAGCGGACTGGAAAGTCGCCTCCATCTTCGGTCGTGCCTTTGCCCTTGGTGATGGCACGCACGCAGCGCTCGGCCATCGCAACAGGATCCTTGGCGTCATGCACTCGCGTCACGATGAGCTTGCCGGAAGCATCGTAATCCAGATCGGCATAGAACTCGGCAACAAACGGAATGCCACGTTCCTGATAGACTTTCTCGTGCAGGGTTCCGGTCATGCCGAAGAGCGGCACACCAAAGATTTCAGCGGCATCGCACACACCATGTGCAACGGCTTCCTGCTGGGTGGCCATGAAGTATAGGCTGCCATGCGGCTTGATGTGGTGAAGTTCCACGCCCTCCGCCTTGAGGAAGCCCATGAGCGCTCCCACCTGGTAGATGATAGTGTTTCTTACTTCATCGCGCGTCATGCGCATCTCGCGCCGTCCGAAACCCTGAAGGTCGGGCAAGCCTGGGTGAGCGCCTACTTTGACGCCGCTGGCTTTTGCGCGAAGCACGGTCGCGTGAATGTGATCGGGATCGGAAGCGTGAAAACCACAAGCGACATTGGCCACGTCGATAAGCGGCATCATGCCGGCATCATCGCCCATTTTATAAAGGCCAAAGCCTTCGCCCATGTCACAGTTCAGTGTGACGGTCATTATGTTGTTACCCCTGGAGAGCCATCTTTGTGGCGTTGCAGCATTTTTTGCGCAATGCAGGGAACTTGTGAAATAGTAGTTTTTTGATTGTGATATAAAAAAAACAGATACTCGGATCGAGATCATGACTATCACGCTGAAACAACTCGATTATTTCATTGCGACGGCGGAAACTGGTCAGGTCAGCCATGCCGCAGCCGAACTAAATCTCTCTCAGTCGGCGGTCACCGCGGCCATCAAGGGGCTGGAGATAGATTTGGGGGTGAAACTTTTTGAACGCACCCACACCGGCGTAAGACTGACGATGGAGGGGTCGCGATTTCTGGAACATGCGCGGGTCATAACCAGCGCAGTCACCGCTGCAGTGCGAAGCCCTCTTCGTGAAAAGAGCGGGCTGACAGGCAAGCTTCGCCTGGGCATGACCTATACGGTTGTCGGTTATTACATGTCGCGGCACTATGCGCGCTTTCGCAAAACCTATCCGCAAATCGACGTCGAGTTGCTTGAACTTCCGAGAGACGATCTTGAACGAGGCTTGCTACGGGGGGAGATCGACATGGCGGTCATGCTGGTTTCCAACCTGGCGCATACTGACGATCTCGTCCAGGAAGTGCTGATGCGATCAAACCGCCGGTTATGGCTTTCGGCTGATCATCACCTGCTCGGCCGCAAGGATATCACCCTCGCAGATGTCGCAGCCGAAGACTACATCATGCTGACCGTCGACGAAGCACGCAAAACCGCCTCCCGCTATTGGGACACCGCAGGTCTCACACCCAATACCGTTCTGACGACGAGTTCGGTAGAGGCGGTGCGCTCCCTTGTGGCGGCCGGAATAGGCGTCACCGTGCTGTCGGACATGGTCTACAGGCCATGGTCGCTCGAAGGACAGCGGATCGAGGTGCGCGGCCTTGTCGAGCCGATCCCCAGCATGGATGTCGGCCTGGCGTGGTCGCGCAACCGGCCCATCGGCCCAGCCGGTGCCACCTTCCGCGCCTTCATGTCCGTGACGATGGGCGGCGGCGGATGACCGCCACTTACGGTCTCAGGCGCGATGCAACAGCGGATAGCCGGCAAGAACGGCGCGGGCCGCGAGTGCCGTAATTGCGGCCTTGAGCAGATCGCCCGGAATGAAGGCCAACGACCCATAGGCCACCGCCGACAGAGGTGTACCGGCGGTGGCCGTCACCCAAGGCGTGCCGATGGCGTAGAGCACTATGATGCCTCCAACGATCGATGCCACGACGAAGCCTCCGAGCTGGCGCCACTCGCTCTGATTCTCGCGCACCAACCGTTCCGCAACATAGCCCGTGGCGAAAGCAGCGACGATCCAGCCGAGAATGTAGCCGCCGGTCGGCCCCATGATAATGGCAAGACCGCCACGACCACCCGACAGAACCGGAAGACCGGTGGCGACCAGAAGCACGAATATGGCATAGGCAAGCGCCCCGCGCTTTGCCCCGATGATACAGCCGGCAAGCATAACGCCCATGGACTGCAGCGTGATCGGTACAGGAATGATACCAAGCGGAATGGGCGGCACCAGCCCCAGAACTATGATAATGGCGGCAAAGAGCGCAGAAAGCGCGAGATCACGAGTGGTCATGGCCGAGTAATACTCTCTTTGGACAGCGATAAAACAGGATCGGTTCGAGCGGCGCGCAGGCCCCGCGCGTCGATTGCGGCGGCCACGTCGTCGGCTTGTTTCAAGGTCAGGATGACCAATGGACCGAGCAACTTCAACGGCCGGACTTTCATACCCCGCGCCTTATGCGCTTCCACCAGCGCGTGGTAGCGGGAAAGGATTTCGGGGACAAAACGCAGGCATAGGCCCACCATAAGGCCCGCATCGCCAGGGCGCACCAGCCCCAGCCTTTCGAGCGGACTCAAAAGCCGGTTCACGACATTCATCATATCGCCAAGTGGTGTCGTGGCTGTAATGGCTGCCGCGGCAAAAACAAGCGTGAGTATCCGCAAGGCGAGCACTACCACCTCCTCCCAAGGCAGGAAGAACAGGTTGAGCAACATCAGGAAAAGCAGCGAATACAGCGTCGGTCGAATGCGCCGCAACATCGCGCCCGCCGCAAGTCCGACCGTGAAATAGACGGCCGCGGCGAGCGCAAAAGCTGCGGCAAGCACCAATGGCGAATGGATGAAAAACAATCCCAGCCCCGCCAAGGCAAGAAAGGCGAGTTTTGCACCGGCACTGAGCCGGTGGAGCGGTCCGCGTCCTTCCACATAAAGGCTGTTCAGCATCCGACGATCTTTCTATACAGCGCAATCGTCTCCTCAGGCGCACCGTCGGCCAGAAGCTGTCCTTCGTGAAGGAGCAGCAGCCTTGGCAGCCGTGCGGCGAAATCGAGATCGTGCGTAACGACGACCGTATCCTCCTCCATCGACTCTATCGCATCGATCACGAGACGGCGATTCCTAAGATCGAGCTGGCTGGTAGGCTCGTCCAGAATAAGAATATGTGGGCCGAGCGCGGAAACGCTCGCCATCGCGGCAAGCTGCAGTTCGCCGCCAGACAGCTCGTGCACGCGTCGCTTGGCAAGGCCCTCGACACCGAAACGTTTCAATGTGGCCGCAGCGTGCGCATCCGCTTCAGCAGCCTTGGCTCCGCGTGCTTTCAGCCCGAACACGATATCTTCCGCTACGACCGGCATGATTAGCTGGTTCTGCGGGTTCTGGAACACGAACCCCGCCTCCATCTTCGCCGCTTCCGGTTGCGCGCGCGTGTTGATGCCGTTCACGGTCACGCTGCCCTCAGTCGGCAAGGTAAGGCCATTGATCAGCCGCGCGAAGGTGGTCTTGCCCGACCCATTGAGGCCGATCACGCCGATCCTCTGCCCTTGCAGGCGTAGTGTCAGCGGCTGCAGGACCACACGCCCGCCCAACTGGACGGTGCAACTGGAAAAGATGATGTCCAAGCTATTCTCTCAAAAGAGTCCCGACAAAACGGTGCGACGCGCAGCCGGTAATTCGCAAGCCTTCAGCGCTTTTGCAAGATCGTCCTGGCCGATCTCTCTTATCCCAAACCTGGCTTCGCTGAAATCGGCGCATTATCCGATCATTTTCGACCTTCAGCGCTTGCGCAGTCCATCGACGAAAACATCGACGAGGCGCAATGCTGCCGGCTGCCAATCGACCATGCCTTGCGAATAGAAGATGCCGACAAGGGTTCGCAGCAAATCTTCCGGAGAAATGTCGGCGCGGATTTCGCCTGCCGCAACCGCGCGATCCAGCAGCAGCCCGATTGCACTGGTCAGTCGCTCGAAGGAATAGGCTTTCAGCTCGGTGGAGCCGTGCGCGACGAGTTGAAGCCCCTCGATCATGCCTTTCTTGGTGGCCACGAGCCGGACATTGGCGTGAAGCCATTTTCGTAGCGCCTCGACCGGATCACTGTCGCGGGAAAACAACTCCGCGAGTTCGCCTAGATGATCGACCTCATGACGATAGACAGCCTCGAACAATGCTTCACGCGTCGGGAAATGGCGATAGAGCGTGCCAATCCCCACACCTGCCTGCCGTGCAACCGCTTCCAGGCTCGCCTGTGGGCCACCGGCACTGAATATTTGCATTGCCGCTTCGAGCAGGAGTTCTCGGTTGCGGATCGAGTCTGCGCGCGGCTTGCGACTTGTTTTTGTGGTCTCAGGTCCCATTTTCTTCCAATAAGGCTCCATGCCTCTTGATAAACGGAGGCATCCTCCGTATAAATAGGTTGCACATCGGGAAAACGCACAAAGGCACGCATTCCCAGTCCAGGCCGACAAATGGCCCGCGCCAGATATTTCCCGCCAGCATCAATGGCTGCCATTCGGCGGCACCGATCCATACATCACAAATCCTGAATGGAGTACCACATGTCACTCTCCATCGGCCTTACCATCAATGGTCAGCCCCGCACGGTTGCACTCGACGACCCCCGCGTGACGCTGCTTGACCTGTTGCGCGAGCGGCTCGATCTGACCGGCACCAAAAAGGGGTGTGACCGTGGTCAGTGCGGCGCCTGCACCGTGCTCATCGATGGCCGGCGCATCAATTCATGCCTGACACTGGCTGCCAGTCTCGACGGGGCCGCTGTCACCACCATCGAGGGGCTTGCCGAGGGCGACACGCTGCATCCGGTCCAGGCCGCCTTCATCGAGCATGACGGTTTTCAATGCGGCTACTGCACACCCGGTCAGATCATGAGCGCCATCGGCCTTATCACCGAAGGTCACGCCGGAAGCGACCCCGAGCGTATCCGTGAGCTGATGAGCGGCAATATCTGCCGCTGCGGCGCTTATCAGGGCATCACCGAAGCGGTGCTGGAAGCGCAGAAGATTCTCGCAGAGCGCAACCGGAGGGACGCGGCATGAACCGTTTCGATTATATCCGCCCAGCCAGCGTTCCGGAAGCAGTGGCGGCGGCGGCCGTTCCCGGATCGGCCTATCTTGCCGCCGGCACCAATCTGCTCGACCTGATGAAAGTCGGTGTCGTACGGCCCGAGCGAATCGTCGACATTACGCGACTACCGAGCCTCGACCGCATAGAATGGCAACCTGATGGCGGCGTTCGCATCGGCTCGCTTGTCCGCAATTCAGACCTTGCTTATGACGAGCGTTTCACCAAAACCTTCCCGGCCATCGCCGAAGCACTTCTTTCGGGCGCGTCGGCACAGCTTCGCAACGCAGCGACCGTGGGCGGCAATCTGATGCAGCGTACGCGCTGCGCCTATTTTCACGATATGGCGAGCGCCTGCAACCGGCGCGCACCTGAGTCGGGCTGCGACGCGCGCGAAGGCGAAAACCGTCTGCACGCCGTGCTCGGCTGGAGCGAGCAGTGCATCGCCACCCACCCTTCCGACTTCTGTGTGCCACTGGTGGCGCTGGATGCTGTGGTCGAGGTGGAGGGTCCGCATGGCGTACGGGAGATTTCGGTAGATGCGCTACACCCCCTGCCCGGCGCCACGCCGGAACGAGAAACGACACTAACGCCCGGCGAGCTAATTGTCGCGCTCAGGATCCCTGCCGAGGCCACCAGCTTCTCGCGCAATGCCCGCTACATCAAACTACGTGAACGCACCTCCTACGCCTTTGCCGTCGTGTCGGCGGCAGCCGCGCTGGAGATCGAGGACGGCACGATCCGCAAGGCGCGCATAGCGCTCGGCGGCGTTGCCGCGAAGCCTTGGCGAGCACGCGAGGCAGAGGCACTCCTGGAGGGCAAACAGGCCACCGCCCAGACTTTTGCCAAGGCTGCAGATCTGGCGCTGGCAGAGGCCAGGCCCTCCGGGGACAACGCCTTCAAGATCGAACTGGCGCGCCGCATCGTCACGCGCGCCTTGAGCCTTGCCTTGGAAGGAACGCCGAAAGCCATACCCGCGCTTCCGGCTTCGCCCTTCTCCACAATATCCGGAGCGAACCATGTCGTCTGAGATCGCATTCCCCTCCCCGCAACACCGCCGGCATGGATCCAGTGCGGGCCAACCGCTGACACGCCGCGACGGCGTGCTCAAGGTCACCGGCCGCGCCACCTATGCCGCAGACAATCACCCCGACGACATGCTCTACGCCGTGACAGCCGTCAGCAGAATCGCACGAGGTCGCGTAATCGCGCTCGACGTCAAAGCGGCCAAGGCACATCCGGGTGTCGTCGAAGTCCTCACGCCAGCCAACCGGCCCCCTCTCGCACATGACCCCAACGAGAAAATTCCGCCTTTCGGATTTCGCGTTGAAGTGCTGCAGGACGACACGGTGCGCTACGTCAACCAGCCGATCGCCATGGTTATCGCAGAAACGCTGGAAGCGGCAACGGAAGGGGCCGCACTGCTCAATCCGCGATACGAAATCGAAAGCCCCCGCACGGGATTGGAAAGCGGCGACCGGTTCGATACCGCCACAGTCGGCGTCGGCGCGCCGTCGCGCACCGCCTACGGCGATATCGATGCGGGCCTTGCAGCGGCTGTCCGGGTGACGGAGGCAAACTATGTCACGCCGCCGCAGTACCACAACGCGATGGAACCCCACGCCGTCGTTGCCCAGTGGGATGGCGACCGAGTGACCCTCGACATGCCCAATCAGGCGCTGGCGCTCAGTTGCGCAGCTTATGCGGCTTACTTCGGAATCCCCGCCGAGAATGTACTCATCCGTTCGCCCTTCCTCGGCGGAGGTTTCGGCTCGAAGGCGATCATAAACGGCCCGCAGATACTCGCGATCCTTGCTGCGCGTATGCTCGACAGGCCGGTCAAGCTGGCGCTGACGCGGGCACAGATGTACGGCCCGGTCGGGCACCGCGGTCAGACATGGCAGAAGCTGCGCATTGGCACCGACGCTGAAGGACGCCTCACCGCTCTTCACCATCATACACTGGCTGCGACCTCGAGTTTCGACGAATTCATCGAACCGGCGGCCAACGCCTCACTGCCATTATATGCCAGCCCCGCCATCCTTGCCGAGCACGATGGCTTACGTCTCGACACGGGCACGCCCGGACCGATGCGCGCGCCAGGCGAGGCATCCGGATCGGCCGCCCTCGAAGTGGCTATGGACGAGGCCGCAATTGCCTGCGGCATGGATCCGCTGGAATTCAGGTTGACTAATTACGCTGAAACCGAGCCAGGCACCGGCAAGCCCTTTTCATCCAAAGCCCTGCGCGAGTGCTATGCCGAAGGCGCCAAACGTTTCGGCTGGTCGGGCCGGCCAATTGAGCCGCGCCAGATGCGCGACGAGAATGGTTTCCTAGTTGGCTGGGGCATGGGCACTGCGGTCTTCCATTGCCCGCATTTCCCCGCTGAGGCGCGTGCTACCTTGCGCGCCGATGGCACAGCACTGGTGGAAACGGCAGGCGCCGACATGGGACAGGGCGCATGGACGGCTCTGGCCCAGATCGCGGCGGAGGCGCTCGGCCTCGATCCCGATCAGGTCGAGCTTCATTCGGGCATCTCAAGCCTGCCCGATGGCGGTATTGCCGGAGGCTCCGGCCACACGGCGAGTGCCGGGTTGGCGCTCCACAATGCCGGCGAGGACGCGATCGCCAGGCTTGCAGAACTCGCCACCGCCGATCCCGCGTCCCCACTGTTCGGCGCCGGTAACATCGGCGTTGTGGCGCACAACGGGCGGCTTCATCGCCGCGATGACGAAGGACGGAGCGAAAGCTATTCTGAAATTCTCGGGCGCGCAGGCCATACCGAGGTGGTTGGCACGGCAAAAGCCGCCCGCGATCCGGCAGTTGCCGAGGCCCATGCGATGTATTCGCATGGAGCCGTCTTCGCCGAAGTGAAAGTCGATCCCGACCTTGGTCAGATACGCGTGACGCGCCTGGTCGGCGCCTTTGCGGCAGGACGCATCATTAACCCCCGGCTTGTGCGTAGCCAGTATTTCGGCGGCATGATCTGGGGTGTCTCCTTCGCTCTGCAGGAAGAGGCGATCACCGATCACAGGACCGGCAGGATCATGAATGCCGACCTTGCCGAGTATCATGTTCCGGTCAACGCGGATGTGCCTTCACTCGATGCGATACTGATTCCGGAGGACGATCCTTACGTCAATCCGCTCGGGGTGAAGGGCGTAGGCGAGATTGGCATCACTGGCACCGTGGGTGCAATCGCCAATGCGGTCTGGCATGCGACCGGAGTGCGCGTCCGGCGTTTCCCGATCCGGCTCGAGGATCTGCTCGTCAACCGGTAGGACATGGTCACGCAACCTGGTTGGACTTGCAAAGGACGAAATTTCGGAGTTGGGTCTGAAGGAGCTGTTCCCATAGAAGTATAGTTTCATTGAGTGATTTACGAAATCTCCCGCTGCCGACATTGCGAACCTTCGAAGCTGCCGCCCGGCATCAAAGCTTGTCAAAGGCTGCGGCTGAGCTGCACTTGACGGACAGCGCTGTCAGCCATCAGCTGCGCCGTTTGGAAAATGCGCTTGGCTACGAACTGTTCAGCAAGGCTGGCAGAGGTGTTGTGCTGACCGATGCGGGACAGATATTTGCCAAAACCATCGCCACCGCACTTCAGGATATCTTTGCCACGGCGCTTTTGCTTTCGGAGGCCGGGCAGGAAGGCGGCAAGCTGGATATCGCTTGTCCGCCGATGTTTGCGGGCGGCTGGCTCGCAAAACATCTGAAAGACTTTTGCCAGGCGCACCCGAATGTCGAGTGCCATATCCGACTGTCGGAAAACCAGCGCATTCATGAGATTCCCGATGTGGACATCGGCATCCTTTTCGGAAGCGGCGGGTGGCAGGACAAATGGTCAACGCTGCTCGCGCCAGTCAACATCACCCCTGTCTGCAGCCCCATGCTGTTCAACAGAATCGGCAAGACCATCACAAACGTGTCGGACCTTCACGACGTTATCCTGCTGCATTGGGACGACGGTTCGGAGTGGCGAAGATGGCTAACGGAAACGGGCGCGGCGGACCCTTTGAGTTATTCTCGCGGGCTTTATTGCAGCGATCTCGGAATGGCCATCGACCTTGCTATCAATGGCACAGGCATGGCGCTTGTCAGCGACACCCTGTCCGCTGCCGATCTTGCGGCAGGAACGTTGCTCACGCCGTTTCCTTTTTCGATCGATGCATTCGGCGGTTGGCACGTGGTGTGCAGTCCAGCAAGTCTGCAGCGATCCAGTGCGCGGATTTTCCTGCGCTGGCTGCTCGGTCGTTTCGGTCGTGACGCCGCTCTCGATGCAGCTTTAACACGTCCCGCTGACGCACAACCCTGATAGGTTATCATCTAAGACGCGCACCACGGCACAATTGGATCGATCGAAGCGGCAGGTCCATAGATGATTTAAAATCATGTATCGGCTGAAGATTCATCAATTGCCGAATTTTCGATCATGTCTTTAACTCGCGCAACAATGAGGCAGAGTCATTTGGTGCATCGCTTGCAGATGTCCAACAACTTGCTTGAACTACGCTGGAAGGCGAATAATGGAAAAGCTTTCGGTTACCGGAATTCGAAAATCCTACGGTACGACTGAAGTGCTGAAAGGCGTGTCTCTCGACGCGAATGCAGGCGATGTCATCAGCATCATCGGAGCCAGTGGCTCCGGCAAGAGCACTTTCCTGCGATGCATCAATTTCCTGGAACGTCCGAATGCCGGCAGCATCGTCATCGACGGTGAATTGCTGAAAACCGCTCAGGACAGCGACGGTCTTCTAAAGGCGAAAGACAAGAAGCAATTGCAGCGGATCCGCAGCAAACTTGCAATGGTCTTCCAGAATTTCTGCCTTTGGTCGCACATGTCGGTCATTTCGAATGTGAGCGAAGCTCCAATGAGCGTGCTCGGCCTTTCGCGGGCAGATGCGACCGAGCGAGCGAAAGCCAATCTTTCCAAGGTCGGACTCGGATATGATGTCCTGAACAAATATCCCTCTCACCTGTCCGGCGGGCAACAGCAACGCGTGGCGATCGCACGCGCGCTCAGCATGAACCCCGACGTCATGCTTTTCGACGAGCCGACATCGGCCCTCGATCCTGAGCTTGTCAGCGAAGTGCTGAAAGTCATGCAGACCCTCGCCGACGAGGGCCGAACGATGATCGTCGTCACGCACGAGATGGGATTTGCACGACAGGCTTCGAGCAAGGTGATCTTCCTGCACAATGGTGCAATCGAGGAAGAGGGCACGCCTGGCGAACTATTCGCACAAGCCCGCAGCGAACGACTTCAGCAATTCATGGCAGGGCGCCTCAAACACTAGCCCCCAAGTCCATGATGACTGCCGGATCAAGCTTCAAAAAGAAAACTATCACCCACCATCCAGAGGACAAAATTATGAAAATTGCCGTCAAATCGATTCTCGCTGCTGCGATGATCGCACTCGCCTCCACCGCATCCCACGCCGCCGACCAGGTCAAAATCGCAACTGACGCAACTTTCCCGCCCTTTGAATCGATCGATTCGAAAGGCCAGCTCGTTGGCTATGATGTGGAATTGATGCAGGCGGTCTGCGATGCTGCCGAACTGAACTGCGATATTTTCAACGCCGCTTGGGATGGCATGATCCCCGGCCTGATGGACGGCAAATACGATGCGCTGATCTCGCAGCTGACAGTCACCGACAAACGCCGCCAGATCATCGCCTTCAGCGATATCTACGATCACCCGATCTTCCGCTTCGTCGCCAAGAAGGGCGCGTCTTTTGAATTCACACCGGACGGGCTCGCCGGAAAGACGATTGCGGTTCAGACAGGAACGCCTATGGACGCCTATGTCACCGCTCATTATCCGACAGCCACCATCAAGCGCTATGATACCGGCAGCGCGCCCTATCTGGAACTGACCGCTGGCCGCGCCGATCTTCACATCAGCTACCAGGCGCAGATCACCCACGGGTTCCTGGCCACGGATAACGGCAAGAACTTCGAGCTGACCGGGCCTCAACTGACCGGAAAGGACGCCAAGGAGTTCGGTGAAGGCGTTGCGATCGCCATCAACAAGAAGAACGACAAACTTCTCGGCGAAATCAATAAGGGCCTCTCTATTGTGCGGGAAAACGGCACGCTGGAAGCGCTGAATACAAAATATTTCGGCGAATAAAGCGATCATGATCGCTGATTTTACGAGAACGATCCTTGCAGCAGGGGCAACAACCCTGCTGCTTGCCTTCGCATCGCTTGTCGTTGCAGTGATCCTCGGGCTCGTTGCAGCTTATTGCAAGCTGTCGCGGAGCAGGCTGCTTCGCGCCGGCGCAGGAACCTACACATTCATCGTCCGCGGCATACCGGACCTGGTGGTGATGCTACTGGTCTACTACAGCCTGCCTTCTTTGCTCAATCAACTGACGGATAATGCCGGTTTTGACATCCGCATCGAATTCTCACCATTGTTCGCCGGCATCGCGACGCTCGGCATGATCTTCGGTGCCTACATGACCGAAACCTTCAAGGCTGCCCTGATGAATATTCCCAAAGGGCAAGTGGAAGCGGCCGTCGCCTATGGGCTTCGCCCCACACGCATCTTCACGCATATCGTGCTGCCGCAGATGATCCGTCTGGCGTTGCCGGGCTTTACCAACAACTGGCTGGTGCTCGTCAAGGCAACAGCGCTCGTTTCGTTGATCGGTCTTCAGGATGTGATGTTCCGGGCCAAGGGCGCTGCAGAGGCAACCGGACAACCCTTTACCTTCTATCTGGTTGCTGCAGGTTTTTATCTGGCCATCACCGTCCTTTCAATGCTCGTGCTCATCGCGGTCGCTCACCGCTTCAACCGTGGCATAAGGCAGCTTTCGCTATGAACTGGGATATCATCGTCGAAAACCTTGGCCTTTATGCCGAAGGTGCAAAATTGACGTTGCTGCTGACCGTGGCATCCCTCGGCATCTCGTTCCTTATTGCCGTGCCCCTCGCCTTTGCTCGCAACAGCCCGTCGCGCCTGATCCAGTATCCGGTCTTCGTTTACACGCTGATCTTTCGCGGCACACCGTTACTGGTACAGCTATTTCTCATCTATTTCGGCCTTGCCCAGTTCGAGCTGGTCCGCGAGAGCATCCTTTGGCCGTGGCTTTCAAGCCCGCTGATTTGCGTGTTGATCGCCTTCGTTCTGAACACCACTGCCTATACCACCGAGATTTTCGCAGGCGGACTGCGCCATATTCCGATCGGCGAAGTCGAGGCCGCACGGGCCTACGGCATGTCCCCGCTAACGCGCGCGCGCCGCATCTTCATTCCCTCGATGCTGACGCGCTCGCTGCCGCTCTACGGCAATGAAACGATCATGATGCTGCAGGCGACATCCCTTGCAAGCACAGTGACCCTGCTGGAGACGACGGGCGTCGCCCGCAACATCACGCTGACCTACTACATTCAGTTCGAGCCCTATGCGACGGCAGCAGCCATCTATCTGGTTCTGACATTTGTGCTCGTCTCGGCGTTTCAGCTTATCGAGCGTAGATGGGTCGGCTACCTGGACCAAAGACGCGGCTAACAAGCAGCCCACACCCACAAGCAACGACCGATAAAAGAGGAACTCTCCATGAACCAAAAAGCTGACCTTGGTGCACTCTTTGGTGCAGCATCCGAAACCACGACTTTTCTCGGCCTTGATGCCTGCACCGACCTCGACACGCTCAGCGCACCGATCGCGATAATCGGCGTGCCTTGCGGGACACCGTACCGGTCGGTCGGAGCTTATTGCCGCAACGGTCCTGATGCTCTTCGGCAGGCAACCGGTTCGCTGACGGCCAATGTCGATCGTCATGATTTCGACAATGGCGGCAAGGTCTTCCCGGAACCACGTCTGCGTGCAGTCGATTGCGGCAATCTGCCTTACGACGAGGCGGATGGCGCCGGAAACCGCACGATCATCTGCGAGGCGGTGTCGAAGGTGCTGAAGCGTGGTGCCGTTCCTATTCTGCTTGGCGGTGACGACTCCATTCCGATCCCGATGATCGAAGCCATCGGCACTCTGGCCGACGGGAAAAAATACACCATTCTCCAGATCGATGCGCATATCGATTGGCGTGAAATCCACATGGATGAGCGCATGGGCTTGTCTTCGACAATGCGCCGCTCGTCGGAGATGCCGCATATCGAACGCATCATCCAGGTCGGCGCGCGCGGTATTGGTTCTGCCGCTACACAAGACTACGAAGACGCGGTTGCCTGGGGTGTCGATTTCATCACAGCCTACGAGTTGCACAAGCGCGGCGTAGAAGCAGCGCTGGAACTGATCCCGGAAGGCAGCAACGTGATTATCTGCATCGACGCCGATGCGCTCGACCCTGCGCTCGTTCCGGGCGTCATTGGCCGTGCTCCCGGCGGGCTAAGCTATTATCAGGTGGTCGATCTCATCCGGGGTGCGGCAGGACGTGGCAAGATCGCAGCCATGGACTTCGTGGAGTTCATGCCTGAGCGTGATGTCGACGGTCTCGGCGCCTTCACCTTCTCGCGCGTGATTACCTCGGCGCTCGGCATCATTGCCCGCCAGGTCGCCTGAGCATCTGATTACAGTGCAAGATAAAAGCCGCCGGGATTTGACTGGCGGCTTTTATCAATCTGATTAGCCACGCGGCATCAGGTGGATGCCGGCAAGCGTACAGCGTACCGATCCGCCAGCGCGCTCGATGGTCGGGATATCCAGCGCAACAAGCTTCGCGCTTTCTTCGATTGCAGCGATTTGATCGACATCCAAAGCCGCAAGCGCTGTTGTCGATAGCGCCAGAATTCGTCCCTCTTTCCCCTGAAGTTCAATCGCATTGCCTGCGAACTGAACGATCTGTGCATTGCTGAGCGCGATTACCTGACGGCCAGAGCGTTCGAAACGCGCAACGATTTCCCGCCGCCGCGCCTCGGCGGTGATCATGTCGAGTCCGATCATCGCGAAGTCCGTCGCTACGCACATCAGTACGTTGGTATGGTAGACCGCGACGCCATTGCCGTCAGCGGCGTCGAATGCCATCGGCTCGAAGTTGAACTGGGTGCAAAAGCGTTCAAGAGCGATCGGATCTGTCCGATCGGAACGCACCGCATAAGCAACACGGTCGATATGATCGAGAACCATCGCACCCGTGCCCTCGAGAAACAGGCCGTCAGGTTCAAGGCCGGAATAATCGATGACCTCCTGAACGCGGTAGCGCTGTTTCAGCAGTTCGATCACATCGTTGCGCCGCTCCAGACGCCGGTTGACCGCTTTCATCGGATATATGGCGACATGGCCGCCAGCGTGGGTGGAAAACCAGTTGTTTGGGAAGACCGAGTCCGGCGTCTGCGTCCCCGTATCCTCGAAAACATGCACGGTGACACCGTGGTTTTGCAGGATTTCCGCAGCTCGCGTTACTTCTGCATAGGCAAGCGGCGCGACGTCGATGCTGCCGTCGTCCCTGGCTTGAAACAAATTGTCGGCCGCCGTTTCGGTGTTGACGGTAAAATGGTGCGGCCGCACCATGACGACGGCGGAGGGCGCCTGAATGGAATATGTCGGACGTTTGGACATAGCTCTTGCTCCTGAAAAATCAGCGCGCGCGCTGCAGCATGCCGAACAGATCGCGCGGATCGTCCGGATCGGCTATGATGTCGAGGTTCTGAAAAAAGTCGGTGCCAGCCAGACGGTCGCGAACGTAACGCAACGCGGAGAAATCCTCAGTCGCGAAACCAACACTATCGAATAGTGTGATCTGACGCTGATCCTTGCGGCCTGGCAATTCGCCTGAGACAACCCGCCAGAGCTCAGTCACCGGGAAATCCGCCGGCATCTGCTGAATTTCTCCTTCGATGCGCGTCTGGGGTGGATATTCGACGAAAATATCCGACCGCAGCAGAATGTCTTTGTGGAGCTCAGTCTTGCCCGGACAGTCGCCGCCGATCGCATTGATATGCACACCGGATCCAATCATATTGTCGGTAAGGATCGTAGCAAGTTGCTTGTCGGCCGTGCAGGTTGTGATGATATCGGCGCCTTCAATTGCCGCCTCTGCAGAGGCACATGCAATAATCTCAAGTCCGAATCCCGCGAGATTGCGAAGCGTCTTCTCGGTGGCGCTACGGTCAATATCGTAAAGCTTTACCGTCTCGACACCGCAGACCGCTTTCATGGCAAGGGCCTGAAATTCGGCTTGTGCGCCGTTGCCGATCATTGCCAGAGTGCGCGCGCCTGATGGCGCCAAATGTCTTGCAGCCATTGCCGACGTCGCCGCAGTCCGCAGCGCAGTCAGCATCGTCATTTCGGTGAGAAGTATCGGATATCCTGAAGATACGTCGGCAAGCATACCGAAAGCGGTGACGGTCTGAAGCCCTTCGGCTGTATTTTTAGGGTGACCATTGACGTATTTGAAGCTGTAAATCTTGCCGTCCGAGGTCGGCATCAATTCGATCACCCCATCATGCGAATGGCTCGCAACGCGCGGCGTCTTGTCGAAACTTTCCCATCGTCGAAAATCTTCTTCGATAACATCCGTCAGGTCACGCAAAAGCGTCTCAACACCAATATGGTGGATAAGACGCATCATGTTGTCGACGCTGACAAAAGGCACCGTTGCCTTGTCGGATGGTATGGACATTGTCACTTTGCTCTCCTGGAAACAGGACTTCTGTGAGCAAAAGCTACAACCTCATCATGCTCGCCGAAATCTCAATTCTGTGCTATTTCGGCCAGTAGATTGTAATTTTTGACACTCGGAATATCAAAATTCACATCAGGAAAATCGATGATCGACGACATCGCCAAATACGCTCCCGATCAGCTTGACCAGATGATCATCGCACATCTGCGCGTCGATGGCCGGGCATCGCTTGCAAAGCTCGCGGAAGCAATCGGAGTTGCACGCGGAACAATTCAGAACAGACTCGATCGCCTGCTGTCGTCTGGAACGCTGCTGGGTTTTACCGTGCGGGTCCGGCAGGACTATGACGATAAAGCCGTCCACGCGGTGATGATGATCGAAGTAGTCGGAAAGTCGACGACGCAGGTGATCCGCAAGCTTCGCGGCATACCCGAAATGCACATGCTTCACACGACCAATGGCAATTGGGATCTCGTCGCAAATATCAGAGCATCGAGTCTTGCCGAATTCGATCGCGTATTGCGTGAGGTCAGGATGATCGATGGGGTCGCAAACAGCGAGACAAGTCTCTTGCTCAGCAGTGTCTGAAAGGGCCGAGGCCTATCTCATAGAGGGCTGGCCTCGAAAGATACTCCAGCCTCACGTTTCAGCCATTCGGCGAATTTTTCGACTGGGCTGGTTTTCGCACGGCGTCCGGGAACGACGATAAAATACCCGTTGCGGGTGACCATCGAATGAGGCGTTATCCGAACGAGCCTATTCTGGTTCAACAAATCATCAACGAGCCGCCGCCAACCGAGCGCGATCCCCTGCCCGTTCAATGCGGCATGTATGGTCTCGGTATAGAAGCTGCAGCGCATACCGGATGAGCGTTTCGGAGCTTGAACGGAGAATGCTGCCAGCCACTCGTTCCATCCGGTCCAGGCGGGATCGTCCGTGTCGTGAGAGATGAGCGGGCAGCGGACCAGTTCTGCCAAATCCGAAATGTCTCCCAACCGCTCTGCATATTCCGGGCTGCATACGGGAAATATTTCATCGTCGAACAGGAAATCGGCTTTGCCGTCCGGCCACATGCCATTGCCGTAACGAATGGCAAGGTCGACGTCGCCATCGCCTACGCTGGGTGACTTGTCCTGAGATATGATCCTGATTTTTATGTCGGGATATTGCCGTGAAAAGCCGGACACCTTCGGCAAAAGCCAGAATTGCGAGAACGACACCGTGGCCGATATGGCGAGTTCTTCCTCTGAAGCGTCTCTGGTGATGCTCGAAATGGTTTCGGCAATCGAATTGAGGGCGCTCGTTGTGGAAGAAGACAGCGCCAAGCCTTTTTCAGTCAGCTCGATTCTTCGATGAAGCCTGCGAAACAGAGGAAAGCCCAAGGCTACTTCGAGCAGATGAATCTGCCGGCTGACGGCCGCCTGAGTGACGCCCAGATCCGCCGCTGCCCTCGTGAAACTCCCAAGGCGCGCCGCCGCTTCGAAAACGGTCAGCCCGGTCAGTGGAGGAAGCCGTCTTCTCAGTCCGGTCATTACGAGAGCTCCAACCGATCGATCTTAATCGAAACTCGCACCGTTTGCGTCACTTACACTGCCGCACGTGCCACCTCATTTGCATCACTTTTCCTTATGTGAGGCAAGCACATTTGTGCCGTTGAGACCGGTGGTTCTTGGTGTCACCATGAGGCTGACCTGACTTTAGGGAATGTCATGCTGGACAGAGTAGTACCCACCATCAGCTCGCTTCTGAACGCTCGTGTGCAAGGGCACTCTTTGCCGGCCGGACTGTACACAAGCGAGGACGTTTTCGAGGCGGACCTCGACGTGTTCTTTCGCAAACATTGGATCTGTGTCGGCCTTGAATGTGACGTTCCGGAACCCGGAGATGCAACCGTCATAGATATTGGCAAGAGCAGCCTGATCTTGCTTCGTGATGATGACGGAGCAATCCGCGTCCTGCACAATGTCTGCCGTCATCGTGGCTCACGATTGCTCGACGAGGGCACGACGATCATATCGAAGCTCGTTTGCCCCTATCATCAGTGGACCTACGAGCTTTCGGGCCAACTCGTCTACGCACCGCATATGGGCCGCGACTTCGACAAGGAATGCCGCTCGCTCAAGCAGATCGCATTCAGATCGATTGGCGGGCTCATTTACGTCTGTCTTTCAGACGATCCGCCAGCGGATATCGATCGGCTTGAAGAAGTTATGGCGGAGCGTCTCGCGCCATACGATATTGGCAACGCAAAAGTCGCTCACCAGTGCGACGTGATCGAACATGGCAATTGGAAGCTCACGCTGGAGAACAACCGTGAATGCTACCATTGCTCGGCAAACCATCCCGAACTTTGCGTATCTTTCGTTGATCTCGATTTCGGTTTTGACCCGGATAGTTTGAGCCCTGAGGACAGGGCGCAGGCAGAGGAGCATCTGGCTCTTTACGCCGAACGAACCAGCAGATGGGAGATGGAGGGTCATCCATCGGCAGCTGTAGAACAACTGTTGGATTGCGCCACCAATTTCCGCACACAACGCCTGATCATTGCAGGCGCCGGCGAATCCCAGACGCCAGATGCCACCGCAGCGTCGTCCAAGCTGCTTGGAACCATGACGCGCAAGGATCTCGGCGATACCCATTTGTGGGGACACAATAGCTGGAAGCATTTCATGGGCGACCATGCGGTCGTGTCGATCGTCATTCCGCTCTCTGCCGGAAAGACACTGGTGCGGACAAAATGGCTCGTTCACAAGGACGCCGTGGAGGGCGTCGACTACGATCTGGACAAGTTGACGAGTGTCTGGCTCGCGACAACCGATCAGGATTCAGAGCTCGTTTCCCGCTCACAGGCAGGTATTATGGATCCTGCTTATACACCCGGCCCTTATTCTCCCTTTTCAGAAACTAGCCTCGATAAATTCGCGACGTGGTACATCGACCGGATGCGGGCGCATGGATACTAAAACGCTGTCACCCACGCTGGAAGATGTCCGTTCGATGGGTTTTTGGGACCCGGAAACGGACGACACATTGCTGTGCCTGGATGTCCATCAAGAGACACACGACGTAAAGACGTTCACGTTTGCATCGCCTGATGGCAAGCACTTCAATTTCAAAGCGGGCCAGTATTTTCTTTTCGACTTCAAGATCGGGTTCGAAGATGAGAGCCGGTGCTACAGCATCTCGTCATCGCCGAAGCGCAGCAGCACTTTCTCGATAACTGTAAAGCGCGTAGCCGGAGGGCGGATTTCCAACTGGATGCACGACAATTTTTCTCCGGGCTTTACGGTCAAGGCTAATGGCCCATTGGGCAGCTTTGTCCGGCCGTCGGCGGGGAACAGGAAGTTCCTGCTTCTTTCGGGCGGTTCAGGGATTACTCCAGTTATGTCCATGGTTCGAGAACTGGCGGATACCTGCGAGCAGGCCGACGTGATTTTCGTGCATGCGGCGCGTACGCCAAAGGATCTGATCTTTCGGGAAGAACTCTCCTGTTTGGCTGGCAAGCTCAAAAACCTGCGTCTCCATTTTTTGCCGGAGCAAGTGGAAAATGAGCCATCATGGCCCGGATTGGCCGGTCGAATTTCGCCGGAGTTCTTGAAGCTCGCAGTGCCGGATCTCAGCGAGCGCATCGTCATGTGCTGCGGGCCAGCGCCTTTCATGTTGGCGGCCCGCAAGATTGCCACCGATGCGGGAGTTGCAGCTTCGAATTACATCGAGGAGAGCTTCGACGCCGCGGTAATCGACATTGCCCCAAACATCGCCGCAGAGATGGAAACAACGACACTTTTCGCGGTCGAATTCTCAAAACAGGCGCGCAGGATCGAGGTGTCGAGCGAGCAGACGGTGCTGTCATGCGCCAAGAAGGCGGGCGTCAGGATTCTCTCATCCTGCGCAAACGGCGTCTGCGGCACCTGCAAGTCGCGGCTTGTGTCCGGCGCAGTCGATATGAAGCACAATGGAGGAATCCGCCAGCGAGAAATCGATGCGGGATTGTTCCTGCCCTGCTGCTCCAAGCCTATGAGCGATCTCGTGATCGATCGTTAAGCGCGGGTTATTGTTCAACTCTCAATCGACTTGTGCGCGCAAAAGCCAGAAAGCAAAAAGCGGCGTATCAAGAGATCGCATCGCGTGCTTTATGCCGGGTAAATTATAAAACGATCCGCCGATACCGGGAGAAAACCAATCCCCGTCGCCTTGCCGGAACTCACCCTCCGACAGCACGAGATACACTTCTTCAGGCGCGTGATCATGATCGGGATAACGAACATTTGGGGCCAGTAGGCTAACGCCAAGCCAAACGTCGTCGCTTTGCTCCAGACCTCCCGGACCGATGATCATTGCATTGGCATGACCCTTTGCGAAATTCGCGCTCGCAGTGCCGTCATTCTTCGTACGAACGCGCCATTCGAGCTTTGGCTCGATCCCCTTGAAGCTGTCTATAAGCCTCTGCAGGGAAGCATGATGTGTATTTACAGCAAGGGCCGTATCCAGCTCTTCGCAAACCGCCAGACGGACGCCCGGTCCGGTGCGTTGCTCGCCCGGATGTTCAAGAGCGGCAAAGACTTGGCTGACCGATGCTCGTGACGATGACGTGCTCGCGAACTGACCATAGGCCGCAGATGCCGCATCCAGAAACGACTGCAAACTTTCACTGCGCGCTGCCATTGCCTGCCTCCCCGGAACATTCAAACTTTGAAATTCGGCCTATCTCAATTGTTAGATGTCTTTTGCGATCCTCAGCCCATCGTAGATGGCCGCATGCGTATTTCTCGCTGCCACGGCATCGCCTATGCGGAAGAGCTGGAAAACGCCATCGGCATTGTCGACGCGCGACTGCGGTCGTCCTGCAACGAGATCTTCGTGAGATACCGCGCCAAGGTTCCGCGACATCGGCTTTAGGTCGAAGTACAGCTCGTCAAGGGGAATGGTGCCGTGGTTGACGACGATCTGGTCAAACTTCCGCTCCTTGCGAACCCCGCCATAATCGCTGCCTATAATTGCCAATAACTGGTTGCCTTCCTTGCGAACCTCTTCCAGCCGGAAGGTCACGGTGAAAACCGTGTCGAGCTTTTGCAACGATCGCATATATGGCACCAGATTCATGGCCATCACCTCCGGTGCAAACGCGCGGTCGGGAGTCATGATCTCGACCTTGGCCCCTGACGCCGCGATGACCTCGGCCGCCTGAAGGCCGGAGTGGTCGCCGGCATCGTCATAGACAAGGACGTTCAATCCGGGCTTCACGTCGCCCGCGATAATGTCCCATGACGACACGACCAGCTCGTTTCCGCTCGAAAGTACGTCCGTGTGCGGCAGCCCGCCTGTCGCGATTATGACCACGTCAGGCTGTTCGGCGAGGATCGCGTCTGCATCCGCCCATACATTGTAGCGGATTTGAACGCCAAGCTTCTCGCACTGAGCCAGCCGCCAATCGATGATGCTGATCATTTCATGGCGTCTGGAGCTTTGAGCGGTCAGCCTGATCTGGCCACCTGCCTGTCCGGCTGCTTCCAGCACGACGACGTCGTGGCCACGTTCGCCCGCGACACGCGCCGCTTCAAGCCCTGCTGGTCCCGCACCGACAATCAAAACCTTTCGCTTGTTTGCAACCTTGGGAATGGTGTGCGGCATTGTAAGCTCGCGCCCTGTCGCGGCGTTGTGGATGCAGTATGCCGCGCCTCCCTGATAAATCCGGTCCAGACAGTAGTTCGCACCGACGCAAGGGCGGATTTCGTCTTCGCGCTTTTCGATGATCTTCCGGACGATGTGCGGGTCCGTCATGTGAGCACGGGTCATGCCGACCATGTCTACTTTGCCCGTCGCAATGGCGTGGCGTGCAGTAGCAACATCCGGGATTTTGGCGGCATGGAATGTCGGGAACTGAGTGGCCGCGCGGATTTCTCCGGCAAAATCGAGATGCGGAGAATTGGCCATACCCTGAATCGGGATGACGTCCGTAAGACCCGCATCTGTGTCGATGTGCCCGCGGATCACGTTCAGGAAATCGATGAGCCCGCTGCTTTTGAGACGTTTGGATATCTCGAAGCCTTCGTCCTTTGCGTTGCCGCCAGCAAGTTTCTCATCGGCAGTGTAACGAATGCCGACAATGAATTCCTGCCCTACCCTGTCGCGAATTGCCTGCAGCACCTCGAACATGAACCGCATGCGGTTATCAAGCGTGCCGCCATATGGCCCATCCAGCGTGTTCGTCAGCGGGGAGTTGAACTGGTCGATGAGGTGGCCATAGGCCTCGAGCTCAAGGCCGTCCATGCCAGCGGCTTTCATACGTTCCGCGGCATCGGCGAAGTCCTTGATGACGCGCGCGATATCCCAGTCTTCCATCTTTTTTGGAAACGCCCTGTGGGCCGCCTCCCGTTCGTGTGACGGAGCCACGACGGGCAACCAGTCGCCCTTGTCCCAACGTGTCCGGCGACCCAGATGCGTTAGCTGGATCATGACCGCCGTGCCATGTTCATGGCAGGCGTCCACAAGGTCCTTGAGCCAAGGTACGACCTCATCCTTATACGCCAGGATGTTGTTGAACACGGGCGGACTGTCGAGCGATACTGCGGCGGACCCCGCGGTCATGGTCAGCGCCACGCCGCCCTTTGCACGCTCGACATGGTAGGCGCGGTAGCGCTCCTTAGGCATTCCGTCTTCAGGATACGCCGGCTCGTGCGACGTCACCATTATTCTGTTCTTCAGCGTGAGATGCTTGAGTTTGTAGGGCTGCAGCAGTGGATCGCCGGACATTTTTACCTGCCTTGAAAAGGGATCAGGCCGATCAAATCCCAAAATGTACACCTATGTCAAGATACCGTATACTATCGTCAACTTAGTTGACACATGTGTTGACAGCGTGCATCCTCCAGGTGTCGAAGTGGAAATTGCCTGGAGGCAGATTTGAACGAGACAGTATGGCGAGGTTCAAAAGAAGTCTGGCTGACAAGCGCCTACGACGCCTTGATTGATGCAGGCGTCGATGCCGTACGAATCCTCCCCATTGCTAAAAAGCTTAATCTGTCGCGAACGAGCTTCTACTGGTTCTTTGCTGATCGCGAAGCGCTTCTAAGCACTCTCAGGGAGAGCTGGAAGGGCCGCAACACTCTTGGAATCCAGCAACGCTGCGAAGCATATGCCGAGACGATAGCGGAGGCGATGCTCAACGTATTCGACTGCTGGCTCGACACTTCGCTTTTCGATTCACAATTCGAGTTTGCGGTGCGCAGTTGGGCTCTTCAGTCGCCGGAAGTGGCTGCAGAAGTTGAAGAGGCTGACGAAGCGAGAATTGCCGCTCTAACCGCAATGTTCATTCGGTTCGGCTTTCCGCAACTGGCAGCCGAGGTACGCGCCCGTACGATCTATCTCGTCCAGATCGGATACATTTCAACGAACACGAAAGAGAGCCTTGCAGTGCGTATGAGGCGCATACCGTCATACGTGGAAATCTACACCGGTCATGCTCCGCAAAGACGCGAAATGGAAAGATTTGCATCTCGCCACAACTTTATACTTGACCCCGCACAGGCGACCGAGGAACTCGCTCAATGAGCGCGGCAGGGGTCGTCGGCATTGTCGGCGGCGCCGGCTGGTTGGGAAGTGCCATTGCGACGCGGGGATTGTCGGCGGGAGTTCTCAACTCATCATCTCTCATCATTTCCTCTCGATCACCTAGAGTATCCCGGTTTCCAGACTGGCCGAAAATTATCTGGACCGCCGACAACGAAGAATTGGTCCGCCGCGCGGATGTCGTCATTTTGTCGGTGCGACCGCACCAGTTTGCAAATCTCTCGCTTAATCTTGAAAATCGTCTGGTCATTTCAGTCATGGCTGGCGTCTCCATGGCGACGCTTGAGCAGCGATTGAAGACAAACCGCATTGTCCGCGCCATGCCCAATGCCGCTGCCGAAATCGGCCGCTCATACACGCCTTGGGTCGCAGCAGACGGCGTTACTGCTTCTGATCGTGGCTTCGTTGGCGCGCTGATGTCCAGTTGCGGAGAAGAAGACGAAGTCACGACAGAGCTGCAGATCGACTACTTGACCGGGCTGAGCGGATCAGGCCCGGCGTTTCCCGCGCTTTTGGCTAGCGCGATGCTGTCACATGCCGAAGAAAATGGAATACCGTCGCACGTCGCAAAAAAAGCTGTTCGCGGCGTAATCTGCGGGACAAGCGGCCTGATTAATACCGATGAATTTATGCCGGGCAAAATCGTCGAAACCTTCATGGAGTATCAGGGTACGACGGCGGCAGCCTTGCGTGAAATGATCCGTGCCGGTCTTCCCGGCGCGGTCCACGCGGGACTGCAAGCCGCAGCATCAGCCGCCGCTGACATGGCGTCCAAGACAAATAAGCCTGCAGGATATTCCTGAAGGAACGGAAGCCGCGGATGCGTCGCCGTCGGCTTTACAGAGTTACTGACGCTAAAAAAATGGGAGCATAAAGAATGAAACGCATCTTACTCGCATCTTGTCTGGCTTTCGCCAGCCTCAGTCTCGCATCCGCCGCCTCAGCCGCAGAGTGCGGTGAGGTTTCCATCGCCAGCATGAACTGGCAGAGCGCAGAAGTGCTCTCCAGTCTGGACAAATACATCCTCAACACGGGTTACGGATGCAGCGCCGAAATTACAGTTGGCGATACGGTTCCGACACTGACGTCAATGTCGGAAAAAGGTCAGCCCGATATTGCGCCTGAGGCTTGGATCGACCTGCAGCCAGAGGTCGTAGAACGCGGCCTCAAGGAAGGCACGATCATCAAGGCCGCCCAGTCACTTCCCGATGGTGGCGTTCAAGGCTGGTGGATTCCGAAATACATCGCTGACGCCAACCCCGACATCAAGACCATCGAAGATGCCCTGAAGCATCCAGAACTCTTCCCCGATCCGGAAGACCCAAGCAAAGGTGCGCTCTACAACGGGCCGCAGGGCTGGGGCGGAACGGTTGTGACGTCGCAGCTTTATAAGGCGTTCGAAGTCGAAAAAGCCAATTTCACGCTGGTTGACACCGGTTCTGCAGCAGGTCTCGATGGCTCGATCGCCAAGGCATATGAGCGAAAGCAAGGCTGGCTGGGTTATTACTGGGCACCCACCGCACTGCTCGGAAAATATGAAATGTTCCGGCTCGATCCCGGTGTTCCTGTCGATGCAGCCGAATGGAAGCGCTGCATCACAGTGGCAGATTGCTCTGATCCAAAGAAAAATGCGTGGGCCACGGACCCAGTATTCACGCTTGTCGCCAAATCCTTCGCGGATCGCGCCGGACCAGAGGTCATGGATTACCTGAACAAGCGCTCCTGGAGCAACGATACGGTCAACAAGCTGATGGCCTGGATGACCGACAATCAGGCTACGGGCGAAGCAGCCGCCAAGCATTTCCTGCAGGAGAACGAGGATTTGTGGAGCAAATGGGTTTCTGCTGACGCCGCTGAGAAGATCAAAGCGAGCCTCTAAGCATACCGGGCGGGCGGCAGATCATGCCGCCCGCCCCAATATCATAACGGACAAATGAAGTCCGAAGCCAACACCATAAAAATAAGAGGGGTGTAAGCGATGGAATGGCTGACTACGTTCCCGCATCTCGACGATGCGTCACTGACCGCACTGAAAAAGTCCATCGATGAAGGTTTCCGCGCCTTTACCCGCGCCTACGGCGGCGGGATCGAAACCTTCTTTCAGCCACTGCAGTTTTTCCTGATTTACTGCGAGCGCCTGATGACGCGCACGCCGTGGCCGATCGTCATTCTCGTAATCGCAGTACTGGCATGGCTTGCCAGCCGAAGCATAAAACTGGCGCTTGGATGTGTCGTGATGCTTTTGTTGATCGGTTTCTTCGACATGTGGGACGACACGATGAAGACCATCTCGATGATCTTCGTTTGCACGGTTCTTGCCATTGCTATCGGCCTTCCGCTGGGCATTGCCATGTCGCGCTCCGACAGGCTCCAGAACACGGTAAATCCTGTGCTGGATGTGATGCAGACCATGCCAAGCTTCGTTTACCTGATCCCCGTGGTCATGCTGCTTGGTATTGGTCGCGTACCGGGGCTTATCGCCGTCGTCATCTACGCGATCCCGCCTATGATCAGGTTGACCAATCTGGGTATCCGACTGGTTGATAAAGACGTACTGGAGGCTGCCGACGCTTATGGCTCATCGGGCTGGCAACGTCTCTTCAAAGTGCAATTGCCTCTGGCGCTACCGACAATCATGGCGGGCATCAACCAGACTATCATGATGGCGCTCGCCATGGTGGTGATCGCGGCGATGATCGGCGTGCAAGGCCTTGGACAACCGGTGCTGAAAGCCATTTCCAACCAATATTTCACGCTCGGCATGTTTAACGGTCTCGCCATCGTCGGCATCGCCATCATCTTCGACCGCGTTAGCCAGGCTTATGGACGCCGTCTGCAGCAGCACATGGAGGTGGCACATGGATAGCTCCAGCGGAAACAGCACGGGCATCCAGATACGCAACCTGTTCAAGATCTTTGGCCGGTCCGGGGTCGACCACGTCGAAAAAGTCCAGCGCGGAATGAGTAAGACGGAGTTGCTCGAAAGGCATGGACATGTGCTTGGCCTCAAAGACATCAACATTGATATGCCCGCCGGATCTATACAGGTGATCATGGGTCTGTCGGGTTCGGGAAAATCAACGTTGATCCGGCATATCAATCGGCTGATCGACCCCACCGTCGGCCAAATCCTGGTAGAGGGAACGGATGTAGTTACATTCAATCCACGCGACCTGCGTGATTTCCGGCGCCACAAGACCGCAATGGTCTTCCAGAAATTTGGGCTCTTGCCTCATCGAAACGTTCTGGAAAACACCGTCTACGGTCTTGAGGTGCAGGGCATGCCGCGCGCACGCCAAGTCGATGCCGCTATGAGATGGATCGAGCGTGTCGGCCTAACAGGCTTTGAGGACCGCTACCCAAATCAATTGTCAGGAGGCATGCAGCAACGAGTAGGGCTAGCGCGGGCGCTCGCAAACGATGCCCCAATCCTGTTGATGGACGAGGCGTTCTCGGCGCTCGATCCATTGATACGCGCCGACATGCAATCGGTACTGCTCGACCTCCAAAAGGAAATCCGCAAGACGATCGTTTTCATCACTCACGACTTGGATGAGGCACTGCGGCTAGGTGACGGCATCGCCATTTTGAGAGACGGCGAGATCGTTCAGCAAGGAACCAGCCAGGATATCGTTCTGCGGCCAGCAGACGATTACATCGCCTCCTTCGTGAAGGAGGTAAACCGCGGCCGTGTTGTTCGCGTAGCATCAGCGATGACGCTGCTCAAAAACGGCGACACCGGATCGAACGTTTCCATTGCGGCAGAAGCAACTCTTGAGACCGCCGCTTATACTTTTAGAGAAAATGACGTCGACAAGCTGACCGTCGTGGACGACACGAACATTCCCGTCGGCACCATCAGTCTGCGCGAAGTCATGAATGCCATGGTGACGACGGAACGCCTTACGTAGTGAAGATGCATAGGGCATTTCGACCTTGCCGCCACCGCGTCGATAAGACAACCTGTGTGATCAACTGCCTGGTGTTTTCTTCGAAGCCGTTATTGCAACATAGGTAGAACGGCACGGATATGGTCGCCCAAGGTCTGGGCCGCCAAAGACGGTCGTGGCTCAGCGAACTCTATTCCGATACCGATTGTCGGCAGTTGTGGAAGGCCGTTCGTGACGATGTGCAGATCCGGCGGGACGGCAGTCCGCGTCAACACGCTGATTGCATGGCCCGAGCGCGCGATCGCGATCAGACCGGCGAGGCTGTTGCTGGCGAAGGCAACCCTGTAACGGCGACCGGCAGCCTCCATGGCGTCGCACGCGGCACGATAGTCGAGCGTCATCGGCGCAGACAGCGCCAGTGGTAGAGTGGCGTGGCCGAGTACCTCCGGCCGCGCGGTGTCAGCAACCCAGACGAAGCTTTCCTTCGTAATGGCGTCGGGGTTTGCCGGATCGGACAGAGACACCAGAGCTATATCGAGCCGCCGCTGGTGAAGCAGCGGTCGAAGCTCGGTTGTGGGCGCGCAGACCATGCGCAGCTCGACATCGGGATTGAGCGCGCAGAACCCCTTCAACAACGCAGGAAGGAAACTCATGGAATAGTCTTCCGGGCAGCCGAGGCTCACCGAACCTCTAAGCGCGGTGCCGCTCATCTCGGCCATTATCTCGTCGTGCCGGGAAAGGAGTTGCCCGGCGTGCGCCAGAAGCTTCTCGCCCGCCGTCGTCAAACGCACGCCCGAGCCACTGCGATGCAGGAGCGCCTGTCCAATCTGGTCTTCCAGACGGCGCATCTGCATGCTCAGTGCAGATTGCGTGCGCCCTATTTGCACAGCAGCCAGGCTGATCGAGCGCATATGCGCGACAACCGCAAAATTACGAAGGACGGCGAGGTCGAGAGGCTGCACGGGATCAATCCGATTGATATCCGAATAGAACAATATCAATTTGCCTGACGTAGCAAGAGCAGCTACGCGTTGGAGACGGCCATCCAAGAGGTAATCCAATGTCGCTGAACGACGATCCGGAATTCTGGGCGTCCGCCCATAAGCATCTCACACGCTACGGCCCGAGTTTCGAAACGATCATCGTCGAGAAAGCCGAAGGCAGCCATGTCTACGATGCGGATGGACGGGCGATTCTCGACTTCACCTCCGGCCAGATGAGCGCCGTGCTTGGCCACACGCACCCCGACATTGTGGCAACTGTCCAACGGCAGATGGCATCGGTCGCCCATCTCTTCAGCGGAATGCTTTCTCGCCCCGTTGTCGAGCTTGCCCAGCGGCTTGCCGGACATGCGCCCGGTCTAGACCGCGTGCAGTTGCTCACGACCGGTGGCGAATCCAACGAGGCTGCCATCCGTATGGCAAAGCTCGTTACAGGCGGCCACGAGGTCGTTGCCTTCGCGCAGAGCTGGCACGGCATGACCGGTGCGGCGGCTTCCGCCACCTACAGTGCCGGCCGGCGTGGATACGGCCCGGCGGCAGCGGGATCCTTCGTCATTCCTGCGCCAAACGCCTATCGCCCACGCTTTACAAAGCCCGATGGCTCCAACGACTGGCAGGCTGAACTCGATGACGCATTCGAGCTGATCGACCGGCAGACGACAGGCAACCTTGCGGCCTTCGTTGCCGAACCCATCCTGTCGAGCGGAGGCATACTGGAACTGCCGCTTGGCTATCTTGCCGCACTGAAGCGCAAATGCGAGGAGCGCGGAATGCTCCTTATCCTCGACGAGGCGCAGACCGGTGTCGGGCGGACCGGACACATGTTCGCCTTCCAGAGGGACAACGTGACGCCCGACATCCTGACCTTGTCGAAAACACTGGGAGCCGGCCTGCCGCTCGCCGCCGTAATGACGTCGGCCGAGATCGAGCAGAAAGCTTTCGAGCGCGGCTTCCTTTTCTACACCACCCATGTTTCTGACCCTCTGCCGGCGGCAATCGGTGTCAGCGTTCTCGACGTGGTGGAGCGTGACGGGCTGGTCGAGCAGGCCATCAAGCTTGGCAAGAGGCTGAAGGACGGAATGCTTTCGCTGCAGCAGCGTTTCGAATGCGTCGGCGACGTGCGCGGACGAGGCCTCCTGCTCGGACTCGAGATCGTCACCGATCGCCAGACAAGGCGCCCGGCTTCGAGCTCGGTGCGCGCGTCATGGAGGAAGCGATGCGGCGCGGCCTCAGCATGAACATCGTCAAGCTACCCGGCATGGGCGGCGTGTTCCGCATAGCGCCACCGCTAACGGTGTCGGACGCCGAGATCGATCGCGGTCTGGAGATCATGTCAGACGCCATCGATGCCGCAAGCAAAACGCGCTGAGAAGCCAATCTAATAAAAGCACGTTCGCCGTCCGAACAGGCGGCGGACGCTCCCTGTGTCGCATCTTCGTGGCACCGAAATAGCGCCGAAGCGGCCAAATATTGCAGTTGAAGCCAAAAATCACTGTCGGAAATGTGAACTCCGAGAGAAACATCCTGGCCTATGATGCCGATAGTGCGCATAGCAAAAACGGCAGGAGGCAGTATGACCCGGCTCACAGCAAAGGACTTTCCGCAGGAACTGCTGGAACTTTATGACTTCTACGCTCATGGGAAGATCACCAAACGAGAGTTTATGGATCGAGTAGCCAAGTTCGCCGTCGGCGGCATGACGGCAGCTACCATCCTCAGTTCACTCAGCCCAAATTATGCGATGGCTCAGCAGGTAGAGTTCACCGATCCCGACATTTTGCCGGAATACATTACCTACTCTTCAGAGAATGGACATGGTGATGTCCGCGCCTATCTCGTGCGCCCGGCGGCGGCAAGCGGACCGGTTCCCGGAGTCGTTGTGGTGCACGAAAATCGTGGCCTCAATCCCTATATCGAGGACGTGGCACGACGCGTTGCCAAAGCGGGTTTTGTAGCTCTCGCACCTGACGGTCTCACTTCCGTTGGCGGCTATCCGGGCAATGATGAAAAGGGCCGGGAACTACAGCAGTCTGTTGATCCAGAGAAACTGATGAACGACTTCTTTGCTGCCATCGAGTTCATGACGAAAAGCGATCTTACGACAAGCAAAATCGGCATAACGGGTTTTTGCTACGGTGGAGGTGTCTCCAATGCTGCAGCAGTCGCCTACCCTGAACTTGCAGCCGCGGTGCCATTCTACGGGCGGCAGCCGCGATCGGAAGATGTACCGCGGATCAATGCGCCATTGTTGATCCACTATGCCGAGAAAGATACGAGGATCAACGAAGGCTGGCCAGCCTATGAGGAAGCGCTAAAGGCAGGTGGCAAGACATACGAGGCGCACATCTATCCGGGCGTCAATCACGGCTTTCACAATGACTCTACGCCGCGCTACGATGAGGCGGCAGCCAAGCTTGCCTGGGAGCGTACCATCGCCTGGTTTGAACGTTACCTCGCATAGCCTCTCATGCATCGAAGCCCGCATCTTGGAACGTCGGCGTGGCTTACCCTTTGGCCGGCCAGCCGAACTGATCGTCCCATTCATCGTAGGCCGCAAGTCCGGTGATCTCGCTGAAATGCGGGTAGCTAATCATGTCGCCAGCTCGCGCTTTCGGTGTTCCGTCGTTCTTCAGGACGGTCAGCGTATCCTCGATCGCCTTTACCGCCGAAAACAGCGTCGAAAGCGCGTAGAAGATGACGTTGAAGCCCAAGCCTTCGAGATCGGCTGCGGTTAGCGCCGTCGTCTCGTTGCCATCGACGATGCTGACGACCTTGGGGCCGCTGACATGTTTTGCCACTGCTTCGATATCAGCGATCTTCTTGATTCCATCGACGAAGACGAGATCGACGCCGGCATCCTGGTACATTTTGGCGCGACGGATGGCTTCCTCCACACCTTCGACCGGCAGCGCGTCTGTGCGCGCGATGATCAGCATGTCGTCCGTGCCTCGCGCTTCAATCGCCGAGCGCAGACGGCGAACATTCTCTTCCGCCGAGATGACACGCACGCCGCTGCGTTGTCCGCAACGCTTGGGCATCTGCTGGTCTTCAAGATGGATCGCCGCAACGCCCGCCTGGATATATTCCTCCACAGTGCGCTTTATACTGGCAGGACCGCCATAGCCGGTATCAGCATCGGCGATGACCGGAATATTGACCCCTCGCACCATATCGCGGGCGTGGGTGGTCATTTCAGTTTGGGTGAGCAGACCGATATCCGGAAGCCCCAGCCGCGATGCGGTGGCGCCGAAGCCGGTCATGTAAATGGCCGGAAAGCCCGCGCGTTCGATCAGCCGAGCGGTGAGTGTATCTGGAGCTCCCGGTGCCTGAAGTATGGAGCCAGACGCAATAAGTGCCTTGAGCTTGCCTGCCTGTGTCATACGTGTCTCTGTCATGATTTTACTCTCAGCGTCCGCCCGAAACATCGAGAACCACGCCGGTAATATAGGCGGCCTCCGGCGACATCAGCCAGACAGCCGCATCCGCGACTTCGTCGGCCGTGCCGAGCCGCTTCAGCGGGATGAGATTGGCCATCGCCTCGATACTGGCCGGATCGGCAAACACGTCCTTCTGGATTTCCGTGTTGATCACGCCCGGCGCCAACGCGTTGACGCGTATATGCGGTGCCAATTCCTTGGTGAGCGCGTATGTGAAGGACGCGATCGCGCCCTTCGTCGTGGCATAGGCGATGTTGCCGACCATGCCGCCCGTGCGCGCCGCAATCGACGAGAGATTGACGATGGACCGATCTGATTCCGCTCGCGGCGTGCGGATGAAGGCACTGGAGACGTTGAAGACGCTTTTTAGATTGACGGACAGGACGCGATCAAGCTCGCTCTCGTTGAATTCCGCCGCCGTCATGCGATTGCCGATAATGCCGGCATTGTTCAAGAGATGATCGATGCCGCCCCATTTCGATGCGACAGCCGCCGCAGCTTCATCGACCGCCGCCTTGCTTGAAACATCGACTTTCGCGCCGAGCGCCCGGTCTCCATAACGTTCCTCGCATTCAGAAATCCGTTCAGCGTTGATATCCCAGATCACGACCCGGGCGCCGAGCGCGACAAGCTTGTCTGAGACGGCTCGGCCTATACCAGAGGCGCCACCGGTCACCAGAACCACGCGATCGTTGAAGAAGGTCGATTGGATTTTCCCTGGCTGGAAATGCTGCATGCTTCCTCCTGATAGCCGGTTCGCACCTTTGCGGTTTCGTCAAAGAAACGCTGCACAAGGCGGAATGTCAACTAGGGTACTAGATTAAGTACTCCACTTGCGCATTCTAGTTTGTAGGTTTATATCGCCGATCGGGAGGCCTGCAGTCGCAGGTCACATATCTGGGAGGATGCCATGGCGGATGCCGTCAGCGCTCAAACTGCCGTGGTCGATGCAAGCCTGCGCGATCGCACTATCAAAAAGCTCAATATGCGGATCGTGCTGTTCGCATTCGTCTGCTTCATCATCAACTACCTCGACCGCGTAAACATCGGCTTCGCCGCGCTTCACATGAACGAAGACATCGGGCTTACGCCCTACATGTTCGGCCTTGGCGCAGGCATCTTCTTCATCGGCTACCTGGTGTTCGAAATTCCCAGCAATATGATCCTGCACAAGGTCGGTCCGCGGATATGGATCGCCCGCATCATGGTAACCTGGGGCATCGTGTCCTGCGCCATGGCATTCGTGCAGGGTCCGATATCCTTCTACATCCTGCGCTTCCTTCTGGGCGTTGCTGAAGCCGGCTTTGCCCCCGGAATCCTTCTGTACCTGACCTACTGGTTCCCGGCCAAGGAACGCGGCAGGGCGACCGCGCTGTTTATGACCGCTACGGTCATTTCGATCGTCATAGGCGCTCCGCTTTCCGGCTGGCTGATCGATGCGGGTGAAGGCCTTGCCGGTCTGCATGGCTGGCAGGCTATGTTCCTGCTTGAGGGCTTTCCCGCCGTCCTGCTTGGAATCATGACCTTCTTCTATCTGGTCGATTCTCCGAAGACGGACACCAAGTGGCTGGCGCCTGACGAGCGCGCCTGGCTTCTCCAGCAGCTTGCCGAAGATGAGAAGAACACTCAGCCCGACACGCGCCACAGCCTGCGAGAGATTTTCCGCGACCATCGCGTCTGGCTGCTGACGATCGTCTACATGTTCAACGGCATCGCGGTTTACGGCGTCATCATGTGGCTACCGCAGATCGTCAAAAGCATTGGCAATCTGACGACGCTTCAGACGGGCTTCGTCTCTGCAATACCGTTCGTCTTTGCGGCACTCGGCCTCGTCCTCATCTCGCGAAACTCGGACCGCACCGGCGAACGCAAGTATCACACGGCGATCGCCGGGCTTTTCGGTGGCCTGTTTCTTGCTGCCAGCGCGCTGGTTCCGAATACCTATGTCGCCATGCTGCTGCTTTGTGCCTGCGCCTTCTTCCTGTGGTCTTATCTCGGCGTGTTCTGGACGCTGCCGACGCAGTTCCTTTCGGGCGCCGCTGCAGCCGGCGGACTTGCGGCCATCAACGGCTTTGCCCAGATTGGCGGCTTCACCGGTCCTTATATCGTCGGCTGGGTCAAGACCGCCACTGACAGCTTCTCACTGGCGCTGCTGACGCTGGCAATCTTCCCGATTATCGGCTTCTTCGTCTGCATCAGCTTGAAAGCCAGAAGGGATTAGTCGAAGGTATCGGCGGCTGCTCCAGGGTCGCCGCCGATACCTGCTCCGAAAGAAGGGCCCCATCAAGAATGCGGAAACCGGCCAAAAAGCCTCAGAAGGGACTCGCAATTACGATTGCGGACAAGATTCGCGCGGCTATCGTCGATGCGGAATTCGAGTTCGGCGAAAATCTTTCCGAGGACATTCTGGCCAATGCTTTCGAAGTCAGCCGTACTCCGGTTCGCGAAGCCTTGAACCTCCTGCAAATGGAAGGCCTCGTTAGTATCGTGCCTAAATCCGGCACCTACGTCTTCACGCCGACACTGGAAGATATTGCCGAGCTCTGCGATTATCGCACCGGCCTCGAGCAGCAAGCCGTCATGTTGACTCCCGATCACGAGCTTCCATCACAGGCCGCCAAACTCCAGGAAATGCTTGGCGCTATGACCGAGGCAGTCGACAATGACGACATGCGCGCCTATGGCCGGGCAGACACGGAATTCCATCTCGTTTTCTTGCGCGGCTGCGGCAACCGTTATTTGCAGAACGCGTATAATCTCGTCCTCGGCAGGGTCGCGGCACTGCGCACCCATCTCGCCATAACGGCGGAAGGCGAGCCAGATCGCTCCTATCTGGATCACAAGGCAATGATTGCTCTTCTTGCCAGCGGCGAACGGGGCCGCCTGTCGGCAACATTGCGGGCACATATCCTTCGGACCAAAGACAATTATCTCAATGTATTCGAGAAGATGTCGGCCGCCAAAGGCGATGTCCGCACCGTCAGACTGCGACGCCGCCTGGCAATTGCAGGTTAGTCAGGCCGAAGGTTGGGAAATTGAGACCGGGGACTTCACGTTAGGTCGACTTCGGGTGCTGAACACAATTAAAGGTATTATTTTCGTTATGCCTCCCACCACCATGCCGAGCTTTCGCCTGTGACAATATCAATGGAATTACACCGCCTGCGACGAGTTGGTCGATTTCCATCACGGTTTCCACAGCAGCAATAACATCGAATTCCCGCACTTCACCCGTCGCACGTTTCAACTGCATCTTTACTGACCCACGCGGCTCTATGAGTTCGGGATCGGCATTGATTTCCAGCCGATCGCCGGGCGCTATCGGAAGGATGTCTTTCGCGAAATTGCTTGGCAGAATTAACGGAAGAACACCCATAGCGATCAGATTTGTGCGATGAATTCTCTCAAAACTTGCTGCTAGCACGGCCGACACACCGAGTAACGCAACACCTTTGGCCGCCCAATCACGAGACGACCCCATCCCATATCGCTCCCCGGCAATTATGATGAAACGCTGACCGTCCTCACGATACTTCTGCGAAGCTTCCCGCAATGTCATAATCTGATTGCTTGGCGTGTGGATTGTCGTGGCTGGTGCCAGTCCTTTCTCCAAGAGGTTTTTGACGGAGCGGTTTTCGAACAGGCCACGCACCATCGTCTCGAAATTTCCCCGTCTTGCCGCAAACACGTTCAAGTCGATCGGGTTCTCGCCTTCGTTGATAAGGTACTGTCCAGCTTCACTTTTTTTCGGAATCTGACCGGCCGGAGAAATATGGTCTGTTGTAATGTCATCACCGAGCACGAGAAGCGGTGCCGCCTCGTATTTGCCCAATCGGGTTTCGCCACCGCTGAACGTGAATGGCGGGCGACGGATATATGTCGAATTTTCGTCCCAAGGGAAAAGCTTGGTCTTCGGCTCATCCAGATTTTGCCAGGACTTGTTGTTCCACGCTTCGTCGAACGCGCCGGAAAAATCCGCGGCATCCGCCGATAACCTTAGGCAGGCATCGATCTCTTCGCCTGTGGGCCATAGGTCAGACAACAACACCTCATGGCCATCGGCAGAAACTGCGATCGCATCTCGCCTTATATCGCGTTGCATATCACCACAAAGAGCAAAGGCGACGACCATCGGTGGAGATGCCAAAAACCCCAAATCCAGAAACGGATGAACCCGGCCAGGAAAATTCCTGTTGCCTGAAAGTACCGCAACGTTCGCTTTTCCTTGCGAGATGGCATTTTCGATAGACTTCGGGAGAGGCCCGGAGTTGCCGATACAGGTCGTGCAGCCAAAACCTACAATGTCGAAGCCGACAGCCTTGAGATCATCGAGCAGGTCAGCGCGTTCAAGATACCGTCTTGCTGCAGGAGAACCGGGCGCAAGCGACGTTTTAACCCAGGAGGGTGGCTGAAGACCGAAAGCCCGCGCCTTTCTTGCAACCAGTCCGGCAGCGATTAGCAATCTGGGATCAGACGTATTGGTGCAACTCGTTATCGCGGCAATCGCGACAGCGCCGTCGGGGATCTCCTCACCATCGGCCGGACTTTTAAGCTTACGTCCGATTGCATTCTCAAGGGCACTTTGCGCTTTCGAAACTTCGATCTGATCCTGCGGCCTTCTCGGCCCTGCCAAACTTGGCTCGATTTTAGAAAGATCCAGCTTAACGACACGCGTAAACGTCGGACGCTCTTGCGGATCGAACCAAAGATGAAGTTGTTTTGCTGCCGCCTCCACAAACTGCACATGTTTGGCGTCGCGGCCCGTATCGATCAGGTAATTCACGGACTGACGGTCGATGGGAAAGAAGCCCGTCGTGGCCCCGTATTCAGGTGCCATGTTTGACACGACGCCACGGTCGCCTGCCGTAAGCGAGACCACCCCCGGTCCGAAAAACTCAACGAACTCGCCCGTGACACCGTGGTCTCTCAGCAATTTTGTCACGACCAGCGCGACATCGGTAGAAAGCACCCCATCGCTGAGCGCCCCGGTCAAATGCACGCCCACCACTTCAGGCAAGCGCAAGGTCACCGGTAATCCGAACATTACTCCTTCAGCTTCCAGCCCGCCGACACCCCATCCCAACACACCGATAGAGTTTATCATCGGTGTGTGGCTATCGGTGCCGATCAGCGTGTCTGGAACGGCGAACGTTTTCGAACCGCGGCGTTCAGTGGTGATTACCGTCGCCAGTTGCTCGAGATTGATCGTGTGCATGATGCCTGTGCCGGGCGGGTTCACCCGGAAGCCCGGCATTGTTGAGCTTGCCCATTTCATAAGACGATAGCGCTCAGCGTTGCGCTTCATCTCGATTGCCATATTCGAGGCAAAAGCTTCCGAACTGCCGTAGCGATCTACGGCGACCGAATGATCAACCGAAACATCGACAGGGATTCTTGGGCGAAGGATATCGGGATCTCCTCCCGCTTCGGCTATCGCGTCTCGCATACCCGCAATATCGACCAGAGCTGGCGTGCATGTCGTGTCGTGCATCAAGACACGACCTGGGTGAAATTCGATCTCGGATTCGCTCGTCCCTGTCTCAAGCCATTTCAGAAAGACTCGCCGTACAGTCTCTGAATTGTCGCTGCCATTGCGGAGGAGGTTCTCAGCCAGAATACGCAGGACGTGTGGCAGCTTGATCAAATCATCGCCGAAAACCCGTTTCAAATCGACGATCTCATACGCCTCGTCAGATAATGAAAAGCTAGTGGTAGACATGCGAGCTCCACGCCGGCGAGCCCTTTGGCTCACCGGTGAATTGATTTTGCAGACAAAGATTTGCGGACGACTTCAAGCGGCAAAGGCCCGCTAGTTCGCGACAGGAAAAACCCACACGCTTTCCTGCGGTATATCGGCGTAAACGACACCGGGTTCCAAGCGGCAGGAGCCATTCGCCTTTACCGAGAAATTTCCACGTCGAATACGATACTCCCATCGATCGCCAAGATAGAGGCTGTCGTCCAATTGCATTTCTATGCTGTTAGGCCCGGCCGTCTCGGATATGCTGATCTGCTCAACACGTATGACCGCCTGGGCATCGGAAGCCGCAGAAAGGCTTTCTTTTTCACGTACCACCCCCTTAAGCGTCCACCCTTCTCCACCGATCGTCGCTCTGTCGCCGTCAAGAGAAATGACTTTTCCGCGGGCGATGTTGTTGGCACCCAGAAAATCTGCCGCATAGAAGCTCGTCGGGTTTGTATAGATCTCATGCGGAGCGCCTTCCTGAACGATGCGGCCGTTCTGCAAGAGCAGGATATGGTCTGCAGCGGCCAGCGCTTCAGTCTGATCGTGCGTCACCAAGATTGCGCAGATTTCGAGATCGAGGATCAGCTTGCGTATCCAGTAGCGCGCTTCCTCGCGAAGTTTCGCATCGAGGTTCGACAAAGGTTCATCGAGAAGCAGGACCCGTGGTTCGTAAACCAACGCCCGGCAGATGGCGACGCGTTGCTGTTGCCCGCCGGAAAGTTGGCTTGGATAACGATCTCCCAGATGCCCCAACCCCATACGTTCGAGGATGTGCTGAATTCGCTTGTCTATGTCGGCTTTGGATACGCCGCGCAGCTTAAGTCCGTAGCCTACATTTTCCTTAACAGTCCGATGCGGCCATAGTGCATATGACTGGAAAACCAGGCCAATATTGCGTTTCTCCGGTGGCAGAAGCACGCGCTTCTCACTGTCGAGCGCAATCTTATCCCCGATCTTGATATGGCCGATTTCAGGTTGTTCCAAACCGGCTATGCATCGAAGCAGCGTGGTTTTACCGGAACCGGAGGCTCCCAGCAGTGCAACGATCGAGCCGCGTTCGGCAGTAAACGAGGCACCTTTGAGGATTTGCAGGCCGCCCAGCCATTTCTGGACGTCTTTGACAATAAGTTCAGTCATGGATTTTTGCTCCCAATCGTAGGGCAAGAGTGAGGCCAGCGGCCGTCATGAGAATGCTTAGGAAGGCAAGTGCCGCGATCGTGTCCATCGCACCTGTTTGCAGGAGCGTGACCATAAGCGAGCCAATGACCTCCGTGCCCGCACCCATCAGGTATACGCCTGTCGCGTACTCCCTCAGGAAGATGATCATGATCAGTGCCCATGCGCCTGCGAGACCCGGACGAACTATCGGGATGACGATGTCCTTCCATGTCTGCCCGATGGTGGCACCACTCGTGCGTGCGGCTTCCTCAAGCTCAGGTGCAACTTGAATAAGCGTACCTTGAAGAAGGCGCAGGCCATACGAAAGCCCGACAACGAGATACGCTATAAAGAGTGCAATGAGCGTGGGACGAAGCGGCGTAAGGAAGGGCACGAAAAGGAATACCCAGAAGAATGCCAGGCCGATGACCAAGCCCGGCAAGGCTCTTGGCAGCAGCACGATATAGTCGAGCAACGTATTGCTCGCACCGTGATTGCGATGACCGGCAAGTCCCACCAATAGGTATATGAAGACTGCAACCGCACCGCCGATAACGCTGATAAGAACCGTATTGACGATGCCTCTGAAAAGGCTCGGAACCTCCCAAAGCCGATTGAAGTTTGCCAGCGTCACGTAGTCGAGCAGATTGATACCCTGCCCCCAGGCACTGACAAATGCACGGATGGTTATCCCGCCTATGGGCAGCACCACAGAAATCAGCAGCCAAAGGCCGATCAAAGACAAGGCAATCGTCTGGCCGTTTCGTCCGAGCTTCAGAGGTGTCGCTCGTGCGCCCTTGCCGCCCAGCGCCGCATACCGACGACTGTTTCTGAGCAATCTTCTCTGAAAGAAAACCAGCGGAAGCGTTATCAGTATGAGCAGCATCGCGACGACAGCCATGAGCTGATAAGTCGGGACGCCAAACAATGTCGTAAGCTTATAGATATAGGTCGTCAGAACCATTATCCCGTTCGGGTCGCCCAGAACCAGCGGGATGCCGAAAGTCTCGAAACCGAGCAGAAGATTGAGTGCCGCCGCGAAAATCAACGCCGGCATGACCATCGGCAGCGTCACATCGCGAGACACCTGCCAGATACTTGCACCGCTCGTCCTTGCCGCTTCCTCCAGATCAGACGGTAGATTGCGCATGGCCGCCGAGACATAGAGATAGACGTGAGGGACATGACTTAGCCCGGCGATGACCGTGATGCCCGTCAAAGTGTAGATATTCCACGGAACGAAGCCGAAAGTTTCCCTCATCCAGATCGTGACGAAGCCAGACGGACCCACGGCGACCGTGTACCCAAAGGCGAGCACGATCGACGAAATGAACATCGGAACGAGAACAAGGATTTCGAGCGTGCGCTTGAACCTGATGTCTGTTCGGGTCAGCAGGAACGCAAGCATTCCACCAAGCGGCACAGCAACAGCCACCATTCCGAATGCAAAGAGAATTGTCGTACCAAGCGCAGAATAGAACGTCGGATCGGTCAGGACATAGCGATAGGCGTCAAGGCCAATGCTGGACCGGGGGCTGAAAAAGGGACCGTCCAGAAAGCTCTGATATACGATCAATCCGACCGGCGCGAGAACCGCGATCGCCAACAGCCCGATCGTGATGTTGCGATACCATCGAGCGTCGATAACCGATCGAATAGGCGGCGGCGGTCCGCCTCCGGCAGCTTCTCGCTTTGCGAACTTGCCGGAGCCGTTTGTTGCGGCAATAGACATAAATGGCAACTCATCTGTTTGAAAAGGGAGCCGCGGCAGGCACTGCCGCGGCGAGCAGGCGAAGGCGATTATTACGGCTTGGTCGCCGCATTCCATTCGCGGAAGAATTCGACACGCTTCTGTGGCTTCATGTAATCGAGCAGATCGTTGTCGATACCGATCGGCTTCAAATTGCCACCGACGCGCTCGTTGAGAGAGACGAAATTCAGCCCCTCAGTGACGTCATCACGTATCGAGGGCAATCCGCCAGCAGCCAACGCATTCTGACCTTCCTGGGACAGCATGAAATCGACGAACAATTTGGCCGCTTCCGGATGCGGCGCATCCTTCATGATGGCAGCGAGACGCGAGAAAGCGGGTGTATAATCCTTGCCGAAAGCAACGCCAAGATTTGGGCTTTCCTTGACCCAATCAAGCGCATACGAGCCGATGATATTAACAGACAGGACGTTCTCGCCGGAGACCACCGTTTCACGCATCGAGCCTGATGCGGAGTAAGTCTTGAGGCCTACAGCGCCCAGTGCTTTCGCAAAATCCCAAAAGTCGGAAGTTTCGATCGCATCGTTCGTGTGATGCAGGAAGCCCGCGCCGCTCTTCTCAGGATCCAGCGTGGCCACCTTGCCGCGCAGCTTGTCCTTGTTATCGGTCAAAAACTTGATGAGATCCGCGCGCGTGGCAGGCACATCTTCGTCTGAAATAGCACCTTTGTTATAAATCATGCCGATCGGCTCGACGGTCGTCCCGTAGAGTGTTTCCTGGTAGTTTGCCCATTCGGGAATGTTGGACAGCTCTGCCGACTTGTAGGGTTCAACGTAGCCCTCGGCGGCCAGCGTCATCTGGAGATCCATAGCGCCGCTCCAGACGATGTCCGCGCCGACCTGCTTTGCGGCAGCTTCCGAAATTGCACGATTGTACGCACCGTTGTTCCCAAGGTCGTTATACTCGACCTTAATGCCGTATTTTTTGGTGAAAGCATCGACCAAGCGCTGAGATTGCGCAGCATCCGTTGCGGTGTAAATTACGAGGCTTCCCTCCGCCTTGGCAGCAGCAATGGTATCTGCATACCCCTCCGGATAACCGGCAGGGACTTCCTGCGCGCTGGATGGCGCGACGGCGGACATACCGATGAAAAAAGCGCCTAGAAGTGCAAGCTTATTCGATTTCACTTTATTCCTCCCACTAAAGTCCACCGCTTCACGCGAATGAACATACATTCGTGCGCCGTCGAAAAAACTTTACAAAAATTTCCCCGAAGACTCTCAGTTAATTTGGTTTTCTGACTTTTGTTTCCAGAATTTGGCTTAAATCCTGCCTGACCTAAATCTCAGGATTGGCTGAATAATGGTCATCATATTAGCTCAAATGCTCGCCTTAGCGATGCCTCTGTCGACCTCCCGTATATCGGCAAGCAATAAGGACATTTTTGATTATTGGCTTTTAGTCATTTTGGATCAAGCATTTTTTTGGATTTTAGTGCTTTTTCGTATAATTGGCTTTTTGCCCACGGGCGCTCTAAACTCAAAAATCACTGTTGCCACATCCGAACGCCTTCAAATCAGACGAGAAACAGATGAGTGACGAGCTAAGATCGAACGCAAGTTCGCTGGTTTCAGACATCACGCGCAGAATCGGTGATTTAATAAGATCAGGGGAAATCGAAGCGGGTGGGCGCCTGACGACGCAATGGCTGGCAGACAAGTTTGGCGTGTCGCGATCGCCTGTTCGTGAAGCTTTAGACATTCTCCAGACCGAAGGGCTGGTCGAACAACTCCATCATCGCGGTTTTTTCGTCAGGACTGACGACCCTTCGGCTATGCGTCAAGCGTCGGCACCCTCGCCTCGCGAGGGCCGCAACGCCTACCAGCTTGTTGCCGAAGATTGGCTCACAGATAGAATCCCGGACGAAATAACCGAGCAAATGCTGCGTGAGCGCTATGATCTAACGAAGGGTCAGGTTAGCGACATCTTGATACGTGCAGCCAGGGAGGGTTGGGCCGAGCGGAAGCAGGGGTACGGATGGCGGCTGCTTCCGGTGGCAAAATCTTCAGAAGCATTCGAACAAATTTACCGGCTTCGAGTGATCATTGAGCCAGCCGGCTTTCTTGAACCAACTTTCAAGATAGATCTGGACGCGCTTCGCGAACAGCGACAGATTCAAGAAAGGATGCTCGAATGCGATATAGAGAACCTTTCCGGCGAGCAGTTACTCGACAATGGCGCGCGCTTCCATGAAGAATTGATGCGCATGTCCGGAAACGCGTTCCTTCACATGTCGCTGGTGCGGGTGAACCGAATGCGCCGGCTTCTGGAGTATCGTTCGAATGTCGATCGCGCACGATTGAGCACACAATGCGCTGATCACCTGCGTATTCTGGATGTACTCGAACGCAACGAAATCATCGAGGCCTCCTACTTAATGAAGCAGCACCTGCTTGCCGCTCTTCAGAGAAAGTCGCCGCTGCATTTGCCAAACGCAGGCGAATAATGACGTTGCGCCGATACCATTGAAAAAGTCGTCGCCCGATCTGCGAACCGGCGTTAGTATCCCGTGAACGGGACAGAGGGTTAATTGAAGAAATCCACCCGCATATTTATCCTGCTTGCAGGGATCGAAGTGCTCATTGTCGCCGGCGCTGCCTACATGCTCATGCAGGTTACTTCCGGGGCCTGGAGAACGTTTGATCAGGCCGAAGCTGTCAGACGGATCATGACGGTGATGGGCGTCGCTTTTGGCGGTATTGGAGCGGTCTTGCTCACGCTCGCCATTATGCTTCGGATCAAGGGTCAATGAAGATTCTCGACCATCAGGAACACGCTTGGTTCTTGTTGGAAGAAGACGGTCAGCTCTATCTGGACGCGTTCTGCAGTCACAGTTTTTTCGATTACACAGTGCTCATCTCGCTCAACGCGGATGAGGCTGCTGCATACCGAAAGATCGGCAGGACATATCTGGATCGCCTTGCGCACGACATCCATTATAGTGCACCGGCCGTGACAGGCAGCAAATCGCCATACAAGCACCGAAATCTGACCGTTCCAGCTACCCGCGAAGACAATTCGGTGAAAGAAGCCATTGCAGAGTGGCGAAAGACCTCCTGATTGCCTTGCGATCTAATCCAAAGGTCTGCACGTGACGTTCAAAACCTTAATCATCGACGGCAATAATGTTCATGACATCTCCTCGTTCTATGACGAAATCAACCGCGTATTCATGGCCGGGGAAGACTGGAAGATAGGCCCGAGTCTCGATGCGCTAGATGACATGCTCTATGGCGGCTTCGGCGCTTTAAAAGGCGATGAAGCAGTTATCCTGACCTGGAAAGCTATCGAAAAGAGCCGAGACGATCTTGGGCTTGATGCCACGAGAAGCTATTACCTCAAGAAACTTGAACAACCTTCCAATTTCGACGTCGGACGAATCAGACAGCATCTCGCAGAATTGGAAAGCGGCATCGGTCCAACATATTTCGAGATCGTCCTGCAAATCATCGCAGATCACGCCAATATTGAGCTTCGTTCGGCATGAAAACTGCTCTCATCATCGTAAATGCCATGCTCGCAACCGCACATTCATCGTTATCGACTGCCTTATAGCGCTGGGTTGCGCGTTGAACACGGCCGGCGTCAGGAAGAAATAGAAGAGAGTTATCAATGTCACTCTACGCGAAATCATGGCTGTTCGTGGCGTGGACGCTCAGCGTGCTGTCCACGTTCCCGGTCTGGCAAAAGGTTCTCCAGAACATCTTCGGATCAGCGGGCAGTATGATCGGATTGACGTTCTGGATCAGCCATGGCCTCGTTATGATATTCTTGTTCGCATGCCCCGACTGCGGATTTTCACTATTCAGAAGCGAGGGCAGCTTTTTCAAGGCAAACCATCCCTGGCCAAACAAGATGTGCTCCCGATGCGGACGCGACCATTCACGTTGACCATCCGCCGATATTCCAGTGCCCGGCATTCAACCGGGCGGCTATCCCAATCGGAGCGTCACTGCCGAATTTCTCTCAAGACCGGGGGTCGGATAGCGTCCCCTTGAATTTTCTAAGCAGCCTTCGCAGCACCCGACGTCTTATTGATCGACGTCACCGCTAGATTCGTCAGCTTATTGTTCGTCGCCTTCTCCTGATCTAGGATTTCGCTCAAGAGCTTGTGCGCCGCGTCGTTACCAAGGTCTTTCGCCCACTCGCGCAGCGATCCATAGCGGGCAATCTCGTAATGCTCGACAGCTTGGCATGCCGCAAGCAAGCCGGCATCAAGAGCCGTGCCGGACGCCTCTTCCATCAGCCCGTCAGCTTCTTTGATTAGCCCCTCAATGGCATCGCATTTCTCGCCAGAGGCTTTCTTGCCAATCGACTTGAAGACCAGTTCGAGCTTTTTGATCTGGTCTTTGGTCTCTGCAAGGTGATCCTCGGCCGCCTTCTTCAGCTTCGCATCCTTAGCCGCTTTCGCGACTTTCGGCAGAGCCTTGATGATGGCGTTCTCGGCGTAATAGACGTCTTTCAGCGTATGTTCGAATAGTTCGGCTAGTGATTTCATTGCGTTTCCTCCCTGTGCTGGACGCTGAGAAGAAAGCAATCAAGACCGTATTCGTTCCGTCACTCCCTTGCGGGAGGCCAAAGCCGCGTCTTTTCGCGGCTCGTCTGTCAAATTCGGGTTCGAAATTCTGCTCTTCCGGAAATACCGACTTTCAGCGCGAGAACCTTCCCCGCGAAAGGCTCACTGGTCATCTGATCCGTTGTAAGAGGCTCTATTGCGGATGTGACATATAACGTCTGAAAATCCGCACCCCCAAAACAACAACATGTCGGATGACTTACGGGAAGATCGATCGTCATCGAAATCTCGCCCGAAGGCGCGTAACGGACAACCCGCCCCCCGGCATATTCCGCATTCCACAAATGGCCTTCGGCATCGATGCAACTTCCATCGGGGCGGGCCGGAGCTGTCGTTTTAGCGAAGACCTTGCGGTCGCTATCCGGCGCCGCGAACTCACGGTACCAAATCGTGTAAGCTCTTGTGTCAGCATAATAAACACGCGAACGCTCCGGGTCGAAGGCAAGTGAATTCGGTATCGCCAAATTTGTGGCTTCCACGCTCACCGAGCGGTCGGGTGTGACACGGTACAGTGACCCGACAGAAGAATAAGCATCCTCCTGAAGGGTGCCTATCCAAAAATTACCATCAGGATCGGTGCGCCCGTCATTCTTTCTATGACCCGCACGACCGGGTTCGGGATCGATCAAGAAGGCCTGCTCCCCCGTTTCCGGGTCGTAGGAAAACAGCCCATTTTCGCAGGCAAGAAGAAGACCGCCTGCCTGACGCAAAGCTATAGAACCCAGCCGGCGCGCGGATATGGGATGACTTAGGCATATCTCGGTAGCGGGATCGTGGCTCCAAAGCGCAGGCGTAAGCACGTCGACCCACCAGAGACGTTCGGTCCGCTCACACCAGATCGGACATTCGCCGAGGCGGTTTGCCTCGGCGTCTAGAACGTCAAACTGCATTGGCCGTAGGGCTCTGCTCGACATGCCCTCCCAGGAAGAGCTGACCGACGCGCGGATCGACGAGCAGCTTTCCCGCGTCGTCGTGCATCCGTGTCTGGCCGAGTTCCAGGACAAGACCGTAGTCCGACATCGCAAGTGCGGCCTTGGCGTTCTGTTCCACCATCAGGATGGTGACACCCTGATCACGCAGCCGGATAAGTGTCTGGAAAACTTCCTGCACAAGATTGGGCGACAGACCGATCGACGGTTCATCGATCAGTATCAGCTTCGGATCCAGTAGAAGCGATCGCGCCACTTCGAGCTGTTTCTGTTGGCCGCCAGACAGTTCAACCGCTTTTCTGTCGCGGAATTTCCGCAGCATCGGAAACTGATCCATCACCGCATCTATGCGCTGGCGAACCTTGGATTGGTCGGGAGCTGTAATGCCGCCCAGTTCGAGATTGTGGTAGACAGAAAGCTGCGGCACGACATTTCTGCCCTGCGGCACATAGGTCACGCCATGCGCGATCATCTGGCGCGGGGTCTGCCCGGTCACATCTTTGCCGTCCAGAAGAATCTGACCGGAATGGATGTTGAGGAGGCCGAACACGGCCTTGAAGACAGTCGACTTGCCTGCGCCATTTGGCCCGATAACTGTGGTAATCGAGGCTTTTGGAATGGTAAAGGATACCCCGTTCAGGATCGTGACTTTGCCGTAACCGCCATAGATATTCTTGAGTTCAAGCATCGGTCATCCTCCCAGATATGCGTCGATGACGGTCTGGTTCGACCTTATCTCGTCAGGCGTTCCCTCTGCGATGACAGCGCCCTCCGCCAGAACGATGATGCGCGTGCAAAGGCTCATCACGAACTCCATATTGTGTTCGATGACGACGAATGTCGTTCCATGCTCGGAATTATAGGCGACAAGCCGCTCCCGCAGATTGGCCAACATTGTGAGGTTCACGCCGCCAGCCGGTTCGTCGAGCAGCACAAGCCGCGGACCAGCCATAAATGCCATGGCCGCATCCACCAGCTTTTGCTGCCCGTAGGATAGAGACCCGGCAAGCGTGTCGCGAAGATGCGTCAGGCGGAAGAACGCGATCAGCTTGTCAGCTTCTTCCGTCAACCCCGCATCAGGCTTTCCGAACAGACGCGACAGCATCGTGCCGTGATGCTCCTGACCGGCAAGCACGATGTTGTCGAGTACCGTCATCTGCGGAAAAACCGAAAGCTGCTGGAATGTGCGTCCAACACCCAATTTATTGAGTTCGGATGCACGCTTTCCAGAAACGTTCTGGCCGTTCACTTCGACCTCACCTGCATCAGGCTTCAGCTGGCCAAGGATACAGTTGAAAAGCGTCGATTTTCCAGAACCGTTGGGTCCGATGAGGCCAAGGATTTCGCCGTCATGGACGTCGAAGGACACACCGCTAACGGCTTGAATTCCACCGAAGCTTTTCTCGATATTGCGAATAGAAAGCACTGGACCCGTCATTTCAGCCGAGCTCCTTCTTTAATATCGCCACGTATTTGCTGTTTAGGCCAGAAACGGTCGCGAACTTTGCCCCATATGCCGATCAGACCTGCCGGAACGAAAACCAGCATGACAATGACAAGAGCCGAGTAGACGATGAGGTAGTAATCCTGGGTGAAACGCAGGAACTCCGGCAGCAGGATAACCACGCCAGCACCAAGAAATGGCCCAAAAAAGAAACCTGCTCCGCCGACTACGACCATCAACAAAATACGCAAGGAATGCGCCAGGGCGAACGAACCGGGCTCGATGAATTGCACCAGCGGCGTGATAAGCGACCCCGCCAGACCGCCATAAGTCGATCCGATAGCGAAGGCCAGCAGTGTAAGGCGCTTTGTATCCACACCCAGGCTTTCGGCGCGGATCTGGTTTTCGCGCAATGCCTTGAACGCACGCCCCCAGGGCGAGCGGACAATACCCCACATGACCAGCCCCGAAAGCACCGTAACCCCAAGCGTGAAGTAGTAGAAATGGATCTGCTTCATGGTCGCGAACAGGCCGAAATCAGGCCGCGGCATCCCGACGAGACCATACGTTCCGCCTGTCAGCCATTCCTCATTGCGCAGCACCAGGAAAACCAGCGTGTTGAAGGCCAGTGTCACGAAGGCAAGGAAATGGCCTTTCACGCGCAACGCCGGGTATCCCAACACCAGACCGACGATGAAACAAAGGACGAGACCGAGCGGCATCGCCAACACCCAATGCCAGCCGGCCAGCGTCAGGATAGCCGTCGTGTAGGCACCGATGGCCATGAACGATGCCTGCGCGAGCGAAATCTGACCGGCGTAGCCCAGAGTGAGATTGAGCCCCATCGCGGCGATTGAGAATATCAGCCACGATGTCAAAACGTAGATGATGTAATTTCCCTGTCCGATTGGCGCGAGCATCGCCAGAACAATCAGACCGATTATCAGCAGAGGACGAACCCAGCCACGCATCATACCGACCTCCCTTCGGACGTACCCATGATGCCTTGCGGGCGCACCAGAATAATCACGATGAGCAACACCAATGGCAGGGCGGCGCGATATTCCGCGGTTATGTAAGTGGCCGTCATATTGTCGAGAACGCCGATAAGCAGACCTCCAACCAATGCGCCTCGGATTTGGTTGAAGCCGCCCACGATGGCTGCAATGAACGCAATGAGACCAAGCGTTTCGCCGTTGGAGAATTTGGCGAGATATACGGGCGTGATCAAATATGCAGCCAAGGTCGCAAGCGCAGCATTGATAACGAAGGTGTAGAGCACCATTCGCTTGATGTTGACGCCGAGGATTTCCGCGACCGCCGGGTTCTGCGCAGTGGCCTGCATGCAGCGGCCGGTGCGCGTGCGGTTAAGAAACAGCGTCAGAAGGAAGACAATTCCCAGAGACAGCGCGAGGTTCAGCAGGTCTTGAGTAGAGACCACTGCACCGAAAAAGTCGATCGTGTTGCTTGGGAGTAAAGCCGGGAAAGCTTGTGCTTCCGCACCGTAAAACTCCTTCACGCTTTCCTTAAGCAGAATGCCCAGCGCCATCGTCGCTATGATCAGCGTGATCCCACCATGGGGAAGTATCGGCTCAACAATCAGCTTCTTGAAAAGCACGCCAAGGATCAGGACCGACATGACAAGTCCGAAGACAAGCGCGCCCCATAGCGGCATGTGGAAATAGTTGAGGCCGACAAGGACCATGAATGCCGGGACAACGACAAACTCGCCCTGGGCGAAATTCACCGTCTGTGCAGCCTGCCACACCAGGGTAAAGCCGATTGCGACAAGAGCGTAGATCGAGCCGGTCGCTAGACCGGACAGCAGAACCTGTAGGAACTGGGACATTGCGTGTCTTTCGCTTAAGACCGCGACGGCACTAGCCGTCGCGGTGACGCTTCGAGAGATCAGTTGGCAGGAATGGTGCCGATGACTTCCGGCTTGCCGTCCTTTACCTGAACCATGAAGCTCGGACGGGACATTTCGCCCTTTTCATCCCAGCAGGTATCAAGGAGCATCTTCGGATGTTCAGCAACCTTCAGGCAAAGCCCGCTCATCTTTTCGGCGAACGCCTCGCCGTCAAACTCACCGACCAGTTCCGTGACGTATTTCGTTGCCCATGCGCCCACATAGCCCTTGATGGCATCATGCGTCGGCTTGCGCTTGAACTTTGTCTCGAATTTTTCTGCGAATGCTGCGATGCCCGCAATATCCGTGGCAGTAGCAGTCACCCCGACATGGGCGATTGCGCCCTCGGCCGCCGTACCAGCCAATTCGATGACCTTGGCTTCAGTCAAAGTGACTTCACCCACGAGAGGCATTGCCAGGCCCTGCTTCTTCGCTTCGATCAGGAACCGTGCCGACTCTTCCTGATTCATATAAACGAAAACGGCATCCGGGTTGGACTGTTTCAGCCTCGACACGTCGGCGGCATAATCGCTCTGCGCCTGTTCTGACGGCACATCGACGGTCACTTCGATGCCAGCTTTTTCCATCTCGGCGATGAAGACGTCATGGCCGCCCTTGCCGAATTCGTTGTTTACCCAGGCAACACCGACCTTCTTGGCTTTGAGTGTATCCACGAAATACGTTGTCAGCGCCGGCACCCCTTTTTGCGCGCCCGAAGACGTACGATAGACAAAAGGATTGCCTTTTTCGACGATGCCGGGCGCTTCGGAGCCAACGAATTGAGGTATGCTGTTCTGCTGTGCGACAAGCATATTGACCATTGTCGAACCGGAATAGATCGTTCCAAGGATCGCAAACGCGCCTTCGTCGATCGCCTTTTGAACAAGTGCGCGGGAAACCTGCGGATCGGTCTGCGTGTCGTATTCGGAAACTTTCACTTGTTTGCCAAGAATACCGCCATCTTCATTGATTTCTTCGGCAGCAATCCTGATGCCGTCGCGCCAATTCGTGCCCGACGGTGCGCCTGGGCCGGAAAGCTCGGCGACCATTCCTATATTGACGGTTTCCTGTGCTTGCACCGCACCCGCGCTTGCGAGCAGAGCTGCGGTCACAGCAAGTATGGATCTGAAGTTCATTTTGGGTCCTCCCATTATCAGCGATCGGTTTTCAAGGCGCCGTCTCCGTCATGCGCCACCCACCCCTTAGTTCATTCAGGAGACAAAACTAGCATTTGTCTTTTGCAACACTTCGTCAGACAGTCCTTGCCCGAGAAGAAAATCCGCGAGCGTCTCGGCTTGCGCGTCGAACATCCCCTTACCCGTCATCGTCATGCACCCGCGGCTTCGCGCTTCGGCAATGAGCGACGGCACCTCCGGCTTGGTGATGACGCAGGCCACGAACTGCGTTGACACGAGCTTGGTCACATCGACAGGAAAAGGATCATCCAGACGCATACCCATCGGCGTTGCGTTCGCGATGAAATCGAAACCGGACGGATCGTCACTGCCGGTCTGTACCCTTCCTGGAAATCTATCCGCCAGACGCTTGAGAATATCATCGCGGCGTACCGCATCGATGTCATGAACGGCAAGCTCGCGCGCGCCACGGTTCAATATCTCGAACGCAATCGCCGATCCAGCGCCACCGCACCCGATCAGAAGCGCGCGCTTGTCCTTAATCTCGAAGCCCTCCCTCGCGACCCCATCCAGATAGCCCATACCGTCAGTATTATCGCCATGCCAGCCGCTTTTTGTCTTGCGCATAACATTTGTAGAACCGGCAAATCTCGCGCGTTCCGTTGCCGATGAGCAAAAACTGAGAGCGGCGAACTTGTGAGGCACCGTTACCAGCATCCCATCGATATTGTTCACTCTGCGCATTGCCTCGACAAGGGCACCCATGTCTACCGCATCCACATGGAGCGGCACGACAAGAGCATTCTTGCCGCGGGCGAAAAGTATCGGCGTAATTGAACCCGGCGACTTCACCTGATCGATCGGATCACCGATGACCGGAAAGATCCTCGTTTCGCCTGATGGCACTGCATTCAACATAAGATTTGCCTTGCCCAATCCTTGCGCATTGCCGCCGGCATTGTGCTTGCGGCCATATCTTCGAGATTTCACGCAGGGGATCAGATTGGCTCAAGAAAACGCCGTTGCTCTGGCCGATCCAAGGCAATTTACGGCTCCTCCTGCCGATACCTTTCCTCCCTGCAGGCATGGTAGCGGCGATGGAAAATGATTTCGAATACCATTTTTGATGATATTCATAACATGATGTTATGTCTGTCTAAGTCGCTTCCGTACCGTTGGTTGTGATGATTGGGCGTGCGAGCTTGCACTCACCATCTCTTTTTGAAGTATTTCAAGAAACTGCTCGGCATAGGCGGAAAGCGGCACGTCGTTGCGGTAAGCAGCATAGGTGTGGAAGTCGCTCGGTGCGTCTATCTCGATGCATTTCAGCCCGGGCACCGCACCGTAGGCGACGGTGAACTCATCGATGATCGCTATCCCCAATCCCGCGGCAACGAGACTGCAAACAGTGGTTCCGAAGCGCGCTTTGACATTCATCCGGTACTCGATACCCGCGTCGGTAAACATCGCGGCCATGATCGCGCCATACGGGTCTTTCGGATTGATCCCGATCAGAGGGTGCTCGGCCATCTCCGCCGGTGTGATCTTGCTGCGCCCCGAAAGCGGAGTACCCTCCGGTACGATGCACAGAAGCCTGCCAGTGGCGAGAAGCTCAAAGTCGATCAACGGGTGATCAAAACGCGACGAGATCGCAACTATCTCTCCGCGTCCAAGCAGGAGATAATCAATGGCCTCTTCGATTTTGAGAATGTTTATGTCCAGCCCGAGATCGGGACGCTTTTTTCGCAGCTTCGATATTGCACGCGGCATCATGACATTCGCGATACTCGGAACCGAAGCAATGCAAAGCTCCTGGCTTTTGCCTCGGCCAAGGTCGCCTACAGCCGATTGGAGATCTTCGATCTTGCGGTGAACGGTATCAAGCAGATCGAATATATTGCGCGCCTGCGGCGTTGGCACATAACGGCCAGCGCGGCGATCGAACAAACGAACACCAAGCGAATCCTCGGAATACTTCATAAGGCGGCTTATTCCCGGTGCCGCAACGTTTAGCAATTTGGCAGCTCCGGCAATACTGCCGGTCACCATAATCGCGCGGATGACTTCTATTTGTCTAAGAGTGAGCATGTTCTTTACCAGCCGCCGTGTCTTACGAACATTGGTATCCCTCGAAACTTTCTACATGTAGCAGCAGCTCGTGCCGCTCCACGGCAACAACGATCTGCCGCAGAACATTAGCATTTTGGTCGACACTGTTCATCTCGAAGACTTCGACCATATGGATTGCATTTTGTCGTTTTGTCACAACGTCGATGCCAACTCACCTCACCTTCTACATAAAGTCCGGGGCAATGTGACCGTCAACGGCTCCGGCAGGCGAAGCATCTGAGATAAACTGTTGTCATCTCGCGTTTTCGCTCTGTAAACTATTCGATGTACTGCAATTCCGAAACGCGAGAGGGCTGAAATCTACTCGGCCCAGAGAGGCCTATCGTGAAAAAAGCCGCAGCCATCTCAGAATCGAAGTTCAAGGTCGAAGCCGACACTACCGCCGGCTATTGGCACAACAGCGCGGAAAATACGCTGCCGCCACCCGATATGATGGGTGCGTATATGCGCAATCGGCCTGTTCCTGCCGGTCAGGTGAAGGATCGCAAAGCTTGGATTATTGGGAGCGGCATCGCCGGTCTTGCGGCAGCTTTCTATATGATCCGCGATGGCGGCATGGCCGGTAAAGACATTACCATTCTGGACGCCATGCAGATCGAGGGCGGCTCGCTTGACGGCGCCGGCAATCCCGAAGACGGCTATATCATTCGCGGCGGCCGCGAGATGAACTGGAACTACGACAATCTTTGGGACATGTTTCAGGACATTCAGGCGCTTGAACTTCCTGAGGGATACAGCGTTCTGGACGAATATCGGCTGGTCAACGACAACGATTCAAATTTTTCCAAAGCACGGCTCATGCACGAGCGAGGCAAAATCCGTGATTTCTCCACATTGGGCCTGTCGAGGAGCCAGCAGTGGGAATTGATCCGCCTGATGCTGAAGCGCAAGGAAGACCTCGATGACATCACGATCGAGCAATATTTCAGCGCGGGTTTTCTGGACACCAATTTTTGGTATCTCTGGCGTTCAATGTTTGCTTTCGAGAATTGGCAAAGCCTTCTTGAGATGAAGCTTTATATGCATCGGTTCCTTGATGCCATCGACGGCTTGGCAGATATGTCGGCCCTGATATTCCCGAAATACAATCAACATGACAGCTTTGTCAGCCCATTGGTGAAGCATCTCAAGGCATGCGGCGTAAAAGTGCAATTCGACACGCGCGCCTATGATCTCGATATGGCTGTGGAAGGCGAGACCCGCACGGTGACTGCCATCCGCGCCAAGGTGAAGGGCGCCGATACGACGATCACCGTCGGGCCGAAAGACGTGGTCTACGCGCTCACCGGCTCAATGACCGAAGGCACCGCTTACGGTGACATGGACAATGCACCGGTGCTGGACCGAGGCAAGCACGATCCGGGCGATGAAAGCGATTGGGCGCTGTGGAAGAACCTATCAAAGAAATCACCGATCTTTGGCAAACCTGAAAAATTCTACGGCGATATTGACCGGTCGATGTGGGAATCGGTCACGCTCACATGCAAGCCGTCTCCCTTCGTGGAGAAGCTTAAAGAGCTTTCGGTCAACGATCCTTATTCCGGAAAAACTGCAACTGGCGGCATCATCACTTTCACAGACTCGAACTGGGTGATGAGCTTCACATGCAACCGCCAGCCGCATTTCCCCGACCAGCCGGGCGATGTGCTGGTGATCTGGGTCTATGCGCTGCTGATGGACAAGGAAGGCAACTTCGTCAAAAAGCCGATGCCGGAATGCAACGGGCGTGAGATACTGGCCGAGCTTTGCTATCATCTGGGCATCGAAGATCAGCTTGAAGAGGTGGTCGCGAATACCAAGGCGCGCCTTGCGTTGATGCCGTACATTACTTCTATGTTCATGCCGCGCGCGGCTGGGGACCGGCCGCATGTCGTCCCGTCGGGATGCACCAATCTTGGCCTTATGGGGCAGTTCGTCGAAACATCGAACGACATCATATTTACGATGGACAGTTCAATCCGCACCGCAAGGGTTGCCGTCTACACGTTGCTTGGTTTGCGTAAGCAGGTGCCTGACATAAGTCCGACGCAATATGACATACGCACGCTGCTGAAAGCGGTGCGCGCACTGAACAATGGCGAACCCTTCCCCGGTGAGCGCTTGTTGCATCGGCTGTTAGACAAAACCTACTATTCCCACATACTTCCGCCGCTGCCCGAAGCGACAAAACATGAAGCTGTCGAAGGGGAGCTCGCCGGGCTGTTCGGCAAGGGCAGTCAGGCGATCAGCGTCATGCAAGCATGGATGGAAAAAATTCGAGACAGCATCGGAACGCTCAAAAAATAGCTTCTTTCCGTTTATTGATACCCGCCACTTCGGAAGGAGTGGTGGGCCTATTTGCGTTTAGTCATTGCTCGCGCAGCTCATCGACCAGAATTCCGCGGAAGATGGTGCTTCCAAGACCGAGAGGCCGGGCCTTGCGATGGATGAGATAGCACATGTTTTCAGTCTGGCCGCCATTGATGCGAAGCTCCCTAATTGCCCCTTTTTCCACCCAATAGCGGGCGAATTCGATAGGGACCATTCCGAGATAGCGCGAGGACAATATCATGATCATCCGCGACAGAATCGTCGGCGCCACCGCCTTGATCATCAGGCCGCGAACAAATTCCGAGAACGCCTCCTCCTGCGTGACTTCCGCGGCGACAAAGCCATGCCGGCGCAATTCGTCGTAACTCAGCGTCGCATCGTCCCGGTTGAACAGGGGATGGCCCCGGCCGCAGAAAATCCCCATGCGTTCGGCGCAAACGGATGTGGCATCGAGCGCATCGCTATTGCGGATCAGCGCGGTGAATCCTAGATCCGCCGATCCTTCCAATACGGATGCATAGACCTGATCTGGCGATGTCATGCGGATGTTCAGTTTCAGATCCGGATAACGATCGCTGATGCGCGCGATCGCGCGCGCCAGAGGATCGGCGAATGCGAACACGAAGCTGTCATCGGCCAGCATCGTGATCTCGTCTTCCAGCCGCCGCGTCGCCGCGCCGACAAATTCGCTGAAACGGCCTATCTCGTTGAGCAGTTGAACGGCGGCCGAATGCACCAGTTGGCCTTGCTCGGTAAGCCGGAAACCGGATCGGCCACGCTCGCATAAACGCAGGCCCAGACGCTCTTCCAGGCGTGTAAGACCCAGGCTGATGGCCGACTTGCCCTTACCAAGCCGCGCCTGAGCCGCGGTTACGCCTCCTGCCGCGACGATCTCCACGAATTCACGTAGGCGCGCAATGTCGGCATCCGAGGGGTTGCCTCGGAAGGGCTTGAAAGGCTGTGTCAAAATCGGCTCCAGGTCTCGGAGCGCGATAGTTTTCAAATCGTCAAACCGACGTCAAGCACTTTAGTATCGAACTTCACGAACTGATTGGCTAGCTGGAGGTCTCCAGAAATACGGATGGAAGCGACGACTGCGTGGCAAGATATGACATCATCGTAATCGGAGCGGGAATCGTCGGCCTTGCCACCACGCACTATCTGAGGCGCGCCCGCCCGGACATGCGGATCGTGGTGCTTGAGAAGGAAGATGCGCCGGGCAAGCATCAGACCGGGCATAATTCCGGCGTCATCCATGCAGGCATCTATTACGCACCCGGCAGCTTGAAGTCGCGCCTCTGCAAAGCGGGTGCCGAGCAGACGAAGCGTTTCTGCCACGAAAACGAGATTCCGTTCGACGATTGCGGCAAGCTGATCGTGGCGACCGATGACAGCGAACTCGCCGCGCTGGAGAATTTGCGCCAGAGGGCCGAGACGAACGGCCTCGACATTCGCATGATCGATGCGGCCGAGATGGCCGAGATCGAGCCCAACGTGACCGGTGTGCGCGCTATTCTCAGCCCGGCCAGCGGCATAGTCGACTACGGCCGGATCTGCCGGGTGCTTCGCGATCGCCTCTCCGCCGATGGCGTCGAGTTCCGTTTCGGGACAGCCGTCACCGGACTGCGCGAGACATCCGATGGCGTGACCGTCGAGACCGATACAGGTGACATTGCAGGCGCAATGGCCGTCGCCTGCTGCGGACTACAGGCCGACCGTATCGCGGACATGTCGGGATTGGCCGACGATTTCCGCATCATCCCCTTCCGGGGTGAGTATTTCCGCCTGTCGGAAAGGGCGGGCGCACTGGTGCGGCATCTGATTTATCCGGTTCCCGATCCATCCCTGCCCTTCCTCGGCGTACATCTCACCAAGATGATCGGCGGCTACACGACCGTCGGGCCGAATGCGGTGTTCTCCTTTGGCCGCGAAACCTATGAGCGCAACGGCATAGCCGTGGCGGATCTGGCGCGCAGTCTGGCTTTTCCGGGTTTCTGGAAGCTCATGGCGCGTTCCGTCCGTCCGGGCCTACACGAATTACAAGGCACGCTATCGCGCCGCGTTTATCTGGATCGCTGCCGCCGCTATTGCCCTGACCTGACGCTGGACGATCTGCAGCCTTACGCACCGGGAATACGCGCGCAGGCTGTAAACCGCGATGGCAAGATGATCGACGATTTTCTGCTGCGCCAGACGGCCCGCACGATCCATGTCTGCAACGCCCCCTCGCCCGCTGCCACCTCGGCCTTTCCGATTGGCGCGGAAATCGGAGAACAGGTCCTGCAGAAGATTTCGAGCTGAACGGCCTCCGCCCGGCGTAAGAAGCGCCGCATTTGATACGAACAGCCGGCCATCGATGGTCCGGCGAACATGCAAGGTTCCAGACGATGAACGACATGACCAATTTCGACCAGACAGCCGAAGCGCGCGACATCGCCTATCACTTCCATGGTTACACCAACGCCCAGCGGCATATGGAAGTCGGCCCGATGATCATCGAAGACGGCGAAGGCATCTACGTCACCGACAATGAAGGCCGCCGCTATATCGAGGGCTTGGCGGGTCTGTGGAGCGTCGGCCTCGGCTTCAAGGAACAGCGCCTGATCACGGCCATGACCGAACAGGCGCAGAAGCTGCCCTTCTACCACAATTTCGGCCATAAGAGCCACGGACCGGCGATCGATCTGGCGGAGCAACTGATCGCACTCGCGCCTGTGCCAATGAGCAAGGTCTTTTATACGAATTCGGGTTCGGAAGCGAACGACACCGTCCTCAAGATGATCTGGTATCGCTCCAACGCGATGGGCAAGCCTGGGAAGAAGAAGGTTATCGCCCGCCAGCGCGGCTATCACGGCGTGACCATCGCTTCCGGCAGCCTGACGGGGTTGCCCAACAATCACCGCTCATTCGATCTGCCGATCGACCGCGTGCTGCATACCACGGCACCGCATTACTGGAAGGACGGCAAGCCGGGCGAAACCGAAGAAGCCTTCGCCACGCGTTGCGCAGACGATCTGGACGCACTGATCCAGCGCGAAGGTCCAGACACGATCGCGGCATTCTTCGCCGAGCCGGTCATGGGAGCAGGCGGCGTCGTGACCCCGCCGGCGACCTATTTCGAGAAAATCCAGGCAGTGCTTGCGAAGTACGACATCCTGTTCGTAGCCGACGAAGTCATCTGCGGCTTCGGCCGAACCGGGCAGATGTTCGGCTCTGGCACCTACGGCATCCGGCCCGACATCATGGTCATGTCTAAGCAGATCACGTCGAGCTACGTTCCGTTCTCGGCCATCATGGTCAATGACCGCGTGTTCGCACCTATCGCAGAGGAAAGCAGCCGTATCGGAACGTTCGGTCACGGCTTCACGGCCGGTGGCCATCCGCTGGGCGCTGCGGTCGCGCTCGAAAACCTTGCAATCATCAAGGAGCGCGATCTTGTCGGCAACGCCCGCGATGTCGGCGCACATTTCCGTGGCCGTCTGGAAACACTAAAAAGCAGCCCGCTCGTCGGCGAAGTGCGCGGCGTGGGTCTGATCGCAGCGATCGAACTCGTCAACGACAAGCAGGCGAAGACCGTCGAAAGCGTCGGTCAGCTCGGCGGCCTGATGAACGCCGCGATGCAGCGCAACGGCCTGATTTCGCGCAACATGGGCGATGCCGTGGCTTTCTGCCCGCCGATGATCATCACGCAGGCGCAAGCCGACGATATGTTTGAGATCATCGCGAAGTCGCTGCGCGAAGTAGAAACCGAAATCGGCGTGGCATGAACGGAATGACTGATATGACAAACTTGGAAAAAGCCAACTACATCGCTGGCGAATGGGTCGGCAGCGATGATCTCACCGAGAACCGCAACCCTTCGGACCTCGACGATCTGGTCGGTCTTTATGCGCGGGCATCCGCGCAGCAGACCCATGACGCGATCGCTTCGGCAAAGGCAGCACTTCCGTCATGGTCGGGCGCCTCGCCTCAGTTGCGGGCCGAAATCCTCGAGCGGGTCGGCGTCGAATTGCTGGCGCGCCGCGAGGAACTCGGTGCATTGCTGTCGCGCGAGGAAGGAAAGATCATTTCCGAAGGCATCGGCGAAGTCACCCGCGCCGCCCAGTTGTTCAAGTTCTATGCGCAGGAAGCCCTGCGCGTGGAAGGCCTGGCGATTGCGTCGATCCGTCCGGGCGTGCGCGTCGAAGTCCGCAACGAGCCCGTGGGCGTCGTCGGCCTCATCACGCCCTGGAATTTCCCCATCGCCATTCCGGCCTGGAAGATCGCTCCGGCGCTGGCCTTCGGCAATACTGTCGTGTTCAAACCGGCCGACCTCACCCCTGCTTGTGGATGGGCACTTGCGGAAATCCTGTCGCGGTCCGGCCTACCTGCCGGCGTGTTCAACCTCGTCATGGGGCGCGGCAGCGTGGTGGGCGATGTCATCGCGAAATCACCCGATGTAAATGCGGTGTCCTTTACCGGTTCGGAAGCGACCGGTCGCGGCATCCGTACGATCGTGGCCGAGCGCGGCGGCAAAATCCAGCAAGAGATGGGCGGAAAGAGCCCGCTCGTCGTGCTGGATGACGCAAATCTGGAAAACGCCATCGATTGCGCCATCGGCGGATCGGTCATCTCGACCGGTCAGCGCTGCACATCCAACACCCGCATCATCGCCACTCCAGGCATTTACGATTCATTGGCGGAGGGCATGGCTGCCCGTGCTCGCAAGCTCGTCGTGGGCAATGCGCTCGATCCAGCAAGCCAGATCGGACCGGTGGTCGATGAGCGCCAGTTGAGCACCAATCTGCGCTATATCGGGATTGCCGATGGCGAAGGCGCGGAAAGGCTCTGCGGCGGCGAGGTACTGGATCGACCGCAACGCGGCTTCTATCTCTCCCCGGCGGTCTATGCGAATTGTACCAACGATATGGTCCACGTGCGCGAGGAAATTTTCGGGCCGGTCGTCAGCGTCCTGAAAGCGGCGGACTACGACGAAGCACTTGCGATCGCCAATGATTCCGATCTCGGCCTGTCGTCGGGAATCTGCACGACGTCGCTGAAATATTCGGAGGATTTCAAGACCCGTTCCACTTCCGGCATGGTCTTCGTGAATCTGCCGACGGCGGGCGTGGACTATCATGTTCCGTTCGGTGGCCGCAAAGCTTCGAGTTATGGTCCACGTGAGCAGGGGCGTGCAGCGCGCGAGTTCTTCACCACTTCGAAAACCGCGTATACGAATCCCCTTTGAGTGATATCAACGCTGCGTGTAGCTTCGGAAGCTCCAGACTAAGCGCCGCATCATTCATCCGCGGCTAAAAAAAGAGGATACGATGGTTGAACTAACGGACAAGCGGAAATTCTACATCAATGGCGAATGGATAGAGCCTTCCAAGCCGAACGATCTTGAGGTCATCGACCCGTCGACCGAAGAAGCCGTCGCCATCATCAGCCTTGGCGATCAGGCGGATACCGATCGCGCCGTGGCCGCGGCGAAGGCCGCCTTCCCGGCATGGTCGCAGACGCCACCGGCGGAACGTCTCGCCTATGTCGAGAAGATTCTCGAGATCTACAAGCGTCGTGCAAAGGACATGGCTGCGGCCATGACTGTGGAAATGGGCGCACCCAGCGACATGTCGCTGGCTTCGCAGGTCGGCGCAGGCACCTACCATATCGAGAACTTCATTACCGCCTTCAAGGATTTCGAGTTCGTCCGCCCGCTCGGCGATCACGCCCCGACCACCATGGTCGCCTGGGAACCGGTCGGCGTCGTCGGCCTGATCACGCCTTGGAACTGGCCGATGAACCAGGTCACGCTCAAGGTAATCCCTGCGCTGCTCGCAGGCGACACGGCCGTACTGAAGCCTTCCGAGATCGCGCCGCTTTCCTCGATGCTCTTTGCCGAGATCGTCCATGAGGCCGGGCTGCCGAAGGGCGTCTTCAACCTCGTCAATGGTGACGGAACGGGAGTCGGCACGCAGCTTTCGACACATCCGGACGTCGATATGATTTCCTTCACCGGCTCGACCCGCGCAGGCATTGCGATCACCAAGGCCGCCGCGGACTCGCTGAAGAAAGTCACACTGGAACTCGGCGGCAAGGGCGCCAATCTGGTCTTCGCAGATGCCGACCAAAAGGCGGTCGAGCGCGGCGCGAAGCATTGCTTCAACAATAGCGGTCAGTCGTGCAATGCACCGACGCGTATGTTTGTCGAGCGTTCGATCTATGACCAGACCGTCGAAACTGCGGCAAAGGTGGCGAAGGAAACTCAGGTCGCCTCTGCTCATCAGGCTGGCAAGCATATCGGCCCGGTCGTCAGCAAGCTGCAATGGGACAAGATCCAGGGCCTGATCGAGCAGGGCATCAGCGAAGGCGCACGCCTGGTCGCTGGCGGTCCCGGCCTGCCGGAAGGCGTCAATCGCGGCTATTTCGTGCGTCCCACGGTTTTCGCAGATGTCAATAACGACATGACGATCGCCCGTCAGGAAATCTTCGGACCGGTTCTGTCGATCATCCCCTTCGACAGTGAAGAGGAAGCAGTCGAGATGGCCAACGATACGCTCTACGGCCTGACGAACTACGTCCAGTCGCAGGATGGGGAGCGGCGCAACCGCCTTGCTCGCCGGCTGCGCGCGGGAATGATCGAAATGAACGGCGAAGGGCTAGGTGCAGGTTCGGCTTTCGGCGGCGTCAAAGCATCTGGCCGGGCGCGCGAAGGCGGAATAACGGGTCTGGAAGAATTCATGGATTCCAAGCAGATCTCGGCCTGGAACGGTCAGGCGTAACCTTCTTCTTCGAAAAATCCGGCCCTTGGGCGGCCGGAATAACGGCCGCCCAAGGGCATACGCCCCGCGCTTCCGCGCGGCGCTAGGTTCTGGCGGCGGCTCCAGAATTCGTGAAATCGCAAGCTGCCCTTCCCGCATTTTTCGTCCCGTCGCGTCTGCCTTGCTGCGAGAGCGATTCTGAATCTCAAAAAATGATGCATCTAATTTAGAAAAATTCGCGCACCTCGACGCGAGGCATATAGTCGAATTATCGATTTCAATATTTATTCGTGTTATTTCAATTGATTATGGCGTCCCTGAAGTTTCAGTTGACAGCTCTTTAAGATGCATCTTAATGTAAAAAGAAAATAAGAACCCTACCTGATTGATCTGAAAGGCAGCGCACGGCGCGCTCTGAATGGGAGACTCCAATATGTTGAAAACCTTGGTCCGTCTGACGACGGCCGCTATTCTAGCGTGCGCGCCCATTGCCGGGCAGGCAATGGCCCAGGAAGCCGCTGCGACCGAAGTTACACCGGGCGGCGCGCTGAACATGATCGTGCAGCCGGAGCCGCCGATGCTCGTGGTCGGCCTGAACACTCAGGGACCGACGCTCTATGTCGCGGGCCAGATCTATCAAAGCCTGCTGACTTATGACGCCAGCCTCAAACCTCTGCCGCAGCTTGCGAAAAGCTGGGAAGTCTCCGAAGACGGCCTGACCTACACCTTCTCGCTGCAGGATGGCGTGAAGTGGCATGATGGCAAGCCCTTCACCTCGGCGGACGTTGTTTTCGCCGCCACGGAATTTTTGGTCGATGCGCACCCTCGCTGGAGGCTGATTTCGGAAGCCTATGTCGAGAGCGTCACCGCACCGGACGATCTGACGGTCGTTTTCAAAATGAAAAAGCCGTTCTCGGCATTTCTCTACGGCTTCGAGCTTAGCTCGTTCCCGATCATGCCGAAGCACATCTACCAGGGCACCGACTATCGCACCAATCCGGCCAACAGCACGCCGATCGGCACCGGTCCGTTCAAATTCAAGGAATGGCAGCGCGGCAGCTTCATCCATCTCGTGCGCAACGAGGACTATTGGAAAGATGGCAAGCCTTACCTTGACGAGCTTTATTTCCGCGTAATCCCGGATTCGGCTTCGCGAAGCATCGCATTCGAGCAGGGAACCGTTGATGTGCTGCGCGGCGGCGATGTCGAAGGCTTCTCCATTCGCACACTGACGGCCTTGCCAGGCGTCGAGAGCACCACCGCAGGCTGGGAATATTTCTCGCCGCAGATGTTCATCCAGCCGAACCTTCGCCTCGAAGTGTTTGCCGACAAGAACATCCGCAAGGCGATGTACCACGCACTGGACCGGGATTTCATCGTGAACGCGATCTTCTTCGGTCAGGGCAAGGTCGCTAAAGGCCCGTTCTCCGAAACCACGATGTTCCACGATCCCGATCTCCAGCAATATCCGTTCGATATGGAACTGGCGAAGAAGCTGGTGGCGGACTCCGGCGTCGATCTCAGCAAGCATCCCATCCGGCTAATGGGCCTGCCCTATGGATCGACCTGGGACCGTCTGGCTGAATATGTAAAACAGCAGCTCGAAGATCTTGGCTTCACAGTCACCATTCAGGCGGTCGATGCGGGCGGATGGCTCCAGAATATCGGCAGCTTCAACTTCGACCTCGCCTTCAACTTCCTCTACCAGTTCGGCCATCCGGCTCAGGGTGTGTCGCGCAATTACTATAGCGACAATATCGTTCAGGGAACGCATGCGGGCAACAACCAGGCATACGCCAATCCGGAAGTCGATGCGCTGTTCACCAAGGCAGCAGACGCCGTAAATCAGGCAGACGCCGCCGAGGCTTATACCCAGGTGCAGGAAATCCTCGCCGAAGACGTTCCGCTGTTGTGGATGTTCGACATGCAGAACACCACGATCTACCGCGACAAGGTGAAGAACCTCGTGCGCACGGCTATCGGTCTTAATGAGCCGATGGATGACGTCTGGATCGCCAAGTAACTGAAGCCAGTCATCCCGGAAGGTTTGCCTTTCCAGGATGACGCATTTCTTGAGTCGTCGAGTAGAAACGGGAACCGCAGCTCATGCTAGCCTTCACCTTGCAACGGATCGGCAAGGCAGTCGTGGTGATCATTGGCGTGATCATCCTGAACTTCCTGCTGATTAAACTTGCGCCCGGGGATCCGGCAGCCATTCTTGCCGGAGAGGCAGGTTCCGGTGATCCGCAGTTTCTGGAAAATCTCCGCACCCAATTCGGGCTCGACCGCCCCGTTCCCGTTCAGCTCTGGAATTATCTTTCAGGTGTCCTGACCGGCGATCTCGGATTCTCCTATCGCAATCAGGTGCCCGTTCTCAGTCTTATTCTGGAGCGCCTACCCGCGACCCTGCTTCTGACCGGCGCGGCATTCGTGTTTTCGCTGGCAACGGGCGTGCTTTTCGGCGTGATGGCCGCACGCTATCGCGGCAGCGCGCTCGACAGCATCATCACCACGCTTGCCCTGGTATTCTATGCAACTCCGCTTTTCTGGATTGCATTGATGTCCGTCCTGCTGTTTTCGATCAATCTCGGCTGGCTGCCGCCCTTCGACATGGAAACCATCGGAGCAAATTACACCGGTTGGCGGCGCGCGCTCGACATTGCGCACCATCTTATCCTTCCCGCCGTCACGCTGGGCCTGTTCTACACAGCCGTCTACACGCGCCTGACCCGCGCTTCGATGCTCGAAGTTATGGGGTTCGATTTCGTCAAGACCGCACGGGCGAAAGGCGTTCCCAACAAGCGCATCATCCGCCGCCATGTGCTTCGCAATGCCGTATTGCCGGTCTTCACCTTTGCCAGCATGCAGGCCGGTCAGCTCGTGGGTGGCGCAATCCTCACGGAGACGGTCTTTGCGTGGCCAGGCATCGGGCGGCTGATGTTCGACGCCCTGATGCAGCGCGACTATCCCGTGCTGCTCGGCGTCTTCCTCGTCACCGCCATCGTTGTCGTCGTCGTCAATTTCATCGCGGATCTGCTCTACCGCATCGTCGATCCCCGTATCGGCATCGCCTGAGGCCAGACCATGCAAAGTTTGAAACGTTTCTCACAAAACTATGGCGCCGTGCTGGGTCTGATCATTCTCGGTCTGATCATCGTGATGGCGCTGGCGGCACCGCTGCTTTTTCCCGGCAATCCATGGCGCACCGTTGCCATGCCGCTCCTGCGGCCAATGGAAGACCCCAACTATTTGCTCGGTACGGATATGCTGGGCCGGGACATCGCGGCCGGGATCGCACATGGCGCGAAGGTATCGCTGCTGATCGGCGTCATCTCCACACTCGTTGCCGTTCTCATCGGCGTCAGCATCGGCGCGCTGGCCGGTTTTTACGGGGGACGAGTCGACGATCTGCTTATGCGCTTCACCGAGTTTTTCCAGATCATTCCAGCCTTCGCTATGGCGGTCGTCCTCGTGGCGATCTTCAGCCCGAACATCGTGTCGATCACGCTCGCCATCTCGGTCGTGTCATGGCCCGGCGTGGCACGTCTCGTACGGGCGGAATTCCTCAGCCTGCGGGAACGCGAATTCGTGCAGGCCGCGATCGTCATCGGCCAGAGTGGCCCGCGGATCATCCTGACCCAGGTGCTGCCCAATGCCATCTCACCGATCATCGTCACCGCGTCGCTCATGGTGGCAACCGCGATCCTGACCGAAAGCGCCCTCTCCTTCCTTGGCCTCGGGGACCGCAACATGATGAGCTGGGGCTTCATGATCGGCGCCGCACGCACCATGCTGCGCGAGGCATGGTGGATGAGCTTCTTTCCGGGCCTTGCCATCCTGCTTGCAGTGCTCGCCATCAACCTGATCGGCGAAGGCATCAATGACCTGATGAACCCGCATCTGCGTGGGAGGAAAAAATGAGCTCTGCCGATGTGCCGCTGCTCAGCGTGAAGGGACTATCGATCCCGCTGCCGCCCGGCTTCGATCGCGAATATGCCGTCAAGGACATCACATACGATCTGAACGCGGGTGAAATCCTGTGTGTCGTTGGCGAGTCAGGTTCGGGCAAATCCATGACCGCAAATGCGCTGATGGGTCTGTTGCCGAGCTATCTCAAGCCTTCCACCGGTTCCATAGAATATAAGGGGCGCGATCTTCTCTCGCGTTCGGAAGAAGAATTGCGCAAATTGCGCGGCCGCGAAATCGCGATGGTCTTCCAGGAGCCGCTGTCCGCGCTGAACCCGCTGATGACAGTCGGCGACCAAATCGACGAAGTGATGCTCGTTCACGGTGAAACCGATGCGTCGGTACGTGCGCGGCGGGTCATGGATTTGCTGGATTATGTCGGTCTGCCCGACCCGAAGACGCTGAAGGATTCCTATCCGTTCCGCCTGTCGGGCGGCCAACGCCAGCGCGTGGTGATAGCGATGGCGCTGGCGCTCGAACCGTCGATCCTTGTCGCTGACGAGCCGACGACCGCGCTGGACGTGACCACCCAGGCGCAGATTCTCGACCTCATCAAACGCATCCAGCAAGCCAAGGGAATGGGCGTCATATTCGTCACGCATGATTTCGGCGTCGTCGCCGACATCGCAGACCGTGTGGTGGTGATGGAAAAGGGGCTTGTGGTCGAGGCAGGGCCTGCCGCTGAGGTACTGAACGCTCCGCAGCACCCCTACACGCGTCGCCTTATCAAGGCTGTCCCGCATCGCCGGGCCGAAGATCGGGTCGATGCGGCGGGCGATCCCGACCGGATTCTGCTCGAAATCCGCAATCTCAACAAGACCTATCGCAGCGGCGGCGGATTGTTTTCAAAGCCTCGCATCGTGCCGGCGGTTCAGAACGTCAGCCTCACGCTTCGGCAGGGACAGACGCTCGGTATTGTAGGCGAATCCGGTTCAGGTAAATCGACGCTCGGCCGCGTGATCATAAAGCTGACGCCCAGCGATGGCGGCCAGATCCTTTACAATGGCAAAGACATCGCGCCGCTCTCACCCGGCGCGTTTCGTCCTATGCGCCAGAAGATCCAGATGATTTTCCAGGATCCGTTCGCCTCGCTCAATCCGCGGCAAACAGTCGGGCGTATTCTCGTCGATGGCCCGCTGGCAAATGGTGTGAGCCTGCCGGTCGCCCAGCGCAAAGCTGAAGAATTGCTGGCACGCGTCGGTCTCGACGCATCTGCCTACAAGCGCTACCCGCATGAATTTTCGGGCGGCCAACGCCAGCGCATCGGCATTGCCCGAGCCCTCATGCTCGATCCGGAATTGCTGATCGCCGACGAAAGCGTGTCCGCGCTCGACGTCTCCGTGCAGGAGCAGGTCCTGAAGCTGCTGAAGGAAATTCAAGATCAGTTGAAACTCGGGATGATCTTCATCACCCATGATCTGCGCGTTGCCGCGCAAATCTGCGACAGCATCGCCGTCATGCGTCGCGGCGAGATAGTCGAGATGGGGCCGCCGTCGCAAATCTTCGACGCACCGCAACACGAATACACCCAGCGCCTCATCGCGGCCATTCCCGGCAAGGAATGGGACCCGCAACAGGCCGTCCAGGGACTTTACGAGGAAACAGTATAATGCCTGCAACCAATGCGTCTCCCGTCGAAACACAAGGCGGCGAACTTCTCGTACGACAGCTAGAATTGCATGGCGTCAATACCGTCTTCATGGTGCCGGGCGAAAGCTTTCTGCCCTGCATCGACGCACTTGGCGACCGGAAGGACAAGATTCGCACGGTTCCCTGCCGGCAAGAAGGCGGCGCGGCCTACGCTGCCGAAGCGTATGGCAAGCTGACGGGCAAGCCCGGCATATGCTTCGTCACGCGCGGACCCGGCGCCACCAATGCCTCGATCGGCCTGCACGTCGCTCACCAGGACGGCACGCCGATGATCTTGTTCGTCGGCCAGATCGGATCGGATACGACCGAGCGCGCATGTTTCCAGGAAATCGACTACCGGCAAATGTTCGGCCCGGTGGCAAAGTGGGTGGCGCAGATCGATCGCACGGATCGCATTCCCGAATTCGTGGCCCGCGCCTTTGCGGAAAGCCGGAGCGGACGGCCCGGTCCGGTCGTGCTCGTGCTGCCTGAAGACACGCTTTGGGGCCGTGCAGCCGTTGCCGATGTGGCACCGTTCGAGCGCGCGCATCCGCGTCCCGTGCAGCAGGAACTCGACAAGCTGCTCAACCTGCTCAAAGACGCCCAGCGGCCATTCGTCATTGCCGGCGGGACCGGCTGGACCGATGAAGCGCGCGCCGATCTCGCAGCCTTTGCAGAGCGCTTCGACCTGCCGGTCGGCGTTTCATGGCGACGTCAGGAAGTTTTCGACAATCGTCATCCGAATTTTGCCGGTCATATCGGCTATGGAACGGACAGGGCACTGGCTGCCCGCATCAGTGAGGCGGACCTTCTAATCACGGTCTGCTCGCGTCTCGATGAGCCGACGACCGAAGGCTACAAACTGGTAGAAAGCCCTCTGCCGCGCCAGAAGCTCGTGCACATCCATCCCGATGGCAACGAACTGGGCCGCGTCTACCGTCCGACGTTGGCGATCAACGCCGATCCGGTCGGCAGCGCCGCGGCACTTTCCGAATTAAGGCCAACAGAGGCACTCAACTGGTCCGGGCTGGCGAAAGCCGCCAATGACGACTACCAGCGCTCGCGCATCGCTCCCGAAACGGACGCGACGTTCGATCTGTCGCGGGCGTGCCTGCACATGGCCGAAGTGCTTCCGCAGGACGCATTCGTGTCGGTCGGCGCGGGCAACTACGCGTTGTTTCCTCACCGTTTTATGCAATTTTCGCATCTTGGCACGCAGGCATCGCCGATCTGTGGCTCGATGGGTTATGGTCTTCCGGCCGCCATCGCCGCGAAGCTGGCTTTCTCCGAACGTGAAGTCATTGCATTCGCAGGCGACGGCTGTTTCCAGATGACCATGCAGGAAATTGGTACTGCCGTGCAGCATGAACTGGGGATCGTCATCCTGGTGTGCAACAATGGCGCCTGGGGTACGATCCGCGCTCATCAGGAACGCGAATATCCCGCACGATCCTTCGCGCTCAATCTCGAAAATCCGGATTTCGCCGCCTTGGCACGCAGCTATGGCGCGTCGGGAGAAACGATCGACAAAACAGACGATTTTGCCGCAGCCTTTGCCCGCGCGCGGGATTTCGCGAAAAACAACAATCGCCCGGCACTCATCGAACTGCGTTACGATGTCGAATATATCACGCCCGACACACGCCTGAGCAGCATTACCGCCGCCGCGCAGGCCAGCAACACGGCAAATTGACGGCCAGGACCCAGACATGCGCGCCTTCTATCACCCCGATCAGGCTCTCCATTCGCCAAAGCAGTTCATGCGGTACGGCCGCCTTGCCGATCCGACCGACATCCCGGAGCGTACCGAAAAACTGTTGGATGCGCTGGCGCGCTTAGGGATCAAGGCGGAAACGCCGTCGGATTATGGTCGCGCACCCGCCGCTGCCATTCATCCGGCACACTATCTCGACTATCTCGAAACCGCCTACCAGCGCTGGCTCGAACTGCCAGATCACGGACCGGAAGTGTTACCCAACACCTTTCCTTATTGGAACGGCGATCCGGCAAAGGACGCACGTCCCCCCTGCCCGACCAACCAGCTTCTGGCGCAGACCGGCTATTATCTTGGCGACTTAGCGGTTCCGATCAGCGAGTTTACCTATCGTTCGGCTCTGCACTCGACACATACGGCGACCGCTGCCGCCGAGGCCGTGATAGCGGGCGAGAAGCTGGCATATGCGCTCTGCCGGCCCTCCGGGCATCATTGCCGTGCCGATAGAGCTACCGGCTTCTGCTACATGAACAATGCTGCGATTGCCGCCCAGCGTCTGCGCGGAAAGTTCGGGAAAGTCGCGGTCCTCGATATCGACGCCCATCACGGCGACGGCACGCAGGAAATCTTCTACCGCCGCAATGACGTGATGACGGTCTCGGTCCATGTCGACACCGATCACTATAATCCGTTCTTTACCGGACGCCCGCATGAGACCGGACATGGCGCAGGAGAAGGCTACAATCTTAACATCCCTCTCCCGCCACATAGCGGCAATGAGGCATTCCTCGCAGGTACTCAGTGCGGCGCAGATGCGATCAGGGCCTATGGGGCCGAAGTCGTGGTGCTCGCGCTTGGCTATGATACCCATGCCGAAGACCCGCTGAGCCTCGTTGAGGTTACGACCGAGGCCTTCCTCACGGCCGGCCAGATAGTCGGCTCTCTTGATATTCCCGTCGTGGTTGTCCAAGAAGGGGGATATCAGATCTCGGTCATTGGCGATTGTCTCGAACAATTCCTGCATGGCGCCGTAAACTGGCCCGCGGAACACTCCAGTTTGGGGGAAAAAGATAATTGAGTGGGCCAAGCTTAGATAAAACTGGTCTTGCTGTTGAAGTCTACGATCGGCTCGCGAATGCGTTGATGTCCGGTGCATTGACTCCGGGCACCCGGCTCAAGATCCGTGATCTTGCCGATGAGATGGGAGTCAGCGTGACGCCTGTTCGCGATGCGGTCCTGCGCCTGGTCAATAATGGAGGGCTTCAATTCCAGAGTCCGCGCGACATCCGCGTACCGCTACTGGAGCGCTCCCGCTATCTAGAAATCCGGGCCATCCGTCTGGAGCTTGAAGGGCTGGCAGCCGAGCGTGCCGCGCAGCACGCCTCCACGGAAGATATTCTTTTTCTGGAGAGTCTTCTGCACGACAATGAAACCGCCCTTGCCGCAGGTGACCACCTGCAAGGCCTGCGGATGAACCAGAAGTTTCACTTCGCCCTGCCGGAGATTGGCGGCATGCAAATCCTGCGCGCCCTTCTGGAGAACCTCTGGCTGCAAATGGGTCCACTGATTTCGTCCGGCTATCGGCAAGGCGGACGCGTCATGATCGAGCACCACTATTCGGTCGTCGAGGCCATTCGCACTGCCAATGGTCCTGCCGCCCGCGCCGCGATCCGCGAGGATATTCTGGCCGGTGGCGAAGTTCTGCTGCTTCGCGGCGCGCTTGCCGCCTCTACCACCGGTTATCGAAACGATCCCAGAGCCCGTAAGGGTTCCATCGCGGATTCACCGGCACGATGATACGATACGGGATTGCTGCTGGATCGCGTTTTCTGAACTACGCAGGAAACGTCGCGCCAATTTGTGTTTGGTGATTCAGAGGCTTGGTGAATGTCACAATCATAAATGACATTCATTCGTTTTAACGTTCCCAGGACGAAAACATCACCGCAGCTTTATATCTCGTCGGCCCCAAGTAATTTCACGTCGCGCATGAATCTCAATGAGGGACCGGCCACGTATGAGCTAATAGTTGTAAATGTCCATTAAAAATCATAGCCTTTTCTCAATCGGCCGCTCGGCGCGTGTCCATTCGAACCTTGAGAAGGAATGTGAAGAGAATGTCGCAGCAGATTCTTCAGGATGCCAGCCCCGCCGAACAGCCCGTTCTTTCAGTGCAGGGACTGAACGTCTCCCTGCCTCTCAATATGGAACGCGCCTTTGCGGTGAAGGACATCTCCTTCGATCTTAGAGCTGGTGAAATCCTCTGTATCATTGGCGAATCCGGCTCCGGAAAATCCGTGACCGCTAATGCGATCATGGGACTTCTTCCCTCATCGATCGCGATTTCGGCAGGCAACATTTTCTTCAACGGCAAGGACATTGTCGGCCTGAGCGGCGAAACTTTGCGGGCCATGCGTGGTCGCGACATCGCAATGATCTTTCAGGACCCTTTGTCCGCCCTTAATCCGCTGATGACAATCGGCGACCAGATATCGGAGGTCATGGAAGCGCATTCGGTCGGAAATCCCAAATCCCGTGCAGGGAAAGTAGTGGAGCTTCTGAACGAGGTTGGGTTACCGGACCCCGCCGCGCTGCAGCATCAATATCCGTTCAGGCTCTCCGGCGGGCAAAGGCAGCGCGTCATGATCGCCATGGCATTGGCGCTCGATCCCCAAGTGCTGATCGCGGACGAACCGACGACCGCGCTCGACGTCACAACGCAGGCGCAAATCCTTGATCTCATCAAGAAGATTCAAGAGCGTAAGCAGATGAGCGTGATGTTCATCACCCACGATTTTGGCGTCGTCGCCGAGATCGCCGATCGTGTGATGGTCATGGAAAAAGGCATTCTGGTCGAACAGGGAACCGCCGCCGAAGTCCTCGAAAACCCGCAGCATCCCTACACCAAACGTCTGATTGCCGCCGTTCCCCAAATGCGCTCGCAGGCCCGCCGGGAAGTTGCCGATACACCGATCGTCCTCGAAGTCGAGGACTTGCGAAAAACATACGCTTCACCGAGCGGGCTTTTTCAAAAGGGGCGTGTGGTAAAGGCCGTCGATGGCGTCAGCTTCAAAATACGCGAAGGCAAGACGCTCGGTATCGTCGGTGAATCCGGCTCCGGTAAATCCTCGCTCGGACGTGTCGTGATGAAGCTGCTCGATTGCGATGGCGGCAAGATCATCTTCGAAGGCCGCGACATCGCTCCACTTTCCGAAAAAGAATTCAGACCGTTGCGGCCGCGCGTCCAGATGGTGTTTCAGGACCCATTTGCATCGCTCAACCCGAGAAGCACGATTGGACGCATTCTGACCGCCGGTCCGATTGCACAAGGCATGACGGCCGTGCAGGCACGCGACAAGGCGATGAATTTGCTCGATCTCGTCGGCTTGGACCGGGGTTCGTACAACCGCTTTCCGCACGAGTTTTCCGGCGGGCAACGCCAGCGCGTCGGCATTGCACGGGCACTGATGTTCGATCCCGCACTACTGGTCGCCGACGAAGCCGTTTCCGCTCTGGACGTTTCCATTCAGGCGCAGATTCTGCGGCTTCTCGCCAAGGCGCAAAAAGAGACCAATGTCGCGATGATGTTCATTACGCATGACCTGCGCGTCGCCAGCGATATCTGCGACGAGGTCGCGGTTATGTACAAGGGTACGATTGTCGAACACGGTCCGCCCGAACAAGTGTTTCTGGCACCGCAGCACGACTACACCCGCAAGCTGGTCGCAGCGATACCGGGCGGGACACCGGCAGCCTCTGCCGCCTGAACAGGCAATTTAACGTCTAGTGATGAACTTCGTCGCGAATGCTTCCGCGCGAGCAATTTTCTATGCCTGCTTCACAGTCTCGCGCAAAGAAATTTTCCGGCTGACGTAAAGATAGTTGTAATTGTCCATCACTTTGTTAAGCTCGACCCAGACATTCAAATTGCGTATCTCGCACGGTTGGTGCCGCATTTCCGTTGCCGGAAGCGGAACGATCCCTTGTGCCTGGAGGTCTGATTTATGGACGCTAAAACGCAGAATATTCCGCCGAAAAGCCTCGATGAGGTGGATCTGGGCGTTTTCAACGACACTTTGAGCTTTTTTATAAGAACCCTGAACCGAGCGGTTTCGCGCGATCTGGATGAGAAGCTCGAAGGGCTGGATGTCGCAAAAGGCACCGGCAAGATCAGCACCCTTCTGCTTGTAAATACCTATCCCGGCATACGGTCTTCCACCATTGCGCAGATCATCCAGCGGGACCGTTCCGCCATGGGTCGTCTCATCGATCAGATGGAAGCGCATGATCTCCTGCGTCGTGAAGATTCGGCGGAAGATGGCCGCGCGCAGGAACTCTACATAACCGAGAAAGGTGCTGCGCTTTCGGTCACCGTGGAAGGAATCATCCAGACGCAGTCGCGGCAGTTCTTTTGCGATCTGACAGACGAGGAGCACGAGTTGGTCGTGCGCGCGCTTCGCAAGGTTTACCGGCGGATGGTCGGTTTTAAGGACTAAAAGCAATGAGCAGCCCACGCATTGCAATGATATCGGGTGCCAACAGAGGCATCGGTGCAGCAGTTTCCGAAGCTCTTTATGCCGCCGGATGGAACGTGTCGCTGGGTATGCGCGAACCTCAAATGCCTACGTGGGCGGCAGACCCTGCCCGCATCTGCCTCTACCGCTATGACGCTCGCGAAGGTCTCGAAAATGCGTGGGCTGCAGAAACCGTCGCTAAATTCGGCGGTATCGATGCTGTTGTCGCCAATGCCGGAATTGTGAGCTCAAGCGGGGTAATCGCTGCCGAAGACGATGAGCTGAACAACTTGCTCGACGTTAATGTGAAAGCCCCGCGACGGCTGGTGAAGGCCGCCTGGGCCGAACTCGGAAAGACCGGACGCGGGCGCGTGATCATTCTTGCTTCGCTGTCCGGCAAGCGGGTGAAATCGATCCGCTCAGGTCTCTATGCGATGAGCAAATTCGCAGCCGTTGCGCTCGCGCACGGCATACGCCATGAGGGCTTCGATCTCGGCATACGTGCCACCGCAATCTGCCCCGGCTTCGTCGCGACCGATATGGCGCGCAGCATCAGCGACCGTGAAGAAAAGCTGATGACCGATCCCCGCGACATTGCCCGCATCATCGTCATGCTGCTCGATCTTCCGAATGAAGCGAGCGTCGCCGAATTCGCAATCAATTGCCAACTTGAAGAGACCTTCTGATGCCCGGCCCATACGTCGTACCCGTACATGGCGATGCAGAACTGCCCAAGGAAGTCGATGTCGTCGTCATCGGCGGCGGCATAATAGGCGCATCCACCGCCCTCGAACTTTCCGAACGCGGCCTGCGTGTTGCGCTTTGCGAGAAAGGCGGCATCGGGCATGAACAATCGAGCCGCAATTGGGGCTGGGTACGCATAACCCGTCGCGACCCGCGGGAAGTACCGCTCATGGCCGAAGCGCTGCGCATGTGGAGCGGGATGGATCAGCGGCTCGGCGCGGACACCGGCTACAAGAAGGCCGGAATCATCTTCACGTGCAAGACCGAAGCCGAATTCGCCGATCACGAACGCTGGCAGCGCAATCTCGATGGCTATCAGATAGAGTCGAGAATGCTCGACCGCGCGCAGTTCGCCCGGAAATTTCCAGATTCGAAGCTGGATGTAACCGGCGCGCTCTACACGTCTGCCGATGGACGGGCCGAACCTCAAAAGGCAGCCCCGGCTATCGCCGAAGCAGCACGCCGAAAGGGTGTTGCCATCCTGACCGAATGCGCGGTGCGCGGCATCGAAACGCAAGGCGGCGCGATTAGCGGCGTGGTGACGGAGCGCGGGCCTATCGCCTGCAAATCCGTCGTTCTCGCGGGCGGCGCATGGTCGAGCCTTTTTGCCGGAACGCTGGGTCTTCGCCTGCCGCAGCTCAAAGTCCTGAACTCGGTCATCCGCACAAAGCCTCTGGAAGGCGGGCCGGACGAAGCGATCTGGTCGAACGGCTTTGCCGTTCGCAAGCGCCAGGACGGAGGCTATACGATCGCCTCCGGCCACGAGAACATCGTCGACATCGTACCGAAATCGTTCCGCTTCGCGCTGGATTTTCTGCCTGCACTCACCAAGGAATGGCGTTCGCTCAAATTCCGCGTCGGCGGACGCTTCTTTGATGAGGCGCGCATTGCGAGCAAGTGGTCGCTCGACGAACCGAGCCCGTTCGAATATTGCCGCGTTCTCGACCCCAAGCCATCGACCAAACTATCCGACGTCGCGTTCGACAATTTGCGCAAGGCATTCCCCGCTTTCGCAAACGCTCAGATCGCGCAGCGCTGGGCAGGCATGATCGACGTGACACCGGACGCGGTTCCAGTCATTTCAGCCATCGATACCATTCCCGGCTTTCACATCGCCACCGGCTTTTCGGGTCATGGCTTCGGCATCGGTCCTGCCGCCGGACGCCTGATGGCCGATATCGTTACGGGACGAGCGCCATTGGTCGATCCTGCGAATTTCCGTTTTTCCCGCTTTTCAGACGGTTCGAAGATCGAGCTGATCAGCGGATTTTAGAAGCCGGATTGAGACCCGGCCGCATGCAAGCTGCTCAAAGAAAGCAGTGCTCAGAAAATGCCTCCAGAGTTGCGAATGCATTAGCAAAGCAAAGGAACACGCTATGTCTGAACCCAAGAACTCCCTGTTGAATCCAACCCGCCGCCAAGCCCTGTCGATGATGGTTTTTGCCGGCGCATCCGGCCTCGTCGTGCCAAGCCTGCTCGGCAAGAGCCGCGCATACGCCGCATCCGAAACGCCGACAGGCCAGATCGTCATTGGCTTTTCGCAGGAACCTACTGTCTTCAATCCGCATCTGCTTCATATCGAAGTGGATGAAGGCGTACATTTTGCCGTTTTCGACCCGCTTTTCGCGGTCGATGGCGACGGCAAATTCACACCCTCACTCGCCGCCGAAGTGCCGACCGTCGAAAATGGCGGCATTTCCGCAGATGGCCTTCAGTGGAAAATCAAGCTCCGCGACGACGCAAAATGGCATGACGGCACGCCCTTCACTGCGGAGGACGTCAAGTTCACACTGGAATTGCTGGTCGATCCAAACTTCCTGAGCTGGCGCCGCACCGGGCATGAATTTGTGCGCGACATCAAAGTGGTTTCGCCGACCGAAATCACTTGGCGCATGGAGCAGCCCTTCGCGCCTTATGCGTCGATCCTTGCCGCCACCTTCATCGTGCCGAAACATGCTTTGGGTGCGGAGGAAGACAAGAACAAGGCCGCCTATAACAATGCGCCGATCGGCACCGGCCCGTTCAAATGGACCAACCGCGTTGCAGGCGACCACATCGAACTGACGGCCAACCCCGATTATTTCGGCGATGGACCGTATATTGAACGTCTGGTCGTCAAGTATATTCCGGATCTCACCGTGCTCTATACGCAGTTCAAGACAGGCGACATCGATGTCACCGGTCTCCAGTGGATCACGCCGGATCATTATGAGGAAGCCAAGGCTCTGGACGGCAAGGACGTGCAGGTCGTTCCGAACTCGACTGTCGAATCCATCAGCCTCAATATGGAGCGCCCGCAGTTCAAGGACCCTGCCGTTCGACGCGCGCTCTATCTCGCCATCGACAAAGCCTCGATCATCGATGCGCTTTATTATGGCCTGCCAACGCCAACCGAAAGCTACATGCCGCAGCAGTCTTTCTACTACAATGCCGACCTGCCGAAGCATGAGTTCAGCATCGAAAAAGCAAACCAGCTTCTTGATGAGGCAGGATGGGTGCCAGGCTCTGGCGGCATTCGCGAGAAGGATGGCGTGCGTCTTTCCTTCACAAACTCGACCACGGCAGGCAACCAGATCCGTGAGCAGGTACAGCAGCTTATTCAGCAGAACTTCGTCGAAATCGGCGTCGAAATGACGATTTCCAACCTGCCCCCCGCAGTTATGTGGGGCGATTACTGGATGAAGTCGGAATTCGATTCCGTCGTTGTCGGCATCAATTTCGTAACCGGCTCCGATCCTGACACTTCGGACTACATGGCTTCGACATCCAGTGTTGCGAAGGGCGGCTCCGGCCAGAACACCTGGCAATATGCAAATCCCGAAGTCGACAAACTGCTCGAAGAAGGCGGCAAGCTCTTCGTGCCGGAAGAGCGTAAGGCGGTCTATATGAAGATCCAGGAGATCGTCCGCGAAGAACTGCCTCTGCTTCCGATGTTCCAGTACACGATCGTACGCGGACAGAAGAAGGAAGTTCAGGGTGTGCTTCCAAACATCAATGTCCGCATCGACACATGGAACGTGAACACCTGGCGCAAGGCTTAAACAGCCTCGCACCTCCCGCTGTCGCTCGCCGCATCTGCGGCGGGCGGCAGGTCCTGATCTCGGAGAGGCGTTGCCGCCGCTCCCCGACATGTGGAGACAGATGTCATGCTGCGTTATCTTTTGGGCCGCCTGTGGCAAAGCCTTGTGCTTTTGCTGCTGGTGTCCGTGATCGGCTTCGCTATCCTGAATTTGGCTCCGGGCGGGCCGCTATCGCAATATACGCTCACACCGGGAATGACACAGGAAGCGCTCGACCGCATCGCCGAGCAGATGGGACTGAACCGCCCTCTTCCGATTCAATATCTCGACTGGCTGTGGAATCTGGTGCGCGGCGATTGGGGCCGCTCCTACCGTGACAGCAGGCCTGTTCTTGACGTCATCGGCGGGCATCTGTTCGCAACCCTGCTGCTTATGGGCACATCCACAATCATCTCGATCATTGTCGGCACATGGGTCGGCATACAGGGCGCGACGCGACGCTATTCGGTGTTCGATTATTTAGCGACTGTCGGCGCGATGGTCGCGCTTTCCATCCCGACCTTCTGGTTTGGTCTCGTCGCCATCTACCTGTTTTCGGTAAAACTTCAGTGGCTGCCAGCCGGCAACATGTACACGATCGGAAACGGCTCGCTGAGCGACTATGCAATCCACCTCGTCATGCCGAGCCTCGTTCTGGCGCTGGTAAACGTTGCGGTGTGGAGCCGGTATATGCGCAGTGCCACGCTCGACGTTATCAATCAGGATTTCGTACGAACCGCAAAAGCCAAAGGCGTCAGCCCGCGCCGCGTGCTTTCCAAGCATGTCATCGGAAATGCTCTTCTGCCAATGATCACACTGGCCGGATTGCAGGTGCCTGCAATCCTCGGAGGCGCGCTCGTAACTGAAACGGTTTTCACCTGGCCCGGCATGGGGCGGCTGTTTCTCGATAGCCTTGGCTACAACGACTATCCGGTCGTGATGGGGCTTTTGATGTTTTCCGCCATCCTCGTCCTCATCGGCAATCTGATAGCCGACCTTCTGGTCGCCATCGTCGATCCTCGTATCCGGCTAGGCTAGGAGCAGCGCAATGAGCACAGCCATCGAAATTCCCGTAAACGCTGAACCGCCTTCGCGCTGGTGGCGAAGCCGCACCGTTCGCCGCTTTGCCCGCCACAGGCTTGCGATGCTCGGCGTTGCAATGATCGTCCTGTTGATACTGGCTTGCGTCTTCGGCCCTTATCTCATCCCCTACACGGAATTGCAGATCGACGTCAGAAACCGCTTTGCACCGCCATTCAGCGGCTATCATATCTTCGGAACCGACCCGCTTGGGCGCGATCTCGCCGTCCGCCTCTTCATGGCCGGGCGAATTTCGCTCCTTGTCGGCTTCTTCGCCATGCTTCTCAGCACGTTGATCGGCGCGGTGATCGGCGTCGTCGCTGGCTATTATGGCGGACGCCTAGGTGCCGTCCTCATGCGTTTCGTCGATGCATTCCTGTCGTTTCCAAGCATCTTTCTATTGCTGGCGCTTGCTGCCTTCATCAAGCCCAGCCCGCTGATGATCACGGTCATCATCGCGGTCACAAGCTGGATGGAAATCGCCCGGATTGTCGAGGCGGAAGTCCGTTCCTTGCGAGAACGCGATTTTGTCATGGCGGCGCGGATGGTCGGCCTGTCGAACCGATGGATCATGTTCCGCGAATTGCTGCCCAACGCCATCGGCCCGATTATCGTCGCTGCCACGCTGACAGTCGCGCGCGCAATTCTGCTCGAAGCCTATGTCAGCTTCCTCGGCTATGGCATCCAGCCGCCGCTTCCAAGCTGGGGAAACATGTTGAACGGCGCGCAGCAATATCTCGCCAGTGCACCGTGGCTGGCAATCGTGCCGGGCATCGCAATCACGCTTGCCGTCACCAGCTTCAACTTCATTGGCGACGGGTTGCGCGATGCGCTCGACGCGCGAAGCGATCTGAATTGAGGGCATGATACGATGAGCAAATTCTCACCGTTTCAGGACTCACTGTGGTTCGCCACAGCGGCTCCAGCGCCCCAAACGACCGCGTTGGAAGAGCTCGTTCAGGCAGATGTTTGCGTGGTCGGCGCGGGCTATACCGGTCTGACCACGGCCTTGGAGCTTGCACGCAAAGGTGTGAAGGTCGTGCTGCTCGAAGCCGAGGAAGCCGGCTTCGGCGGCTCCGGTCGAAATGCCGGCCATTGTACGCCGACCTTTACGCATTACAGCCTTTCAGATCTGCGCCGCATTCTAGGAGAGCCTTGGGCCGAACGCCTGATCGCGCGCCAGACCCGCGCGAACGATCGCGTCAGCGAAATGATCAATGGGTATCAGATGCAATGCGAATGGCAGCAGAATGGCTATGTTCAAGCCGCTGCCCGCCCGAGTGCGCTTGCGGAGATCGAGAAGAAAGTAAGCGAATACAATGCGGTCGGAGCAAAGACTCAACTTATCGAAAAGCATGAAGTCGAGCGCATAACCGGCAGCCCGCGTTTTCACGGCGGCTGGTTTCATAGTGAAGCAGGCCACCTCAATCCGCTGGGCTATGCGCGCGGCCTTGCCCGCGCCGTCATGCAGGAAGGCGGAGCGATCTACACCAAATCGAAGGTGACGGGTGTCGAGCGAGAGGGTTCGGGCTGGCTTGTAAAAACATCGACCGGTTCGGTGAATACAGACAAAGTAATTTTCGCGACCGGCGCCTACACGGTCGAAGGTTGGCCAAAACTCGACCAGACCTTCAAGATCATGCGCGTCTTCGTCGCCGCCACGCAGCCTTTATCGGACGAAGAGCGCAGAAACGTCCTGCCACAAAACACTACACTTCATGATGGGCGCGGCGATATCTTCGTTTACAAATACGATGCCAACGGGCGCATCGTCGCTTCGATGTTTCCAATGGGACGTCGCGGTCGCGATCTCGACTACACGCGGCAGGTTCTGACTGATCGCCTGACATGGCTCAATCCGCAGATAAAACAGAAGCTACGCTGGGAATATCTCTGGTTCGGCGAACTCGACATGCAGTATCGCACCGTGCCGCGTCTCTATTCGCTCGCACCCGGCGTCATCGGCCTGACCGGCCTTTCAGGGCGCGGAGTGCCGACCGGAAGCATGCTCGGAGGCATTCTTTCCGAATGGGCGATGGGTGTGCCCGAACAGGATCTTTCGTTGAAAGTCGAGCCACTTCGTGCCGCTCCCTTCTACATGAGCTTCGGGCCGCAACTGAGCCTTCGCTACTACCGTGTGGCGGATTGGATCCGCACCAAACGAGATCGCGTGCCGCTACCGCCGCACGCCTGAACAATCACTTCAACCGACAAGGAAACGAAATGATACTCGACATAATGGACGACAAGGATCTGGAACCCGGCCTCGCTGCCAAAGGCCGTGATGGCGGGTCATGGCGCCGACCAATCTGGAAAGACGAAGGCGACGCCGGAACGATCGTCGCTGTCTGGAAGGCTGAGCCCGGTGTCTATGACTATCCGGCAAGACCGATCGAAGAGACATTCGTCGTCTTCGAAGGCGAGGCAATATGCACGCTGGGCTCCGCTGCAGCAGTGCGCCTGAAGCCGGGCTCGATTGTGCGTGTGCCGAAGGGCTCGCCAATATCGCTGGAAGTTCTCACACCTTTCAGAAAGCTGGCGACCGTCGTTCCCAAACCCTGATGAGCATAATTCACCGGGAGTTTCATTCATTATGGGAAGCTGCGGCGGAAGGCACCTCCGCTTTCTAGGCAGCTTCCGGGAACGCCGCTTCAACGATACGCAGAAAGGCGAGTTGGCCGGGATCGTCGAGCTGAGCACTCTTTTCGGCAAACATGCGCGCACGTCCGAGCTTGCACGGGCGTCCTTTGAAAGCAGTAAGCGTGTCGCGGGCCGATGCAACCGCCTTCTCACCCATATCTTCCGCACTCACCCCGTCAATCGCCTTGGCGCAGGCATCCAAGCTGTCGAGAACCGATTTCGCGCCGAGTTCTCCTTTACCGCGCGCGATCATCGCGTCACGTGCCGCTACCACCAGTGCGGGTATGGCCGCCACATCGAGCGTTTGGCTGCCTTTCGCACCCTTCGCGGCCGCCATGAAGCCAGTAGCGACCAGTGTTCCATATGACGAAGACGAAACCCGCTGAAATGCCTTGGCGCACTCCAGAAAGGCAAGCCCGACATCGGCGGGCAACGCAGCCGCGGCCGCCTCTGCAAAGCCCTTGGAAACGGTGATGCCCAGATCGCCATCGCCAAGCTGGCCGTCCGCCGCGTTCAATTCCGCCGCCGCGCCGGCGGCACCTTCTGCAACCCTTTGCAAGGCGCTCTCGAGTGTTGTGCTATCTATCTTCGTCATGACACGCGCCAGTAAGCGCAGGCGGCGGGCGCCTTCAGATAGCGTTCTAGCTCCTCATCGAGCGCGACGGTCGTTATCGTTGCGCCGGTCATTTCCATAGAAGTCGCGTAGCGCCCGACCAGCGGCATGACGATCTCAGCACCAATATCGGCGAAACGCTGCCGCACGCGCCGATACATGATGTAGAGTTCTTCGAGCGGCGTCGCGCCGAGCGAATTGACGAGAACGGACAGACGATCGCCCTTGGCAAAAGCATGATCGTCCAGGATGCGGTCGATCATTTCATCGACAATCTCGTCGGCCGGGCGTAGCGCATCGCGCCAGATGCCGGGCTCACCATGGATGCCCATACCCATTTCCATTTCGTTCTCGCCGAGCTCGAAATTCGCCTTGCCTGCCTGCGGCACGATACAGGGCGTCAGCGCCATACCGATCGACCGACAAGCGTCCGCAGCCTTTTGCGCGACGCGTGTCACCTCGTCGAGATCGGCCATCTTATCGGCACAGCCGCCAGCAATCTTGAACGCATAGATCATACCGGCTACGCCGCGGCGCTTGGCAGCCTCTTCCTTCGGCGCAGAGACGATGTCATCGGCGAGAAGTACGGTGCTGGTGACAATGTCGTTTTCCATCTCCACCATCTCGCCAGCCATGTCGAAATTCATGACATCGCCGCCGTAATTGCCGTAAAGGCGCAGCACGCCAGCGCCGCCGTCGGCATGACGGATCGCGCTCGCCATCTGCTCTGCCGATGGGCTGGCGAAGACATCACCGATGGCACAAGCGTCGAGGAAACCAGGCCCCACATAGCCGGTGAAGACCGGCAAATGGCCGGACCCGCCACCTGTGACGATACCGACCTTCCCCTTCGTCGCACCTTCCGGCCGCGCTATGACACGCCGTTCGGGCTGGGCATAGAATTCGGGATGCGCAGCGATAAAACCATCCAGCATCTCATCGACATAGTCGACCGGATCGTTGAGGATTTTCTTCATGGCAATGAGCTCCTTCCCAATATTCAGATCGACGTCTGCGCGAGGCGCTCGCGGCGCTTGGCCAGCCGGTCGATGATGATCGGCAAGCCGGTGCCGACGATGATAAGCATGCCGACGACGACGCGCTGCCAGTAGGACGGCACGCCCGCGCTAAGCAGCGAGGTGTTGATCATCGTGATCAGCAGTGCACCCAGCAATGTACCGGTGACGGTTCCGTACCCGCCGGTGATCCTTGCGCCGCCCAGGACGACCGCAGCAATGACGTTGAGCTCCATGCCGACGAGGTCGAACGGATTGGCCATGCGCGAAAGCGTCATATGCGTCATTCCGGCAAGCCCCGCGATCGCACCGACGATGACATAGATTATGACTTTGGTGCGGCCGACCCTAATGCCGATGCGTCGTGCGCCCTCCTCCGAACCGCCAATCGCATAGATGGCGCGGCCAAACTTCGTCAGGTTCATCAGGAAAGCGACGAACGCGGTGACGCCGACCAGAACGACGAAGGAGAGCGGTAGCGAGGCGAGCTGGCCGACGGCGTTCTCCATGCGCACAATCATGGTGCGTGCGAAAGAGATGACATTGCGCGGCACGTTCGTGATGTAGGTCGTGCCCACGAAAGTCAGCAGCATACCGCGGTAGAGGCTGAGTGTACCGAGCGTCACGATCAGCGTCGGCAGGCCGAGGCCTCCGATGAGGATGCCATTCACCAAGCCGAGCGCGGCGCCGATCATCGCACTGACGACGAAGAGCATGACGACCGGGACGTTGAAATCGACGCCAAGTACGAGCGTGATGGTCGTGTACATGGCGAAGGCGCCAATGGCCGGAAAGGAGACGTCGATGCCGCCGGACGCCAGCACCATCATCACGCCGAGCGCGAAGATCGCCGTTACCAGCGAATTGCGCAACAAGTCGACGATCGTCGCGACCGACAGGAAGTTCGGATTGATGATGCCGATCACCAGGGCAAATGCAATCGCGGCGATGACGACGACGCTTTGAGGCGACATCAATATTCGTGTGGCGGCATTCATCGTACCGATCCCTCCTCGGTCACTGCCGATGATAGACGTTCCTCGTCGACGCTGTCAGCGTCGAACGTGGCGGTGATGCGTCCGCGGACCATGACGAGAATACGGTCAGACAACGCAAGCGCCTCGCCGATGTCGTCCGTGACGACGAGCACGGCGGTCCCTGCGCCGCGCAACTGAAGCAAAATCTCATGGATTTCGCGCTTCGAGCCAATATCGACACCGACGGTCGGTCGGTTGAGGATCATCAGTTCGGGTGCCCGCTCCATCCAGCGCGCGAGCACGACACGCTGCTGGTTGCCGCCCGAAAGCGTAGCGACGGGCGGCTCGATACCCGGCGTCTTGATGCGCAACCGTTTCACCGCATCCCTGGCGCGCTGGTTGAGCGCGCGGCGATCGACCAGACCGCTCTTCTGCAGAGATGCAATTGCGATGTTGTCACCGATCGGCTGATCCAGAAAAAGGCCCTCGGTCAGGCGATCCTCCGGCACATAGGCAATGCCCGCGTCCATCGCTTCGATCGGCTTCCGAAAGCGGCGTTCCACACCCTTGAACTCGATGGTGCCCTGGTCGGGCTGGATCTCGCCGAACAGCGAAAGCGCAAGGTCGGTGCGGCCAGAGCCCAGCAGGCCGACCAGCGCGACGATCTCGCCAGGAACGATCGACAGATCGATGTCGGCGTAAGCTCCGAAGTGCGTCAGGCCTCGCGTGACAATTACCGGTCCGGCTGACGGCGCCGTCTCGCGCACCAGTCGATGGGTCTCGATGTCACGTCCGGTCATGTCGCGAGCCAGCCGGGCGGGGTCGAACTGGTCAGCCCGGCCTTCGGCCACGACGCGGCCGTCCCGCAACACGGTGATCGTATCGCAGAAAGCAAAGATTTCCTCCGTCTTGTGACTGACGAACAGGAACGCAACGCCGTCCTTCTTGAGTGCTTCGATGATGCCCTGCAGGCGGCGGACCTCCGAGCGCGTCAGCGCCGTGGTTGGCTCGTCCATAACGATGATGCGCGCATCATTGGCAAGCGCGCGGGCAATTGCGACAAGCTGCTTCGACGCGACGGGAAGGAATTCGACCGGCATTGACGGATCGATGTCGACGCCCATTCGCGCAAGCGTATCGGTGGCAAGCCTGGTGTCGTTTCCGCGCCTGTGCCAGCGGTCGCCCCGGGCCACGCTGCGCAGGAATGCAATGTTCTCGGCCACAAGCAGATTGGGAAACAGTGAAAAATCCTGGTAGATCACCGACAGACCGGCATCGATGGCGGCAGCGGGATCATTTGCAAGCTCGTGACCGGCGATGCGCACGGTGCCTGCATCGGCCGCCACGATGCCTGACAGTATTTTGATCAGGGTGGATTTTCCCGACCCGTTCTCACCCGCAAGGCATCGCACCTCACCCGGCTGTAGGGTCAAGGACACGTCCTCGAGCACTCGAACCGGCCCGTAAGCCTTTCGAACGCCGTCGATCTGAAGAATGGGTTCGGCCATCGAAGCTCCGATCTGTTTCCTGCCGCGGGACCGCCACGCTACGGCGCAGCGGTCCCTTCGCAAGTATCAGAAGTCGTACTGATCGAGATTTTCCTTCGTCACGTCGACCCAGGCCTGACCGTAAACAACCTTACCGTCGACGCGGACATTGTTGTAACCCTCGACGCCAAGATCGTCGCCGGTTTTAACTGTCTCGCCCTTGAGCGCTTTTTCCGCCAGCACGTTCATCGCGTAGCCAGCGAGCGCCGGATCCCAGAAGGAGATCATGTCGATCTCGCCGGTTTCGACATAGGGCCCTGCAACGGACGCAAGGCTGGTTCCGACGATCGAGACCTGATCGGAAAGGCCAGCCTCTTCAACCGCGAGCGCTGCACCAACGACATCCTCACCGGCGGAGCCCTGCATGCCCTTCAGGTTCGGATAGGTGCGCAGCAATTCGCGCATTTTCTGATACGCTGTCTGCTGCTGTTCGGCCGATTCCTGCTTGCCGCCGACGAGTTTCATTTTTGGATATTTGGCTTCCTGATAGGCAATTGCCGCGTCGACCCATTCATTGTGCGTCACCGAGGTCAGATAGCCGACGAACGCAACATATTCGCCCTCGCCGCCCATTTCGGTCGCCAGGCGTTCCATCAGATGTTCGCCATAGGCCTTGTTGTCGAACGCTTCGAGATCGTAGGTGATATTCTGGAGCGTGGCGCCCTCGTGACCAATCACGACAATTTTGTTTTCGAGCGCGCGGGCAAGCACAGGCTCCAGTGTCTGTGGCGAGTTCGGAACCACCGTGATGGCGTCCACGCCGCGGGCGATCAGATCCTCGATCAATTGCACCTGCAACGCGGCATCGGCGGTAGCCGCGCCGACCTGCGTTGCGTTGTTGCCGGTGGCTTTGGCGTAGTTACGGACGCCCTCTTCCATCCGGTTGAACCACGCGATGCCCGATAGTTTGACGACCGTCACGATCTCGCGCGTGTCCTGTGCACCTGCACTTAGGACGTAGCCGCCTGACAGCAAGGAGGCGGCCATCGCCCCGATGATTACCTTTCTCAATCCAAAAGCCATTTCACTCTCCCATTTTAGGCCTTTCGGGAAGGCCGTTCCCCAATCATGCCTTGCGCTCGGCACGCATGAAGCTCTGTGTCGCCTCGTAGAGGCCACGATATGTATGAAAACCGTCGTCATAGAGCGCCATCAGGTCGCTTCGCGGGTCCACGCGTCCCGCAGGCGCATTCCAGCGTTCGATGTCGCTCTCCCGCGCCGCGCCTACGCCGATGGCGGCAAGGAACGCGCTTCCGAAACTGGCGCCGAAACTCTCTTTGCGTAGAACCTGCGCACTTGCAGAAATGTCGGAAACGGCCTGCAACCAGACTTTGTTGCGCACGCCGCCGCCAACCGCAGTGACGCTCTTTGGCGGATTTCCCGTTTCGCCAAACGTTTCCAGGACATGGCGAACGCCGTAGGCAATTCCCTCCAGAACCGCGCGATAGATGTCGCCCCGCTCGTGGGTCAGATCGAGCCCGAAGATCAGACCCTTGGCGTGGGGGTCATGGATCGGCGTGCGCTCACCCGAAAAATAGGGCAACACGATCACGCCGTTCGCTCCGGGCGGCGACGAGGCAGCCTCCTGCGCCAGCTTGGCCATCGCCTCGTCGTCGGCAAGTTCGCGGGCAAAGCGGTCGCGAAACCAGTGTGTCAGCGTACCGCTTGTGGCAAGGCCCGCCATCATCGCGTGGCGACCAGGAAAGAGCCACGGTGCGTACCACAGCCGGGGATCGGTCGCAGCCTCGTCCGTTACGAGGATGATGAAGATCGTAGAACCGTACATCAGCATCATTTCGCCGGGCCGGGAAACACCGACGCTCAGCGCCTCGGCGGCGGCATCGATTGTACCGGCGATGACAGGGGTGCCCGCAGCCAGCCCGGTTTCCTCAGCGGCGCGCGCGGTTACGTGGCCGGCGATCTCGCTCGACCAGAGAAGACGTGGCAGCCGCTCACGCTCGACGATACCGTCCATGAGGTCATCGGCCCAATCATTGGTGCGCATATCGTAGAGCGGCGAGAAACTCGACGCCGAATAATGATCGAGCACGCGCTCGCCCGTCAAACGTTCGACGATGAAGGTCGACGAATTCACAAAAGCTGCGGCTTTTTCGTAAATGTCGGGCCGATTGCGCTTCAGCCAGAGAATTTTCGGCCCAACAGACTGCGAAGTCAGCCCATTGCCGGTCCGCAGCAAGAGTGTCTCCTCGCCAATCGCACCGGTCAGGTCCACGATCTCCGCATGGGCGCGCGTGTCAACTCCATAGAGTACAGCGTTCATCAACGGCGCGCCGTCGGCATCCACCGGCAGCATGCACGGGCCGATGCCGCTGGCGCCAACCGCACGAATTTCCGAAGCAGGCAGGCCGCACGTGGCGATCACCTCCCGCGCTATGTCCCGAAACTCGCCCCACCAATGGGTTTCCGCATCGTGCTCGGCCCAGCCAGAACGTGGCACGATCATACGATGCGAACGGCGTGCCGATGCGAGAATCTCGCCAGTATCGGACACGATGACGCCCTTCGTTTCGAACGTGCCTATGTCTATGCCGAGAAAGGCATCGCTCATGTGTAGCGATCCCGATCGAGGTCAAAATTCTTCCCCATGCGCCCGATGGCACCAACAACGAGCGCCGTCAGTCCCTCCAGATCGCGCATGTCGCAAACCTCCAATGAGGTGTGCGTATACCGGCTAGGAAAGCAAAGATCGACGCAAGCCACGCCTTCGCCGACGAGCTGGACATAAGACGAGTCAGTCAACGCGCCGACATGGGCCGTATGCTGGAGAGGGATACCGTCTTCGCTTGCGGCGCGCTGCACCACATCGACGACAGCAGGATGCGGGATCGTGCCATTGAGCGTGCCTCGCCCGTGAAAAGAATAATGCGAGATCGCCGGTCCGGCACCCATACGCACCTCGCCGCGATGCAGCATGTCGGGCGTGTCGGAGGTAAGCGCGAGGTCGAGCTGGATCGCAATGTGGGGATGAAGCGACTGTGCGGCCACCATAGCCCCGCGCAGATTGAACTCCTCCAATACGGCGAAAACGAAATGGATCGTGGGACGTGAAGGCAGTTGCTTCAAACGGCGCGCCGCTTCCACGATGACAGCGCATCCCGCCCGGTCGTCGACAGATGTACCCGCGATGCGATGCTCACCGAGATCGAAGACGTTTGGCTCGTAGACGACAGGTGTGCCAATCTCGATCCCCAGCGCCCGCACCGCATCGGCGCTTTCTTCACCAATGTCGATGAACAGATCCGCGTAAGGCGTGACCTTGTACTTCTCCTCCGGCGGGGTCGCGTGATGGCTCTTGTTCGCGACGATGCCGCGAACATCGCGTCCCTCGCCAACGCACAGAAGCACACTTTGCGCCGGCAGCGCTTTTTCCGGTATGCCGCCGAGACGCTCGACGCGGATCAGCCCGTTGGCTTCTATCTTGCGAACGATGAAACCGAGCTGGTCGGTATGGGCAAAAAGCATCACGCTTGGCGCACCTTCGTCGCCGTCGAGCGTGGCGATCAAATTGCCGAGCCTGTCGGTGCGGCAGGCGATCCCTGCTTCCTCCATCAGGTCGCGGATATATCGTCGAACCCTGTCCTCATGGCCCGACAGACCCGGGATTAGCATCAATGCATTGAGATCTTGACGTAGGCGGTCGGTCATGGAGATGGCCTCGAAAACAGAACTTTGAGATCGCCGATGCGGTCCTCGACGATGACGCGTAGCGACATGATGGTGATAAGAAGCGCGCCAAAGAAAAGGTCGCGCGCGAAGGCGGTGAAGGCCAGAAAATTCAGGCCCGACGAGATGAGCTGGAGTGTCAGAACCGCCATAACCACGCCCAGCGTCGAGCCGATCCCGCCAAAGGGGCTGACGCCCGCCAGTATGTTGATCAGAATGACGAGCAGCAGATAGGAGCCGCCGTAATCGGCATTGGCGGAATTGACCCGCGCCAGGATAATCAGACCTGCGATCGAGGCGATAAAGCCGGCAGTCGCGTAGATCTTGATGACGAGCCTCTGCTCTTGAATGCCGACGAAGCGCGCCGCGCGCGGATTGGCCCCGTAGAGACGGGTGCGCATACCGGTCGCCGTGAATCGCAGGAACAGCCCCATCAGAAGCGCGACAACGGTGAAAATCACAAGAGGCACAGGCAAGAACCCGCCGATCGACCAGTTGCCCCATGCCCCGTACCACGCCGGAAGGCCGGTTATGGCCGGGCCGCCGGTGATCACGATGCCAATCCCGCCGAAGAGTTGCAGCGTGCCGAGCGTTGCCAGGATCGGCGGCAGTCGCAGATAGGCGATCAGACAGCCATTGAGCGCCCCGCACGCGAGTCCCGTCAGTAAAGCGGCCGGGATTGCCATCCAGGCATACTCCGGTCCCGCCCTCAAAAGCAGCGCGGCAATAATCGACGACAGGTTCGCAATGGCAACAACGGAAAGGTCTATTCCGCCTGAGATCATCGTCGGCAGAAGTGCGAGCGCGAGCACACCGAATTCGGGGAATTGTGACCCCATCGAACTCAGATTGGCCCTCGACAGAAAGTTCGGCGCGTAAAAACTCAGCGTTATGAATATCGCCAGGGCAAGCATGCCAAGGCCAAGAATATAAGCGCCGATCGTGTCGCGCCGTGCATTCATGCGCTCACTCTCCTCGCGCTGCCTTGGCAAGCCGCATGAATTCGGCGGCTCGTTCAGCATCGACAGCCTTCCACGTATCGCCGTCCACCTTCAAGGAGGAACCGACAATGCATCCATCGGCCACCTTGAGGACATCGGCGACGGTCGCGTGTTTGACTCCGGTATTTGCCAGAACCGCTGTATCCGGCAACACCTTCTTCACCGCGATAAGGTCCGACATTTCCGCCGCCTCACCCGTGATTGTGCCGGAAACCAGAATTGCGTCGGGGATCGAGGAAAACACGGCCGAACGGGCTCTGTCTGGGAGCTCGCGCCGGTCGAGCGAATAGGCGAATTCGGCCGATATATTCGCCATCATCACCAGATCGGGTCGCCGCAAGCGGTCGCTGTAGCGCATCGCAGCACCGGCATTCGGCGTCCATGGACCCATATCGGATGCATATGTACCGGTCAGAATTTCCCGCAGGAAGGACGCGCCCGTCGCGGCAGCAAGCGCAACGGAGGCCATCGGGTCCCACAACACATTCACCCCGAAAGGCTTCTCGATCTCATTGCGTAATTGACCGATCACATAGGCCATCGTTGCCGTCGAAGCCGTATCGACCTGCAATTCATAGGGGCGATCATTCTCGTTGCCGAACATGACAGCGTCCACATCGGCCGCCTGAAGAGCCTTGAGATCCCGCCGCGCCGCCTCAACGATGGCGTCGATACCACCATCGGCATTATAAAGCGGTGTGCCCGGCAGCGGAGCAAGGTGCATCATGGCAATTACCGGCTTGCGCTTGCCGAAAAGGGCGCTGAATTTCGTCATTTCGTCTTTGTTCCTTGCTTGCCGGCATCGGGATTGCAGTATTCGATCCTAGACGCCGCATTCTCGTAGGATACGGCGGCCGGATGCCGGTCGGTTATGAATATATCGATTGAATCCCAGGCGCAGACGTCAGCCTTTTCGCGGAGATCGAGCTTCGTGTGGTCTGCTACGAGAATTGTACGGCGGGCGCGCGCAATCGCCGCCTGTTTCACGCTCGCTTCTTCCAGCGTCACATTGGAAATGCCCTGCCGATCCACCGCATCTGCCGACAGAAAGAAGATGTCGACTTCCTCCTGCATGGCGACCGCGGCCACGGCCTCATCTCCCACGACGCTGAAATAGCCGTTGCGCAACCGCCCGCCGATCGCCACGACCTCGGTTTCCCCCGTTGCAACCGCTTCCGAAGTCTTGATATCGAGCGCAACAATCGTCACTGGACGGCCAGCGATAAGACGAGCCAATGCAAGGCAGGTGGTGCCAGAATCCAGGACAACCCGCATGCCATCGTGAATATGGCGCGCGGCGGCCCTTGCAATGCAACTCTTGGCCGACTGCTGTCGGCGCAACTTTTCCATGAAAAGCGGTTCTTGTCCGCCGGACCTGTTTGCAGCCGTCACGCCGCCATGCGTGCGCACGGCGATTCCAGCCTGCACGAGAAAGGCAAGGTCGCGACGTATTGTAGGGCCTGAAACGGAAAAAAGGTCGATAAGTTCGTCGACGCTCACATGGCCGCGCTCAAGGATCAAATTGCCCATCCGCCGATGGCGCTCTTGCGGAAACCGGACTTCTCTTCGGGCTTCATGATCCATACCGTGATCATTAGTGATCACTTTGTCCGGGTCAATCCCTAGATTGTCGGATCCAGCTTTTTCTTCTGCGCAACTGGACCGCCGTACAGCTATTCAAAAACGATCGTAACGGTGGCCAAGACTGACGTTGCGTCTGCCCAAGGTCTCTTTAGCTCTACGGGTCGAGCGCTCGGGGCTCCCGCGAACCTGCTGGGGCAGCTACAAAACCGCCCACAAGCACTCCACCCGCGGGGACAAAGCTGAAGTAGGGGAGAGGTGTTCGCCCATCTCGTCGACGACCCTGACAACCCGGATAATGCGTTCGCCATGATGGAATGACCCCTCATTGCAGTCCCGGCAGCCACAGGATGATTCCCGGCATGAGGACACAAAGGAGGAGAGCGAAAAGCTGGATCAGCACGAAAGGAATAATCCCTCGATAAATCTGGCCGATGCCCATCTCCGGCGGAGCGATGCCTCGTAAATAGAAGAGCGCGAAGCCAAAGGGCGGCGTAAGAAACGACGTCTGCAAATTGACTGCCACCAACACGGCGAACCAAGTCAAAACTGTCGCCGTTCCACCGATGCCGTAGTCGAAGCCGGCGATGATCGGCGCGAACAGCGGCAGGACGACATAGCTGATCTCGATCCATTCGAGGAAAAAGCCCAGCACGAAGACCAGCGCCATAACAAGGAACAGCGTCTCGTAAGGGCCAGAAGCCACGGAGAATACCGCATCGGCGATCATCTTGTCGCCGCCCAGCCGCTTGAAGATGGCGCTGAACACCGTCGCGCCAATCGCCACGGCGAGAATCATCGCCGTCGTCAGTGTCGTGTCACGGATGCACTGGACGAAGGTGGCAATGGTGAGCCGCCGGGTGGCAAGGGCCAACAGCGTTGCGCCCACGGCTCCAATCGCGGCCGCTTCGGTCGGTGTGGCGATACCCGCGATGATCGATCCGAGAACGCCGAAGATCAGGGCGATCGGCGCAGCGAGATTGCGCAGGAGATCCATCACCATCTCGGAACGGCTCAGGGGAGATTCATCTTCCCGAACGACCGGCGGTGCCATTTCCGGCCAGATGGTCGTCACGACGAAGATGTAGACCAGGTAGAGAACGCCCAGCAACAGGCCGGGGAACACAGCGCCCATGAACAGGTCCCCTATGGAGATTGAGAGTATGTCTCCGACGAGCACCAGCATGATGGAAGGGGGAAGCAGAATCCCCAGCGTCCCCGCCGAGCAGATCGTTCCTGCGGCGAGCGACATCGAATAGTTGTTCTTCAGCATGACCGGCAGAGCCATGAGGCCGAGCATGACGATCGACGCGCCGACGATGCCGGTCGCCGCTGCCATGATGATTCCAACCATAGTGACGGACAGCGCCAGGCCGCCCGGTCGCCCGGCAAAGAGCCGTTCGAGGCTGAGCAACAGGTTCTTCGCGATCTCCGACTTCTCGAGCATCAGCCCCATGAAGACGAAGAGGGGGACAGCGAGCATGATCCAGTTCGTCAGCGTGCCGGTAAAGATGCGCGCAGACGCCGTATTCAGGAAAGCCAGAGGGATCCCGCCCAGAAAGGCGAACAGGATGCCGGTGCCGGCGAGGATGAAGGCAACCGGATAGCCGCTGAAAATACCCGCAATCAAGGCGAAGACCATGCCGAGTGGCAGAAGAATCTCAGTCATGAGTTACCTCGGATCGAGAAGCCAGGAGGGTGCCGATGCCGGCGATGATCCGGCCGACCGCCGTCAGGCCGAGAAGTCCGAGCCCCAGCGGCAGGAAGGATTTGACCACCCACCGATCGACGAGGCCGCCATAGGTGGATTGCTCACCGGTCTTATAGGCAAAAGCAACGAAGTTGATGCTGAGATAGCCGATCACCATGCAGAAGGGCAGGAGCAGTATGAGGTCGCCGACCAGGTCGATCGCTGCCTTTGATCTTGGCGATAGCGTCTCGTAGAGAATATCAACGCGGATGTGCCGGTTTTCGACCAGCGCATAGGGCAGCGCCAGCATGGTGATGACCGCCAGAAGGTGCCATTGCAGTTCGGTGAGGCCGTTCAGGTTGAGGCCCGTCCCCAGCACTGGCAGGTCAACGCCCCAGCGAACGATGTCGCTCAGCCGCAGGAGCGATCCGACGACGCTGGCAATGACGAGCACAGTCAGCGGAACGAGCAGCCAACCCACGTACCGTCCGGGCCAGGCACCGGCAGCGGCAAGGGCCCGTCCGGTGCGGACGAGCCCAAGGCCAATGGATTGGATGGCGCTCACTCGGAAACCGGCAGGACTTGCAGATCGGTCCATGTCCTGGATTTCTCGGCATAAGCCATCATCGATTCATAGGCTTCCTTGAACACGGCATCCTTCGCGGCCTCTTCCTCGAGAACGGCAGTCGAGGCTTCGCGCAGCGCCAAGAGCACGTTGTCGGGGAAGCGCCGCACCTCCACGCCCTTTTCCTTAAACTCCTCGATGACGTCGGGCTGCGGCTGCGGCCCCGCTGCCAGCGACCACGCTACGGTAGCCTGACATGCGATGGTGACAGCGTTGCGAGTCGTTTCGTCGAAGCCGTTCCACACATCCATGTTGATGATGAAGCTGTTCCAGCTTGCGGGCTGGTGCCAGCCGGGGAAGTAGTAGTATTTCGCGATCTGGGCGAAGCCGAGGGATTTGTCGATCGAAGGTAGCGAGAACTCGGTGGCGTCGATTCTACCACGCTCGAGTGCCACGTAGAGTTCTCCTGCCGGGATCATCTGCGTGGACGCGCCGAGTCTATTGAGGGCTTGGCCGCCAAGTCCCGAGATGCGCATGCGCAGTCCTCGCAGGTCTTCGACGGAGTTGATCTCCTTATTGAACCACCCGCCAGGTTCGGGAGCAGTGACCGAGCAAGGCAGGAACTTCACGTTCAGCGGATCATACGCCTTCTGGACAATTTCCATGCCGCCGCCTTCCCACATCCAGCCGACGAATTCGGCGGGGCTGAGGCCGAACGGCATCGCGCCGGCAAGGCTGGTCACAGGGAGGGTTCCGCCCCAGTAGCCGATCCAGTCCCAGCCCGCAGGAATGGCCCCGGAACTTACTTGCGGCAGAACGTCCAGCGGCGGCACCAGATCACCGGCACCATGAATCGTGAGCTTCAGTGCTCCGCCAGTGACGATCTCGACGTTCTTTGCCAGCACCTCGGCGCTTTCGCCAAGGAACGGCATGTTCTTCGGATAGGTCGAGGCGACGTCGAGTGTTTCCGCCCATGAAGTTTTAGTGCCAAGCAGCGCTAAGGCGAGGCCTGCGGTAAGCGTATATCTGAATTTCATGGACGTTTCCTCCTTGTTGCCCATTGTGAAATTTCGCGTACGCCTCACATGGCGCGCTCGAAGAGATCGAAATATTCGTCACGCGTGGTGAAACGGGGATTCCAGCGGTTGTAGTTGATCTCGAAGCAGCGATCGGCTGCCATGGGCAGCGTCTCCGGCACCACTCCGACCTCGCGCAGGCCGGAGGGGATGCCGAGATCGCCGCACATTCGGCCGATCGCATCGAGCGCCTTCGCGCCAGCCTCTTCATCGAACAGGTTGTCGACATTCTCGCCCATGGCGCGGGCGACATTGGCGAACCGGTTCGGAACGGCTGGAAGATTGAAGGCGGCCACATGTGGAAGGATCAGCGAGATCGCCAACCCGTGCGGCACTGCGTGAAAGCCGCCGAGCGACATGGCCATGCAGTGGACATTGCCGGTACCCGTGATGCCGAAGGACATCGCGGCCATCGACGAGCCGCACAGCATGTTCAGCGCCGCTTCCTCATTCGCCGGATCGGCAATATAGGCACGGATGTTGCCGGAGATCAGGCGCATGGCATGAAGGTTGATCGCGTCGGTCAGCGGATTGGCAAGTTTCGACACATACGATTCAAGCGCGTGGACGAACGCATCAATGCCCGAATAGACGCCGACCTTGTGCGGCGTGGTACGGATGGCGAGCGGATCGAGCACGGCATAGGCGGTCGGCCCATAGAGGGGATGGCGGATCGCCATCTTCACGTTGCGTACAGTGTCGGAGATCACGGCGGCACCCGATACCTCCGAGCCCGTCCCGGCTGTCGACGGTATAGCGATGATCGGCAGTGGTGGCGTCGAAAATCTCTGGTCGCCTTCGTAGTCGGAGATGACACCGCCATTGGTGGCGAGAATGGCGACCGCCTTTGCAACGTCGATGGCGCTGCCACCGCCAAGAACGACAATCGCATCGGCATCATGGGACCGGCAGACATCGAACCCGGCCACGACGTTCTTGTCCTTCGGCTCAGGGTCTATGCCCGAAAACAGGGCGGTCTCGACACCCTTCAAATTGCCGATGACTGCGTCGTAGATTTCGCCGCCGAGCAATGCCGGATCGCAGATGAGCAGCACGCGGCGGAAGCTCCGCGCGGCGACGATACCGGCAATCCGGTCACGGGCGCCAATGCCGAAATGGATACGCGTAGGGATACCGAACTCAGCGATACCAGCCATGGGATCAGCCCTCCGCCGGGAGGTCGACGCGCAGACAGACATTCTTGACCTGCGTGTAGGACGCAATCGCCTCAACGCCCTTCTCCCGGCCAAAGCCGGACTTGCGCGTGCCGCCGAAAGGAATCTCCACGCCGCCCCCTGCTCCGTAGCAGTTGATGAAGACCTGTCCGGAGCGGACTCTCTGGGCGAGCCGATGCAGACGGCCGATATCCCGCCCCCATACGCCGGCCACGAGACCGTATTCCGTGGCATTCGCTATCGTCTCGGCCTCGTCCAACGTATCGAACGGCAGGACCGTCAGCACCGGGCCGAAAATCTCCTCGCGCGCGACCCGTGCATCCGCAGTGTCGAGCGAAAGCACAGTGGGGCGGACAAAGTGACCAACGCCGTGGTCGCAATCACCAATAAAGCTACCGCCAGACAGCACATCCGCACCCTCCTTCATGCCGAGGGAAATGTAATCTTCCACTTTGCGCCGCTGTTCGGCACTGACCAGAGGACCAAGATCAGGGTCGTCCAGCCCGCGTCCGAGCGTCAGCTTCGGCAATCGCGCGGCGAGCCGGTCCATCACCTCGCCAAGGATCGGCCGCTCGACGAGCAGCCTCGTTCCGGCGGAGCAAGTCTGGCCAGAATGAGGGAAGGCCGCCGTGAGGATGATGGGGATCGCCGCATCGAGCTCGGTATCGGCAAGCAGAATGTTCGGCGACTTGCCGCCAAGCTCCAGCAACACCGGGACGATGTTCTTCGCGGCGGCCTGCATTACCTGGCTGCCGGTGGCGACGGAGCCGGTGAAGACCACGAGATCAATATCGGGATGGGAGGCAAGTGCGGCACCGGCCTCGGCGCCGTAGCCGGGAACCACATTGAGCACGCCCTTAGGCAGACCTTCGGCCTCACAAATCCGTGCGATCTCCAGAACACTGAGGCAAGCAAGTTCGGCCGGCTTCACCACGATCGCGTTGCCCGCAGCGAGCGCCGGCGCTATGCCTCGACACGCGATCTGCAGCGGGTAGTTCCATGGTACGATCTGGGCTGTGACGCCCAGCGGCTCGCGCACCGTGAAATCCACAAAGTCGCTGCCCATCGGTATCGAGGTGCCGAGCACCTTGTCCGCCAAGCCGGCATAGAATTCGAAGAACCGGGCCGCTGCGACCGCATCGTTGCGCGCCTGGGTAATTGGCTTGCCTGTGTCGCGGCTCTCGATCTGGGCCAGCCGCTCGGCGTCGGCAGTGATGCGCCGGGCAATAGCATTGAGGATGCGGACTCTCTCGACGGGCGGCCGCATGGTAAAGGCCGGCTGCGCGCGCCGCGCCGCTGCCACCGCGGCGTTGATCTCGGCCGCTCCGCCGCGAGCTATGCGCGCAAGCGTCGTCCCGTCAGCAGGATCGCTCATCTCGATCCATTCGCCGCTCTCCGCCGGCCGCCAGGTGCCGTCAATCAGACAACCGTGGTCCACGATCGCAGTGTCACGCGCCGATACGTTCATGGGTGATCTCCTGATCTTTCCTGGGGTTCGTCTATTTCCATCGAAAGGATGGCGGAGCCAAGGGACTTTCCGTGTGTGTCGAGGCCGAGCGAACCGACGACCCCACCAGCCAGCGCGTCCGAAAGGACGAAGTTGAGCGCCGCGAGAGACGGGACTTCGTAGCGGACGACTTCTCCGAGCACGATGCCGCTGAAATGTTCGGCGACCCGCTCGGCGGTGACCGTGCGGACGAGCAGCGGATAGTCTTCCGCGCGGTAAGCGATGACCGAAATGTTGGCGGTGTTGCCTTTATCGCCGCTGCGGCTATGCGCGATATCGCGAAGGATCATGCGAACTCTCCCTGCAGCAGGGTAACGGTCGGCGTCGCCAGACTTTCATCAATGAGAGCCGAGGCCAGAGCAACGGCCTGGCGAACGGACTTGAACGCACCGCCGCCGCCAGCCGGGCCATTGGTGTAAAGCGCTTCCACTTCGTTGCCGATGCGTTCGGCATCGACGCGGGCCGCTGCCCGTGCAACGACGCGCGCACGCACCTCGTACGGATCCCTGTCTTGGCCGAATTTCGTGCCATGCAGGGAGTCGACACCGATCAGCTCGTATCGCGCATCTTTGAGAGCCGACGCGTTGGCAAGCCGCTCCCGCACAATCTCAAGCGCCAGTCTTCCACGCGCCACCGCGCCCGGTCCGGCATAGGAAATCTGCCCCTCGCCGACATAGCCGTCGTGATAGCTGACGGAGACCTTTAGTGTCCCGCTGCGCGGCGAACCGCAAGCGCCCGAGACACGGACCCGGTCGGGGCCGGTTTCAGCGACGGATACCCGGCTGAAATCCGCCACGACATCAGGCTGGAAGTACAGCGCCGGATCGTGGATCTCATAAAGAATCTGCTCCTTAACGGTCGCCGCATCGATCCGTCCGCCGGTGCCGTCGAGCTTACCGATCTCTGCCGTTCCATCGAAGGCAACGTCAGCGAAGGGAAAGCCAAGTTGCGCCATGCCGGGAACATCCTTGTATCCCGGGTCCGCGAAGTAGCCGCCGCAGATCTGGCCCGCACATTCGAGGAGATGGCCGACGAGCGTGCCCTTGCCGAGGCTGCTCCAATCCTTGAGGCTCCAGCCGAACTCGTGGATGAGGGGACCGAGGAACAGCGAAGGGTCGCCAACCCTGCCGGTGATCACGACATCCGCTCCTGCTGCCAAGGCTTCGGCGATCGGACCTGCGCCGAGATAGGCGTTTGCGGAAATTATCCGGTCGCCAAGTACGCCGACCGTCAGCCCATTGTCGAGTGCAACATCCTGCGTGCGACATGCAGCAAGAACGTCATCGCCGGTAACAGCGGCAATGACGATATCCGGGTGGCCGAGGTCGACAGCGATCTCCCGGACGCGCCGCGCCGCCGCAAGCGGATTGGCAGCCCCCATATTGGAGATGATCCGCGTGCCGTTCCTGCGGCAGGGGTTGAGCACAGCGCGGATTCGCGCGTCGAGAAACGGGTCATACCCGCCATCCGGCACTGTAGAGCGCTGCTGTTGGGCATTGGCGATCGTGCGTTCGGCCAGGCACTCGAACACCAGATAATCGAGCCGACCACGTTCAACGAGATCGATCGCAGGCTCGATACGGTCACCGGAATAGCCGGCACCGGCACCGATCCGCACCGGCCTCGTTGCCGAGGCGTCGCGATCACGGCGACTTGGTACGGGCTCTGACCCGATTCCTCCCACGGCAGTCTCCCTCTCTTCCCGGCGGGAGAAATTGCATCTCTCGACAATTTAAACAATTGAATTTTTTGTATTGAATTAATAGACATACTCTATGGATATTACCCTGCGTCAGATTCGTGCCTTCGTCTCTGTATCCCGCCTTGGCAGTTTCACGCGTGCGGCGGCGGCGTTGAATCTCACCCAGCCCACTTTAACGGTACAAATCCGCCGGCTGGAGGAAGCGCTCGATATTCGCCTGTTCGATCGCACGACGCGAAGCGTGGCTCTGACGCGTCTCGGCACCAACCTCCTTCCCGTGTTCGAGCGCATGGTCGGCGACCTCGATGCCGCGATTGACGAAACGAAAGAAGTCACCGCGATGACGCGCGGCGTCGTGCGCATCGCCGCCCTGCCCTCCGTCGCGGCCGCAATCCTTCCGCAGGCGATCGACACGTTTCGCAGCCATCATCCGGGAGCATCGTTCGTCGTTCGCGACGTCGTGGCCAGCCGGGTGGTGGAACTCGTCCGCGACGGAACGGTGGACCTCGGGATAACCGGCGGCGATCTTGTCGGCGCAGATCTCGTTCAGGTCTTCAGAACCGCGGAAACGTTCAACGTCGTCTTCCCGCGCAACCATCCATTGGCAGGCCGGAGTTCGGTCACCCGTTCCGACCTGGTAAAGTATCCGCTGGTCGCGCTCCAACCGTCAACCAGCGTACGGTCGGTGGTCGATGAATGGCTGGAAGGTGCACCGCGCGCGCCGGTCATCGCCTGCGAGGCGACCTATATGATGACGGTCGCCGGCATGGTCAGCGCCGGCCTTGGCATAGCGCTCTTACCAGCCTCGGCACGGGAGGTGCTCGCGTTCCCGGATCTCGACAGTGTACCCGTGGTGGAACCGCGTCTCACCCGCGAAGTCTCGGTCGTGACCTTGCGGGGACGATCCCTGCCTCCGATGAGCGAAGGGTTTTGCACCCATCTGATCGACCTGCTCGGCCGATGGACCTTCAATGTGCCCGAGGCCGACAGAGCGTCTGCCGCACCATCGTTTCGGGATCAATGACAGTCGCAAGCCTCGCTCAGCTTGCCAATCGAATTCGATAAAACTCAGGGTCTCTATGCGCCGATCCAATCTCGCGGAACCGCGATGGCAGGAACGCCATCTCGAACGCCTCAGTCCGGTTCGTCCATATAGAGATCAGGTATTCGACATCGATTTGCGGTAAAGAACCTGTGTCGGAACCGAACTCCCTGATCCACGTACACAGATCGATATTCCTTTCCCCACGGGGATGGGCCGAAGCTTGGAAATTACACTCTCTTTTGACATCATACCGATATCAGTCACTTGTTTTCAAACCCCACTGTACCGTTTCTCGGTCCTCTCATGAGGACGGTGACCGCTCCATTACCAAGTAAGTTCCATCCAGTGGTGCTCCCCCTCTGCACGCTGACCACCACATCTCTCCGCCCATGTTGATCAGCCTGTCAATCATTTGGCATCTGCGACCCTGGCGGCAGCAGTTCGACAAGCTCACGATCGCCGCTCTCCTCGCCAAGATGAAGCGTCATGCGCGAGACCTGCCAACCGGCTTCAGATCGGATAAATGCGTAATCATAAGAACCTGCCACCCCCAACGACGATCACCGAGCCAGTGTGGCGCGGATCTCGGCTTGCGCAGGTGCCAAAATCGTAAGATTTTTTCTAGCCTGAGTCCCAAATACCCGATGCCAACCGTCTCCTCAACGAGCGGAGTGTGTGACCGCTTCTTGTGGTGACTGCGGCGCCTTGAACGCCGTATGATTGGGGGTTTAATGACCATTAATATTTCCGTCAGGGCAATTTCACAGACGGCACAGGCCAGCCTGCGCGCCGCGCTTCTGGCAAGTACGGCGATGCTGGTGTTCAATCCGGTAACGCCGGCTGCAGCGCAGACTGCAGCGTCCGCCGAGCGTTCGATTTCGGTCCCGGCAGGATCTCTTACTCCGGCTTTGAACAGCCTCGCCGCCCAGACCGGGCTTCAAATTCTCTATGATGCAACTGTTGCCGAAGGAAAGAGAACTGCCGGGGTAAGCGGGAATCTGACGTCTCAGCAGGCCTTGAACGCGGTCCTCGCAGGTACGGGCCTCGATGCACGTTTTGCCGGCAGCAATCAGGTAACTCTCAGCGTCGACACATCGTCGGCTGAGGGAATTGACGTAGACGCGAGTGGGGCAATCGCGCTTTCTGCGATCACGATCTATGGCGCACGCGACGCGACGACCTTGAACGCGACGACCGCGAGCGTCGGCATCGTCGATGCCAAGGCTATCGAAGACGGCCAGGTCAGACATACGCAGGACGCCTACCGGCGTCTTGCGAACGTGCTGGACAGCGCGACGGTCAACTCCGGTTTCGTCATCCGCGGCATGAGTTCCGAGGGTTTCGTTCCGGGCGGAGCGCCGGTCGGCTCTCTGTATGTCGATGGCATTCTCCAGACCCGCTACAATGCCCGTTTCGGTGCAAGAAACCTCTGGGACATCGAACAGGTCGAGGTCTATCGTGGCCCGCAGTCGACCCTCTCCGGCCGCGCCGCCATGTCGGGCGCAGTCTATATCAAGTCGAAGGACCCGACCTTCGACAAGGAGTTCGAATTGTCAGGCACCGTCGGCAGCAACGATTTGGCGGGCTCAGCCTTCGTCATAAACACGCCGCTCGTCGAGGAACAGGTCGCGCTGCGCATTTCGGGTGCGTTCGAGCGTTCCCATACGGACGTTTCCTACGCGAACTTCAAGAACTACGCCGGCTTTGACGATCTGACCACAGACATCAGCGGCACCATTCGCACAAAACTGCTCATCACTCCGTCGGAAATGCCAGACACTCGCGCTCTTCTGACCTACGCCTACTCCAAGGATCGTCCGAACGATCGATTGGTTGGCCTTTACAGCGGACGCGGTGATTTCAACAATAATCCCGACACCTACACGGAATTCCGCTGGACCGAGGTCCATAATCTCGGCCTTGAAGTCAAACATGATTTCTCCGACGCACTGCAATTCACTTCGCAGACCGGCTTTCAGTACGGTACAAACAAGCGGCGCTCCGTCGATGCAGGCACGCCCGGCTATGTCACCGGAATCTGGGGTACGGACAACGACTCCATATTTACCCAGGAACTTCGCCTGAACTACGAACGAGACCGCTGGAAGTGGGTTGCAGGCGTTTTCGGCAGCCATCAGAACTTTGATGGTTGGTCGCGCTTTATTGCAGAGCCTTTCGGGCCGGGCTTCGTTGCGCAGCTCGACGACGACCAAGTTCGCAAGACATCCAACTTGGCGGTGTTCGGCGAGGCGACATATGAGTTCGCGGACACCTGGTTTGCGACCGTGGGTGGGCGGCTGGACTATCTGGAAGAGAAAAACACCGAGAGAAATTCTTTTATCTCTTTCCCCGGCACGCCGGTTCTTACTGGAGATCCGGCATCTTTCAACGAAGTGAATTTCGTTCCGAAAATCGGCCTGGCGAAGGAATTCGGTGACAACCAACGGATTGGCTTTACCTATACGCAGGGCTTTCGTTCGGGTGGCTCGTATGTCAATCGCAGCGATCCGGCATTCCCGCTCGTATCGTACGATCCAGAATATTCGCAGAGCTTCGAGCTCTCTTACAAAGGCACACTGCTGGACGACCGGCTCATCCTCAACGCCAACCTTTTCTATACGAAGTATGAGGACCAGCAGATCGAAATCCGCCCCCCATCTCCAATTCCGGGCTATCGGATAACGGAAAATGCAGCGTCCTCTCGCGCCTGGGGTTTCGAAATCGAACCAACTTATCGGGTCACCGACCAGTTCTCGGCATTCGCATCGATTGGATACCTGAACACCAAATTCCTCAGATTCGATCATGGCGGCTTGGGCGACCAGTCTGGAAAAGCTTTCCCGGAAGCACCGGAATGGACGTTCGGCTTCGGCGGTCGATACGAATTTGAAAATGGCGTCTTTGTCGGCGCCGATGCCAAGTACGTCACCGACTACAATTCCCGTTTCGGCACGGGTGGGATGTACAAGATCGACTCTCGCTTCCTGCTGAACGCGCAAGCCGGCTTCAAGAAGGACAATTGGGAGATCACTGCCTTCGTGGAAAATCTCACCGACGAAAAATACTTCACCATCGTCGATCCGGATGCAGCCCTGCCCTTCGGTCAGACTGGCGAAAGACGATCGTTCGGACTGAACCTTCGCACGAAGTTCTGATTGCCTTCGGCTGCGGGGCGAAAGCCCTGCGGCCTTTTTTCATGTCCATCTGAAACGGTATCCGTCTTGCGCTTCTGTCTCGCCCTTCTTTTCATCCTCTTCCCCCTCTCGATTGCGCACGCTGCCTGTCACGGGAAAGAGATCACGGAAGGCGTGTACAATGCGCCGTTCTGCGTACCAGTAGAGGCAAAGAGAATCGTCACGCTGGATCCTCTGCTGACCCTCGGGCTCCTGATCGAACTTGAGGTTCCGGTCGTCGCCACGCCCTATATGGCCATCCAGGACGCCAAGGTGCTCGACTTCATCAAGCAGTCGAAGATGGTGGACCTCGGTAATCCGAAGGAACCAAGCCTCGAACGGATTGCCGCGCTGAAGCCCGATCTCATTATCGGCAGCGCAGAGGGGCATTCGCCCATCTATGAGCAGGTATCAAAGATCGCGCCAACCGTCTTTTTCAATCACATGGATTGGAAGAAATATCTCCAGCTCTTGTCAGTCGCCACCGGCAGCGAAGGCGTGGCTAACGAAGCACTCGCTGCTTACGAGAAGCGCGTCGCGTCGATCCGTGAACGCATGAAGGGCAAGGACGTGACCGTCTCTACCGTCCGTTTCGCGCCGGGCCGGTTCGTCGTCTTCGTCGACGGCCCTGCCGCCTATGCGCCCTTTGCTGTGCTGCATGAAGCCGGCGTCAAGCGTACCGCCTACGAGACGGTGAGCGACGGTACGATCGTCAAGCGGCCCGACTGGGAGGAACTTGCCAATCTCGACGGCGACATTCTTCTTTACGTTTCTGCCAGCGGCTTTGAGAGGGGGCTGGACGATGCGCTCGAAAAGGAAGTCACCGAGAACCCGCTCTGGCAGTTCTTGCCCGCCGTGCAAAACGGCCGTGCTCACCGCGTCGATCGTGCAGCCTGGCAAAGCTTCCACGGCATCGGTTCCGCCAATCGGGTGCTCGATGACATCGAGCGCTATATCCTGGCGGAGCGATGAACAGCAGCAGGATTACGGCAGCCGCAAGGCCTCCGGGCCGCGCAGCCATGACCGGCAGGAGCAGGCTTTTCGCCCTGCTCCTGCTTTTCTGTCTGCTGGGCGCGACATCGATGTGGGCCGTCACGCTGGGAACGGTCTATATTCCGCTTCTCACCGTCTGGGATGCCATTTGCCATTTTGACGGCGCGCGCGAGCATTTGCTGGTGATGTCAATCCGCCTCCCGCGCGTGCTTGCCGGAATGCTTGCCGGTAGTGCGCTCGCGGTCTCCGGCGCGATCATGCAGGCGGTGACCAACAACCCGCTCGCCTCGCCGGGGCTACTCGGCATCAATGCTGGTGCAGCTTTTGCCGTCGTGCTGGTCATGACACTTTTCGGCGCGGGAACCAGCGACATTTATCTGTGGTTCGCCTTCTGTGGCGCGGGCTGCGCCGCCATCGTGGTTTACGGGCTCGGCTCCTTCGGCCTGGCTGGCCAGTCGACCGTCGGGCTCGTTCTCGCCGGCACGATCGTCGCGACATTTCTGACAGCCCTGACGAGCGCCGTGCTCATCTTTGACGAGAGCACACTGGATACCGTCCGGCTCTGGACTGCCGGGTCCGTATCAGGGCGAACTATGGCGCAGACTTCCGCGGTGGCGCCCTATATCCTGACGGGACTTGCGGGCGCCCTTTTCCTCGGGCGCCATCTTGTGACATTGAGTCTTGGTGCCGATGCGGCACGTTCCCTTGGGCAAAACCCCCTGGTCTGGCGTGCGGTCGCCGTCGTCCTCATCATCCTGCTTGCCGGCAGCGCGGTCGCCCTCGCAGGCCCGATCGGCTTTGTCGGGCTTGTCGTTCCACACATCGCGCGCATCACCATCGGTGTCGATTATCGCTGGATACTTCCCTTCAGCGCGCTTGGCGGCGCCCTGCTCGTGGTTGGTGCGGATACGGCCGGGCGCATGCTCTTCGCCAGCCAGAATTTTCCAGTGGGCGTCACGGTCGCTCTGGTCGGTGCGCCTTTCTTTCTCTGGCTTGCCCGAAACAAAGCCGGGAGTGCCGCATGACGCGTCTGCTCGCCGTCCTCATCCTCCTCCTGATCGGTCTGGTGTCAGCCAGCCTCGCATTGGGTGACATATCCCTATCGTGGCACGAACTCTTCGAAACGATCACCGGTTCGCCGGCGGCAAGCGTGCAGAATACGATGATCGTTTTCGACCTGCGTCTGCCGCGCGTGCTGCTCGCCCTTCTTGTCGGTGCCGCGCTTGCGACAGCCGGCACGATCACGTTGGCTGTCATGCGCAACCCGCTGGCGGAACCGGGCGTGCTGGGGATCAACAGCGGTGCTGCTGCAGCAGTGATGGTTGTTATTGTGCTTCTTCAAGATCCTCCCGCCGCGCTGCTGCCCGCTGCCGGATTTCTTGGAGCGGTCGCAATGGCAGCGGCAGTATATCTTTTGTCCTGGCGTGGCGGCACGTCGTCGCTGCGCATCATTCTGATCGGCATCGGTCTCAGTTCACTTGCCAGCGCCGCCACGACCTTCCTTTCGGCCTTTGGCGAGATTGGGGATGTTCAGCGGGCAATGGTCTGGTTGGCCGGAAGTGTTTACGACGCCAATTTCCTAAAGGTACGGCTGCTGTTTTTCTGGCTGATCATACCCTTGGTGCTGGCATGGATGTCGGCCCGCGAACTCGACCTCATCCGCTTCGGAGACAATTCGGCGCGAAGCCTCGGCCAGCCGGTCGACCTGATCCGCGGTCTTATGATCCTGCTGTGCACGCTCATTTCCGGCGCAGCAGTCGCGGCGGCAGGACTGGTCGGCTTTATCGGCCTTGTCGCGCCGCATATTGCAAGCCGGTTGGTTGGCCCATCTCATACAAAAATATTCCCGATCGCTGCGCTGATCGGGGCATGTCTCGTGACGGCAGCCGATCTTGCGGGACGCGTGATCATTGCGCCTGCCCAACTACCGGCAGGAATCGTCACGGGTCTAATCGGGGCTCCCTTCTTCGCATATCTTCTATGGGGTCGCCGTCATGCCCGGAGATGACAAGAACATGTCGGCGAAACTCGCAGGACAGCAGGTATTCATTGCCTATGGTCAACACCGGATCGTCGAGAATCTCGATCTGAACGTGCCGGAACGCCGGTTCACAGCACTGATCGGCCCGAATGGCAGCGGCAAATCCACGATTCTGCGCACCTTTGCTGGTCTGATGGCGGCGACGGAAGGGACCATCCTGCTGGATAGCCATGACATCGATACCTTGTCCACCAAGGAGATGGCGAAACGTGTCGGTGTTCTTCTCCAGGGACCGGTGCCGCCGGAGGGATTGACCGTGCGCGACCTCGTCCAGCAGGGCCGTTACCCGCACCGGTCATTATTCGGGCGCTGGTCAAAACAGGATCAGGACGCCTGCGAAGAGGCGTTGATGCTGACCGGGATGACAACGCTTGCAGAGACAGCGCTCGACACTCTATCCGGCGGCCAGAGACAACGCGCATGGATCGCCATGACATTGGCGCAGCAGGCGGAGGTTCTCCTGCTCGATGAGCCGACGACCTATCTCGATCTTGCGCACCAGATTGAACTGATGAACTTGATAACCATGCTGGTGCATAAGCACGGCAAGACCGTCGTTGCCGTCCTGCACGATCTCAATCAGGCGGCTCGCTATGCCGAGCATGTCGTTATGCTGAAAGATGGGAAGATTACGGCCGCCGGACCACCCGAGGATGTCATATCAGCGGAAGCGATTGCGGATGTGTTCGGCGTCAAGTCGGTCATTATCCGCGACCCGGTTGCCGGAACGCCGCTGTGCGTACCTCTGTAGGTATGAAGACCGAGAGCCCATCGCTCCTACGTTACAAATATACAACACCGGTCGCCTTTTCTCGACGCTGAACAAGGTCAAAGATCGCATTCCGCTTCATAGGAATCGAAGGAATCGGCCAACGAAATCAGATATAAAGATGACTTTTTTAGTCTTGTTTTAACGCCGCGTGCTCAGTGACTTTGGAACCATTCTAACCTATTGCGCTTGCAGGCTTTTTACGGATTCTATAGCCATTTTTCATATTGCTGTCCGGGTTAGAAATCACTCATGGGGAGCGTTCATCATTTTTGGATCGGGAATTAAAGTGCCGATGTCGAGCCCCTCCTCTCCGCTGGCTTGGGACAGTCTGGACAGCAATGATCTCCTGAATCGGGCGATGGAAGCGTATTACGCAGACATCACGGCAGCAGTGAAACGCAGAGGCCATCCACGCTCCACCGCGATGGATGTCGTTCACGATCTTTACATCAAGCTTGCAGCACAGCCCGATATCCTGCGCAACAAGCGGTCGATAAAGGCTTTCCTGTGCCGTTCTGCAATCAATCTGGGAATAGACAGGTTACGGCGAGAAAGTATGGAAGCGCGCCTCTTCTCCGGCACTGCACGGGAGGCTCTGTCTGTCGCCAGCGTCGGGACAGCGCCGGACCGTCTGCTCGAGATCGAGGCTCGTGTCGCTATTCTTCGCGATGCTATTGCCGAGTTGCCGACCCGCCGTCGCGTCGTGTTCGTCCTGCATCGGCTGCACCACCTTTCGCCGGATGAAATTGCCGCAAAACTCAACATTTCCCGGAATATGGTCGATCGCCACCTTCGTCGTGCGTTCTCGCACTGCCTCGACTGCCTTCTTTAGATCGGGTACGAGTCCCTAATTGGCGATGCCAACCGTCTACTAGGCAGGACTGTATGCTGCTGGAGAAGCCAATGCCGGGCAATCGCGCGACCCGAGCTCAGCGAAAACGCAACCGAGAGGCAGCAGACTGGATTCTGCGCAACGCCGATACCGAGCAACCAGACGAAGACAAGGATCGCTTCAGGGAATGGTTGGACCGGGACCCGGAAAACGGTCGCGCCTACCGGGCCGCAGAGCGCCTGCTGGGCGATGCGCGAACGGCGATTGAATCCGACCCGGCACTGCTCAATATCAACGTCAAACCACGCAGCACAGCCAAACCGCTTACGGCCTCCGTACTCTTGCTCGCCGGCCTCGGTATGGCCTTCCTGCTGCTTGACGGGCCGATGCGCCTGCAGGCGGATGCGATTGCAGGAACCGAGGAAATGCCTGTCCTTGCTCTCGAAGACGGCTCCATCGTACAGCTCAACGCCTCCTCGGCGATCGCCGTCGACTTCGACGGGAAGCAGCGAAATATTCATCTCCTGCGCGGACAGGCGTTTTTTCAGGTGGCGCATGCACCTGAGCGACCTTTTACCGTTCAAGCCGGCACTACGCGTGTTACGGCACTGGGAACAGCCTTTGACGTACGCTTGGGCGAAGCCGATACGGATGTGACCGTGACCGAAAACTCCGTTCTGGTCGTCTCGAACGACGCCCCCCACTCGCCCGTACGCGTCACCCAAGGCGAACAGGCCACCTATGACCGAAGCAGCGGCAAGACGGCAGTCCAGCCTATTGACAGCCTCGTGGCCTTGGCCTGGCAGCGCGGACAGATCGCCGTGGAAAACGCTCCGCTTTCCTATGTCGTGGAAGAGATGAATCGTCACTTTCCCGGGCGGATCGTCATCGTCGGCACCACACTCGCTCAACGCCGAGTGAGCGGCACCATAGCGATTGCCGACACCGACGCCGCCCTTGCCTTCATCAAACAAGCGCTCGCCGTGAAAGCAACCCGGATTGGCCCTTTGATCGTCATTCGCTAATTGGCTGCGGTCTGAAAGTGCCGGTCGGGTATCCGAGGGATTCCACGCTGCAGTTTTATTTTAGCGCCACGCATCTTTTTCTGGCGTTGAAGATCATGCACGAACAGCGGAGAGCTTATTGTCTAAGCTATTCAGCCATACGGCCGACGGCACGCCCGTCACTGCCAAAAAAATGCAGGTTGGCCGCGTGAGCCGTCAGCCCGACTGCGCTCCCGATAACAGGCATTTCCTGTTTGTCGTGAGTGACAAGGCATATTTTTCCGTCAGGCAATACAATGTGCAGCAGAGAAATCGCGCCTGTGTACTCACACAGCTTGACCGTTCCCTGCAGCGCGTCTTCTCGCGGTTCGGTAATGACGAGATGCTCCGGACGGATACCCAGATTTTCGGCGGAAGAAGGTGCTTCAGATCCGGCCGCCAGCAGAATCGCATTTGCCGCCGGCAACACATTCATTTTTGGGCTGCCGATGAACTGCGCCACGAAGACGTTGGCGGGGGCCTCGTAGAGCTCTCTGGGTGAACCGACCTGCTCTATTCTGCCGTCGCGCAGGACGACGATCTTGTCTGCAAGCGTCATTGCCTCAATCTGATCGTGCGTAACGTATATCATAGTCGTCGCAAGCCGCTTGTGGAGAGCAGCAATTTCCGCGCGCATGTGAACGCGAAGCTCCGCGTCAAGATTGGATAAAGGCTCATCAAAGAGGAAAACATCAGGATTACCGACGATTGCCCGGCCAATGGCGACACGCTGGCGTTGGCCGCCAGAGAGTTCGCGTGGATATCGATCAAGCAACGCTTCAAGCTTGAGAGTGGCGGACGCTTCGCCAACTCGCCTTTCACGCTCGGCGGCAGGCACCTTACGAACCTTCAGCCCGAAACCCATATTGTCCCTGACCGTCAGATGCGGATAAAGCGCGTAGGACTGAAAAACCATCGCCACTCCCCGTTGCGATGCAGGCACCTCATTCACCACCCGGCCACCGATCGATAGTTCGCCGCCGCTGATATATTCCAACCCGGAGATGAGGCGGAGCAGCGTAGACTTGCCACAGCCGGAAGGGCCGACGAAAACAACGAATTCCCCCTCCTCGATCGACAGATCCACTCCACGGATGACGTCCACCGTGCCAAACCGCTTTTCAAGGCCTCTGATTGATACACTTGTCATGAAAGTAGATACCTCACCCCTTAACGCCCGATAGCGCGAAACTTTCGATGATTTGCCGCTGGGCGATCAGGTAGACGATCAGGATCGGCACCACGGCAATGCTGGTTGCGGCAAGCTGCAGGTTCCACAATGGAAGACCATAGCTGTCGTTGAAGTTGGAGAGCGCCAAAGGAAGCGTGAACATCTCAAGCGAACTCACGAATATCAGAGGTTCGAGGAACAGATTCCACGAGTGGAGGAACGTGATGATGGCAACTGCCGCCAGAGCCGGGCGTGACATGGGCAGCGCGATCTTCCACCAAATGCCGAAGCGAGTGAGGCCATCCATTCTTCCTGCGTCCTCCAGCTCCTTCGGCAATGCGAGAAAATATTGGCGCATCAGAAATGTTGCCATCACGCCTTGCGGGCCGAAGGTCGGCAGCAGGATCAAAGGCCAGTGACTGTCCACCAGTCCCATCCCGCGCATCAGGAAAAAGTTGGGAATGATCGTTACTTCTTCCGGCACCATCAGTGCTGAAATCAGGAAAACCATCAGCAGCCCGGCACCGGCAAAACGCATCCGCGCCAGCGCATAGCCTGCCAGCGATGCGATCAGGAGTGTCAGTACGGTTACAACAATCGCAATGTAGAGCGAGTTGAAATACTGCCGCGCAAACGGTTGATAGGTGAAGACCTCGACGAAATTCTGCCCGCGCCAAACACGCGGAATGAGAGTTGGCGCACCGAATATCTCTGTTACGCTCTTGAAGCCTGCCGACACCATCCAGATGAACGGGAAGACGAAGGGTATTGCAACGATCAGCAAGGCCAATGTCCAGCAGATGCGATAAAGGATATGAATCTGCCGCTGCGTCATTGCATGCCTTTCCGCCTGAGCATTACCTGCACCAGGGTCAAGGCCATCACGATGACGAACATGATCATCGCAAGCGCAGAAGCGTAACCCACATTGAAGAATTTGAAGCCTTGCTGGTAGATGTAGAAGGCCAGCACCAACGTACCGTTTTCCGGTCCGCCGCCGGTCATCTGATAGATGTGATCGAAGACCTTGAAAGAGCCGATCGTGGTGATGACCATGATGACAAGCGTCGCCGGGGCGAGCAGCGGCCAGGTAATCATACTGAATATCTGCCGGCGCGAGGCGCCTTCGAGGCGCGCCGCCTCTTCATAATCGCGCGGGATAGCCTGCAAAGCAGCAATGTAGAGGATCATATTGAGCCCCACCATCTTGATGACCCGCGTAACGATCACCGCAGCCATTGCCCAATTCGGTTCCCGTAGCCAGTTGGGACCAGCGATGCCGACAAGTGCCAGCACCTGATTGATGAAGCCACCCTCTCCCTGCAGCAGGAATTTCCAGACGATAGCCCAGGCGATAGCCGATGTTATGACGGGCGCGAAAAACACCGTACGGAAGAACACGACACCCCGGAAAGGTCGTGAAAGCGCAACCGCCAGCGTCAGTGCAAGAGCCATGTTGAGCGGCACAAGGCCTATTGCGAAGATGACCGAATTACGCACCACATGCCAGAAATCCGGATTGTCCAGCAGCGCATTCTCAAAATTTGCCAAGCCCACAAAGGTCGCCTGCTGAGTTAGCAGGTTCCATTCCGTCATCGAGTAGTAGACCACGGCGCAGAGCGGGCCCAGAAAGAAGATGAGAAAACCGATGAAGGTGGGGCTGACGAACAGCCACGCCTCCATCATTTCTCTTGCTTTCAGAGTCAGCCAAGGCTTGCGCATGCTGTTTTGAGCGGTGTCGGTCATTTTCGGAATGATCAAAGCAGCGGCTGGATTGCCGAGCAAATGCCCTTGATGGCTGCATCGACATCTGCATCCGCCTTCCAGAGAGCGTCGACGCGAGGCGCCATGGCTGCAAGGATCTGCGGGGCCTTCTCATGGGCCGGATGCACCCGGCCATTGACGATCGCGGCAGCGACGTTCTTCATCATCTCCGGTGGAATAAGATTGTTGCCGTTGATGAAAGCGTCGGCCTCCAGAACGCTCTTGCGAGCGGGCGGGAAGAACTGCTCCATGACGGCGATGTTTTCCTTGTTGGTCATATGCGCCACGAACTCGGCGGCGAGCTCGGTGTTTTTGCCCTGAGCGAAAACGACAAGGCCGGCCTGACCAATTACCGGCGATTCACCGCCGGGCCCGGTGGGCAGAGGAGCAATTCCCCATTTGAAACCCGTTTCCGCCATTTTAGATGCACGGGAAATCTGGTTTACCGTCATCGCCGAACTGCCGGAGAAATAGTCGCCCTGCTCGCCGGGCGGCACGATGGACTTGTCCTTGAAGACCATGTCGTGAAGCTGCTTGATCGCTTTGACAGCTTCCGGCTTGTCGAAGCCGCATTCCTTGTTCGACCAGATATCCCCGCCATAGGCGCGTATCGGAGGCAGGAAGGCATGCGTCATGCGGGAAGCATAGCCTTCGCCGTCCTTGAACTCGAAGCCCCATTTGCCGGGATTGGCCTCGACGAGCTTCCTGGAAACTTCCTGGAACTTGTCCATGTTCCATTCGCCCTTGGCGGCCAGAGCCTGCGGGTCCTCAAGACCGGCTTTATCGAACATGTCCTTATTGTAGTAGATCAGAAACGGCGAGGTGGAAAACGGAATACCGTACACCGTCGCATCCTTCTGCCACAGGGCCATGGCCGGCTGTGAGAAATCGGCGAAATCGTAGCCTTCAGTCGCATTGAGTGTAGGCCCGAGATCCATTAACAGCTCGGCGTTTTCGAATGCCGGTGCCGCGTCCTCCATCATCCAGGCGATATCGGGGGGATTTCCGCCCGCTACCTGGAAGGTCAGCTTCTGCGTATAGTCATTGACCGGCACCGTCTCGAATTTGACATTCACGTCCGGATGTTTTGCCTTGAAGCTCTCGGCAATGCCGTTCAGCATTTTCAGATGTGCTTCACTACCGGTCCAGACCGTCATGCGAAGATCCACCGCAAATGTGGCGGAGGTCGACATTAATATTGTCAGAGCGGATGCTGCGATACCTGCTAGTGCGGCCTTCATGGTTTCCTCCCGTTTTGGTCGCTGGGTAAACAGTCCTCACCAAGTGGATGCCATGGGCATACACTTGGAGTTTGGCATTCCTCGACATCCTTATCGTAGGTCGCTTACCCCGCGACCTTTGGAAGGACACCGGGCGCATCTCCGATCGACCACCCTCCGTCGACCGGTATGTTTGCGCCGGTAATATAGCTTGCAGCATCGCTGCACAGAAAAACGAACGCACCGACCAGATCCTGCGGCTGACCTTGCCGCCCGGCAGGAATTTTGGCCGTCACGGCACTGCGAAAAGTTGAATCCTTGTAGCGCACTGTATTGGCCTCGATTTCGATCGCGCCGGGCGAGACGACGTTGAGCGTGACACCACGATGACCGACCTCACGCGCAATGGCCCGCACCGCCGTCAGCTGTGCCGCCTTCAGCGATGCATAGACGAGCGTTTCTGCCCGCGGGCGGTCGGCCATGACGCTGCCGGTGGCGACCACCCGGCCCCAGCCGCGCTCAGCCATAGGCGGAACCAGTTTTGCCGTCAGCGTCAGCAGCGCTGAAAAATTCGACGCCACATGGGTGCCTATGTGGTCGGCGTTTATGTCCTCCCAAGGCACGCGGTTTTCGATCGCGGCATTGGCAACCAGAATATCCAGCGGCCCGTATTCTCTGAGCACCAGGTCGCAAAAAGCCTGTGTCGCCTGCTCATCGGTGAAATTCGCCTCCAACACCGGCGTCCCGCTACGGATTGCCAGCGCCACATCTTTTGCGCCCTTCTCATTTCCAAAATGATGCAGGATGAGTTCCGCACCCTGTTCGGCAAGCCCTAACGCTACCGCCCGGCCGATACCCGAACTGGCACCGGTTACCAGAGCGCGCCTTCCTTTCAGCGAAAAGGGAGACACGGCCATCATTCATCGCGTTCCAATTTATCGGCGACTTCGAGCGAAGCTATATCGGCGGCCTCGAAATGCGCCCGAATTTTTTGCTCGGCGAGATCGGCATTGCCCGCCACAACCGCATCGTAAATCGCCTGATGCCGCTCAATCGTCGCCTGCCAATCTGAATCACTGCGGTTCGCGCGGCGCGAAAAGAGCTCCGATACCTCACGTTGCACCGAGCGCATGCTTTCCATATGGACGCGGATCATCGAATTCCCCGTCGCCACGGCAAGTCCAAGATGAAACAGAATGTCCGCAGCCGTAAAATCTGCCGGTTCGTGCGACGAAGCCCGCATATCGGAAAGTCCTTGCTGCATGATATCCAGGCCTTGCTGATCGCAACGTTCAGCAGCGAGTCGGGCAATGCCCGACTCTATGACGCGCCGCATTTCGTTTGCTTCGCGCAAGCGCTTGAGGCTTGAGCGCACCGCATAACCGTAAATCTTGTCCATCGGCTCGCCGCTCAATGCCTTCGCGCGGGCTACCTTGCCTTGCTGCGTGAAAATCAGCCCGGCTGCCGTGAGTTGACGCAGAGCCTCGCGGGCGATCGGCTTGGAAACGCCGAACTCCTTGGCAATCTCGCCTTCCGGCGGCAGAGGCTCGCCGGGGGATATGCGTCCATCAAACAGAGCCGCAGCTATTGCATCGGATACTCCGTCAGCCAGACGCGAGGGGCTCGCAAGCTTGGCAGTGAATACGGATTTCCGCGGAGTTTCGACCATGTCTGTCCTCATTTCTCAGAAGCTATCACGCAGCTTACAACTTAGCAACTAGGTTTATCAGTTGCCAAGATGATAGCGCGCAGCTAGAACTACCAGACAAGCTGGCGAGCGGCGAGAAAAACATGGGAGCGATAATCGAGCATCGATCAGGATGCCGTTACGTGGCTCTGAATATAATGAGGTCTACAAAGCAATGACGACATCCGCCGCCACTCCTATGGCAGAAATGACCGAAGCCATGCGCATTGCCATGTTGCGCGCCGATCCGGCGCTCAGTCGTTTCGACCCCCTGCCGCGCATTCTTTCATTCGACGATTTTTCACGCGGTCACTGCGGCTGGTCGCAGTTGGTGGGCAACTATGAGGATACTCTCGATGTGATGTTGCCTGGCTACGCTCAACATTCCAGCGCCATGCTCTCCACTCTCGGACATTGGGATGCAGGATCCCACGGCGGCATGGATTCATCTTATGCCCTCAAGATCGCCACGCGGCCAAAACCCGGAGCCCAGAACGTTGCGATCAAGCGCCACACCTTTCGAAAAAGAGGGCCTATTCGTTTCGAGATTTTTTTCACGTTCAAACCCGAAGCAACAGAGCTGAAGCTCTTGGAAACCGACGTGCGATCCGTCGGTTTCCTATTCGATCTGCAATGCGGCGACCGCGACGGCGATGGCGAGCGTGTAATGCCGCATCTGCGATTTTTGAACGCGCAAGACGGCAAGCACATGCAGAAATGGCAATACAAGCGCGAAACTACAGACTTCACCACAATGGGCACCGAGGATAAGACCGTCAGCCACTATCATCTGGCGCCTGAAGGCTGGCTTGACCTGCCGGATGGCGGGCAGCGCCTCTGCTACAATGAGATCCCAACGAAGGTGAACTGGAGCTATCTGCGTTTCGATTTCGACCTTGCCACAATGAAGGCCACCGGCTTGCAGTGCAATGATCGCGAATTCGATGTTTCAGGCTTTGAGTCTATTCGTATTCCGGCGATGAAAAACCTATGGTGCATGCTGAATTTCGGCCTGTTCGCTGAAACTGACGTCGCCAAGCGCGCCTTCCTCTACGTCGATTCCATCTGCATCTCCGGGGATTTCTGATGCTGCCTGAAAACATCACGGCCGTTATCACCCGCAATGAGCGGTGGAGCGATGAGGCTGCAAGTGAACCATATGAGGCGGGCTGGGCTCGCGAAGCGGTTTTCTTCATTCGCGCCCTGAAAACGCCGATTGGCCTGCCATCTAAAGGTTGGGTGGAAGTTTCACCGGACGGTATGCATTGGATTCGCGAAGGAACCGAATTCAATATGCCTGCCGAACTGAATGAAATTGCCGTAGCGCGGGTCCGCCATTTCGGCAATTGGTTGCGTGTGGCAACTCGTTTTGCCGATGGCGCCGAATGCACGGTGCTTGTGACACTGCATTTAAAAGCCTGATGGCTCAGAGTTGAGAGGGCGGAAACAAAAGCCCGCCCCGCCTCTGACTCAACCGAGATAAGCACCCTGTGCCAGCAGTTCTCGACGCAAATCCTCGTAATCTATATGACGCGGGCTTGCACGATTGCCGATGGAAAGTGCTGCTGCAATTCCCGCTGCCTGACCCATCGCAAAGCAGGGCGGCATGACACGAATTGCGCTCAATGCTTCATGGGTTGCTGAAACGGCGCGTCCCGAGACCAGTAAGCCATCATGAGTGCGCGGCACCATCACACGATAGGGTATCTGGTAGATATTGGCCGCATCCGGCCCTTCGCCACCGGTACCCCCGCCCGATCCAGTCGGGTCGTGGATATCCAGAGGGTAACCGCATAACGCAACTACATCCTCGAAGACCCGGCCGGAATGCAGATCCTCCAGCGTCAACTCATAATCGCCGTCGATGCGGCGGGTTTCCCGCACGCCGATCTGGGTTGCCGTATCCCGCAGTTCGACATTCTCAAAACCAGGCAGATTGCTGCGGAAGAAATCGAGCAGCGCCACCGTCTGCTCGCGGCCCTCGACCTCGGCGAGTGATAACTCCAGGGCGTCGGCTCCATTGCGAAAGAGCACGCGTCCCGTATTGATGCGCCAGACACCGGGTTCGAGGGTTTTATAGAGGCCGATGCCGCGTCGAGGTGCGGGAAAGCGTCCTTCGGCTGTCGCTTTGGCCACAATTGAGGAAAAGGGACGAAAATCCTCCGGATGGGAGCGGACGTAATCCTCTACCATCCGGTCATCGACATTCTGCACCCGGAAAAACAGTGTCTGAGGCTGGGATAGCCCATCGCTGTCTCGCCCTTGCCTGGTGTGAACGCCCGCGTAGTGAGCGACATCCCCATCGGCCGAGCAATCGACGACCACTTTGGCGCGAGCAGTTCTGAGGCCCCCTTTACCAGCGCAAACAACTCCCAGAACGCGGGGCCTGTCTGCATCGCGGTCATCAACGATGGCGTCCACCACCATGGTATGCAGCAACAATTCAACCCCTGCCTCGACGCACATGCGCTGGGCTACGATCTTCGCGGCTTCAGGCTCGAAAGGCGTCACCTTGTCATGGCCGTAGACGATGAAGCCGCAATAGGACGACCCCGCCGGGATCGTGCTTGGGTGCAACGCGCCACCCATCGCCATCATCCCCTGCACGAATTCCTCGTAGACACCGCGGATCAACTGCTGGCTGCCGTCGAGCGAATAGGAAGTCATGCAGGGTCCGACGAGACCCGCAGTCAGGTTGCCGCCGAGAAAACCGTAACGCTCGACGAGCCGCACTCGCACGCCAAGACGTGCTGCTGCGACCGCAGCCGAAATGCCCGACGGGCCACCGCCGATGACAAGTACGTCGACATCATCAAGTTCAGGAATTTCCGCGGAGTAGTTATATCGCCGCTCTGTCTGCTGCATCTCTTCCCCTCGCTTCGAACTAGCGGAACATCGATCCGCCATCGACATCGAGTGCCGATCCGTAGGTGAAACTCGCCGCGTCTGAGCAGAGGAACATAATGGCCGCCGCCATATCTTCCGGTCGCCCCATGCGCCGCATCGGCAGGTTGCCGGCAATGCGATCTTTCAGTGCCTGGTCGATATGCGAATGCATCGGGGAATCGGTCGGTCCGGGGTTCAGCGCGTTGATACGGATTTTCTTCCCGGCAAGCTCTCGCGCAATTGATTTGACCATCGACAAGGTGGCGGCCTTCGATGCGGCATAAGCTGTGTCGGCGATGAGACCACCACCACCATGAACGCCCGCATCTGACGCGATGCAAACGATATTACCGCCCTCGGGATTTTCGAGCATGCGCTTCACTGCCGCCTGAACCGTAAAAAACGATCCGAGCAGATTGACGTCCAACACCTTATGCCAGTGCGCCCAGTCCTGCTCAAATATGCGCTTGGCGGTAATGATGGCTGCGCAGGTAACGACATTATCGAGACGCGCGAGATTGGCATCGCAATACTCGAATGCGTTGGTGATGCTATCGGGATTGCCGACATCGATCTTCACGCTGTGAACCTTGGCGCCGTTTTCACGCAATTCCGCACTGTATCGATCGAGCCCTGCCTCATCCCGGTCTGCCATCACCACCTCTGCACCTTTGGACGCAAACGCTCGGGCGGTTTCAAGTCCCATGCCGCTGGCAGCGCCGGTGATAAGTACGCTTCGCCCGGAAAAGCAGTCATCGACAAAGGTAGTGTAAGGCTGAGGCATCATCAGGAGGGTCCTTTAGGAGCGTTATCAGAACTCATGCGCGCGGCGACGCGGCCCGCATTGGAACCACCTCACCGTTAAAGCGCCTACACAAGGCAACTTAGATACTAAGTTAATAACTGTAAAGAGAAAACGGCGATCATCGCTCACTAAGCGCCCCACATTTCCGATTGCGCGATCCATGAATCAAGCATTTCAGCATAAATGTTGAGGCATCTGGCGGCTCCATCACGAGATCACTGGAACAACAAAGGGCGGTGAATTATGCTTCGTGTATGACCACCCCTACCGATCAGCAAATCGCCGCTCTCAGCGCAGCCCTCGACACGTTTGCCCGCCGCTTCAAGCTGGCGGATACCGGCTTGGAAAAACCGCTTACGGAACTCGATAAGCAAGTTCTCTTTTACGTGAAGAAACACCCTTCCTGCGGGCCATCCGATGTGGCCCGCTTCCTTGGCGTCGCAATGACGACGATTTCGTCGGCGACCGATCGCCTGGCAAAACGTGGCCTCCTCGAACGCCATCGCCCTGAGGATAACCGGCGGGCAGTCGCGCTCCGGCTTTCCACGTCCGGTGAAGACTATGTCGCCTTGCAGGAGCGGATGTATAACGACATGTTTAGGATGATGCTGGAGCGCCTATCGCCATCCGAGCGCGAAAGCTTTATCGCAATGATGTCGAATATCGCAAAATCCGACTATTGAATTATACGAATATCGTACTATCTTAATGGTGATGGCGCCTGCTCCAACCAAGGTAGACGACAATGACGATACGCATCAACGGTAATGCCGTTTCCGTCCCGGACGACGCAAGGGTTTCGCTGCTCGACTTTCTTCGTGAACATCTCCATCTGACTGGCACTAAGGTCGGCTGCAATCAGGGTGCCTGTGGCGCCTGTACCGTACTGGTCGATGGGGAAAGGATGCTTTCCTGCCTTACGCTCGCCGTCCAGATGGACGGACGCTCGGTCACGACGATCGAAGGATTGGGAAGCGCCGCTGAACCCCATCCGCTTCAATCCGCCTTCATTGAACATGACGGCTTTCAGTGCGGCTATTGCACACCCGGGCAAATCTGTTCGGCCGTCGGGATGCTGCGCGAGATGGCCTTGAGCATGCCGAGCTACATCAGCGACGATCTGGCTGCGGATGCGATCGCGCTTTCGACAGAAGAAGTGCGCGAGCGCATGAGCGGCAATCTCTGTCGGTGCGGCGCGCACAACGGCATTGTCGAGGCGATTATGACCGTGGTGAAGGAGGACGCCGCATGATCCCGTTTGAATATATGCGCACATCCTCGCTTGACAACGCCACGAGCCTGGCAACCCGTGAAGGGAACAAACTGCTCGGTGGAGGCACCAACCTTGTCGATCTGATGCGCAAGGGTGTCGAACGCCCCTCCGTGTTGCTCGACGTCACCGCGCTGTCGCGTGAAATTCGGCGGACATCTCAAGGCAGCCTGATTATTGGCGGCGCTGCTCGCAACAGCGAAGTCGCGGCGCATCCCTTGGTTCGAAAATACTTTCCGATGCTGTCGAGGGCCATCCTTGCCGGTGCATCGGCACAAATCCGCAACATGGCAACGGTCGCCGGCAATCTGATGCAACGAACGCGATGCGTCTATTTTACCGATGTTGCCGGCTCTCGCTGCAACAAAAGACAGCCCGGCAGCGGATGCGATGCGGCGGACGGTTTCAACCGCTATCATGCCATCCTCGGCACCTCCGACTCGTGCATTGCAAGCCATCCGTCGGACATGTGCGTAGCACTCGCCGCGCTGGACGCCGAGGTCCATATTGCGGGCCGGGATGGCGCGCGCACTATACCGGTTGTTGACTTCCATCGGCTGCCGGGTGACCGGCCCGATTTGGACACTATACTGCTACCAGGCGAAATCATAACAGCGATCGAGCTTCCGCCATCTCCTTTTGCTGAGCGATCGGCCTACCGTAAAGTCCGCGACCGGGCGAGTTATGCGTTCGCTCTGGTTTCCGTGGCTGCGGGCGTGACCATGCGCGAGGGCGTCATCGATGATATTCATCTGGCATTTGGCGGGATCGCCCCAAAACCCTGGCGGGCATTCAGAGCTGAGGCGGCCCTGAAGGACAATCCTGCGCGACCGGATCTCTTCGAAGCCGCCATCGCCGCGGAATTCGACGATGCCACCCCACGGGTTGGAAACGCATTCAAAATGGAACTGGCAAAGCGCACGGCGAGCGCCGTCCTGCTCGAACTGATTGGAGACGGCCGATGAGCAGGATGCAGAATGTTGTCATAGAGTCCGTCAAGACAGTATTGGGCTGGGTGCCGGCGCAGTGGCTGCCAGGCGGAACACCGGATCCGCTAATTGAACGCCGCGGCGCAATCGGAACCCAGGCGGCCCGTCTGGATGGTCCGGTAAAGGTTGCGGGTGAAGCACGTTTTGCAGCAGAGGTCGCGATGGACGGATTGTCCTACGCGTCGCTCATCCATAGCCCCGTGACGCGCGGGCGGATCACGCGGCTTAATACCAAAACCGCTGAAGATGCTCCCGGCGTGATCCTGGTGATGACATACCGGAATATGCCTCGCATCGGGATCGTGCCGATGATCAGCATGACGGACCTTTCCGCCGTCGGCAACAGCAATCTCCCCATCATGCAGGATGCCGAGATCAGATATAATGGGCAGGTCGTGGCACTGGTTCTTGCCGAAACGCAAGAGCAGGCGGATCACGCAGCCAGCTTGATCGAAATAGAATACGAGGCCGCCTCCGCCAAAACCGGCTTCGAGCACGCAAAAAACAGCGCGCGGATTCCCGCCTCTATCCTGATCGAGAAGAACCACGTTTCCGTCGGAGGCGCTGAGCGCGAACTGGGCCAGGCCGCGTATGGGGTAGACAACGTCTATCGGACACCGGGCCACAATCACAATGCCATTGAACTGCATGCCGTCACTGTCGACTGGAAAAGCGACACTCTGACCGTTCATGATGCAACGCAGATGATTGCACCGAGCGCAAATGCACTCGCCAGGCTGTTCGGTCTCAAGAAGGACGCCGTACGCGTCCTGTCACCCTATGTTGGTGGCGGTTTTGGTGGAAAGGGCCTGTGGGACCATCAAATCGTTACGATCGCCGCCGCCAGGCTTGCTGGACGTCCTGTTCGCCTGATGATGAGCCGCGAGGGCGTCTACCGCATCATCGGAGGACGCAGCCCCACGGAACAACGCGTCGCGATCGGCGCCGACGCACAAGGCCGGTTCACATCGATCATACATACAGGCTACTCGATCATGCCGCCCTATGCGGCATGCCCAGAGCAATATAGCCTGAGCTCCCGCGCATTGTACCGCTCGAAAAGCTTCGAGATCATCCAACGTCATCTCGATCTCGACATCGTACCAAACACATATATGCGCGCGCCGGGGGAAGCGATCGGCACTTTCGCGCTTGAAAGCGCGCTCGACGAACTGGCACACAAAATGGGCGTCGATCCGATCGAACTGCGCTTGCGCAACGAACCCGAACGGCATCCGCTGTCGGGTACGCCATTCTCGCAGCGTGCCTTGACGAAGGCCTATGCCGATGGTGCGGAACGCTTCGGCTGGAAACGGAGACGGCCGGAGGCCGGTTCACGCCGGGAAGGCGAGTGGATGATCGGAATGGGATGTGCGAGCGGTAGTTTCCCCTATGCGCGCATGCCAAGTGCCACCGTTCGCATCAAGCTTGATCAAGACGGCAAGGCGACAATATCATCCTCGGCGCAGGAAATGGGCATGGGAACCGCAACTGTACAGGCGCAACATGCCGCAGATCGTCTTGGTCTCCCGATGAATGCCATCACGATCGAGCTGGGAGACTCGGCCCTGCCCGCCGCGCCAATGGCGGGCGGCTCGTCGCAGACTGCCTCACTGTCCGGCGCCATTATCGCCGCCGCTGAAAAGCTGACCGTCGAGCTGGTTCGTCTTGCCGGCAACGACAGCCCTATCGCGGGTCTGCGTGCTGGTGACGTCTTTATGACGAATGAAGGTGTTGCCAGCATCAAGGAACCTGACCGCTATGAGAGCTTCCGTTCGATCCTGACCCGAGCGTCCCGGGACGATATAATTGTAACCGCAACCGGGAGCGCGCCGCTCGAAATACTGAAGTTTGCGATGCACAGCACGTCCGCAATCTTTTGCAAATTGCGCGTAAGCAGCGTCACTGGCGAAGTACGCGTCGACCGGCTGCTCGGTTCGTTCGACTGCGGGACAATCCTCAATCCGAAAACCGCGACAAGCCAGTTCAAAGGCGGAATGATCATGGGGCTGGGCCTCGCGCTCACCGAAGAGACCTGGTTCGACGAACGCAGCGGGCGGATAATGAACGCATCCCTTGCCGACTATCACATCCCGACGCACCTGGATGTTCCGGAAATCGATGTCATCTGGACCGATATTCCCGACCCCCGATCGCCATTGGGGGCACGCGGTATCGGCGAGATCGGTATCACGGGAGTCGCCGCAGCAGTCGCCAATGCCGTCTTCAACGCGACCGGCAAGCGCATTCGCGACTTGCCAATAACCTTGGACAAACTGTTGTAACCAGTCATCACGCTGCTCAAGACTGCACTATTTTGTCGCCAGCGAGTATCGCACAGCAACATGAGCAATATGCGATCGCATGAAATATTTGCTCCGCAGACCGGTCTGCGTGCAGTGGGACGCATAGTTCCGTGCCATGTCATTGGCTATCATGCAGTTTTAGTTTCGGTATTTGTTTCCTCATACACATACCGTCGCAGTTTAATTTGGAACGAAAATGACAATCTCGAAAACTGATTGACTGGACAGTCAATTTTCTTGACATGCGCCAATGGCCTGCGTTATCTCTCTCCGTCTAGGCATGGTTTCGCTCATGACAAGCGCTTCCGTTTAGCTTGAAGACCGGCCACCTAAAAACTGCGCATGGAGGAAACATAATGAACAAGATGGTCGGTGCGCAGTGGAATGCGGCGGAAACCGAGAACGCGGCGCGGGATCACCTGCTGACGCCCGCCGAAGATATGTCGAAGCTCGGCACCTCATCCAAACCGGTGATTGCGTATGGCGAAGGCATCTACGTGGTGGACACCAATGGCCGCCGCCTGATCGATGGGCCTGGCGGCATGTGGTGCACGCAGATCGGTTACAATCGTCGCGAGATCGCCGACGCGATGTCGGAACAGGCGCTGAAACTTTCCTATAACTCCCCTTGGTACACGACCAATTCGCCTTCAGCGGAGCTTGCCGCGAGGATCGCGGCCTTGACGCCAGGCGATTTGAACCGCGTCTTCTTCACAACGGGAGGATCTACCGCGGTGGATTCGGCCCTGCGCTTCGTTGAATACTACAACAACGTGCTTGGGCGGCCCGAAAAGAAGCACATCATCGTACGTCGCGAGGGCTATCACGGCAGCACGACGCTTACGGCAGCATGCTCGGGGCGCGAAGGAAATTGGGCTAATTTCGACATTGTGTCGGACAAGATTTCTTTTATTTCGAGCCCTAATATCCGCTTTTCAGAAGGCAAGAGCGAGGCGCAGTTCCTCGACTGGCTGGTGGACGAATTCAGGCAGACAATCGCCAAGATCGGGGCCGACAAGGTCGCGGTCTTTTTGGCCGAGCCGCTGCTGGCTTCGGGCGGAGTTGTAATCCCGCCGAAAGGCTACCACGCACGGTTCAAGTCCGTCTGTGAAGAGCACGATATTATCTACATTTCGGACGAAGTGGTCACCGGATTTGGCCGCTGTGGCGAATGGTTCGCCTCCGAAAGCGTATTCGGCGTAGTGCCTCACATCATCACTTTCGCAAAAGGTGTTACCTCCGGCTACGTGCCGCTCGGCGGCTTCGCGATTTCCGAGCGGTTGCTGAATAAGGTGAGCGGCGAAAACGCGAAAGGCGGCTATTACTCCAATGGCTACACCTATTCGGGCCATCCGGTCAGCTGCGCCGCGGCATTGGCGAATATCGAAGTCATCGAGAATGACGGAATTCTGGATCACGTGCGCGACATCTCCGTCTATTTCGCAGAGCAGTTGAGAAGTCTGGCAGACCTTCCTCTGGTCGCGGATGTTCGCTCATCCGGGCTCGTCGGTTGCGTCGAATGCCTTGTCGATCCGTCCTCGCCGGAGGTCACGGCCCTCGATAGGAAGCTCGGCTCGTTGATCGACGCGCATTGCTACGAATTGGGTCTTATCGTGCGCCCACTCGGCAATATGTGCGTCATGTCTCCGCCCCTCATCATCACCAAAGAGCAGATCGATTACATGATCGGCATATTGCGCGAGGGTATTCTGGAAGCTGGAAGGCAAATCGGAAATAGCCGGTAACGCAACGGCGGTGACGCGTCTCGCATCAAATAAACTGATTGACCAATCAATCGGAATATTAAATTCTAACTTAGCAAACAATAATTGCCGGAAAGACGGGGAACACGCTCATGAACGCCGAAATCAAACCGAACTGGCACCAACGCGCTGAACAGATCAAATTGCCGGGCAAGGCATTCATCGACGGTGCCTATGTCGAAGCTCAATCGGGCGAAACCTTCGATTGCGTCTATCCAGGCAGCGGCAAGATCATTGCCAAGGTTGCAGCTTGCGGTCCAGCCGATGTCGATTTCGCAGTTAAGTCGGCACGCAGGGCGTTCGAATCCGGCGTATGGTCTCGCGCGGCACCGGCAGAGCGCAAGAAGGTTCTGCTGCGCTTTTCCGAACTTCTGCTGCAAAACCGTGACGAACTCGGTCTTCTCGAAACCCTTAATGTCGGCAAGCCAATCACCAACAGCACGAATGGCGACATTCCAAGTGCTGCAAACTGCATCGCCTGGTACGCGGAAGCGATCGACAAGGTTTATGGCGAAGTCGCCGTGACGGCAGACGACATGACGACGATGGTCGTGCGCGAACCGGTCGGCATCGTCGCCGCCGTCGTGCCGTGGAATTACCCGTTGTCTATGGCTGCATGGAAGCTTGGACCGGCGCTTGCGACCGGCAATTCGGTTATCCTCAAGCCCGCCGAACAATCACCATTCACCGCTCTGCGCATTGCCCAACTGGCACTTGATGCCGGACTGCCGAAAGGCGTTCTGAACGTACTGCCCGGCCTTGGGCATGTGACAGGCAAAGCGCTTGGCTTGCACATGGATGTCGATTGCGTGGGCTTCACAGGTTCGACCGAAGTCGGGCGCTACTTCATGCAGTATTCCGGCCAGTCCAACATCAAGCGCATCGGGCTCGAACTTGGCGGAAAGTCTCCACAGATCGTGCTTGCGGATTGCGATGATCTGGATGCTGCCGCCCGCACGGTGGCGGCCGGTATTTTCGGCAATTCGGGCCAGGTCTGCAATGCCGGATCGCGGCTGATCGTGGAAGACAAGATCAAGGACAAGTTCCTTGAGAAAGTTCTTCAGCAGGCAAACGCGCTGGTGCCTTCCGATCCGCTCGATGCGGCAACGAAGCTCGGCTCCATCGTTACCGAAGAGCAGATGTCGCGCGTGCTTGGCTATATAGAGGAAGGTGTCGCGGGCGGCGCCAAGATTATCGCCGGCGGCAACCGTGTGCGTCAGGAAAGCGGCGGCTATTTCATCGAACCGACGGTCTTCGACGGCGTATCCAACCAGATGAAAATCGCGCGCGAAGAGATATTCGGGCCGGTTCTGGCCACTATAACCGTGCGCGATTTCGACGAGGCGATGACCGTCGCCAACGACACGATTTATGGTCTGGCCGCTGGTGTCTGGACGAACGACGTCAAGAAGGCGCATCGCGCGGCGAAGGCCATTCGTGCCGGTGTGGTGTGGGTGAATTGCTTCGACCGGGGACTGATGTCGGTTCCATTCGGTGGGTTCAAGCAGTCCGGTTTCGGACGAGACAAGTCGCTTCATGCGCTCGACAAATACACGGACTTCAAAGCCGTGTGGTTCGCCCACTAATGAGCCGGGCGGAGGTACTTTCTCAGCAGGTTCCCGGCGTCGCCGAAAGGCGGCGTCGCATAGAGGCGGAGCAGTTGCCCGCAAACATCGGCGCGCTGATCGACGAGGCCGCAGACGCTGCGGGCGATCAGCTTCTTTGGAACTTCTTTGAAGACGGGCGGACGATCACCTACGCGGAAATGCGTCGCGTGGTGAACGGGCTGGCAACGCAGTTCATCAAGCTCGGCATCGTCAAGGGAACGCATGTCGCCGTGATGCTCCCCAACATCCCCGAAATGCCGCTGACATGGCTGGCCCTTGGCCGCATAGGCGCCGTCATGGTGCCAACCAACATCAGCTACCGCGAACGCGAGTTGGCGCATGTCGTCAATGATGCCGAAGTAACTTTCGTGGTTGCGCACCGCGATTGCATGGACGTGGTGAATGCGGCACGCGAAGACGGCGTGATCAAGGTTTATCTCGCCCAGACGATTATCGTCGGTGATACGCTGGCTGGCGCTGTGAATTGGGATGAGCTGGCTTCAACGCCAAGCGATACATTCGACGCGCCGGAGCCTGTTACTCACGACGACCTGCTGAATATTCAATATACGTCCGGCACCACAGGTTTTCCGAAGGGCTGCATGCTCAGCCAGCGCTATTGGATCAGCGCCGGCAAGGTGAACGCCTTCCGCGACGGACGACGCTATGAGCGCATTCTGGCCTCAACGCCATTTTTCTATATGGACCCTCAGTGGCTCTTGCTGATGACGCTTTATCAGCGTGGTACGCTGTTCGTTGCCGCCAGACAGAGCACCAGCCGCTTCATGGAATGGGTGCGCGGTTATCGCATCAATTTCTGTCTGCTGCCTTGGGTTCTGCACAGCCAGCCAGCGCATGCAGATGACCCGCATACGGAAATCATGCGCGCGAATGTCTACGGCGTTCCGCGGGATCTCCACGCAGGACTTGAGGCGCGATACGATCTCAATGCGCGCGAAGCCTTCGGGATGACCGAGACCGGTCCAGCGATGTTCATGCCCATCGAACGCTCCGACATGGTCGGCTCCGGGTCTTGCGGCGTGCCCTGCCCCTTCCGCGAATGCAAGGTCGTTGACGATGAAGGCAACACGCTTGCTGCAGGCGAGATCGGCGAATTGCTGATCCGCGGACCCGGCATCATGCTTGGTTACTACAACAACCCCGAAGCCACAAAAGCCGCGTTCAGCGATGGCTGGTTTCGCACGGGCGATCTCTTCCAGGTCGATGAAAACGGGTTCCACACGATCGTCGGGCGCAAGAAGGACATGATCCGCCGCAGCGCGGAAAACATTGCGGCGCGCGAAGTTGAGTCCGTACTCAACGCGGTGCCTGTCGTGGCCGAAGCAGCCGTCATCGGAGTGCCCGACGCGCTACGCGGTGAAGAGGTCAAAGCGTATATCAAGCTCAAGGACGAAACCGTCTGGAGCGACGATACGCTGGCGACCATCATCGAAGCCGCCAAACGACAGTTAGCACCGTTCAAGGTGCCGCGCTTCTATGTGTTTCGCGATGAGTTTCCGCGCACCGTTTCGCTGAAAATCGCCAAGCAGTTGCTTGTGAAGGAAACTGACGACCTTCGGGCCGGCAGTTTCGATCGCGTCGAAAACCGCTGGCTTTAAGGGGAGAAAAATGGCCGAAACCTTCGATGCTGTCATTGTCGGCGGCGGTCACAACGGACTCGTCTGTGGCGCCTATCTGGCGCGCGCAGGTGTCAAAGTCTGCATTCTTGAACGGCGCGGCCTGGTTGGCGGCGCGGCTGTCACGGAAGAGGTTTGGCCGGGTTACAAGGTCTCCACCGCTTCGTACATTATGGGTCTGTTGCAGCCCAAGGTGATCCTCGATCTCGAGCTTCAGAAATACGGTTACGAAGTGCTCGACACGCCGTCGACAGTTTTTCCGCTGGGCAACGGCGAAACCTTCACGAACTGGGGTTCGATCGACAGATTTTGCGCGGAAATCACGAAATTTTCTGAAAAAGACGCTAAGGCTTACCCTGCCTATCGCGACCATCTTTTGGGATTGGCGCCCTTCCTGAAGCAACTTTTGTTCGAGACGCCCGTCGATCCCGGTGCAAAATCGCCGCGCGATCTCGCAAAACTTGCACAATTCGTCTGGCGTTTTCGCAAGATCGGCTCGAAATTCTACGACATCTATGACCTGCTCACGCTCAGCGCATATGACTATTTGAGCCGCTGGTTCGAAGCCGATGAAGTCAAGCTGGTTCTGGGCTTCTTTGCTGGCGGTGGCGGTGGCAATTCAAGCCTTCGTTCTCCCGGATCGGCATACATGCTCGTGCGCTCGGTTGTGCGCGACCAGAACACACCGGCGGGACCATCGGGCCTGATCAAGGGCGGCATGGGCGAAATCTCGAACGCGATCCGACGTTCCGGGGAGGCGCATGGCATGGTCGTTCGAACCGATGCCCCAGTCGAAAAAATTCTTGTGAAAAACGGCTCCGCATACGGCGTGCAACTTGCCGATGCCGAGGCAATTCATGCGAAGATCGTTATCGCAAATGCCAACGCAAAAACGACGTTTCTCAAACTTCTGTCGAAAGACGCGCTTCCTGCACCTTTCGTAAAACAGATCGAGGATTTCCGTACGGAGTCCACCGTCTTCCGTATCAATCTGGCACTGGATGGATTGCCGGCATTTCCGTCCGCATCGCCAAACGGCTACCCGGTGCAGCTCACAATCGGGCCGAGCGTCGATTACATGGATCAGGCGCATGATGATGGCCGCTATGGCCGCATTTCGGAAAACCCGTTCCTGATCGTCAAGACACCGAGCGTGGTCGATCCGACGCTTGCGCCTGCCGGTCATCATGTGATGAACATTTTCGGCGGCCATGCACCTTATACGTTGCGCGAGGGTGACTGGGACAGCAGACGTGAAGAACTCTATGATACGGTCATGAAGGTTCTGCGGGAATATTCTCCCGATCTCGAAAAGCGCATCCTGCATCGCCAGATTCTCACGCCGCTAGATCTCGAGCGTATTTTCGATCTTCCGAATGGCCACGTCCATCACGGCGAGATCAGCACGGACCAGATTTTCTTCCGGCGTCCGGCAGCGCAATATGCCGATTATAGGACGCCGGTCAAAAACCTCTATATCTGTGGTGCATCTGCGCATCCGGGTGGCGGTGTCACCGGCGTTCCGGGTCACAATGCAGCGCGTGTCATTTTGTCGGAGCGCCGTCGCTGGCGTCATTCGTGATGTGGATCGACTTCTCCAGCCGCCCACCTGCCCCCGGGTTTGAAGGTGCTGCACCGCATCTTCAGAACTACCGGCGCGTTTACGCGGCCAGCGAAAAGCAATCCGCGAAATCAGATGCCGCTCAGGATCTGCAAGGCTATCTGGAAACCTATGAGCGGCTCGTCGCGCGCCATGTTGTTTTGAAAGCACGCGACGTCGAAACGACGTTCGGCTTCAAGATTTCGAATGAGACGGTCGCTTCCTTCTGCTCGGAAAACGGACCGCGCTACATCGGCTTTGCTGGCGTCGATCCACATAAGGGCAAAACGGCAGTCGAAGAACTGGAACGGGCCGTTCGCGAATACGGCCTGCGTGGGCTGAATCTGCAGTGCTTCGAACTGAAATTATGTCCAAACGACCGCATGCTTTATCCGCTTTACGAGAAGGCTGTTGAGCTTGGCATTCCGGTCAATATTCATTGCGGCATTAATTTCTCGACCGCCACGCCAATGAAATTCGGAAAGCCGGAATATCTCGACGACGTAATGGTCGATTTCCCGGATATGAAGGTCTGTGCTTCTCCGCCCGGCTGGCCGTGGGTCAATGAATTGATCGGCGTCGCCTGGCGGCATCCTAATCTATGGATCGGGCTTTTGGCTGTGCGCCCTGCCTTGCTGGCAAAAGCGCATTCCGGCTACGAGCCGTTGCTGCAATATGGCCGCACATTGCTGCAGGACAAAATCATATTCGGGACGGCATTTCCAATGCTCGCACCGGAACGGGCCTTGGCGGAAGTTAAAGCATTGCCGATCGATGAAGTCGTGCGCCGGAAATGGCTGCACGACAATGCACAACGTTTTCTGGGCCTGGACCCCATCCCGTAGCATTCGAGGATGCCTAACCTTGTCGGACCTTGATGGAAACTGCTACCAGATCAGCTTAGAATACGAGCAGAGTGTTTAGGGAAAATGGATCAGACACCGGCAAAGACTGGATCTTCGCCAAAAGCCCGACGTGCGCCGTCGCGTGAAGATCAGGTGATCGAGCGCCGTCGCTCGCTTCTGGAAGCGGCCCTCAAGGTTATCGCGCGCAAGGGGCTGACCGGCGTGACGATGAACGACATCGCCAATGAAGCCGGTTGCAGCTACGGCGTCGTCTCTTTCCATTTCAAGTCCAAGGAAGGAATTACCTTGGCCGCGCTCGACTATATGGTCGAGGAATACGACCGCACTTTGCTCCAGCCGGAACATGGCACGCCTGCCGCGCGGCTGCGCGCCATGATCGAGCTGGATTTCGATACGACAATGTCGGATGCCGGGCATATTGCGGTATTTACGGCGTTTTGGGCCGAAGCCGTGCGCAACCCGGAATATCAACGGCGTTGCGCGGAATTGAAGTCACGTTACGACGAGGTCGTGAAGGCCGACATCGAAGCCCTCGCCAGCCAACGCAACATCAAGCTCGATCCCGCATTGGTCGCCAGAAGCTTGAATGCGATGATCGATGGATTGTGGATTTCCGGCCAGGTTTTCGGGCAGATCGGCACTTCGGGCCACGATGCCGGGAAAAAAGCCTGCCTGTTCTACCTTCAATCGATATTTCCCGACGATTTCTGAGCGTCGAGCCTTATCTGGCGAACGCTTCCTTGAATCCGCTTAACGTATTCACGACGTTTACGCCTATATCCTCGACAGCATACCCGCCTTCCATCACGAACAACGTTGGCAAACGCAGGGTAGCTATGCTGCGGCCGATTGCCGAAAAATCCGCATTCTGCAGTTTGAATTTCGAGATCGGGTCGCCGTCAAACGTATCTACTCCAAGAGATACGACCAGCGCTTCTGCACCGAATTTGCTTATTCGGGAGAGTGCGGCATCCAATGCCTCGCCATAGGCATCATAGTCCGTGCCCCATGGCAGAGGGAAATTGGCGTTGAACCCCTCGCCTGCGCCGCTGCCTGTCTCATCGGCATAGCCCATGTAATAGGGGTATTCGAGTTTCGGGTCGGCATGGAGCGAGACGGTCAACACGTCTGACCGGTCGTAGAAAATGTCCTGCGTGCCATTGCCGTGATGGTAATCGACATCAAGCACGGCGACTTTCGCGGCACCCTTGTCGCGGAAAGCCTGTGCTGCGACCGCCGCGTTGTTGATGAAGCAATAGCCGCCAAAATAATCCCGGCCAGCATGATGCCCCGGAGGACGGCACAAGGCGAAGGCTGATCCATCGATACCGGACACCAACTCCTGCGCGGTAAGAGCGACATTGGCGGATGCTGACACGGCCTGCCACGTGCCTTCCATGATCGGGCTGCTCATGTCGATGCAATAGCGCCCAAGCTCAGCGCCTATGCGTTGCGTTTCCATTCGATGAGAACGCGGCGGTGGCCAGGCATTCGGGAAGGCATCGACCTTGCCATTTTCTGCCGACCAGCGTTCCCAGAAGGCCGATAAAAACGTGACCAGCGCCTCGTCGTGAACTTTGACGAGCGGTGCTGTGCCGAAATCGCGCGGTTCGATAATTTCGGCGCCGAAGACTTTTTTTATGCGTTCGAGCACGAGTTCTGCGCGACGCGGCATCTCGAAGCTCGGCACGCGCTTGCCGCGAATGAACTCCGCTTCCGCATTCTGCAGGCTGTGAAGGGGCGAGTAGACTGTTTTCATGAAAACCCGCCTCGATCAGATTGCAGCGGGAATTGCAGGGCGATCCTGCGGCTTGCCATACCAGCCACCGACCGCTTGTTCATAGGCAAGCCCCGCCGTAAATACCGTCTCGTCACTATAGGTTTGTCCCACGATCTGGATGCCCGTCGGCACGCCATTCGACGCTCGCCCGGAAGGCACACTCAAAACCGGGCAACGGCTCATCATGTTGAAAGGATAGGTCATGGGCCAGCCGATAGACGGATGAACTTCCTTACCGTTGATGACAATCTTGTCCGTCGAAGGCTCGAAATCCGCAGCTACCGCCGGAACCGCAAGCGTTGGGCAAATGAGTATCTGATGCGTTTCCAGGATTGGCCCCAGCGATGCGTACATCTCACCGGCCTTGTACATCGATTTGAGGAAATCGTTGCATGTCGTGCCGCGCGCACCCTCCGCAAAATGGCGGGCATAGGCGGTCAGCAAATCTGCCTTTGTGTCGAGATATTCGGCGATCCATGATCCAAATATGGTTTGCAGATGGCTGTAGGCCGCACGCTCGCTATCCTTTGTCCAGCCGAGATCGACCTCCTCCACCGTAGCACCGAGCGAACGAAAAACATCCAGAGCAGCCAGAGTGTTGCGCCGCACCTCCTCGTCCACCTCGAAGTATCCAAGGTCCAGAGAATAGGCGATCTTCCAGCCTTTGATACCGCTTCGACCATCTGTCATGGTCAGCTTTGGTCGAAGCGAAGCAATGTCTTTCGCGTCAGGCCCGCACATGATGTTTTGCATGAGCAGACAATCTTCCACGGAACGCGCCATTGGCCCGGGGTGATTGTAGGGATCGAGGTTGAATGGCGAGGACGACGGGTTGCGGCCGTAAGGCGGTTTATAGCCAACGACGCCGCAGGCCGACGCCGGTATTCGAATCGAGCCACCAATGTCAGAGCCGTTGGCAAGCGTGGTCAGGCCTGCTGCGAGAGACGCGCCTGCGCCACCGGATGAACCGCCCGGCGTAAAGTCGAGGTTCCAGGGATTGCGGGTTACGCCCCAGAGTTTTGAGTGGGTAACGCCTTCGCAGGAAAACTCCGGCGTGGTTGTCCTGCTGTGCACGATCGCGCCGGAATCCATCAAGCGTTGAACAACAGTGCTGGTGGTTTCCGCCACCGCATCCTTGTAGATCAGCGAGCCATAGGTCGTGACTTTTCCGGCAATTCCGCTCTCATCCTTGATCGCGGTTGGAATGCCGTCCAGAGGCCGCAGCCTGCCATCGGATGAACCATAGCGCCGCTCGGCGTCACGCGCCAAATCCAGCGCTTCATCGGCATAGACAAAACTTGTCGCGTTGACCGTGTCGGACGTATCGTCGATGCGTTTCAATTGCGCTTCAAGCAACTCGACGGGAGAAAGCGTACGATCTCGAAACCGCTGCAGAGCCTCGGTCGCAGAGAGATAGCAGATATCGGCGTCCATAGTATCTTTCCCCTTTTTTTCGCAGCCTATGCAACGCGGCAAATGCCTGTCAATGAAAATGATTGATTGGTCAGTCAGAAATCATTGACAAACGTTTTCGCTCTGATTAGCGTTGGATCGAGTGCAGAAAAAGTCGCCATTCAAGAGGGACATCTGCCATAAAAATGCTTGCCGCGAAGCGCCTGTCTTGTGGTCAGCCAAAAGGGGAACAGGCATTTCGAGGAGTTAGCCATGTCTGAATTCAGCTATTGGGCCGAACGCTTCCAAAAAGGCCAGATTTCACGCCGGGAGTTTCTCGGACGCTCCACCGCCCTTCTCGCCGCCGCGGGCTTCAGCAACAGCGCCATTTCAAATCTCGCATTCGCGGCAGACGAGCCGAAAAAAGGCGGCTTTGCCCGCTTCGGTATGTCCGATGCATCGCAGAACGACACACTTGATCCGGGCACATGGCCGGCAAGCTTTGCGCAGGCGGCATTCAACGGATCGCTGTGCAACAACCTGACCGAGATCGCGGCAGATGGAACCATCATTGGCGATCTGGCAGAAAGCTTCGAACCCAGCGACGACGCAAAGAAGTGGGTGTTCAAGCTTCGCAATGGCGTCACTTTCCACGATGGGAAGAGCCTGACTGTCGAGGACGTACAGGAATCGTTCCGTTTCCATATGGGTGAAAGCTCGACGTCGGGCGCCAAGGCCATCCTGTCGCAGGTCGCGAGCATCGACAAGGACGGCGAAAACAACGTCGTTTTCACGCTGAACTCAGGCAGCGCCGACTTCCCTTACCTCGTTGCCGATTATCACCTTTCGATTATGCAGGCGAAAGAAGGCGGCGGCATCGACTGGCAAAAGGGTGTCGGCACAGGCAGTTTCAAACTGGAAGATTTCGAGCCCGGCTCGTCAATCAAAATGACGCGCAACCCCAACTATCATAAGGACAACAAGCCTTATCTTGACGAGTTCGAATTCATCGCGATCACGGATCCGACAGCGCGTACGAACGCGTTCGTCACCGGCGAGATCGACTTCATGAACGATCTCGAAGTGAAGAACATGCCCTTGGTTCAGCGCAATTCGGAACTTGTGATCGAGCGCGTGCCGAGCCTTCGGCACTTCACATTCGACATGGATACGTCGGTCGCGCCTTTCGACAATCTCGACGTTCGCCTTGCCCTGAAATATGCCATCGACCGCGAAGACATTTTGCGAAAAGTGTTCCTTGGCGAAGGCAAGGTCGGCAACGATACGCCGGTCGCATCGGCAATGCCTTTCTACAAGGACCCGACACCGCAATACGCATACGATATCGAAAAAGCAAAAGAGCATCTGAAGAAGGCGGGCCTGACCTCGGTCGATGTCGATCTGTCCGTGTCCGAGGCCGCTTTTCCCGGCTGTATCGATGCGGCTGTGCTCTACAAGGAACAGGCTGCCAAGGCGGGCATCAATATCAACATCGTTCGCGAAGCCGACGATGGTTATTGGGAAAATGTCTGGCTCAAGAAGCCGTTCAGCGGTGTCGATTGGTATGGTCGCGCCACTTGCGATTGGCTCTTCTCGACGGTGCTTGCAGCAGACGCACCTTGGAACAGCACGCATTGGAAAAATCCGCGCTTCAACGAGCTGCTGATCGAGGCACGTGCGGAAACAGATCAGGACAAGCGCGCCGCCCAATATGCCGAAATGCAGCAGATCGTGCATGATGATGGCGGAATGCTTACGCTGGCCTTCGTCAACTGGAACTACGGTATGTCCAAAAAGATCGGCCACGGCACAATCGGCGGCATCTTCCCATGTGACAACCTTCGCATGACCGAGCGTTGGTGGCTGGTCTAGGCTATTGTTTCTGACCACGAGATGTGGCCACAAAGTTATCGCGCTGGGACAGCAAGTCGATTGCATGCCTGGCGCGGTGATGGATTAAAGGGATCGCCGTGAGTACGACGACACATCCAATCGCCTACATGCTGCTGCAACGCATAGCGCTCGGCTTTCTCAGTCTGCTAATCGTCTCCTTCGTGATATTTCTGGCCGTCAGCATGTTGCCGGGCGACTTCGCGACATCGATCCTCGGCCGCTCAGCCACTCCCGATACGGTTGCCGCTTTTCGCGAGCAGCTTGGGCTGAACCTGCCTTGGTATCAGCGTTATCTTTCGTGGCTCGGCAACGCTTTGATGGGTGATTTCGGTCAATCCTTTTCGTCGCGACCTGTCGGCCACATTATCGGGCCGCGATTGCTCAACACGCTTTATCTGGCGTCGCTGACTGCTCTTATCGCAGTGCCGCTGGCAGTCGGACTTGGCATCGTGGCTGCACTTTATCGCAATCGATTTCCCGACCGCATTCTCAGCGCGTCGAGCCTTGCATCGATTTCAATTCCGGAGTTCTTCTTCGCCTACATCATCATGCTGATCTTCGCGATCAATCTGCATTGGTTTCCATCACTATCCAGCATTCGTCCCAGCATGGGCATAGGCGAGCAGTTGACCCGAATGGTCCTGCCAGTTCTGACGCTCACGCTCGTCATCCTCGCTCACATGATGCGCAACACGCGCGCCGCGATCATCGGTATCATGTCGCGTCCATTCATCGAGATGGCGCAGCTCAAGGGTGAATCCGCCGCGCGTGTCGTCATTCGCCACGCACTGCCCAATGTCATCGGCCCGATCGCGAGCGTGGTGGCGCTCAACCTCGCCTACCTGATCGCAGGCGTCGTGGTGATCGAGGTCGTGTTTGTCTATCCGGGAATTGGGCAGACGATGGTCGATGCAGTCCGCAACCGCGACATCCCGGTCATACAGGCATGCGCGTTGATCTTTTCGGTGACCTACATTCTGCTCAATCTGATTGCGGACATCATCTCTATCGTCAGCAATCCCAGACTCCTCCATCCGCGCTGAGGATCGAAATGGCATTGTCCGAAATAGATCGCCCAGAGCCAACCCGCAGCTTTTTTGCAGGCGCCAGACGCCGTCTTCGCCGCGCGCCGCCGACCGCATGGTTCGGCATGATCGTGCTGTCCATTTATCTGATTGCGGCAGTGTTCGCGCCGCTCATCGCGCCTTACGGCGAGTATCAGGTCGTTTCGCAAACCCCGTTCGAGCCTTGGAACAGCCAGTTCATCTTCGGCACAGATCAGCTAGGGCGCGATCTGTTCAGCCGCCTGATTTTCGGTGCGCGCAACTCGATCGGCATCGCTTTCGTGACGACGTTGCTCGCCTTCATAATCGGCGGATGCCTCGGCATCGTTGCGGCAGTTCTGCGCGGGGTGGTCGATCAGGTGCTAAGCCGGTTCGTCGATTCAGTCATGTCGATCCCGGATTTGATTTTCACATTGATGCTGCTCGCCATATTCGGCTCCAGCATTTTCAATCTCATCGTCATCATCGCAATCATCGACTCCACGCGCATTTTCCGCCTTTCACGCGCCGCCGCTCTCAACGTCGTAACGCTGGAGTTCGTGGAAGCCGCACATGCGCGTGGCGAAAAGCTGCCGTGGATCGTCACGCAGGAAATATTGCCGAACATCATGCCAGTGCTGATCTCCGAATTCGGCCTTCGCTTCTGCTTCGTGTTTCTCGCAATCGCGGCGCTGTCATTCCTCGGCGTCGGGTTGCAGCCGCCAATGGCGGAATGGGGCTCCATGGTGCGCGACAACGCAGCACTGATCAGCAGCGGCGACATCACGCCTCTCATCCCGGCGGCTGCGATTGCGCTGCTGACCGTTGCCGTCAACTTCATCGCAGATTGGTTTTTGAATGAATCAAGTGGTCTTTCCGACGATGATCGCTAGTCGGCCGGCCAATGCCGACAGCGTCGTACTGAAGGTTTCAGATCTTCGTATCGAAGCCAAAGCGGACGACAAATGGGCCGAGATCGTCAAGGGCGTAAGCTTCGAGCTGAAAACCGGCGAGGTTCTCGGGCTGGTCGGCGAATCCGGTGCCGGAAAATCGACGATAGGTCTGGCAGCACTTGGCTATGTCCGGCAGGGCTGCCGCATAAAATCCGGCAGCATCGAGTTTAAGCAGCAGGACTTGCTTCAATTAACGGAGCCTCGCAAACGCGCATTGCGCGGGGTCCGAATTGCCTATGTCGCGCAAAGCGCTGCTGCATCTTTTAACCCCGCAATCCGGCTGATGGATCAGATCGTCGAGGCCGCTGTCTCGCGTGGCGGAAAGAGCAGGCCAGACGCCGAGGCAAAGGCCATCAGCCTGTTTCGAGCACTGCAACTGCCCGAACCAGAAAAGTTCGGGCGCCGGTATCCGCATCAGGTTTCTGGCGGTCAGCTACAGCGCGCCATGACGGCGATGGCAATGATCTGCAATCCGGATCTCATCGTTTTCGACGAGCCCACCACCGCACTCGATGTGACCACTCAGGTCGAGGTTCTGATTTCCATTCGTCAGGCGATAAAAGAGTTCGGCGTATCGGCTCTCTACATCACACATGATTTGGCCATCGTCGCGCAAATGGCGGACCGCATCATGGTGCTTCGCCATGGCGAGGCTGTCGAAGAAGGCCCGGTTGCGCAAATTCTCGAGCACCCCGAGCATCACTACACAAAATCGCTCTGGGCCGTTCACGACATTCCCGTCGAGCCGGGAGTGGATGCTCCCGAACTTTTGCGCGTAAACGATCTGAGCGCGTCGTATGGAACGCTGCAGGTTCTCAAGGATGTTTCTCTAACCGTCGGGCGCGGACAGACAGTTGCGCTTGTGGGCGAATCCGGGTCAGGAAAATCTACCCTTGGCCGTGCAATTGCGGGTCTGCTGCAACCCGACAGCGGCACCATTCACTTCAGAAACGAGACCTGCCCGCCTCTGGTGCGGCAAAGATCGAAGGATACGCTTCGGAAAATCCAAATCATCTACCAGTCCGCCGAAAGCGCGCTAAACCCGCGCCACGCGGTTAGAAAAATCATCGGTCGACCACTTAACTTCTACCACGGGCTTTCCGGTGCCAAGCGAACCGAGCGCATAGTTGAATTGCTAAAGACCGTCGAGCTCGATGCCTCCTTTATTGATCGGTTGCCGAGCCAGCTTTCAGGCGGTCAGCGCCAGCGCATCGCAATCGCTCGTGCGTTGGCAGCAGAACCGGAAATTATCGTCTGTGACGAGGTCACATCGGCGCTGGACCAGATCGTGCAGGCGGAAATCCTGAAGATGCTCGTCGCACTTCAGGCCAAGCTTGGCGTGTCATATTTGTTCATCACGCACGATCTCGCAACCGTCCGCGCAATAGCAGATGACGTTGTCGTCATGCACCAAGGCAAAATCGTAGAGCAAGGGCTGAAGGAAGACGTACTTTCACCGCCGCATCAGCCGTACACGCAGCTTCTTCTGGATTCCGTGCCGGATATGCAGGCAGGTTGGTTAGATGAAGTCATCGCCGCTCGCCAACCGTAAGCCGCACGTTCATCTTTTTGAAGCTGGCCCGTGCGCCAGGCAGTCCAGAAGGCCGATAGCATCCGCCATGGCAACGTCGAGAACGGTTTCGCAAATGATCCAGATTCTGGAAGAGGTCGTCGGTCGCTTCCATGGCCGATCAGTACGTCTTCAGAGCTTTGCGTCACAGGCTCGCGAAGCGCGAACCTTTCGAGTTCCATTCTGAATATGCACTAGCTCCTGACAGCGACGATAGCTTCGATCTCGACGGTGATGTTATCCGGCAGAGAGCCGAAGCCGACCGCAGACCTGGCGTGTCGACCATCGTCGCCGAAGACTTCGATCAACAAATCGGAACATCCGTTGATGACCTTCGGATGCTGGGCGAAATCGGAAACTGCATTCACCATGCCGAGCAGCTTGATAATCTGTCGTACGCGGCCAAGATCTCCCAGCGCGGCCTGGATGACCGACAAAAGATTGAGCCCGGTAAGGCGCGCATCGTTGTAGGCCTGTTCGATCGTAACATCGCTACCGACTTTGCCGGTGCGTAATGTACCATCTGCTTCGCGTGGTCCCTGCCCCGATAAATACAGCATGTTTCCATCAATCACATACGGGACATAGTTTGCGATCGGCGCTGGCGGCGGAGGCAAAACGATACCAAGAGCTTCAAGCCGGGCGGCGGGGGTCATGTCGGCTGGACCTTTCAATTGGCGAGTTCGGCGTGCCGGATGCAGGCAACACTGTGACCAGGCCCCACGTCTTCACCGATCGGCACTGTGTTAGCGCAAGCTTCGATTGCATACGGGCATCTCGTGCGAAAAACACATCCAGATGGCGGATCGAGTGGGCTCGGTATATCGCCCTGCAGGATGACGCGCTCACGCTTTACAGTTGGGTCAGGAATTGGCGCGGTGGCCAGAAGCGCCCGCGTATAGGGATGGCGCGGCGCGGCATAAACCAACCGGGATGGCCCCTTCTCCATAACCCTGCCCAAGTACATGACCACGATCTGATCGCAGAGATATTCTACGACTGTCAGATCATGCGAGATAAAGACCATCGTCAGGCCGAGTTCCCGCTGTAGTTGGTGGATAAGGTTCAGCACCTGCGCTTGCACGGACACGTCGAGTGCGGAAACAGGTTCGTCGGCGATGATCAACTCAGGCTCCACCGCAAGGGCGCGAGCTATGCCGATGCGCTGTCGTTGTCCACCTGAAAACTCGTTGGGATAGCGCCGCGCATGTTCGGCGGACAAGCCAACTCTCACAAGCAATTGCTCGATCCTGTCCTTGCGTGCCTGTCCCTTTGCCAGCCGGTGCGTATCGATCGCCTCGCCGATGATCTCGCCGACCCGCATGCGCGGGTTCAGGCTCGAATACGGGTCCTGGAAAATGATCTGCATACGCCGCCGATAGGTGCGCAGTTCCTTTTCTGAGAGCTTGAAAAGATCGACGCCGTCGAAGATCGCTTCACCGGAGGTCGGCTCGACGAGGCGCAAAATTGCTCTCCCGGCAGTCGTCTTGCCGGAGCCCGATTCCCCGACAATGCCGAGAATCTCGCCGCGCCGCACCTCGAAGGATACGTCATCCACGGCCTTGACCACGCCATTCTTCGTGTCGAACCCCTTCTGGAGGCCGCGGACCGCCAGCAAGACGTCAGGCTTTTCATTTTGGGGATACATGGAAGAGCTCACAGGAGTTCGAACCTCCGGCACCGTGTCAGGTGCTTTTCGGAGGCCACTTGCAGCGCAGGCGGTTCGGCTTCGCAGGCGGGTTCTGCCAGCGGACAGCGAGGAGCAAACGTACAGCCCTGCGGCAGTGACATGATGCTCGGCACACTTCCGGGTATCGGATCGAGCATGCGGCGCGTTCCGTCTGGCTCCCTATCGCGTTTCGGGTTGGGAATGCAGGCAAGCAGACCTTTGGTGTAGGGATGCCGCGGCCGGGCAAACAGATCATTCACACGCGCCTGCTCTACCACCCGGCCCGCATACATCACCGCGACCTCATTGGCGATCTCGGCCACAACGCCCAGATTGTGCGTTACGAACAGGATACTCATGCCTATTTCGCGCTGGAGCCGGCGCATCAGATCTAGAATCTGGGCCTGGATCGTCACGTCAAGGGCAGTCGTCGGCTCATCTGCTATCAGCAGTGCCGGCCGGCAGGCGAGCGCCAGCGCAATCATAACCCGTTGACGCATGCCGCCAGACATTTCGTGCGGATACTGGTCGATGCGTTTGGCGGCCGCTGGAATCTCTACCAGTTCCAACATTTCCAGCGCCCGCGCACGCGCCTCCTTGCGTGAGACCGGTTCATGAAGTCGCACCATCTCCATGATCTGGTCGCCAACCGTGAAAAGAGGATTGAGCGAAGACATCGGTTCCTGGAAAATCATCGCGATCTCACTGCCGCGAATGCTGCGCATCCGTTTCTCACTCACCGATGCAAGATCGATAATCGAGTTGTCGCGCATGCGGTAAAGTATGCGTCCGTCGACGATGCGCCCCGGATGGGCCAGCAGCCGCATGATCGACAGGCTGGTAACCGATTTGCCGGAGCCGGACTCGCCCACCACCGCCAATGTTTCTCCGCGACGAACGTTGAACGTGACGCCATCGACCGACTTGGCCGCACGCGGACCCATAACGAAATGTGTGTGCAGGTTTTCGGCGCTGAGCACGATGTCATCGGCAAGCGCGGTTGCGGCAGGAGAAGTGGAAGCCAACATCGTCACATGTCCTTTCGCAGACGCGGATCGAGCAGATCGCGCATGCCGTCGCCGACGAGCTGAAGGGAAAGGACGGTCAGGACGATCGCTATACCTGGAAAGATCGTCATCCAGTCTGCTTGGCCGACATACTGGCGACCCGAAGCGATCATCGTTCCCCATGTCGGGATTTCGGGACTGACGCCGACGCCAAGGAACGAAAGGCCTGCCTCAGCCAGCATCGCATATGCGAAGATGAAAGTGGCCTGCACCAGTATCGGCGAGACGAGATTACGCAGCACATGCCGCGTCATGATCCGCCACGTTGGCACGCCGAGCGCGCGCGCAGCTTCAACATAAGGCAATTCGCGGATGACGAGCGTCGAGGCCCGCACGACACGGGCAAGACGTGGCGCATAGACAACGCCGAGCGCGATAATAACGGTGCCAATCGATGGTCCGAGCGCGGCGACAAGTGCGATAGCCAGCAGGATATCCGGGAAGGCCATCATGGCGTCGACCAGCCGGGATACGATCACATCAGCTTTGCGGAAGAAACCCGCGACGATGCCGAGAGTTATTCCGACGATGCAGGCGAAAGCCGTAGCCGCGGCGCCTACGAGCAGCGAGAGCTGGCCAGCATAGATCGTACGGCTGAATACATCGCGGCCAAACTCGTCAGTGCCGAAGAACCATTCTGCACCTGGCGGCTTCAACCGGTTGATGATCGAAAGCCGGCTGGGCGAGTGCGGGGCAACAAGCGGTGCGAGCGCCGCCAGAAGCGTGATAACTGCAAGGATTATCAAGCCTATAGCGAGTGTCTTGCGTTGAAAGATCAGGGCGGACAGGCGCGGCGGCGCGTATGCTTCGGTCGCAGCCATCAGTAGCGCACTCGCGGATCTATCATCAAGTAGAGCATGTCGATGCCGAAATTTATCAGAACGTAGATGGCGGCAATCACCAACAGTGCACCCTGAATAACCGGGTAATCGCGCCTGAGCACCGCTGAGACAACAAGGTTGCCGATGCCGGGAAGGCTGAACACCGTTTCCGTCACGACTGCGCCGGAAACGAGCAACGCGGCGGTCAGTCCCAGCACTGTCAGAACCGGTATCAGCGCATTCTTGAAAGCGTGTTTCAGCACTACGCGAAATTCACTCATACCCTTGGACCGCGCCGTGCGAACATAATCGTCGTTAAGCACGTCCAGCATAGATGCGCGTGTAAAGCGTGTGATAAGCGCCGACGATACGACACCCAGCGCCACTGCGGGCAGCATCAGATGAGTAAGCCGCGTGAAGAAGGACGCATCCGGTCCGCCATATCCTGCAACCGGGAACCACCCCAGCCGGACAGCAAAGAACTGGATCAGGATAAGGCCCAGCCAGAAGCTCGGTATGCTGGCCGCAAGCATCGTCAGCGTCGTCACTGATTGATCGAAGAAGCTGCCACGCCGATAAGCCGCCATGATGCCCACCGGCAGCGCAATGCAGCTGGCTATGAGCATAGCAAACATCGTCAGGAAGAATGTAGGTTCGGCACGGTCGAGCAAGGCGCTCGTCACTGGCATATCAAGAAAGATGGAGTGTCCAAGATCGCCCCGCACGAGCTGGCCGAGAAAAAGGAAGTATTGAACAATCAATGGCTGATCGATGCCCAGCCGCGTTCGAAGGGCCTGAATATCCGCAATTGTGGCATCCGGCCCCAGCATGACAGCGGCCGGATCACCCGGCGCCACGCGCACGATGATGAAGACAATCGTGACCACGACGAACATGACGCTCAGCATTCCGAGAAAGCGCTGCAGAACGTATCGTGTCATCGATCGTCTCCTGTTCGTCACTTGATGGGTCAGGAATCGTTGCGGTTCCTGACCCGCGATTTAAATTTATTTCTGGACGTAGGCATTCCAGAAGTACGGCCATGCCGATGGCGTAAAACCCTCGAGCTGTGGCGACTGTGCCGATAGGGAGCTGAAGTCGCCGACTTTGTAGAATGGCGCTTCCTCGTAGATCAGCTTCTGGAAGTCCGACCAGATGGCGAGACGCTTGTCCATTTCCACCTCGGTGTTGATGGCACTGAGAAGCTTTTCCTTTTCCTCGCTTGCCCACCAGCCCGGATATGATGCAGGCAGCGGCGCGATAAGCGCCGGGTCGGGCAGGAACGGGCTGTGTGTGATGAAGATATCCCACAGGCCGGGTTCGGCACGGCGCTGAACCAGCGTCGCCCAATCAAAGACACCAAGATCGACCTTAAAGCCGGCCAGCTTGAGATATTCGGCCGCCACCTGCGCCATCTTGTAATGGAACTCGTACTGACGGCTGGTGAGAATGCGTATCGGCGAGCCATCATATCCGGCTTCTTCTGCCAGTGCTTTGGCCTTTTCAATGTCAGCCTGGTTGTAGGCTTCCAGGCCCTCCTCGTTGCGCCACGGATAGCCTTCCGGGTACAGCGCACCGTCAACTTTGTAGAATTCCGGCTTGCCGAACGCGGCAGCAAGCATGTCCTCGGAATTGAACGCGGCCTGCACGGCCTTGCGCAACCCTTGACTGGTCATCATGCCTTCCTTGTTGTTCATGATGAACATGGGCCATCCGAAGGAGTCGATCACCAAAGGCTTTGTCTTCTCCTGACCTTCGAGCCGATCGAAGGCCTCTACCGGGAGCAGATCGGCGTAGTCATATTGGCCGGCAATTGCGCCTTCGACCCGCGTGTTGGCATCCGGCACCGGCACGAAACGGATTTCATCCAGATACTGCTTGCGCGCGCCACCAAAACCATCCGGCTCACCTTCGCGAGCAGCGTAATCTTCAAAGCGGACGAGCTGGAGATACTGATCGACCCTGCGCTCCTTGATCATGTAGGGGCCGGTGCCGACATATTCGCTCAACGTATCAGCGATCTTCTCGGACGGTAGAATGATTGCCGCCGAATTGTTAAAGGCCAGCAGCGCATTGAGCGCAGCGAACGGTTCGGTCAGCGACAGGCGCACTGTGTAATCGTCGATCGCCTCGAGCTTGTCGAGTTTGGCAGCGACGAGTTGCCCGCGCGAAGCCAGCTTGAACCATCGTTCGAGTGAGGCGACCACGTCTTCGGATGTCATTTTCGAACCATCATGAAAGGTGACGCCTTCACGCAGCTTGATCGTGTGGACCTTTCCACCTTCCGAAACTTCCGGAACTTCGGCAGCCAGAAGGGGCGTCACATTCCAGTTTGCATCGAACGTATAAAGCGTTTCGAAAAAATGCTGTGTGACCATGCCCAAAAGATCGCCGGTCGCAACCGTTGGATCGAGCGTGTTCAGCTCGCCGATCGTGGCTACGTTGATGACACCGCCGCGCTCCTGCGCGAAGGCTGGCGAGTATGCTCCCACTAAAATGGCTGCGCTTCCGAGAGCGGCGAAAGTGAACTTTTTCAACATGACTTCTTCCCCTTTTTTCGCTTTATTATGTTAACTTTCCGACTGATCAGACCGGCGCTGTCAGTGTTTCGACAACCCTTACAAGCTCGTCGACCACCACCTGCGTTATGCGTTCGCCCTTTTGGGCACTTCCCAGAGAGGGATCGCCTACCACGCCGGTTCCGTTCGACATCGTGTGCATGGTTCGAAAAATCGCTCCGCGATTGGCGCGGATCATGTCTGAATTCGCCCATTCGAAGGTCGGTTGGTAGGACATGCCGCAAATCTTTTCCTTGCGTACGTCTTCCGGTGCCGCGGCCAGCATCAGAGATGTCTCGAACTCGCAGGCGTGATTGATGCCCGCGAAATCACTATCGCGGATTTTTTCCAGCTCCGGCGCGGTAAGACGCCACCATGTAAGAAGCGCCACCTGGCATTCACGATGGCGCGCACCAAAAGATTCAAGCAACACCTGCCCCACGGCCTGATTGCCACCATGGCTGTTGAACAGGACGATATTGCGAAAGCCATGCCGGACCACGCTCTCCAGTATATCGCCGACATAGGCGAGAAACGTCTCATGGCGCACGCTCAAAGTGCCCGCGAATTCCATGTGATGCTCGGAGCAACAGACTTTCACCGCAGGCAGGATGAGTACCTGGTCGCCAAGCCGTTCTTCCGCCTTGTCAAGAAAATGGCCGCCGATCGTCACATCCGTGTCGAGCGCCAGATGAGGACCATGCTGCTCGATGGCGGCGATGTTCAGAACGACCGGCGTCAAGCGGTCGATCGTCGCGAATTCGTCGGTGGTAAGTTTTTCCCAACGCATCATTGCCGCCTTGTCAGGAGATCACGCGTTCGCCGACCCGGAAGCGCTCAAGCGCTGCCTGATCGAGCTTCACGCCAAGACCGGGTCCATCGGACGGAATGCGAACATGAGGGGGCTCGAACGCGAGTGGAATTTCCAAGAGATCATGCGAGCGGATCATTCGGCCGAAAATGTCTCCCGGCCAAACGCAGCTTCGCGCGGCAGCGGACTGGTGGACATACATCGCTTCCATGATGCCAAGATCTACCTCGGACCCATGCCAGCAATAAAGTCCCGCCGTCGCGGCGATATGGTCGAGCGACTGGAAACCGGCCAGCCCTCCATTGAAATTGAACCCATCAACCGCATTGTGCTTCAAGGCGTTGATAGCCTCGTAAGGCCGCTGTCCTTGAAAGACGTAGGGGAGCGAGACATGAAGCACGATCGGTATCGAGGAGAAGCCTCGCAGTTCGGCCATGTCCTGAATCATCCAGCGCGCTATGGGATCTTCCAGAAGAAGCACGTTGCCGACGGCTTCAAGTTCGCGAATGATCGGTCGCGCGTTCCCGGAATTCTCCCAGCGCTGGTTGGGATCGAAGATGACCTTCATGCCCGGTGCGTGTTCTTTAATCTGTGCGCACCAGCCCGGAACATCATCTTCAAGATCGCACTTCAGCTTGACGACGTCATATCCCTGATCCTGATAGCGGCGCACCCAGGGGCCGATCTCATCCAGAGTGCGATGGCTCGACCAGGCGCTGACCGCCACCCGGTCGCGCACTGCTCCACCCAAGAGGTGATGCAAGGGAATACCCAGCGACTTGGCATATGCATCCCAGATCGCGCATTCAAAACCATCATATTCCCGGCACAGCGGGAGGGGCAGTTTCTGAAGCGGAAAATCCGTAATCTTCATGCCCAGCAAGTTCGAGCAGATCGCTTCGATGCGCGGCCATTCGTGGTCGCGATAGAATTCGCCAAGGCCAACAGTACCGTCGGCCAGCGTCATGCGCACGATGAGCTTGGGAAGTTCGTCGAACTGTACGCTCCAGCTCGCCTTACCGCCGACAGGGAGCATGTGAAGGGGCTTGGCGAGTGTATCGGAATTGATGACGCCTGGATGGGCAGGAACTACCACTTCATCAAAGCGGAAGGATACAATTGTCGTGTCTGCAAACGGCATTGAGTGATCCTGAGCGATAAGTACAGGATCAGGATGTAGTTTTCCTACGCACCTGTCAACACCGAGCCGCAAAACGCTTTTGCGTTCATATGCCCCGCAAAATCACACATTTTTGGCAAAATCTATAAATAGGATGCGCAATTCGTGTTCTAAACACGCTTCGTTCGCGCAATGAATTGGCACGATGAGGACTTCGCTTGCCACGGCCCTTAATAAAAATGTAGGAAAAGTACTTAGTCCCCGACTGGCTGACTGTTCGCGGTGCCATGCAACGAAGCCAGATTGGCACGAGCGCGCCAGAGCTTCTTGCCGACTGCGTCGCGGCGCCATGCTCCGACAAGGGTAGCGAGGCAGTCGAGCACGAAGAGTTGGCCGTATCGGCCGCGATTGGGCATGTAGAAGAACTTCTCTTCATCAAAGGCAATAAGCGGGATCGTGACCGTGGCCTTGGCAGCCAACGGACTTGAAGGGTCGGTTACTGCGACAACGGATGCGCCGAGCGCTGTGGCAATCTCGGCGCTGTCAACCAGAGAGCGCGGTCTGCCGGTCACCGAAAAGATGAGCAACACGTCCTCCGGATCGGCGGTTGAAGCTATGACCCGGTGTTTGTAGGAGTCGGCCGTTGCCGAGACGGCCAGATCCAGACGGAAGAAGCGGTTCTCCGCTTCAAGCGCGACGTTCGCCGAACTCCCGCCCACGCCAAAGCAAAAAATGCGCCGTCCGCGATGAATATATCCCGCTGCGTTTTCGATTGCGGCGGTATCACGCTGTGCGAACGCGCTGGCCAGAGCCTGTGTCGTGGCTTCATACACCTGGTCGGCAACGTCATTGCCTGTCTCGGCCGGTGCAGTGCGTTCAGCTGTTATATACATCCGCCCGATTGCATAATCCTGCGCAAGACGAATCTTGAAATCCGAAAACCCATCGGCGCCCATACGACGGGAGAATCGGATCACGCTGGGCTCGCTTACCTTTGCGCGCGACGACAATTCCCTTATCGACATGCGCGTTGCGGCTTCGATGTCTTCCATGATCGCATCAGCTACGGCACGATCTGCCCGATTTAGCTCATGGAGCTCCATGCGCAGGCGATCGATCAGGCTTGTCTGGTGTCTCATGAAATCCTAATCACAGCCGTCTTCGGACATTTGCTATCCCTCGCAGCCCGATTGTGGCGACTGACCACTGGCCCGTCAATCTCACGCAACTGGTTAGATGCCAAGTCTTTGCGTTATGACAGTCATCAAATGCGAATAACGCTACGGCAATTTCCAGCGTTCAATCTCGGGCGGCCGTGCGATCATGGCACAATTGAATGACGACGAAGTAGACGAGATTATCCGGCGTTCCAACCGGCGAAAGTTCACGCCGCGCGCAATCACCGACCCGCAGGAAATTCGTGAGAAAGTTATCGAAGCTCGCGAAAACGGCTATGCGCTGGCATCCGAAGAGGTTTTGCAGGGAAAATTGCACTCGGAGCCGCTATTCGCGGGCCGGATGGTCGTCCCGTGCGGCATTGCATGTTGGTGGCTCTCTAAGCGAATGGGATACGGAATCTTTTTCCAGGCAGTTTGCCCCGCTGTTGATGGCAGCCGCCGGAACCATCAATCGTCTCTGATCGAATTTCCGTACCCTTTCAGCGAAGTGATCAGCCCCATCAGGGCCAGCGCCGCACATGTTGACCAAAGCACAGAACTTTGATGCCATATTCGGGCGTCGAGTAAAAATGCGGCCTGGAAAGAGCCGCGCCTTCACGCCCCAAAGAAGCAGCGTCGAAGTGCATATTTTCGCCGCTTCCGGTCTATTTTTTGCCTGAAAACCCCATCGCTCCTGTGTCCAAAGCCGAAAATATGCGGGACCTTGGTTTATCGTTTTTTCCATACTAAAAACGCCCGGTGCTTACATCGGCATTTCAAGGGAACCCCACGATGATTATCAAAGAAGAGCTGCTCTCGGGAGCAACTCTAACACGACGCTCGCTTATGCTTGGCGCCGCTGCAACGTCCGCTGGCCTCCTTGCGGCAGGCGCATTTCCCCGTTTTGCCCGCGCGCAGACGCCAAAACGCGGCGGCCACCTGATCCTGGGTCTGGATACCGCGTCGAGCTCTGATAACATCGATCCGGCATTCTATACCGAAGCCTACATGTACACGGTCGGTTTTCAGCTATTCAACACGCTGATCGAAATTGGCGAAAACAGCCAGTTGATGCCATCGCTGGCCGAATCCTGGGAGCCCACCAAACCGGATGGCTCCGAGTGGCGCTTCAATATCCGCAAGGGCGTGCAGTTCCACAATGGCAAAGAACTGGACGCAAAGGACGTCATTTACTCAATCAATCACCATCGCGGTCCTGATACCAAGTCCGGTGCCAGAGGCCATCTCCTCGCCATCACCGACATCCGCGAAACGGCGCCGATGGAAGTCACGATCACACTAGCCGGCGGGAATGCGGACTTTCCATACACGCTGTGCGATTATCATCTCGGCATCGGTCCCAACGACGGCGATTTCACCAAAGGTATCGGCACTGGCGCTTTCTCGCTCGAGAATTTTCAGCCGGGTGTAAGGACACTGACGAAGCGCTTCGAAAATCATTGGAATCCCGATCGCGGTTTTGTCGATTCCTGCGAAACAATCGCCATGAACGACGCCACTGCCCGTATCTCGGCTTTGATGAGCGGCCAGGCTCACATCATCAACCGCCTCGATCCCAAGACGGCAACTCGCCTGCAGGCGATACCATCGATCAAGCTCTACAAGACAGAAGCAAACACGATGTACTGCTTTCCGATGCGGTGCGACATGGCTCCCTTCGACAACCTGGACGTACGGCAGGCACTCAAGCACGCCATCGATCGCGATATCATCCTGAAGAACGGTTATGGCGGCGATGGTATCATCGGTAACGATACGCCAATTGCGCCTTGGGACCCGTATTTCTCCGCCGACGTCCCGAAAAACGCTTACGACCCGGAAAAGGCAGCAGCCCTCATGAAGAAGGCTGGCTTCGACGGCACAATCGAGCTTGCCGTATCGGATAACGGCTTCCCCGGCTCCGTCAACGCAGCACAGCTCTTCCAGTTCTCCGCTAAGGAAGCCAACATCGATATCGTCGTCAATCGCGTTCCCTCGGATGGCTACTGGGAAGAGACCTGGATGAAGAAGCCGTTCTGCGCATCGAACTGGTCGGTCCGCCCGACCGCCGATGCTATGCTCTCGCTAATCCTTCACTCCAATGCGCCGTGGAACGAAACCTTCTGGAAGAACGGAGCCTTCGACCAGAAACTGGAAGCGGCGCGCTCCGAACTCGATCAGGTCAAGCGCAAGGCACTCTATCACGACATGCAGGTCATGCTGGTCGAGGAAGGCGGCGAACTCGTCCCGATCTTCATCGATCAGCAGATTGCCAGCAACACATCGGTAGAAGGCATCACCAGCGTCCCGGGAGGCGGCGATCTCAGCGGCTACCGCATTGTCGAGAAGGTCTGGCTCAACACGTAGCGAGCACTCCAAGTCAAACAGCGGGCCGTATCATTCAACCGGCCCGCAACACCCCAGATACAAAACGGCAACGGCTCAAAAAGTATCATCACGGAAGCGACCGCACTGCCGTTGAATATCCGCAAGATTGCGAGACGATCCATGCATAAGAACGAAATCGGTAGCCACATTGAGGAAGCCGTCGAGGCAATCGAGGCGAAGCTCATCGATATTCGCCGCGATATCCACGCCTATCCCGAAACCGGTTTTGATGTGGTGCGCACCAGCGCGCTTGTCGCAGACAGCTTGAAACAGGCTGGCATTCCCTATCAGACGGCGATTGGCCGTACCGGAGTTGTCGGCACGATCGACACAGGGCGTCCCGGCCCAACGCTTCTGCTGCGCGCAGACATGGACGCTTTGCCGATCCACGAGCAGACCGGCCTCGAATTTGCCAGCAACATCGATGGTAAAATGCATGCCTGCGGCCACGATCTGCACACTTCGACGCTGATAGGCGCTGGAATTCTGCTTGAGGGGCTGAAACCTCACCTCGTCGGCACGATCAAGCTTATGTTCCAGCCCGCCGAAGAAACGTCGGAAAGCGGTGCCCGCGCAATGATCGAGGACGGTGTGCTCGATGGCGTCGATATGGCAATCGGCTTTCACAATCATCCGGATGAAGAAGTCGGCTCATTCAGCTACGTTTCCGGCATCGTCAACGGCTCGTCGGACGAATTCAGCATCGTCGTTCGCGGCCGCTCCGGCCATGCAGCACGTCCGCATATGGCGAATGACCCGATTGTGGCCGCCGCCACGCTGATTTTGCAGTTGCAGACGATCGTGTCGCGCGAGGTTGACCCGATGCACCCGGCCGTATTGACGATCGGCGGCATAGAGGGCGGTAAGACCGAGAACATCATCCCTGACGCAATCCGCATCATCGGCACCGTCAGGACCCAGCACCGCGAAAACCGGGATCTGATTGAGAATGCGATCCGCCGGCAATGCGAGGGCGTTTCGACGTCGATGAATGTCAATTGCGAGTTCAATATGGTGCGCGGCGTGCCGTCGCTGATCAATGACGACGCTCTGACGGCACGGACCATGAAGGCCATTGCCGCCCATTTCGGGAGTCAGTCGGTCGAACAGCGCCCGGCAAGTCTCGGTGCAGAGGATTTCGCACTTGTCGGAGAGAAGGTGCCGGCATTCCAACTCGGCATCGGCGCCCGAACACCGGGACGCGACGACAAGCTGCACAATTCGGATTACCAGCCCGATGAGCGATCGATCCGCAACGGCGTCATTGCCCTGACACTTGCAGCCTGCGACATCCTCGCCGCAGACCGCATCTGACGAGAGAAGCCAAACGCTCAGGCGCGAACGGCCTGGCACAGTCCGCGAATATGGTTTGCACCGATGCCGCAGCATCCGCCAACCAGAGTCGCTCCCGCTTCAACCCATTCGCAGGCAAAACGGTTGTATTGCTGATCGGTCAAGTCGGCGCGCACATCATGCAGCGTCTCGTTGGCAGCTCCTTCCTCCTCGGCTTCGAAGGCATTGGCGTATACGCCTATTTCGAGGCTGGCTCGTGCCGCAGCGAAAACTTTCGCGGCGGTCGCCACTGCCTTGGCCATAATCTCAGGACGGCTGCAGTTGAAAAGAAGTGCCTGCGCACCGGAGCCCGCCGCCCACTTCGCTGCCTCTTCCACAGTCTCGCCGGATCGCAAACGAGCCGGAGTGCTTTCATCTTCTGTAGTATCCGCGAGCGTGAATGAAACCCAGAACGGCTTGCCTGTTCCAGCCACCGCAATACGCACCGCTTCGCCTTCCGCGATCAGGCTCAGCGTTTCCCCAAGCCACACGTCTACAAAGGGCGACAGGTTTTCAACGAGAACGGCCAGATATTCCTGTACGTGTTGGGGCTGGAATAATTGGGGTTCGTAGGAACCGAAGATCGGGGGCAGTGAACCGGCCACGAGTATCTTTCGATCAGGATACGCATCGGCTGCCTGACGAGCCAGCCGTCCGGAAAGGGCGATCAGGCCAGCACCCTGCTCGCGGAAGCGCTCTTCGCCAATATGATAAGGCACCAGCGCATAGCTGTTGGTCGTCACGACATCGGAACCCGCCTCGATGAACTCCTGGTGCACCTGACGCACAATGTCGGGGCTGTCGATCAGAGCCAGAGCCGACCATTCCGGCTGGCGGAGTTCGGCCCCCAGACGCTGAAGTTCGCGGCTCATGCCTCCATCGAGGATTCGTATTTTCGTCATCGGTTTATTCCTTGCTCTCGTTACTTTGGGGACAAACCCGATCTCGTTGCGTCAGGCGCGAAGAGCCTGATCCAGATCCTGAATGAGGTCGCCGGTCGCTTCCAACCCGATCGATAACCGGAAGATACCGTCGCCTGCAAACGCCCGGTATGACTGCAACTGTTCACCCTTCAGTTGGTAAGTCGATTTCATCATTTCCGCCGTATCGAGAAGGACGACAATACTACGCTGATGGCCAAGCGAGAATGCATAGTGGACGATCCGCAGTCTCTCTGCGAGTTGCGCCGCCATAGACTGCGGGTCGTCCACCTGGAAGGTTATCATACCGCCAAAGTTCGACATCTGGCGCTTTGCAAGATCGTGCTGCGGGTGGCTTTCGAGGCCCGGATAGGTAACGGCGCGAACCGATGGATGATGCGACAAGGTTTGCGCAACGATCATCGACGAGTCGGCAATTGCCTTCATCCGCGGATATAGCGTGTCTACGCCGCGCATAATCAGCCAGGCATTCTGCGCCGACATCGCCGCGCCCAGATAGACGCCGGCTCGCGCGCGGATTTTCGCGATCAGCTCCTTGGTGCCGCATACAACCCCGCCCAGCGCATCACCATGGCCGTTGATGAATTTCGTTAGAGAATGGACGATGAAATCGACGCCAAACTCAACCGGGCGCGTTCCGACGGGCGTTGCAAAAGTCGAGTCGACAGACACGAATGCACCACGCGCATGCGCTGCTTGCGTAACAAAGGAGAGATCGGTCAGGCGCAGGATCGGATTGCAGGGCGTCTCGCAATGGACAAGCTTGGTATTCGGCCGAAACGCCGCGATGAGCTCATCGTGGTCTGACATGTTGACCGCAGTCACTTCAATGCCGAAATCGGGAAGGATGCGACGCGCCAGTTCGTTCGCGCCCGCATAGCATACATCGCTGACGATAAGATGGTCCCCCTGCCGAAGCAGCGTCAGGAAGATTGCGGCGATTGCCGCGATACCGGTCGCCGTCGCCAGCGCTTCTTCTGTTCCCTCGATCGCTGCCATGCGCTGTTCGAGCTGGCGCACCGTCGGGTTCGTCCAGCGCGCATAAAGGAACGGCAAGTCGGAGAGATCAGACACGCCGTCGGCGGAGAATGCGCCCTCACCTGGAACAAGCGTGTTGTTCACCGACATGGAAATGTTCGGCGCAATCGCCTTTGTGCTCGGATCGATGATCAACCCGCCATCGAGCGCGAGCGTTTGCCAATCCAATGCCCGCGCCGGCGCGGCATCGTTCTGGCTTGCCCTCTGCAAGCAAATGGAACGGGATGTTACGGGCATTACGAGGCCTTTTCACGATGCAAATCAGCGTGAATCTAAAGACTTTGAACGCGTCTCGACGCCGTTTCTAACCATTTAAAAGCAGAAAAAGTCGATGAAAAACCATATTTGCGCAGAAAGACCGCACGAAACGACCTTTCCTGCATAGTGATGATGGCACTGCCGCTCATACAAATGCACATCGGGAGCAAACCGCATCCATAGTCCCCATGTGCGGATAAACCGCAATATTTGATTCTGATATGCATAATTGCCGCATTTTGCTCTGCTAGATTGCGCGATCATTACATAATGGAGGCACCCATGCCTGAGCCGCTTGACCAGTTCGACAAGGAAATTTTGCGGCTTGTGCAGGGCGATTGTCAGCTCAAGGCGGAAACGATCGCCGATATGATTGGGCTCTCCGCATCGGCAGTTCAAAGACGGCTGAAGCGGATGCGGCAATCGCGCGTCATCTCGAGCGAGATCGCCGTTCTGGATCGTAAGGCCCTCGGCAATATCATGACCTTCATTACCGGCATGGAGATCGAACGGGAAAACTACGACGCCTTGTCGAAATTCCGCCTATGGGCCGCTCAGCAGCCACATATCCAGCAGGTCTATTATGTCACTGGCGCCGTCGATATTATCGCCATCATCACGGCCGAAGATGTATCGCAATATGACGACATCACTGCCCACATCATGGCGGAGAATCCGCAAATCAGGCGGATTCATACCAACGTGGTTCTGAAGGAACTGAAAATCGGGCTTTTTGTGCCGGTGCCCTGAGATCGAGCATAGCACGGGTTGTGTAGCCAACTTTTGAAATAAAACACAAAAGCTGAAGACTCGCGGGAAGCAGGATAGTAGGCTACACGCGCCCTCAGCAATCTTTTTACAGTTAAGGCAGGCTCGCCGCCTCTACGCATTCACAATTTTTTTTGACACTCCTGAAACGCGGTTAGGACGCCTGAGGTTCGTCGGTGTGATACCCGTATGCTGACGGAATACACGGCTAAAATGCCCGGCATTGCTGAACCCGCATCTGTATGCGATTTCGCCTATCTGCAAGTCACTGGTCTCCAGAAGGGACCTGGCATAATGCACTCGCAGAGCCAAGTAGGCCGCCATCGGGCTGATACCGAGCTCAACCCCGAAAAGGCGCTCCAACTGGCGCCTTGAGCAACTCAGTCTGCTTGCGATCTCGGTAACCGATACTTTCTCCTGAAGATTACTTTCCATCAGAAGCAAGGCCCGCTTCACAGCGCGGCTCGAAGCTTCAGGATAAAGATCGCCAACGGGCTGAACATCTCTGGTGTTTCGGATTCGATCGAGGACAAGGATCTTCGCGGCTTTTTCAGCCGCCTTCTGACCAATGAATTGCGATACGAAATAGCCGGCCAGATCCGCGGCACCTGTGCCTCCAGCACATGTCGAGCGGCCGCGATCGACAGAGTACAGAGTATCCGCATGGGCATTCACATCCGGGAACGATGCTCGAAAGTCTTTGATATGAAACCAGCTAACAGCAGCGCTGTAGCCATCCAGCAATCCGTATCGTGCCAGCACAAAGCTTCCCGTGCAAAGTGCAGTGAGGGGAACCTTCTTCTCGGCAGCGCGCAAAAGGAAGGCCTCCTTTTCAGAGCTGAGGCCTCGATTGGTGTCGAGAAGGCCGCCAACGACGACGATGTTGTCGAAGTCCTCTGGATTACCCATTTTCTTTGTCGGAAGCAGTTCAACGCCACAACTAGCCCGCATAGGCAGGCCGCGTTCGCCTACAATCTGCCAGTCGAATTCGACCCTACGGCTCCGATCTCCCTCATCGCCCGCCAAACGCAACGTGTCGATAAAAAGCGAGAGGGGCGACAGCGTAAAGTCATGGACCAGAAGAAATGCAAACTTCTTGGCCATTGGTTTTAGGGCTCTCCACGTTTCATAACGGGTTCAGAAAGACGGTTTATTTCGAAAAATCATCCGAATTTCAACGCGGTCTTTGGTCCAAGTCGCCGATCCGTTGTTTTCCGCAAATGCTTGAGAAAAGTACCCAGGACGTTCGAACGGTTACTGCGGTCCCATACTGCCGTAATCGGCAATTTCTCAGTTAAGTCGCTTAGCCGGCGAACCGCAACCCCTTGCCTGGCCATGTTTCCTATGCAGCTCGAGTATATGGCCACCCCCGCACCGACGATCACAAGTCCAAATATCCCATCGCTATTGGTCGCCTCCAAAGCGATATCTGGAAAAAACCCTTTCGATCGGCATTTCGCAAAAATCTGCTGGCGAAATACGACCCAACTATCGCCCGTGCCGAAGACGAATTTCTCATTTTTCAACTCAGCCAAGGTCAGGGTTTCTTTTTTTGCGAGCGGATGATCAGAGGCGAGCACCACGACATATTCGTTCTCATCAAAGATCAGGGTGTCCGTGGCCTGATGATCAAATTCACCGTACATGAAGCCAACGTCAATCGTGTTTTGAAGAATGGCGACATGCTGGCGCACTGTCGGCATAAAAATCAGATCCAGATGGATATCAGGATAGGCCAGATTAAAATCTCTTAGAAACTCTGGCAGTTTGCCGTTGATTGCAAAATCGGTATAGGCCACGCGCAACTCACCCTGCAGGCCGCGGGCCGCTTTGCGGGTCCTTGAGATCGCCAGGTCGATTTGACCTGTTATCCCGGAGATTTCGGCAAGAAATACCCTCCCGGCCTCGGTCAGCTCAACGCGGCGGGTTGACCGAATGAGCAGCGATGTACCTATCTCGGCCTCTAATTGCTGAATTGTTTTGGACAGAGCTGGTTGCGCAATCCGAAGATTGTCTGCAGCCCGGCCGAAGTGCAGCTCATTTCCGAGCACCAAAAATGCGCGCAGATGGCGCAAATCAACACCCATGAGTGATCTCCATTAATATCTGCAGGTTATCAATAAAACACTCATCGATATTTTACAAACGCACTTTGAACCCCGATCCTTATTGGGAGGATTGACATCGAATGCTGTGGCTTCTGGCTGCTACGTTCCATTGTTAAAACGCGACGACTGCGTTGATGCAGCGTCGGGTATTCTCCTCTGAAATACCCATGTGTCACCCATCAAGGGTGGACTGTGGGGGGTTGGACGCGAGCGATGCCACTCATCCGAAGATTCAGGGAAAACACAAAAAAATATCCTGATGGTTCGGCAAAGGGGTCAACGATCCCTTTGCTTTGGAAAGTGTCGAAGGTCCGTTCATCTTCAATTGTCAGATTCGGGAGAAATCGGCATGACAGAGCAGACAGATCCAAAGACATCACCCGCTACGTTGAAAAAAGTCATCAGTGCAGCGACCATCGGCAATTTTGTTGAGTGGTTTGATTTCGCGGTTTATGGCTTCCTTGCAACCATCATCGCAACCCAGTTCTTTCCCAGTTCAAGCGTCAGTTTGGGCCTTCTTAAAACGTTCGGCGTTTTCGCCGTAGCGTTCGCAATGCGCCCTCTGGGAGGTATTTTCTTCGGCATTTTGGGTGACAAAGTCGGACGCAAGAGCATTCTGTCCCTGACAATCCTTATGATGGCAGGCGCTACGACCCTGATCGGTCTTTTGCCGTCACACGCCAGTATAGGCGTCATGGCACCGATATTGTTGACTGTATTGCGGTGTCTGCAAGGCTTTTCAGCCGGCGGAGAATACGCGGGCTCCGTTGCGTATGTGATGGAGCATTCTCCAAATCATCGGAGAGGATGGTACGGAAGTTTTATACCAGTATCGACATTCACGGCTTTCGCGTCGGCCGCGCTACTTGTCTTTGCACTTGAGAGCAACCTTTCCAGTGAGGCCATGGCAACATGGGGCTGGCGTATTCCCTTCATCATCGCCGCACCCCTGGGGATCGTTGGACTGTTCTTACGGTGGCATATGGCTGAAACGCCGGCTTTCAAAGCCATGGCGGCGGAAGAGAACCTGCATTCGCACTCTCCGTTGAGTGAGACTCTACGAAGCCAGGGGAGCACGATCCTGCGCCTCGGAGCATTCATTTCGCTCACCGCCCTGTCTTTCTATACATTCACGACCTACTTCGCGACCTACCTTCAGGTGGTTGGCAACCTGTCCCGGCCCCAATCTCTCATGGTCTCGACGGTCGCTCTCTTTTTTGCAGCGTTGGCCTGCCCTATCGCGGGAAGGATCTCGGATAGCATCGGAAGGCGAAAGTCGGTTGGCCTGATTTGTGTGTGGGTAATCGTCACGGTATTGCCTGCCTTCTCGTTGGCGAGCTCCGGGTCCGTGCTTTATGCGGTGGGCGGGGTGCTTTTGCTTGCAGTTGGTGCGTTGGCATGCGGCGTGGTGACGGCAACTTTGATGACCGAATCCTTCCCGACCCGCACGCGATATACGGCTTCGGCTTTCACCTATAATATCTCTTACACGATCTTCGGCGGCACCGCTCCATTGATGGCCACATGGCTGATAGACCGCACCGGAAACAATCTCTCTCCGGCATTCTATCTGATGGCGATCGCAGTTCTTGCAATGGCAGGCGGCCTGGCACTTCGCGAAACATCAGGGATCTCTCTGTTTGGAGAGATGCCAACGAATGCAACCTCAAGCCGAATTCGGACCCGGGAGAAAAGCCTGGCTTTGTAACCCGTGTTCCTGTGCGTGAGCGGTGGCGAAAATCACCAGACCCATCGCTCGCGTAAACCGGGATAACAAGGGTTCCCCGCAAGGAGACGCTTTCTCGGGCATCCTCTTCCGCCAAGCAAACAACGACAATTCAACAAGGGTGAAGCATGCGGCCATCTGTAGATATCAATGTGGACGAAGCGACCGGCATCTGGGAGACGGACGGTTTGCCCATGCTCTACATTCCGCGCCACTTCATGGTGAACGTTCACAAGGAAGTTGAGAGCGCTTTAGGCTTGTCCAAGTATCGCGCCGTCCTACTACAGGCGGGAGCAAAATCCGCCTACTACTGGTGCCAGAAGCAAGCTCAAAAATACGAAATGTCGGAGGTGAGAGTTTTTGAACATTACCTCGAACGTCTGACCGCACGGGGCTGGGGCCAATTCAGGCTGGAGCGCCTAGACGACAATCTCAGTGGTGCTGAAGTATCGCTGACGAACTCAATTTATGCACTGGAGAGCGGAGCCGGTGCTAGTCATCCAACCTGCTACATGTTCGAGGGCTTTTTCGTTGGGGGGCTGCAGTACGTCTGCGAGCAGCAAGGCCATGGCCTTCCGGAGATAGTGTGCGAGGAAGTCCAGTGCGAAGCAATGGGCTTTGAGTGCTGCAAGTTCGCGATCAAAATTAACCACCGTGCGAACGCGTAGCATCGCCGCCGGGAAATAATCATTCAACCTGGAAGAGTGAATAAAATGAACGAGACTGCGAGACAGGTTTACGACAACGCCATCGTCATTGACGGCCTTATTATTTCGAACTGGAGCGGGGAAATTTTTCAGGAGATGCGGCAGTCAGGCCTCACGGCGGCGAACTGCACCTGTAGTGTCTGGGAAGGTTTCGAGGAAACGGTTCAAAATATCGCCCGCTGGAATGGTTGGTTTCGCGAATATTCCGACGACATCATCAAGGCTCAGTCGGTCGAAGATATCCTTCGTGCAAAGAAGGCCGGGAAGACCGCGATCGTACTCGGCATGCAAAATACAACCGCGTTTGAAGACCAGATTGGCTACGTAGAAATATTGAAAAATCTTGGCGTTGGCATCGCCCAGATGACCTATAACACGCAAAATTGGGTTGGAAGCGGGTGCTATGAAGGTCGAGACAGTGGCCTTTCGGATTTCGGGCGTGAAGTCGTTGTTGAAATGAACCGGGTGGGAATGCTTTGCGACCTCAGCCACGTTGGTCCCAAGACGTCGAGAGATGTAATTGACGCATCAAGCAAGCCGGTAGCTTACTCTCATTGCCTTCCGGCGGGATTGAAAGAACACCCCCGCAACAAGACAGACAATGAGCTCCGCTACATTGTGGAGAAAGGCGGGTTCGTAGGCGTAACGATGTTCCCTCCGTTTCTACAGAAAGGAACCCAATCAAACATAGACGACTACGTCCATGCGATCGACTACGTTATCAATCTGGTAGGTGACGACTCAGTCGGTATCGGGACTGATTTCACTCAAGGTTACGGCGACGATTTTTTCAAATGGATCACGCATGACAAGGGATTCGGGCGAAAGTTGACGGAATTTGGTGAGATTAAAAATCCCGACGGTATTAGACGTATCAGTGATTTTCCAAACTTGGCTGAGGCAATGATGCGAGCAGGCTGGAAACAAACCAAAATCGAGAAAGTCCTCGGCGCAAACTGGCTTAACTTTCTTGAAAAAAGCTGGGCTAGTTGACGTTTTGCCGGGAAACGGCGTCGCGACATGATGCGGGTCTCGTCACGAAGGCTTCCCTGATCGCTCAAACACTCAACCGGGGCGAAACGGGAGTGCCTGAACGTTTTGGCATCACGCCGATCGCAGGAGCGCGGCCGTGCTGATGAACACGTAGGTTTATCGTGGCCGAAGCCATCTCCAGGCTGCGGATTGGCATATCAGGCTCGCAGTCTTTGTCGGCGGGCCTGATTTCATCGTCTTGATGTGGAGGAATCGACGGTGAGAGCCCTCAGACGGTAAGAAACTTTCGGACCTCCTGCCTGTCGAGATCTTCGGCCGGGCCGGTGTGGACGATGCGCCCCCTATCCATGATGTTGACCTCGTCGGCAAGTTCCCGGCAAAAATCGAGATATTGCTCGACCAGAAGAACCGCGATACCGGCCTGATCGCGCAGATAACGAATGGCGCGACCGATATCCTTGATGATTGACGGCTGGATGCCCTCGGTCGGTTCGTCAAGCACGAGCAATTTCGGCCGCATCACCAGCGCACGACCAATGGCAAGCTGCTGCTGCTGCCCCCCGGAAAGATCACCACCTCTGCGGCCAAGCATCTGTCTCAGGACAGGAAACAGTTCGAAGACATGACCGGGGATATTGCGATCCGCGCGTTTGAGCGGTGCGAATCCTGATTCCAGGTTTTCCTGAACCGTCAGCAGCGGGAAGATTTCGCGCCCCTGCGGGACGAAGGCGATACCCGACCGCGCGCGCTCATAGGGCGCAAATCCGTCGATCGCCTCGCCCTCGAAGCCGATCGAACCGCTGGTCAATCGATGATGGCCGACGATCGCTCGCATCAAACTGGTTTTTCCGACGCCATTGCGCCCGAGCACGCAGGTGATCTTGCCCGTTTTCGCCGTCATCGAAACATCACGCAAGGCTTCCGCAGCACCATAATGCAGGACGGCGTTTTCAACGGTCAGCATTATTTCCACACCTTCCAGTGTCGCCAGAACACCAAGTCAAACCGGCCGAAGGGGACACGCCAATACATCATCATCTCCCGAGATAAACTTCGACCACGCGCTCATCCGCGCTGACAAAGTCGAGGCTGCCTTCTGACAGTACGGAGCCTTCATGCAGACAGGTCACCTTGACGCCGAGTTCGCGCACGAAATGCATGTCGTGCTCCACCACCACCACCGATCGGGTCTTGGCGATATCCTTGAGGAGGCGTGCTGTCTCCTCGGTCTCGGCATCGGTCATACCCGCGACTGGCTCATCGACCAGCAGTAGCTTCGGATCCTGGGCGAGAAGCATTCCGATCTCGAGCCATTGTTTCTGGCCGTGTGAAAGGTTGGCTGCAAGATCATGGCGCTTTGCCTCAAGCCTGATGGTGGCGAGAATTTCATCGATGCGCCTGGTCTCCTCGAATGAGCGACGATGAAACAAGGCAGGGAAAATCGAGCGCGGCCCTTTCATGGAAAGCACCAGATTGTCCTCGACCGAATGACTTTCGAAGACGGTGGGCTTCTGGAATTTCCGTCCGATCCCCATCATCGCGATCTCGGCTTCGTCGTGGCGAGTCAGGTCGATCTCGCCATCGAAAAAGACCTCACCACTATCAGGCCGCGTCTTGCCGGTGACGATGTCCATCATCGTCGTCTTGCCGGCTCCATTAGGGCCGATGATGGCACGCATCTCGCCCTTGTCGAGCACCAGCGACAGATTGTTGATGGCACGGAAGCCGTCGAAGGAAACCGAGACGCCGTCGAGATAGAGGATTGTGTTGCTTTTCGACATGGCCCGTTACTCCGCCGGTTGCGGTTCGGCACCGTCGAGCGGCACTGTGCTGGATTTGGCGGTTGGTTTCGGCCTGGCTGGCATCGCGATCTCCACGATCAGTGGAATGCCTTGCGCCGGCTTGGAAGCGGCGCGGCGCTCGCGGCGGGAATTGCGCCACTGGTCCCACATGCCGACAATGCCCTTTGGCAGGAACAGGGTGACGGCGACAAACAGGCCGCCGAGCGCAAATAGCCAGAATTCGGGGAAAGCGCCGGTGAACCAGCTTTTGCCGCCATTGACCAGCAGAGCGCCGATGATCGGACCGACAAGCGTGCCGCGCCCGCCGACGGCTGTCCAGACAACAACCTCGATCGAATTCGCCGGATCGAACTCGCCCGGATTGATGATGCCTACCTGCGGCACATAAAGCGCACCGGCAATGCCCGCCATAACTGCCGATACCGTGAAGGCGAAAAGCTTCACATTCTCCGCTCGCCAGCCAAGAAAGCGCGTTCGGCTTTCGGCATCGCGTACCGCCATCAGCAGCTTGCCGTATTTCGACCCGATGATGCGCCATGTGACGAAGACGCCGAGTGCCAGGGCGGTAGCGCTCGCGGTAAACAGTGCCGAGCGCGTGGTGTTTGCCTGAACGTTGAAGCCCAGGATTTCCTTGAAATCCGTCAGGCCGTTATTACCGCCGAAACCCATATCGTTGCGGAAGAATGCGAGCAGCAGCGCATAGGTCATCGCCTGCGTGATAATCGATAGGTAGACCCCGGTGACGCGTGAGCGAAAGGCGAGCCAGCCGAAGCAGAAGGCGAGCAGTCCTGGCACCAGCATCACCATCAGGGCTGCGAACCAGAAATGATTGAAGCCGTACCAGAACCAGGGCAGTTCCTTCCAGTTCAGGAAGACCATGAAGTCAGGCAGAAGCGGATTGCCGTATACGCCGCGATCGCCAATCTGGCGCATCAGATACATGCCCATCGCATATCCGCCGAGCGCGAAGAATGCGCCGTGACCGAGCGAGAGAATGCCGCAATAACCCCAGACCAGATCGAGAGCCAGCGCCAGCAGGGCGTAGCAGAGATACTTGCCGACAAGCGCCACGACATAGGACGGCACATGCAGTGCGCTGCCTGGTGCGACAACGACATTGAGCACCGGCACGATCATGGCCACAGCCAGCAAGATGGCAATCGTGATTACGATGCGGCGGTCTGCGCCGGTGGCGAAGAAGCGTCCCGTGATCATGCTTCCACCGCCCGGCCCTTGAGCGCGAACAGGCCGCGCGGGCGTTTCTGGATGAACAGGATGATCAGCACCAGCACGAGTATCTTGCCGAGCACGGCACCTGCATAGGGTTCAAGGAACTTGTTAACTATGCCGAGCGAAAGCGCGCCAACCAGCGTTCCCCAGAGATTGCCGACGCCGCCGAAGACGACAACCATGAAGCTGTCGATAATATAGCCCTGACCGAAATTCGGTGAGACATTGTCGATCTGGCTGAGCGCGACACCGGCGATGCCTGCAATGCCCGAACCGAGTGCGAAGGTCAGCGCGTCCACCCAGGGCGTCCTGATGCCCATGGACGAGGCCATGCGCCGGTTCTGAGTTACGGCGCGCATCTGCAGACCCCACGATGTCCTTTGCATGACATAGAGAAGCACAGCAAAGACAAGAAGGCAGAAGACCACGATCCAGAGCCGGTTCCAGGTGACGACCATCTGGCCGACATCAAAGGCGCCGGACATCCAGGACGGGCTGCCAACCTCGCGGTTTGTCGGCCCGAAGATCGTGCGGACCGTCTGCTGCAAGATGAGTGAGACGCCCCAGGTGGCAAGCAATGTCTCCAGCGGCCGGCCGTAGAGGAAGCGGATGATGCCACGCTCGATGGCGAGGCCGACGCCACCGGCGACAAGAAAGGCCAGGGGCAGCGCAATGGCCAGCGACCAGTCGAACAGCCACGGCGCGGTCGAGCGGATGACTTCCTGCACGACGAAGGTGGTGTAGGCGCCGAGCATAACCATCTCGCCATGCGCCATGTTGATGACGCCCATCACGCCGAAGGTAATCGCAAGTCCGATCGCAGCCAGCAGCAGTACCGAGCCGAGTGAAATGCCGTACCAGACATTTTGTCCGGCCTGCCAGAGTGCCAGGGAGCTGTCGATCGTCGTTATCGCGCTTTGCGCTGCCGTCTTCAGTGCGCCGCTCGCACTTGCCTCAAATCCGGTCAACAGCGAAAGCGCGTCACGGTCGCCGCGCTCACCCAAGATATCGATCGCTGACAGTTTCTCGTCATCCGGCAAATCAGAACCCAAAACAGCCGAAGCACGCGCCTGTTCGAGCCGCGCCTTGACGCTGGCCACGGGTTCCTTGGCGATCGCCTCGTCCAGCGCGTCGATGGTTGCCGGGTCCGGCGCCTTGAACATGGTTTCGGCAGCCGCACGACGGACAACAGGATCGTCCGCGCCGAGTGTCAGCGTGCCGAGCAAATCCCGGATCACACGCCGGAGGCCGTTGTTGACCTTGATCTTGGTAATATCTGTCTTGCCCGCTTCGCCCGCAGCGTCACCTGTCAACGGATCGAGAAGCAGGACCGTTTGGCCCGTTTCTTTGCCTATGAAGACCTGATTGTCGGCTTTGCGAAAAAATAGATCGCCATCGGAAAGCGCGACCAGTGGCTTTTGTATTGCCGGATCGCCAGCAGCCACCAGTTCCCGCACGATCGCTTCCGTGGCGGGAAACCCCTTGGCGGTGGAAAACTTCGCAATTGTCGCGCGCAGCGCCACCTCATCAGCCGAGGCACCTGCCCCAAAGGTCAGGATGAAAAACAGGAAAAGACCGAATGTACGAAAAATTGCCATCGAAAATCATGCATCCGTTTTTCGGGATTGCCGACTTCCGGGCAGAGAAAGCCCCACCCGGAAGTCTTCGTCAGTGGCTGTCAGTTGATGCCCTTGCCGCCGCACTTGCCGGTTGCGACATTGAAGTTGCCGCAAGACATCGGCGCGCGCCAATCGGCGATCAGATCCTTGGAATCCGGCAGGTAATCCGACCATTCATCGCCAACGACGAGACCCGGCGTCTCCCAGACGGTCTCGAATTGGCCATCTGCCTGAATTTCGCCGATCAGCACCGGCTTGGTGATGTGATGGTTCGGCATCATCGACGAATAACCGCCGGTGAGGTTGGGAACCGACACGCCGACAATAGAGTCGATGACCGCATCCGGGTCGATACTGCCGGCCTTTTCGACGGCCTTGATCCACATGTTGAAGCCGATGAGGTGGGCTTCCATCGGATCGTTGGTCACACGCTTGTCGTTCTTGGTGTAGGCTTTCCAAGCTGCGATGAACTCGGCATTTGCCGGGCTGTCGACCGACTGGAAATAGTTCCAGGCAGCGAGGTGCCCAACCAGAGGCGTGGTGTCGAGACCAGCGAGTTCCTCTTCACCTACTGAGAAGGCAACGACCGGGATGTCTTCAGCCTTGATGCCCTGATTGCCGAGCTCCTTGTAGAAAGGCACGTTGGCATCGCCATTGATGGTCGAAACGACGGCGGTCTTCTTGCCGGCGGAACCGAATTTCTTGATGTCCGAGACGATGGTCTGCCAATCGGAATGACCGAACGGTGTGTAGTTGATCATGATGTCCTCAGGTGCCACGCCTTTTGACTGGAGATAGGCCTGAAGGATCTTGTTGGTCGTCTGCGGATAGACATAGTCCGTACCTGCCAGCACCCAGCGCTTTACGGAGCCGCCGTCTTCGCTCATCAGGTAGTCAACAGCAGGGATAGCCTGCTGGTTGGGCGCAGCACCAGTGTAGAACACGTTGCGCTGGCTCTCCTCGCCCTCATACTGGACAGGATAGAAAAGCAGCGAATTGAGCTCCTCGAAGACCGGAAGCACGGATTTGCGCGACGAGGAAGTCCAGCAACCGAATACCGCCGCAACCTTGTCCTGCTCGATCAACTGCCGTGCCTTTTCGGCAAAGAGCGGCCAGTCTGAAGCCGGGTCAACGACAACCGCTTCGAGTTTCTTGCCGAGAAGGCCGCCTTTCTTATTCTGCTCGTCGATGAGAAACAGCATCGTGTCCTTCAACGTCGTTTCCGAAATCGCCATCGTTCCCGACAGCGAATGAAGAACTCCGACCTTGATGGTTTCTTCCTGCGCGCGCGCAGGCAAGGACGAGATCAGACTCGCGGCGATTGCGCCCGCCGCAAATATTTTACTTATGGCTGAAAAACTGCCCCTCATATGAACGCTCCCAACTGGTTGTTGCACTGCAATAAGAGAAGCAACCACCGTGCCAATCAGAATTCACAGTTCTGGAATTCGCCCACTGGGAGCCTTTTCAACCACTTATGTGGCTTGGCTGATAACTCCTCCGTCAAGGGGATCGCCTGCAGGCCTATACAATGCGGGTTTTATGCGCACTCCAACATGCATTGCCTAATAAATAGGCTGCTCTGTTTAATGCTCATATTACAGACAACCCACATCCATCGATTTGCTACGTTGATGCAGACCAACAACCCGCTCCCATGACTATCTGGATATGTCAGGGACACACCGGGGTCGATTATGCAGCGTGCTTCGATGGGACGGCGGGTCGGACCCAATGGTCCTCTTCGTGCTGGATCATCGCAGGCAGCTCAATCTCGCAGCCCTTTGGAAAAACCGGGCTGTAGCTAACGAAGGGCGCATCAGTACGCTTGTGGCGCAGGCGCGGATGCGCCGCCGGCACGGCTTCCAAGAGACGCCTGGTGTAGCTGTGTTGCGGATTGGCCAGCACCTTGTTCGTCGGCCCGGTCTCCACGATCGACCCGCGATACATCACCGCCACGCGGTCGCTGACCTTCTCCACCACGGCCATGTCGTGCGAGATGAACAACATCGCCACGTTGAAATCGCGCTGCAGGTCGGCCAGAAGATCGAGGATCTGCCCTTGGATCGCGACGTCGAGCGCGGAGACCGGCTCATCGGCGATGATGACGGACGGCTTGAGCATCAGCGCGCGTGCGATGCAGATGCGTTGACGCTGACCGCCGGAAAACTGGTGCGGATAGCGTTTGAGGACGCTCTCGGGCAGGCCGACGCGCTCCAACAGGGCGCAGACCTCGTCCAGAATCGATGACTCCCAGCCCTTGTGGTGAATGTGGAATGGTTCGGAGAGAATTTCCGCCACCGTCATGCGGGGATTGAGCGAGGCATAGGGGTCCTGAAAAACCATCTGGATGCCGGCTCGAGCCTCCAGCAGTTCCTTTGCCGACATCGCGCCCAGTTCTCGCCCTTTCAGCATCACGCGGCCCGAGGTCGGGTCGTTCAGCTTGAGGAGAGTGCGCGCCAGAGTCGACTTTCCGCAGCCCGATTCGCCGACGATCGCAAGCGTTTCACCGTGATTGAGCGTGAACGATACGTCCTCGACGGCATGTAGATTGGCATTGTGCCTGCGCAATATCCGGCTGCGCACCGGATAGCGCACAGTCAGGTTTTCGACCTTCAGCGCGAGCGTGCTTCCCGTGTCACTACCGACCGGAGCGACCGCTTCAAGCTGGACCTTGCATCCCTGCCCGAGATGAGGGGCGGCTGCCAGAAGCGTGCGCGTATAATCGTGACGCGGGTTCTCGAAGACCTCCATGACGGGTCCGCTTTCCACGACCTCACCGTCGAGCATCACCGTCACGAAATCGGCGATTTCCGCGACGACCCCCATGTCATGCGTGATGAACAGCACGGCCATGCCGGTTTCACTCTGCACCCGTCGAAGTAGAGCAAGGATTTCAGCCTGAACCGTCACATCGAGCGCGGTGGTGGGTTCGTCGGCCACAAGCAGGTCGGGCTTACAGGCGAGAGCCATCGCGATCATCACGCGCTGGCGCATGCCGCCCGACATTTCGTGGGGATATTGCGAGAACCTGCGCTCCGGTTCGGTGATCCGCACCTGTTCAAGCAATCTTATACATTCGGCCCGTGCGACCGCCTTCGCCAAACGCTGGTGCTGCCGCAACGCTTCCATGAGCTGACTGCCGATCGTCAGCACCGGATTTAGCGAGGTCATCGGCTCCTGGAAGATCATGGCGATCCGCACGCCGCGGATCGCCTGCATCTGCTCTTGCGTTGCCGATGCGAGATCGACCGCGCCGTCCGTGCCATGGAGCATAATCTTGCCGGACCGGATGCTGCCTCCGGCATAGTCGATGAGCCGCATGACCGATTTCACGGTCACCGACTTGCCGGACCCGGATTCGCCGACCAGCGCCGCGATCTCACCCTTGGCAACGCGCAATGACACGTCGCGGACGGACGGCCGTTCTGCCGAGCCGAACCCGACGACCAGATTGCAGATATCGAGAAGGGGCGTTCGCTCGCTCATGATGCTTACTTTCAGCCGGGCGCCGACCAGGCGCGGATTTCCAACAGAGAATCGCGACGGGACGCTGCCATCTCGACGACTGAAAGTCCGGGGACATCCTCCCCGACCCATGCGTTCCAGATTCCGACGAACGCCGAATAGTCGCCGATATCCGCGAGCCAGACCTGCACTGTCAAAAGCCGATCGCGTCCGACGCCCAGTTCGGCCATGTGCTTGTCGATGACGGCAAGGATGTCGCGCGTTTGACCGTTGAAATCCTTGCCTTTGTCCGGCGCCGTGAGGCAGACGGACGCCAGATCGTCCGTGCCGGAACCGAGGAATATCTTCGGGCCGAGACTGTCGATCCGGCCTACTTTTCGCAGCGTCATCCCTCAGCCCTCCGTTTTGCGGAACGCCATGACGACCAGCTCCACCAGAAGGTCCGGGCGATAGAGCTCGCCCGAAACGCAGGTGCGCGCTGGCGGATTGTCGGCGTCCACCCACTTGTTCCAGACCGCGTTCAGAGCCGAGAAATAGCGCATGTCCTTCAGCCACACATGGACTGTGAAGATGTCGGACTGGGCCACGCCCTTTTCCGCCATCAGGACGTCCAGCCTGTCGAGCGCTTCGCCGACCTGTTCCTTGATGTCTCCGCCGAGATTCTGCGGCTGGATGCCGGTGAAGAACACCCAATTTCCATGCGCGGTGACTTCGGCGCGTCGCGCTCCGTCGGAAGTGGTGAGATGACTGCGTTCGATCATGCGGGAGGTCCTCAAAGCGGTTTCAGTTTAGGGTCGAATTGGTTGCGTAGCGCGTCACCCAGAAGGTTGACGCCCAGAACGGTCAGGAAGATTGCAAGACCGGGAAAGAGGGCCATCCACCACGACGTGCTGATATAGGCGCGGGCGTCGGCCAGCATGCCGCCCCAGGTGGGAATGGTCGGCGGCACGCCGAGGCCCAGGAAGCTGAGCGCGGCCTCGGCAATGATGGCGCTGGCCATGGCAAAGGCGGCTACGACGATCACGCTAGGCAGGATGTTGGGCAGGATATGGCGGCGGATGATGTGGAGGTGACGTCCGCCCAGCGACCGCGCGGCGACGACGAATTCGCGTTCCCGAAGCGCCATGGTTTCCGCGCGCGCTATCCTGCAATAGGGAATCCAGCGTTGCGAGACGAGCGCGATGATAACAATAGTCAGCCCCTGCCCGATGAAGGCGACGATTGCGATGGCAAGCAGCAGGGGCGGGAATGCCCAGAACACTTCGAGGCCCTTCTGGATCAGCCCATCTACGCGCCCGCCGAAATAACCGGAGATTACGCCCAGCGTGATGCCGACAAGGCCGGAAAACACCACCACGGAGACGGCGATCAACAGCGAGACACGCGCGCCATAGATAATGCGGCTGAGGATATCCCGACCGACATGGTCCGTGCCCAGCACATAGGGGCCGATCCAGTCCGGCGGCATCATCGCGGCCATCAGGTCCTGGCGCGCGGGATCGTGCGGGGCGATCCACGGCGCGCACAGGCCGGTGACGATGAGCAGCACGAAAACCGCGATGCCGAAGCTGGCCTTGAAGCCAGCAAGCTGCGGATAGCGCGCACGAACCTGCGAAAGCGATGAAAGAGCGCTTGCCATGGCTACGATATCCTGATGCGGGGATCGATAACCGTGTAGGCGAGATCGATCAGAAGATTTACGACGACGAAGATCGCGGTGTAGACGAGCACGAGACCGATGATCAGGGGGAAGTCACGGCCACCGATGCCCTGTATGAGCAGGCTGCCTATTCCTGGCCACGCGAAGACGGTCTCCACGATGATCGCGCCACTCAGAAGCGCGCCGAATTCGAGGCCGATGATGGTGACCACGCCGACCAGCGCGTTGCGGAACGCATGCCGCCACAAGACGACACGCGGCGGCAGTCCCTTCGCCCGCGCCGTCATCACATAGTCCTCGCGCAAAGCCTCGACCATAGAGGCACGCGTTAGCTGCATGATGATGCCCGTCATCGACGTGCCGAGCACGATCGAGGGCAGGATCAGGTAGCGCAAAGACTGCCAGAACGCGTCGAACCGGGCCTGAAGGAGAGCGTCGACGGTGTGGAAGCCGGTGATGCGCGGCAGATCCATGCCCCATGGCTCGCGCCCGCCCGATGGCAGCAAGTGGAAATGGCCTGCAAAGACCAGAATGAGCAGAATGCCGATCCAGAAATTGGGAAGGCTGATGCCGAAGAAGCCGCCCACGGCGCCGAGATTGTCGATAAGGGAATTCGGCCGCGCAGCCGACAGCACGCCGAGCGGGATGCCGATCAGAATCGCGATCAGCGTGGAGAATGCAGCCAGTTCGATCGTCGCCGGCAACCGCTCCAGAACCAGTTGCATGACCGGAACCTTGTAGCGGAACGAATTGCCGAAATCGCCCATCGATGCGTTCAGGAGAAAATTGCCGTACTGGACGATCGGTGGCCGGTCGAGGCCCCACATTTCCTTGACCCGCTGGATATCCTCCGGCGACGCCTCGTCACTGATCAGCATGCTGACGGGATCGCCGGGGGCAAGTTGCATCAGCGTGAAGACAAGCGCCGACACCATCAGAAGCACCGGTATCGCTCCGAGCAGTCGTCGCACGACAAAGACAAGCATAGTGATTTCCTATCGATCGGCTTGGCCATCAAATCCTGAGGAAGGGCCGCGCCGACGCGCAGCGCGGCCCTTTACCGCTCAGTCGAGGATATGGATTTCCCAGCCATCGGCTCGGTCGGCCGGCCGCGGCGTGAAACCGATGCCTTCCGCGACGCCCCAGGCCATCTGGTGCTGCCACAGGAAATGCGCCGGCACATCTTCCGTCAGGAATGCGATGGCTTCCTGCATCTTGACCGTTCGGGCATCGATATCGAACTCGGCGCGTTCGGCCTGAAGAAGCGCGTCGAGTTCCGGATTGGAATAGCCGATCCGCGGCGAGCCGCCGGTCTCGAAATACTGGCTGAGCGCGCGGGAAGGATCGAGCATGGAACCGCGCCCCATGTAATAGAACGGCACCTCGCCGATCTGCACGTTGGACCACAACGTCGCCCATTCGGGCGTGCGCAGATTGACCTTGAACCCGACCTCCTCAAGCATGGGAACCATGGCCTCCGCGATCTGGCGATCGGTGGTGTAGCGCCCGACCGGGGTGTGAAAGTCAATCTCGACGCCTTCCAGTCCCGCCCCGGCAAGGAGAGCCTTGGCCTTGGCGGGATCGTAGTCATAGGGCGTGCGGTAATCAGGATCGAAGCCGAACTGGCCGGCGCTGACGGGACCGTTGAGGAGATTGGCCTGGCCGCCAAGCAGCGCGCGCACAATGCCCTCCCGGTTGATTGCGTGGGCAACAGCCTGCCGCGCTTCCTTGACGTCCCAGGGATGGGTTTTCGGGCTCATCGCCAGAAACATCATCTCGACCGAATTGATGGTCTCGATGCGTGCGTTGGGCAGGTCGTTGACGCGGTTCACCAGTTGCGGCGGCACGCCCTGTGCGATCTGCACCTCGCCATTGGCGAGCGCGGTCACGCGCTGTTCCGGCTCGGCCATGATACGGTACATGATCTGCTTGGGATTGTCCGGCGAGATCAACGGGTGCTCGTCGAAGCGCTCCAGCACCATATGATTGCCGATCGAGACCTCGACCAGTTTATAGGGACCAGCGCCTTGGGGATGATTGGTGAACATCGCATCGCCATGCTCCTCGAACAACTTCTTCGACGTCACCACCAGCAGGCTGAGCGTGTCAGCCAGGGTTGCATCGGGCAGAGTCGTGGTGATGCGCACGCGCCGCTCGTCAAGGGCCTCGGCCTTGGCGATCGATGCGACGACATAGGCCTTCGCCGACGCCGGATGGCTGCGGGTAAGCTCGATGGAATGGACGATATCGTCGGCCACGACCGGGTCGCCATCGTGGCGCAACAGGCCCTCTGGAAGGGTCACGATCCAGTTCAGATCATCTTCGGGTTCCAACGATTCGGCCAGTGAAGGGATGAAGCGCCCCTGCTCGAAATCGAAGCGGGTGACGCAGCCATAAACCTTGCACCACAGGCTGCCGACGAGCACCACGGGGTCAGCATAAGGATTATAGCCGCTGATCGTCTCGGTGATGGCTATGGAGATTCTCGCGTCGGTCATCTGTCCGGCTACGGCGGCGCTGGGACCTGTTGCGATCATGGCTGCGGTTGCCATTGCGGCAAGAAGATTCTGCTTGTGTTTCATGACCAGCCTTTCGGTTTGAAGTAACCCAAAATCACGTCTTCCTCCCGCGCTTCTCCATCGCCTTGGGCAACCGGAAAAATGCACTTGCGAGGTAAGTAAATGCATACTTACTATCGCCTTTCAATCGTCAATCTGCTAAAAATGCACAATTGGTGATCGTTTAGATAGTTCGCCTATTTTATAGGCAGAAGTTGCTTTTACCTTGTGCAGAATTGGAGTGTGAAATGAATGGTGAAGCTGAGAAGGCATCGCGCCCGGCCGTGCCGGAGGGTGGAAGGGCGGCGGACACGCACGAGCGCATCCTGCGGGCGGCGACGGCCGAATTCAGCCGGTACGGATTTTCGGGAGCCAATACGACCCGTATCGTGGCCGCGGCGGATTGCAACATCCGCATGATCTACCACTACTTCGGTGACAAGCAGGGGCTCTATCGCGCGGCCTTGGAACGGGTCTATCTCGCGCTGCGTCAGGCCGAAGCGGAACTTCAGATCGACCAGTTGCCGCCGCAGGAAGGCATCGAGTCCTTCATCAGTTTCACCTTCGACTACATGCTCGCCCACCCCGAATTCCCGCTAATGATGCGCGTCGAGAACCTGAATGAAGGTCGCATGGTCCGTGAGATCGGCAGCGTGTTTGAAACGTCGCGCCCGCTTATGAGCCGCCTCGGAAAACTGCTGGATCGAGGCTACGAACTCGGCGTTTTCCGTGGCCGCAGGTCGCCAGAGAACCTGTATCTCAGCATCCTGGGCCTGAGCTTCGTCCACATCTTCAACTTTCACACAGCCGGAAAAACGCTGGGTCTCGATTTCTCCTCGCCCGAATTTCTCGCCCAGCGCAGACGCGAGACCTTGGAAATGGTGATCGCGTATCTGAAGGACGCTCCGGAAACCGCAATCGAAGGAAGCGCCGGTGCAAGGTAAATCGACCGCGTCGCTGTCGGCGCATACGCCGCTGTCTCGCACGGGCACTGCAACGGGCCACGCTCTCGTCACCAGCCCACACGAGTTGGCGACACGAGCCGGTCTGGATGTGCTCGCCCAAGGAGGAAATGCGATCGAGGCGGCCATTGCGGCAGGCGCGGCCCTGACAGTGGTATGCCCGCATTTCTGCGGATTGGGGGGCGACGCAGTCTGGATGATCGCCGATGGCGAAGGTCGCCATACCTCGCTTCTGGGAATCGGCCAAGCCGCCCGCGACCTGCCGCGCGAGACAGCACGGATTGCGACACGCGGCCCTGGCTCCGCATTCACGACGGCATGTCTCGTGGACAGTTGGGCGGCGGCGCTGGAATACTCCAACCGTCATTGGCAAGGCTCGAAAGGTTTCGCCAGCCTCATCGCTCCGGCGCACGCGCTGGCGAGCGAGGGATTTACCGTTACCGCTTCACAGCAGCACTGGCTCGATTTCAGAGCCGGCGAATGGCAAGGCTGGTCGGGCTTTCCCGACCTCTTTGACACGAGGGCGCTGCGCAACAAGCCTGACCGCTTCCGGCAACCGGCTCTGGCGAAAAGCTTTCGCCTTCTGGCGGAGGAAGGGCCGCGCGGGTTCTACGAAGGCACTCTCGCGCATGCGCTCGTCAAGGGGTTCGAACGGACGGGAATACCACTTCGCGCCGAAGATCTCGCGGCCACGCGCGCGACATTCGCCGAACCTTTGCGGCTTGGCTATTACGGCTACGAGTTACTTGCGCCCCCCGCCCCCACGCAAGGGATGACGACGCTGGCGATCATGGGAATCCTTGAGCGCCTCGGCATCCACGCGGCAGAGAAGGAAGGCGGCGACTTTTACCATCTGATCGTCGAGGCGATCAAACAGGCATTCCTCGTGCGCGGCGCAATCGCCGACCCCACGCATGAACAGGACGCGGCGTTGACCCAGCTCCTTCCCGTCGCGCTGGATAAGGCGACGCAAGCGGTGGACCGCACCCGCGCGCTCCCCTGGGGCCATTCCTATCAACATGGCGACACCGTTTTCCTGGCCGTCACCGACGCGCAGGGGCGCAGCGTCAGTATGTTGCAAAGCATCTATTTCGACTGGGGAAGCGGGGTGGTCGTCGGTGATACTGGTATTCTCTGGCAAAACCGCGCAGCGGCCTTCAGCCCGGACCCTGCGAGTCCGAACCGGCCAAGGCCGGGCAGCAGGCCTTTCTACACGCTCAACCCCGGCATTGCCCTGCACGATGGACGCCCGCAACTGCTCTACGGCACACAGGGAGCCGACGGCCAGCCGCAGACGCTTGCCCCCTTGCTTGTGCGCATGCTGAACCATGAAATGTCACCCGCCGAGGCGCTGGCCGCTCCCAGGTTTCTGCTAGGCCGAACATTTTCAGACGGCGCGGACACGCTCAAGCTGGAGCGAAATGTCAGCAAGGAAGTTATGGCGACACTGCTTGAGCGCGGGCACGCTGTGGCACCAATTGATGCGCTGAGCCCGCTATGCGGCCAAGCCGGCATCGTGCGACTTGACGGGCCGGAAACGGCGATGTCCCTCGGCGCCCACGATCCACGCGGCGAAGGCGTCGCACAAGGGCTGAACGCAAATGCACAATTCCCCATTTTCTCATCATAAACGCTACGACAGGATCAAGTTGACCTGGAAATGGCTATCAGAATAGAGCGCGCCATATCGGGGCATGGCGCCATTATTGACAGCAATGGCTTGCGGGAATGCCGTAGCAGGAGCCTGGAGAATTGTAGCCGGCAATAATCGCCCCGACCTTTGGTCCGCTTCTGCCCGGCGTGACTTGATCGTTTAGGCCCCGGCACGGAGCCGAGGCGTCGCCCTCACTGTCTGTCTGCGCTACCATTCTCTTGGTAGCCTCACACTTCAAACCATTCGCGGCGGGTGTCGTCGGCCGCCAGCAGTTCCCGCCTGCAAGAAACACCTCGAAAAGTTGGAGCGGTCTGTGGAAATCGGCTGAAGGAAAAACGGCAACTCTCAAGTCATGAATTACAACCGCTTGTCGCGTTGTCATAAATGTCGAGAACGCGGATTATGCTGGCGATTAGCAAATCTGCTGCCCGCGGCGGCACCTGCCCGTCGGCGACTGCCGCATCAAGATGCCCGAAATACTGACTGATCAGAGGGCGTGGAATATTCACGTCTCCTAGCACCGCAAGTAGCGCTCGTACTGCAGTTTGCGCCTGCGGTGCAGGCCAGTAGTAACGTATGCGGTCGCTGAGCGAAAAATGCCGTTGCAGGTGCTGCTCGCCGGGCCTTCCTGGATAATATTTCAGCCAATTTTCCGGTGCCTCCATCATAAGGCGCTCCATCGCGGCGGGAAGACTTTCACGTGCCGGGTCCGAAACCAGAATGTCGGCAATATGGCTGAGGCCGTAGAGTGCCTCACGAAGCGCGAAGGTAAGCCAGGGGCCAACCTTCAGAATGGCGAAGCCGTCATGGACAAGAGCGTTGAGTGCCTGGGCCGACTGATAATCGGTGGAATGCGCCTCGAAAACGAATTGCGGCATGCGGTCGAGCGTAGCCGCCAACGCACGCGCCTTTTCCGGTGCATAGGGTACGATTTCGGTATTGCCGAATTCCACGCCCGGCTGGACGACCACGCCGACCGCCCGAGCAAAAGCTGCATCTAATCCCGCGCGAGAAAATGCCTGACGGTGAAGCTCGACCGTGCGCGGGGCATCGTCAGGCTCCGTCACATGGAGATGATCCAATGCCTCCAGCGCGCCGCCCGGCACCGGCACTTCAGTACCGATGACATAGACAGGCCTTTCGCCGCCGTGACGCTTTGTGGCGGCCTCTGCCACGGCGGCGAGTTCAGCAGCGCGCGCGGCAATCGTTTCGTCGGCGAGTACTGCTGGATCGTCAGCGCAGGCCATGCTCGTATCGAGATGAATCTTGGTGAAGCCTGCACTCGCATAGGCGTCGATCATCACGGCAGCGTTCTTCATGGCAGTGGCAGCAGCCATATGCTTCCAAGGGTTAGGTCCAAGATGATCGCCGCCAAGTATCAGGTTATCGAACGAAAATCCGGCGTTCTCGGCACTTGTCTCGACAAAACGCCGAAAGCCGGCGGGTGTCATCCCGGTATAGCCACCTTCATGATTCACCTGATTGCAGGTGGCTTCGATCAGTACATCGCCGCCCCGTGCCGCGCCGTGTCGGAGTGTGGCCTCGATTACCAGCGGATGCGCCGAACAGACCGATGCGATTCCGCTTCTCTCACCTGCGGCGCGCCGAGCCGCAATCTTCGCAAACCTTTGAGTCGCGGCACTCATGACGGGCTCTTCCGATCGGCAGTTGCGATAAAGGCCTCGACGGCGGCGAGTGGAAATATGCCCTCCATCGGCCCCTTGCGCGTAACGGCGAGCGCACCGCAGGCATTTGCGATCTGCAGCGCTTCGGCGGGTGTGCTGCCGCGAAGCTGCATCGAGACGAAAGCCGCCCCAAAGCAATCGCCCGCGCCTGTGGGGTCGACCTCGTCGACGGCAAAACCTGATGAAACGACTGCTCCATCGCGGTCATGGTAGACAGCACCAGAGACCCCCTTTTTGAGAACGACACAGGAGACTCCGCGGTTTAGCAATTCGCTTACGGCAACTTTTTCGTCTTTAGACGATGCGAAAAGAAACAGCTCCTCCCCGCTTGGCAGGAAGATGTCCGTCAGCGCCAGCACACGATCAAGCGCCTGTCGTGTGCTGGAAACATTCATGATTTCCCGGCGAATGTTCGGGTCAAACGATACCGTTCCTCCTTTAGCCTTCACCTCCTCCATCGCCGACAGGATCACCTCGATCGCGCGGTCGGAAAACAGCGATGAACCCATGACATGAATGTGGTCTGCGCCAGCCAGCATGTCCTTTGCCGCTGTTCCGATCTCAATCAGACCGGCTGCACTGTTGCGGATGTTGAAGACGAAATGCCTGCTGCCATCCGAACGGTAAGTCACGAAGGCTGTGCCGGTGGCGTAGCCGGCGTGAACGGAGATCGCAGAAACGTCCGCGCCAAGCGCCCGCAGACGCTCAATATTCAGATGGCCGAAATCATCATCGCCGACAGCGCTGATCAATCCGGCTGGCTGGCCGAGAGCGGCTGCCTGACCGATAAAAATGGCAGGCGCACCGGACGGGTAGGGACCAAGCAGCGGACCAGGTTCGCGAAAACTCTGCCCGATCCGTTCGGCCATGATCTCCACGACGATCTCGCCGGCACTGACCAGCTTCTTCATCTCGTGAAATTCCTCCCGGTGCTTCACATTTTGCTACCCAAGTTGAATACGGCTTGCACTTTTTCGCGTCAATTAATAAATTTACGCATGAAAAATTTTAATACTGCGCGTCATCACTACTGAAGTTTTATGTAAACTTTAAACTTGCGGTTGCGCGATGGCGCGCCGTATGTAGATCGAGCAGCGCTACGGAACGGTCTTCCACGACGCGAGGGATTTTGATGCCAATGACGCACAAGACGATGGAGGACTTTGCTCGCTCTTGCGGCGTCTCCCGGCCAACGCTGTCGAAATATTTCGACGATCCTACCAGCGTTAAGCCGGCGACACGGCAGCGGATCGAGGTTGCGCTGCGCTCGTCTGATTATCAGCCCAATCTCTTCGCCCGTAACCTGAACCGCAAACGCACCCGCAGCATCGGTATCGTCGTGCCGACTGTTGCCGATCCATTCTATTCGGAAATGGTCAGCCGCATCGAACTCAGACTGCGCGACGAAGGCTATTGGCCGATCGTGATTTCGTCGCATGGCTCGCGCGAGCTGGAAGTGGAAGCGACGCGAACCATTCTGTCGCTGAAAGTTTCCGGCGCACTTATCGCGCCGCTCGGCCTGCGTACGGATCATCGTGCGATCGAGAAACTGACGCAGGCTATCCCGATCGTCTATTTCGACACTTATCTCGAAGGCAACACACCGTTTGTCGGCAACAACAACGCGCAAAGCGTCTCGACGATTGTCGATTATTTGTGCCGTTCGGGCGACGCTCCCGTCTATTTCGATATCCCCCACGTCAACCACAACTCCCGGGAACGGGTCGAGAGTTATGTCAGCGCGATGCAACGGCTCGGACAAGAGCCCGTGGTCATCGGCAATACGCGTGACTACACTTGGGATTTCGAGCGTATCGGCTACGAGCAGATGGAAGCTATGCTTACCAGCGGCGGCCTGCCCGGCAAAACCATTCTATGTGCCAATGATCGTCTCGCCTTTGGCGTGATGGCGGCAGCCTATTCATTAGGCCGCAAAGTCGGCCGCAAGGACGATTGCGATCTGCGTGTTGCAGCACATGACGACCACCCGTTGAGCCGCTACACCTGCCCTGCCCTTACCACTATGGCGCAGGATTTTGCATCCATGGCGGGACGCAGCGTCGAGACCTTGCTGTCGTTGCTTAACGAGGAAGACGACACCGTTGCCTCCAAGGTCAATCTCGACGCGAAGCTGGTGATGCGTCAGTCGGCTTGAGCAATTCGAAGCCGCGCCATGCGGTAACCGCAGCGCCAACCGCTTCCCGCGCCGCTGCGGTATGCCGCCCCATCGAGACGAAGCCGTGGATCTGTCCCGGCCAGTGTTTTATGAAGACTGGAACGCCCTCCTCCGACAAACGCTTCGCATAGGCTTCGCCTTCATCAGCAAGGATGTCATGGCCGGCGATTGCTACGAAGGCCGGTGCCACACCGCTAACGCTGGCCGCATTCAGCGGCGATACGCGCCAATCGGAAATATCTGCAACATCGCGGATGTAATGATCGCGAAACCAGGTCATCGTTGACGACGTAAGACCGTAGCCGTCGGCAAAGCGGCGGTAGCTGTCGGCTGTCTGCGAGGCATCCGTGTTTGGATAGAGCAGCAATTGTGCCGCCAACGGAATGCCTTCATTACGCGCGATCAGGCTCAGCACCGCGGCTAGATTTCCGCCAGCGCTATCCCCCGCTAGTGCGATCCTGTTCGCATCGATGCAAAGTTCACTGGCTTCGGCCTGCATGAAGGAAAGCGTTGCGCGACAATCCTCAATGGCTGCGGGATATTTGTGTTCAGGCGCAAGCCGATAATCGGGGCAAACAACCACGCAGGCCCCGATATTCGCAAACCACCGGCAGATCTCATCATGGGATTCGAGATTACCAAGCACCCATCCGCCACCATGCAGATAGAGCAGCGCCGGAGCATCTGCAGCGGGCGTCCTCTCACCGTGATAGACCCTGAGCTTCAACGGGCCGCCGGGACCTGCGATGGTGCGCTCCGTCCTTGAAACGACAGGCTCGCGCTCGCCCTGGAGGGTTGGAAATCCCTCCTCATATGCTCGACGTGCCTCGGAAGGCGTGCCGGCTTCGAATGGCTGGACTGCCGCCGGCCGGACGAGTTCGAGTATATACCGGGCTTCAGGATCGAGATTCGATGATGGTATCGACATGAAAAACTTCCCCGATTCTCAACTCATGCAAGCAGGCTCTGTGCCTCGTCTTCCTGGAGACGTGGCGGCTGATCGACCCATCCGTTAACAGCGACCGCATCGCGGCTTTCTCCCGAAGCGAGGATCGCCTCCATGATCTCCAGCACATGAAGGGCAAGATCGCCCGACGCCCGCGGCTTTCTTCCGGTCGCAAGCGCGCGCGCAAGATCGGCAACGCCGAGCATGCGATAATTAGCGCGATCGGGCGCGGCGAACGGCCAGTTGTGTGCGCCGTATAATTCGCTTTCGCTTTGGAAATCTTTCCAGTCCGCGCCCCTCTCGGAAAGCGAAACCGTTCCGCCGAATGTATCCGGGTCAGGCAACCGCAATGAGCCTTCCGTTCCATGGAGCTCGATCGGATGATTGGAATGCCGGAAGACATCCCACGAGGCGCCAAAAGTGACGGTGGCGCCCGAATGAAATTCCAGAAGTGACAGGATGTTGGTTGGCGTGCCGACCTTGAAGATGGTGTTTTTGAATGGGCCTTCCGCAGTGATCAGTCGCTCTTCCTGACCTTTTGTCGCCAATGCCATCACACGGGCGACAGGCCCAAGAAGATTGACGAGCATTGTCAGATAATAAGGCCCCATGTCGAAGACCGGGCCGCCGCCGGGCTGATAATAGAATTGCGGATTGGGATGCCAATGCTCCATACCGCGCCCCATCATGAAGGCCGTTCCCGTTACCGGACTGCCAATGGAGCCTTCGTCCATGAGGCGGCGTGCGCATCGTCCGGCAGCACCGAGAAAGGTATCCGGTGCAGAACCGAGAAGCAGCCCACGCTTTTCCGCCTCTACGACGAGGCGCCTTCCATCCTTGGCCGAGGTCGCAAGCGGCTTTTCGGTGAAGACATGCTTGCCCGCCGAAAGCGCCGAAAACGAAACGTCGAAATGCGCTGCCGGAATGGTCAGGTTCAGGACAAGGTCGATCTCAGGATCAGCCAGAAGCGCATCAACGCTGACCGCCCGAATGCCATATTCCACGGCGCGTTGGGCCGCCAGTTCGGTGGAAATGTCAGCGCATGCACGCAGCTCGACTCCTGCGAAGAGCGCCGCATTGCGCAAATATGTCAGCGAGATATTGCCGCATCCGACAACGCCGATACGGAGCTTCGCCTTTGATTTCCCGTGCATTCTAACTTCTACCTCCCGACACCGTGACTTTCTGATTGAACCGTTACACCACCAACGGCTCGAATTCGAAATCCGCTATACAGCATTTTAAATCTTGACGCGCGTAAAATTTTTATGGAACATGCGAAAATGCTGGCACAAAATCGGGAGGCTGTCAGCGCCAGGAGGAGAAAATGACTGACATTAAAAAGGGGCCGATCACCGGCTCTAAGGCTGCGGCTCACGTAACGATCGCCGACCGCAGGCAGTTTCTCATTGGAAGTGCCGGGCTGCTGGGTGCAGCAACACTCGGCATGAGCACAGGCCTGGGAGTACACCGGGCTCGCGCACAGTCTCGCGCCGAAATCAGTTTTGCCAGTGCCGCCTTCTTCGGCAAGGAGACTTTCGGCGATCTCATCAAGGCCTTCAACGAATCGCAGGACCGTGTTCTGGTTAAGAATATCGAACTGCCGCCACCGAGTTCATCGACGGAGGTCTATCAGGGCCTCGTCCAGCAACTCGCCCGCAAGAACGGCACGCCTGACGTCTTCAGTCAGGACGTGATCTGGATCGCCGGTTTTGCTGCCGCAGGTTGGGCGCTGCCGCTCGATGAGTATTTTCCTGCCGACAAGCGCAGCGACTATTTTACCGGAACCCTCAATGCCTGCACCTATGACGGCAAGCTGACCGCCCTTCCCTGGTTCATGGATTCGGGCATGTTCTATTACCGCAAGGACCTGCTGGAAAAGCATGGCGGCAAGGTTCCTGAGAACTGGGCCGACATGGCGACGATAGCCGCCGCAGCGCAAGAGGCCGGCGACATCGATTTCGGCTATCTCTGGCAAGGCAAGCAGGCCGAAGTTCTGGTCTGCGATGCGGTTGAGATCATTACTTCGAACAACGGCGCAATCCTCGCGCCGGACGGCAAGTCCTCGCTGATCAACGAAAAGGGCGCCGTGGAAGCAATCCAGTTCCTTCACGACACGATCAGCACGACCAAGATCAGCCCGCAGGACGTCCTGTCATGGGACGAAGAGCCGTCGCGCCAGCCTTTCACCTCGGGCAAGGCGATGTTCATGCGCAACTGGTCCTACGTCTATCCGATAGCCCAGGATGCCAAGGCGTCTCAGGTGGTCGACAAGGTCGGCGTCGCGCCACTGCCATCGTTCCCCGGCGGCAAAAGCTCGGCCTGTCTCGGCGGCTATCAGCTAGGCGTAAATGCCAATTCAAAGCAGCGCGAAGCTGCAATCGAGTTGCTCACCTGGCTGTCATCGACCGAGACGCAGCATCGCATCGCCTTGAATTTCGGCCTCGCCCCGACGCGTCCCGCACTCTTCCAGGACAAGAAGATAAAGACCGAACAGCCTTTCATGGCGAGCCTCGAAAAAGTGTTCACCGGTGCCACGGCACGACCGATCACGCCCGAATATGCGAAGGTCACGCTGGCCTTGCAGTCCGGCATATCCAAAGCTCTGGTCTCGGGCAACGTTCAGGCCGAGATGGACGCTCTCGCCGCGCAAATCAATCAGATTGTCGGCTAAACCAATGTCCGCGGCAGCCGATGTTTTGGGTACTGGCACGCCGCGGCGGTCTGGAAGGGCGCTTTCCGGCACCCTCTGGGCTTTGCTCCTTCTGACGCCGGCATTCGTGGCGCTGGCGTCGGTTTCCTTCTACCCGATCATCAACGGGCTTTATCTCTCGCTCACCAATACGTCGCTCATCACCCAGGAAAGCGAATTCACGGGTTTTTCCAACTATTTGGAATTGTGGGATGACGCCCAGTTCTGGAATGCATGGTGGCACACAATGTGGTTCACCGCAGCATCCACGGTACTTGAGACGGTGATCGGCCTCGGCATGGCGCTCATTCTTTGCGAGGCCTTCAAGGGACGAGGGCTGGTTCGCGCCGCCATGCTGGTTCCCTGGGCAATGCCCACTGTGGTTACCTCAAAGATGTTCGGCTGGCTGTTCGACGGTCAAAACGGCATCATCAACTACATCCTGCTGCAGTTTGGATTGATCGATCAAAACATCAACTGGTACGGGTCGCCCGACACGGCGATGACCACCATCATCATCGCCGACGTCTGGAAGACCACGCCTTTCATGGCGCTGCTTTTGCTAACCGGCTTACAGACAGTGCCGAATTCCCTCATCGAGGCCGCGCGCATGGACGGCGCAAAAGGCTGGGTCACTTTCTGGTACATCCGCCTTCCGCTTCTTCTGCCGACGCTGCTGATCGCCGGCCTGTTTCGAGCGCTCGACGCTTTCCGCGTTTTCGATCTGGTCTATGTGCTGACGGGCGGCGGCCCGGCAGATTCGACCGAAACGCTGTCCACCCTGTCCTACAAGGTGCTCTTTTCGACGCTGCAATTCGGCTACGGCTCGGCCGTCTCCACGGCCATGTTCGTCACAGAAGGCATCATCGCAATCGTGTTCTGCCTTTTCCTTGTCCGGCAGATCAGGAGAGCGCAATGAACGATACCCGCTCACGGCTCCAGAGCTTCGCGATCTATCTCGGTGCCGTCCTGATCCTCGTGTGGTCCGGCGGCCCGTTCATCTGGCAGTTCTCGACTTCGTTTCAGCTCGATAAGGCCCTTACATCCGGCTCTCCGTCACTGATCCCCGATCCGTTCACGCTCGAACATTACTACAACGCCTTCATCGAAAAGCAGTTACACCGCTATATCTGGAACTCGCTGGTGGTCTCGCTCGCCACGACATTCCTGTGCCTGCTCGTCGGATCGCTGGGCGCCTTTGCACTGTCGCGCCTGAACATCAAAGGCCGCTTCGGCATATTGATGGTCATCCTTTCGGTATCCATGTTTCCGCAAATCGCGCTGGTCGGGCCGCTCTATCTGCTCGCGAGCAATCTCGGACTGCTCGATACCTATACGGCGCTGATCATAACCTATCTGGCGCTCGGGCTGCCACTCGTCACCTGGGTTCTGTTCGGCTATTTCGAGACGCTGCCCCGCGAGATCGACGAGGCGGCGCGCATGGACGGCGTCAGCATTCCCGGCCTGCTCTGGCATATCATCCTGCCGATGTCGCTGCCGAGCCTGGTGACGACAGGCCTGCTTGCCTTCATCACGGCCTGGAACGAGTTTCTGTTCGCGCTGGCCTTCACCTCCAACATCGATCGCCAGACGATCCCCGTCGGCATCGCCAACTTCACCAACCAGTATTACGTGCCCTGGGGCGACATCGCCGCAGCCTCGGCCGTCGTCACCGTACCGTTGATCGTGCTGGTGCTATTCTTCCAGCGCCACATCATCGAAGGGCTGACGCAGGGCGGGATCAAGGAATGAAAATATGACCATGAAAGACCTGAAAGTCGGCTGCCAGACCTTCACCTGGGAAATGCTCGGAGACCGGTTTATCGGCGGCCCTGACGATCTCCTTCGGGCGATCGCAGATGGCGGCTATGCCGGCATCGAGATAACTGACACGATGATCGGCCGCTATGCAGACAAGCCAACGGAATTCGCAGCCGCGCTGCAGTCGTCGGGCCTTAGTCTCGTCTCTTTTGCATTCGGCTCCAGCAGCGGTTTTACGGTGAAGGACAGGATCGATGCAGACCTTGCAAGCGCACAGCGCTGGATCGATTTCGCCGCCAACTTTCCCGGCGCACTCGTCTCCATCGGCTCCGCAACCGTCGTCTCGGACGGCCCGCGCGACGGCAAATTCGAGATCGCGGCGGAGTTCTACAACAAGGCTGGCGAGCTTGGGCGCAAGGCCGGCGTCGACATCGCCGTCCATCCGAGCTCCCATCACAACACTCTGCTCTTCGACCGCGCCGACTACGACCGGATTTTCGGACTGATAGACCCCTCGCTTGTCGGCTGGGTCCCCGACACCGGCCATATCCTCCGCGGCCACGAGGACATCGTCGATACGCTCACGACCTACAAGGACCGCATACGTTACGTGCACCTGAAGGACGTCGATGCGAACGGCGAGTGGGCCATGCTTGGCAAGGGCGTCTGCGACACAGCCGCAGTCATAGACATTGCCAGCACCGCGCCGCGTTTCAACGGCTGGCTGGTACTTGAGGAGGAATCCGAAACCGCGGCCGCCGATCCAGCCGGCGCGGTCAAGACGAACCGCCAGACCATGCGTACCTACGGCGCGTAAGGAAGAAACGATGATCACCAAGCAAGACCGTCGCCTGCGAGTAGGCGTGCTCGGCTGCGGGCCGATAGCCCAATTCGCGCATCTCGAATCCTGCGTGAAGGCACGCAATGCCGACCTCTACGCGATCTGCGATGCTGCACCCGACCTGCTGGCGCGCATGGGCGCGACCTATGAGCCGCAGAAAATGTATGGCGATTACGAGGCGATGCTGGCCGACCCTGAACTTGAAGCGGTGATCGTCGCGACTTCGGACGCCTATCACGTTCCAATGTCGATCAAAGCGCTGGAGGCTGGCAAGCATGTGCTGTGCGAAAAGCCGATCGGCGTGTCGGTGGAGGAAGGCCAGAAGCTGGCCGATGCAGTCCAGCGCTCCGGCAGGGTTTTGCAAGTCGGCCATATGAAACGCTTCGACCCGGCGCTTGAAGCGGCGCGCGATTTCGTCCGCGACGAGATGGGTGAGATATTGGCGCTGAAAGCCTGGTACTGCGATTCCACCCATCGCTACACCAATACGGACGCAATCCAACCCCTGCCCGTCACCAGCAAGCTGGCAAAGAAACCAACAGGCAATCCGAAAGCCGATCTCCGCCAGTATTTCATGCTCGCGCACGGCTCGCATCTCGTCGATACGGCACGTTTTCTCTGCGGTGAAATCGTCGCGGTTCGCGCCCGCCTGAATGAGCGTTTCGGCGCCTATTGCTGGTTCGTCGAAACGGAATTCGCAAACGGCGCGCTCGGTCATCTCGATCTCACGGTGGCCGTCCGAATGGACTGGCACGAGGGTTTTCAGCTTTATGGCGAAAACGGCTCGGTAATCGCAAAAACCTTCAATCCTTGGTATTTCCGGGCGAGCGAAGTCGACATTTTTCACGAAAAGGACGCGACTTCGCGCAAACCGCTCGGTGCGGATGGTCATTTCTTCAGGCGGCAGCTTGAGGGCCTCGCCGATACGGCCCTCGACGGCGCACCATTGCGCGGGGCAAACGTCGAGGACGGTCTGGCTTCGATCCGGGCCATGGTTGCGATCGCCAGATCGGTGGAAACCGGGCAGCGTGTCAAGATCGCAGCGGTCACCGGAGCGGTCTGATGCAGCTTGGCATTTTCGCGAAGACCTTTCCCGGCACCGACCCCGTCAGCGTGCTGGCAGCCGTACGCGAAGCTGGCTATGCGACCACTCAATTCAATCTCGCCTGCGCCGGATTGCCATCCATGCCGGAATACGAGGTGTCCGCCGAAGCAATCTCGACAATAGGCGAAGCTGCGAAGACCTCAGGCGTTTCATTGTCGGCCCTTTCGGGTACCTACAATATGGCTCATCCCGACCCCGCCCATCGCGCCGGAGGATTGAAGCGGCTGGGCTTTGTCGTCGAAGCCGCCGCCGCTCTGTCCATTCCGCTCGTCACACTTTGCACTGGAACACGCAACGCCGATGACCAGTGGGCGCATCACCTCGGCAATACCGACCCTTCTGCATGGGCCGACATGGCTGACGAGATGAGAAAGGCGCTTGATTTTGCCGAGCGCTACGGTGTCGATCTCGGCATCGAACCCGAACAGGCAAACATCGTCACTTCGGCAGCGGACGCGATACGGCTCATAGGCGAGATGGGTTCGAAGCGACTGCGCATCGTGCTTGATCCTGCGAACCTTTTCGAACAGGCCGATGTTGCGGAAGCCCGCGCAATAATAGCCGCAGCGGTCGAAACTTCGGCAGGTCATGTTGGCATGGCTCACGCTAAGGATCGTTTCGCCGACGGCCGTTTCGCTACCGCCGGACAAGGCATTGTCGATTTTCCAGACTTCCTCGCGCGGCTCAAGGCAACCGGCTTTGACGGGCCTCTGGTCACGCATGGGCTTTCGGCGAAAGAAGCACCGGCGGTTGCCCGCTTCCTGAAGGAATTGGTGTGATGACTCACTCCATGCTCATTCGTGACGATGCTCAACTCCGGCTCTTCGAGCGCGGGGAAGGATCGCCCGTAATATTCCAGCACGGGCTCGGCGGCGACGAAGCCCAAATGGTGCAGAATTTTCCAGCCACTCTCCGCTGCCGCCGCCTGACGCTGGAATGCAGGGGCCACGGCGGTTCCAGTCTGGGCAGTCCCCGGCCCTTCTCGTTCGCCATGTTCGCCGACGATATAGTGGCGGCTGCCGATCAGGCCGGCGTGGAGCGTTTCATCGCGGGCGGCGTATCTATGGGAGGCGCGCTCTCTTTGCTCCTCGCCTGTCGCCATCCCGACCGCGTGACCGGCCTCATCCTGGTGCGTCCTGCCTGGACGTTCGAGGCAGCGCCCTCAAATCTCGCTCCAATCGCCGAAGTCGCGCAACTGGTTCACAGCCATTCCGTCGCAGAAGCACGGTCGATATTCGAACGGTCGCAGACAGCGGCGCAGCTTCGTATCGAAGCTCCTGACAATCTGAACTCGCTGCTCGGCTATTTCGACCGGCCTGACATTGCCGATTTCGCAGATGTGCTGAACGACATTGCCAAGGGCGGTCCGGGTGTCACGCAACAGCAGGCCGCCGCCCTTACCATTCCAACGCTGGTAATGGGCAACGAGGAGGACGCGATCCATCCCCTGCCGACCGCGCGGTCGCTCACCGCTGCCATCCCCGGCGCAGCGTTCCGGCATGTCACGTCCAAGGGAAAGGACAAGGATCGTCATTTTGCTGAAGTGCAAGATGCGATCGCAGCCTTCCTGCATACACATTTCAATATCGCAAACGGTGCATCCTCATGACGACGAAATCCCTCTCCGGCCTCGCTGCCATCGCCGCTTTGCCACGCAACCGGCTGCTCGGCGAGTTTTCCCTCTGGTCTGCCGACCTTGCCAATATGGAGCGCGATCTGAAGCGCATCGAACCCTATGCCGACCTTCATCACATAGACGTCGCCGATGCCCGTTTCACTCCAGGCTTTCTGTTCTTTCCCGACTATGTCGCCCGCATCGCCAAGCTGACTTCGAAGCCAATCCATGTGCACCTCATGGTCGAAGCGGAAATCGTCGAGGAGCAGACACGCCAATTCATCGAGGCTGGCGCCAATCTCATCAGCGTACATGCCGAAAATGGCGAAGCCGGCCTGCGCGCTGTGCGGCTGGCGCGTGAACTCGGCGCTGAGGCTGGCGTCGTGCTCCGGCTGGAAACGCCGGTGGCTGAGGTCGCGCCTTTCCTGCAGGAAGTGGCTTTCGTAACACTTCTCGGCACATCCATCGGCGTCAAGGGCCAGAGCCTGTCGGAACACGCTTGCCCACGCCTGATCGAGGCACGCAAGCTGATGAAACAGGCCGGGCGCGAAAAGGAAATCGTGCTTGCTGCTGACGGAGGTATCCGCCACGAGACGGTGCCGCGTCTACGCGCTGCTGGAGCCGAGACCGTGGTTCTCGGATCGCTGGCATTCGGCGATCCCGATCTTGCACAGCGCATCGCCTGGCTGCACGGCCTGGAGGTTGCCGCCTAATGGCAAAAGTCGCCCTCGCCTTCGATCTCGGCGGAACGGAGCTGCGCGGCGCACTGGTCGAGAGCACCGGCCGGATTCTTGCCTTTGCGTCGGCGCCAACGCTGTCGCGGGCCGGATCGGAAGCTGTGATCGGCCAGATTACAGATTTGGCCCATGAACTTCGCGCACAGTTTCCTGAAACCGAAATCGCCGGCATTGGCATCGGCGCGCCGGGACCGCTTGATCCCAAGGCAGGAATTGTGATCGCCCCACCGACACTTGCCGGCTGGCACGACGTACCGATCATCGACATCCTCGGCCGGCAATTCGATATACCTGTCCGGCTGGAAAACGACGCCAATGCAGCGGCACTCGGCGAATGGCGCTTCGGCGCAGGCCGCGGTGCCGGTTCGCTGGTCTTCGTCACGGTATCTACGGGCATCGGCGGCGGCGTCATTGCGGAAGGCCACCTTTATCACGGCAGACGCGGCCTTGCCGCCGAGATTGGTCATATGACTATCACTGGGGAAGGCAGCCGCTGTTTCTGCGGCGCAATCGGCTGCTTTGAGGCTGTTGCATCGGGAACAGCACTCGGCCGCCGCGCAACGGCGCAAACCGTTTCCGGCGACGGTTCCCTGCTCAGACGGCTTTCGGCTGACGGCGACGTTTCGGCCAGGCACGTCGTGGAGGCCGCACGCGCCAGTGACGGGCAGGCGCTCGAGCTTGTCGAAGAAGAAGCGAAATGGCTGGGCATAGGCTTCACCAATTTGCTTCACCTCTATTCACCAGACCTGATCGTAATGGGCGGCGGCCTCGCCAACGGTTTCGATCTTCTATCGCCGACCATCAGGGCAATTGTCGAGCAGCGGGCCATGCCCGCTTACCGGGACGTGCCGATCGTTACCGCACAGCTCGGCGACCGGGCAGGATTGATAGGTGCGGCGAGTCTCATTCTTTGGGAAGGCGAACCGGGCGCGCCGCTGGCAATGGCGCAGGATGACGAGAATAAGGACGGCACGTCTGAACGTGCCCATGCCAGGGAGGCAAGCCATGGCTGAGCTCAAGCTGCGCGACGCGCGCAAATCCTACGGGGCCATCGAGATCATCAAAGGCATAGATCTGGATGTCGAAGATCGCGAATTCGTGGTCTTCGTCGGGCCGTCCGGTTGCGGCAAGTCAACGCTGCTGCGCATGATCGCAGGCCTGGAAAAAATCACAGACGGCGACCTGTTCATCGACGGTGCCCGCGCCAATGACATAGACCCTTCCGAGCGCGGGCTCGCGATGGTGTTCCAGTCCTACGCACTCTACCCGCACATGACAGTGGCAGAAAACATGGGTTTCGCACTGAAAATCGGCGGTGTATCCAAAGAAGACCGGGAGCGGAAAGTGAACGAGGCTGCCGAGGTGCTGCAGCTTTCGCATCTTCTGGATCGGCGGCCGAAGGAACTTTCCGGCGGTCAGCGGCAGCGTGTTGCCATAGGCCGCGCCATTGTCCGCAATCCGAAAGTCTTCCTCTTCGATGAGCCTCTGTCCAATCTCGACGCCGCTTTGCGCGTCAGCATGCGTCTCGAACTCATGCGCCTGCACAAGCAGCTTGCCGCGACGATGATCTATGTCACCCACGACCAGACCGAGGCCATGACGATGGCCGACAAGATCGTCGTGTTGAATGCCGGCAAGATCGAGCAGGTCGGCTCGCCGCTCGACCTCTACAACCGGCCGGCCAATATCTTCGTCGCAGGCTTTATCGGCTCGCCGAAGATGAACCTGCTGAAGGTGAAAATTGCCTCGACCGGTCCTGAGGGGATCTCCGTGATCCTACCCGACGGCCAGACACTAAGCGTACCGGTCGAGCCCGGTACGATCGGGTCCGGCGATGAACTACTTCTCGGAATGCGGCCTGAACATCTTCGTGTCTCGTCCAGCGGGCTGTTCACCGGGCAAGCCGTTTTGGCGGAGCGATTGGGCAGTCTGACCATCCTGCACGTAGAAATCGCACCGGACATCACGCTGGTCGTTCAAACAGAAGGCAGCGACAGGACGGCGTTGCATGGCCCTATCGCGCTCGAAATTTCTCCATCTGCTTGCCACCTGTTCCGTGCGGATGGGCAGGCCTTGGCACCATTGCAATCGACGTGACCGGACGCCGATTTTACCAACCGCTATTATCGGTGTCTGACCACTTCTGCTGCATTGCAGTACATCAAAAGTCTCTACGCACCATTTTAAATCTTGACGCGTGTTAAATTTTTATAAAACATGCGACAATGCTGACACGGCATCGGTCAGCGCTCTGGGAGGAGAAATGCCTGATATGAAAGATAGCCCGTACCGGGGTTGGACTCTGCAAATCGCAGCGCTGGCCTACGTCACGTCAGATTCAGGCACTCAGTTCGCCGAAGAATGAGCCGATTACAGCACGATCAACAATGGGAGGAACAGAAATGCGCATGCTCAATCGCCTGATGACCGGGGCTGGTCTGTTTGCAATGATGATTTCGGCACCGGCCTACGCCGAAGACGCACCCCGCGTCGCCGCCGTAATCAAGGGTCTCGACAACCCCTTCTTCCAATATATGCGTCAGGGTATCGACGAGCAGGCCAAAACCAGTGGCGCTGAGGTCAGCGTGCAGGCAGCGGCGAATATGGGTGACGCGACGGGACAAGCCGATCGCCTGACAGCCATGGCGATGCAGGATTTCGGTTGCTATCTGGTCAACCCGATCAGCGTAAGCAACCTCGTGCAGGCACTGGTGCCTGTCGCGCAGAAAAAGACGCCGATCGTCAATATCGACAGTACGATCGACGCCGAGCAGGCCAAGGCCGCCGGTTTTGCCATCAGTACCTATATCGGCACTGATAATGTCGCGGCTGGTGTACTGGCCGGCGAGGAAATGCTGAAGCTTGTTCCGAATGGCTCCAAGGTTGCTCTGATCGCAGGCGTCGTCGGCGATATCGGCGGCAATGCCCGCATCAAGGGATTCAATCAGGCCGTTGACGGAAAGCTCGACGTCGTGGTGATGGTCAGCGCCGATTGGGACCGTGAAAAGGCCCTTACTGCGGCAACGGACATCCTGCGCGCGCATCCCGACCTTGCGGGCTTCTTCGCAGCCAACGACATAATGGCGCTTGGCGTTCAGCGCGCCGTACAGGGAGCGGGCAAGGAAGGACAGGTCAAGGTGATCGGTCTTGACGGCATCGTCGATGCGCTGAAATCCGTCGCAGCCGGCGAACTCGCTGCCACCGTTGCTCAGTACCCCTTTGTTGTCGGAGCGATGGGCGTCGAGGCCTGTGTGGCTGCCGCGAAAGGTAAAACGCTTCCCGCCAAAGTCGACGCGCCGGTTCTCTTGATCAACAAGGAAAATGCCGAAGCCTCGATCAAGAGTTTCCCGCGTCCCGGCGGTGATTATCCGGATCCGTTCCGCGAGATGTTGCAACAGTGAGCGCGCCCGGCGAAAACGCATCCTCCCAGGCAGCGGGCGCTGTCGGGGAGAGCCGCCCTTCCCTGGCGGCTCTCCTCACAGATCTTTCATTCTGGGCCGACTGGGCATCGGTCGTCGGGCTGGTCGGTCTCGTTATCGTCTTCGGCATCGCCCAGCCGGTCTTTCTGAGCATAGCCAATCTGCAGGCATTGTTGCTGGCGGCATCGATCCTTGTCGTTCTTTCGATCGGCCAGACCTTCGTCGTGGCAACCGCAGGCATCGACCTTTCGTTGGCGGCAGCCGTCATGCTGGGCGCCATAATCCTCGGCCTCGTCAACGCGGCAGGCGGTGGGATTTTTCTGGCCTGTGTTCTCGCTGTCGTCGCGACCAGCCTTGTGGGCTTCTTGAACGGTGTCATCATTACGGTCGGCAAAATTCCCGATTTCGTGGTGACGCTCGGCACGCTTTCGGCCGTCACGGGTCTCGGCCTGATCCTGTCGGGCGGAGAACCGACGATGGTGAGCTCGACCTTTCTATTGCGGCTGGCCTCGGGCTCCTTCGGGCCATTCGGCTATCCGGTCTGGGTGGCAATTGCCGCCGTTCTCGTGGCCCACATCGCGCTTTTTTACACCCGTTTCGGTGTTCATCTTCTGGCAACGGGCGGTCAGACTGAAAGCGCCCGCTCGCTGGGCATCAGAACGAACGGCGTCAAGATCGCGGCCTATACGATTTCCGGCTTCTGCGCGGGGATTGCTGCGCTGCTGCTGGTTGCACGTATCGGTTCCGCCGAACCTCTAATCAACACCAGCCTCCTCCTCAATTCGGTGGCCGCAGTGGTTCTGGGCGGGGTCAGCCTGTTTGGCGGACGCGCCAGCATTTTAGGCCCGGCGATCGGCGCTCTCATGCTCACTACGCTGGTCAACGGGCTGACGCTGCTCAACGTATCGGCTTTCTACCAACCCCTGGCCGTGGGCGCTATCGTGGTGCTGGCTGCCTTGATCATGCGGTATCAGCGATGAGCGCCGTCAAACACTCCTCGTCTTCTGATGCCATCCTGGCCTGCGAAGGTTTGAGCAAACATTTCGGCGGTATCCGGGCGTTTACCGACGTCGATTTCCAGGCTCGCCGCGGCGAAGTAACCGCGGTGATCGGCGATAATGGTGCCGGGAAGTCCACGCTGATGCGCTGCCTGGTCGGCGTGCACACGCCGGACGCGGGCAATATCTTGTTCGACGGACAGTCCCACCCCTTTGCCAATCCAGACGAGGCACGTAAAGCCGGCATCGAAACCGTCCACCAGAACCTGGCATTGATCGATGAACTGACAGTCGCGCAAAACCTCTTTCTCAATCGCGAGATCGTGCGCCGGATCGGTCCTTTTGCCCTGCTCGACAGGCCCGCCATGACAAGACAGGCTCGCGAGATGTTGTCGCGCCTCTCGATCAACGTACCCTCGGTCACCCAGCGGGTGCGGCGCCTCTCCGGCGGACAGCGGCAGGCAATCTCGATCTGCCGTGCGGTCGGCTCCGGGGCCAAGCTTGTTGTGATGGACGAACCGACCGCGGCACTTGGGGTGCAGGAAACCGCCAATGTCGAAGCGCTGATCCGTCGGCTGCGTGAGCAGGCTGTGAGCGTCATTCTCGTCAGCCACAATTTCGATCAGGTCCGTCGCCTCTCTGATCAGATCTGGGTAATGCGAGCGGGGAAAATGGTCGCGACCGTGCGTTCGGCCGAGACCACCGGCAACGAACTCGTTGCGCTCGTAACCGGTGCTGCATGACACGAATGGCGAAACGCACAAGCCGCACGTCTTGCTGCTGCAGAAAAGATTAACTTGCAAAGGAGCTTGCAGTGGCGGTGATCCGTGTAGGACTTATAGGACTTGGCGAAGTTGCGCAGTCGATCCATCTGCCGGTGTTGAGCGACCAGCGCGACCGCTGGGTGATCGCCGGTCTCTACGACGTCTCACCTAGCCTCCTGAATCTATGCCAATCCAGATACCCGACTGCCACGGCCTTCGATTCAGCCGAGGCGCTGATCGACGCGCCAGACATAGACGCGGTTTTCGTACTCTCGTCCGACGATACGCACGGTCGCTTCGTACGCACGGCCATTCAAGCGAACAAGCACATTCTGCTGGAAAAGCCTGCCTGTCTGACGGTGCGGGAGATTGACGAACTTCTGGCGCTCTCACAGGATTACGCAAAGACGATCTTCGTCGGCTATATGCGGCGCTATGCTCCGGCCTATCTGACCGCAAAGCAGGAACTGCCTGCATTCGACGACATCACCCATGTCCGCATCTTCGACTTGATCTCCGAAGGCCGGCATTTTCTCAAAAAAAGCCAGAATATCCTCTATCCGACCGATATCGACCCGGCGCTGCTGGCACGAGGAGGGCAGGAACGCGAGACCCTGATACGCGAAGTAGTGGGCATCGATGCGCCTGCCGATCTCGTTCGTGCTTATCGGGGGCTGACCGCGCTGAGTTCCCATCATATTTCGGCAATGCGGGGACTGCTGGGCGAACCGGTTCGCGTGCTTTCAGCCCACCGCACCAATGGCGGTGCCAATACAGGCGTGACCTTCGACTACGGGCATTTCGCTGCCTATTACGACGCTGTGGTCGACGACCTCGGACTGTTCGATGCGATGATCGAAGTGAGGTCGAACACGAAGCGGGTTCGCATCATCTACGACACCCCCTACATCCGCAGCCTGCCGACGCGGCTTGAAGTAACCGAAAGCGGCTCAGGCGGCCCGGTGACGAGAACATTCGGACCACTCTACATGGACGCTTTTTCCAATGAGCTGGAAATCTTCCACCGCCATATCACTGACGGCACAAAGCCGCTTACCGATCTAATGGACTCAAGGCGCGATCTGGCGCTGATGGCGGAAATTATCGAAAGTATGAAACGCACTTCTACTGCTTAGCTGTCGGTCGCTGCACGGCCTTCTCCACACCACCGGTGAAGCTGACACGGTGCACTACCGATGGGCACCAGGCTTGTCCGCGAGCATTTTTTGAGAGCTTTGTAGTCTCCCAGTCGTTGAAACCCGCATTTTGAACCGATTCGCGTTTCTTTCTCCCACTACGGGACAAGGATGCGGTTGACGCATTGAGCAGTCAGCGAATTATATTGGAAAGAACTGGACCAGCTACTCTTCGTGTTCAGTCACCGAGACAGTAGTTAGGGTCGTTCCAAAAGTACGAATGCCGGCTGCGATAGCTGGGTCGATCCCTTCATCCGTAATCACCTCCGATATCTGTGACAGATCGCCGAACGTGCAGAAGGCGGGTGCCTGGAATTTTGAGCTGTCGACAAGCAGGATCGTGGAACGTGCCGAGAGGATCATTGCGCGTTTGATGCTGGCTACTTCCAATGTCGCATCTGTCAGAAGCGATCCTGTAACGGCATAGGAACCGATGAAACAGACATCCGCATGGATCGTGTTGAAAAAAGATTGACCCGGCTCTCCAGCAAGCAGGTTAGAGCCCGATCGCACTGTTCCTCCCGTGACGATGACCCGCCATTGAGGCACGCTCGCGCCTATGCGGGCGACCTCGATATTGTTTGTAACAACCGTCAGATTGATCTGCCGCAGCGCCAGCACTTTCACCGCCTCGATAACGGTGGAACTTGAATCGAAAATTACACTTTCGCCGCCATTGAGGCGCATCGCGGCCAATTGGCCGATCGCGTTTTTCTCACGATGCTGAAAATGAGCGTTCAGGTTGGATTCGCGCTCGAATGTAGCGCGCAGCGGCGGGACGAGAAGCACACCGCCATGCGTTCGCTCCAGATATCCGCCTTCGGTAAGCTGTTCGAGGTCGCGGCGGATCGTGGACGCAGACCCGCCTATCTTTTCCGTGAGTTCCTGAATGGAAGCAGTGCCGTTACGCCGGACATATTCGAGAATCAGAGCACGGCGTTTTGCCGGAATCATTTCGACCCGTTTCGTCGCATGAGTGTACATAACGTCGGATCATCCTTTCCGCTTGCCCTCTTGGCTCGAACTACCGGAACCGCCAGCCCGGCCGATCTAGCATAGCCTCCGCTCATCGTTACCAGATGGTATATCCGCAATCCACGACTACGATGGAACCTGTCATTGCACTTGAAGCGTCGGTCGACAGAAAGAGGATCGCGGATGCAATCTCTTCCGCAGTTGCGACACGTTTCATCGGTGTGCCATCCATCCAGATCGGGAACAACGCCGGTTCGGAAAAACCGCCGCGAGACATGACGGTATCGACGTAAGTCGGAGCCACTGAGTTGACGCGAACGCCACGCTCGGCCCATTCGCCAGCTAGCGATTTCGTCATGTGATGGACGCCCGCCTTTGCGGCGTTGTAATGCACCTGACGCTGGGGCTTGTTGGAAATCAGGCCTGACATTGAACCAACGGTAACGATTGAACCGCGTCCGCGCTCAAGCATTGCGCGCCCAAATTCCCGGCAGGCCCAATAGCAGCCGTTGAGATCGACATCCACGACCTTGTGCCAGACCTCATCAGACATGGATTCTCCCGGCGTATCAGGCCACGCGATCCCGGCATTGGCGATCAGGATATCGATGCCGTGTTTCGCATTCGCCTCCGCCGCAGCGCGCCCGACAGCCTCGGAATCCGTGACATCGAGCAACACTGTCTCCACGTCATATCCTTTAGCGGCAAGTTCGGCACGCCCGCTGTCCAGGACATCCCGATTCCTGTCGGATATGACGACGCCAGCGCCATACTCGAGCAGGGCCTCCGCCGTGCAGAGGCCAATGCCCCTGCCGCCCCCGGTTATGAATGCCCATCGTCCCGAGAGATCAAACTTATTCTTGTACATCGCTTTTCTCACATTGCCTTGGATGTATCTGGCCGCGAAACCGCTTGTCCATCGGGCCCGAAAACGTGAAGTCGCGAAGGTTCGATCAACAGCTTGACTATGTCATCAACCCGCGCCAGCGCCGCATCATCGGTCTTCACCGTAACAAGCTGCTTGTTTGCCAGTTCGATATGGATCAGCGTTTCCCCGCCCAGATGTTCGACCACAGTGACCCGACCGGCGAGCGGTCCGTCAGAAGCTATTTTGAGCGATTCCGGTCGAATACCGATTGTCAGGCTGTCGCCGTCGGCAAGGTCGGGCGCGAATGGCAGAGATATCGTGGTTCCATCATTCAGTACCGCCTCAGCAGTATGGCCGACGCGACGCAACACGCCAGACAGCAAGTTCATTTTCGGCGCGCCAATGAAGCCGGCAACAAAGGTTGATACAGGGTTTGAATAGATTTCCATCGGGGAACCAACCTGCTCGACCAGTCCCCCATTCAGTACGACGATGCGGTCTGCCAATGTCATGGCTTCTACCTGATCGTGCGTCACATAAATCATGGTAGCGTTGAGTTCTCGATGAAGCTTCGCCAATTCGATGCGCATCTGCATGCGCAGAGCAGCGTCCAGGTTGGATAGCGGCTCATCGAATAGAAAGACCTTGGGATTGCGTACGATTGCCCGGCCTATCGCAACCCGCTGGCGCTGGCCGCCCGACAATTGGCCCGGCCTGCGATGCAGATAAGGCTCCAGTTGCAAAATTCGGGCTGCATCAAGCACTTTTGCACCGCGCTCGGCCTTGGCCACACCTGCCATACGCAGCGCAAACCCCATATTTTCGGCAACTGTCATGTGGGGATAGAGCGCGTAGGACTGAAACACCATGGCCAGCCCGCGTTCATCTGGCTGCACGGTGTTGACGCGTTTGTTGTCGATGAAGAGATCGCCTGCGCTGATGGTTTCAAGCCCCGCTATCATGCGCAACAGCGTGGTCTTGCCGCAACCGGAAGGCCCGACCAAAACGAGGAACTCCCTGTCCTCGATATCCAGATCGACACCCTTCACGACTTCAAGGGCGCCGTAGGATTTGCGAATGTTTGCGAGAGTAACGGTCGCCATGATTATCCCTTACTTGACTGCGCCAAAGGTCAGCCCGCGAACCAACTGACGCTGTGTAAGCCAGCCCAGGACCAGGATCGGGCCGATCGCGAGCAGCGACGCTGCAGAAAGCTTCGCCCAGAAAAGGCCTTGCGGACTCGAGAAGGATGCGATGAACGCCGTCAGAGGTGTCGCGTTCGAAACCGTCAGATTGATACTCCAGAACGCCTCGTTCCAGGCCAGAATGACGGATAGCAGCGCCGTCGAGGCGATCCCCGGAGCGGTCAGCGGCACGAGCAGATAGATAAACTGCCGAAGTGGCCGCGCACCGTCGAGCCGGCCCGCTTCAAGTATCTCGCGTGGAACTTCGCGGAAGAAGGTAAAAAGCATCCAGACAATGATCGGCAGGTTCACCAGCATATAGAGGGCGACGAGACCCATCCGGCTGTCCAAAAGCCCTGCCGAGCGAAACATGAGATAGATGGGGACCAGAACGCCGACGGCCGGCATCATCTTGGTAGAAAGCATCCAGACGAGAAGGTCCTTGGCGTGTTTTCCGGGATGGAAGGCGAGAGCATAAGCGGCAGGCAGGCCTATCGCCAATCCCAGCAAAGTGGAGCCGAAGGAGACGATCACGCTGTTCGTAAAGAAATGCAGATAGTCTGCACGTTCGAGAACCTGCTCGAAATTCCGCAGCGTAGGTTCGAAGAAAACAACCGGGGGGCTTGCGACGGCCTGCGGCTCCCGCTTGAAGGCTGTCATTGCCATCCACAGGATCGGAAAGAACATAAGAAGAGAAAGGCCCCATCCGACGGCTGCCGCAAAGATACGTTGTGCGAGAGGTCTCTCCATGGTCAACGATCCAGATTGTGGGAAATGGTGCGCACCAGAAAGAATGCGACAATGTTGGCGAGGATGATGGCGATGACGCCACCTGCCGAGGCACCTCCTACATTGTAGTCGAGCAGGGCGGTCTTATAGATCAGGAACGGCAGCGTAGTGGATGCATTGCCGGGTCCGCCCGCCGTCGTAACAAAAATTTCCGCGAACACCGAGAGAAGGAAAATCGTCTCGATCATGATGACGATGGTGATGGATCGCGACAGGTGCGGCAGGATGATAAAACGAAACAGCCGAAAGCCCCGTGCACCGTCCATTCTGGCAGCTTCTAACTGCTCTCGGTCGAGCGATTGCAATGACGTGAGCAGAATAAGTGTAGCGAATGGAATCCACTGCCACGCGACAATGATACCGATGGATGTGAGCGGCAGTTGGGCGAACCAGTCGATCACCGGCAGGCCAAGTGTGCGTGAAATATAGGCGAACAGCCCGTTCACCGGATGCATCAGCATGTTCTTCCAGATCAACGCGCTGACGGTCGGCATGACAAAGAATGGTGCAATGCACAGGAGGCGCGCGACCGACCTGCCTGGAAAGGGCTGGTCCAGCGCCAGTGCGCATGCGAGGCCGAGGACCACGGACGCAATCAGCACACCGGCCACAAGCAGGACGGTGTTGATGAGTGCGTTCAGCAGACTGGGATCGGTGAAAAGAAACGCGTAGTTGCGAAAGCCAACGAACCCGCTCACCGTCGGATCGAGAAGATTGTAACGCTGGAACGAGAACCACAGCGTCAGCGCGAGGGGCACAATCATCCAAAGCAGAAGCAGAATGACTGAAGGCGCCAAAAGGGGACGCGTGGCGACCCTCGGGCCTGTTCCTGCAATGGTGTCACTAATGCTCATTGTGCCATCATGTTCAAACCGAAGGAGATTTAAGGTAAAACCCTCTCCGTCCGGCGCTCATGCCGGCGAAGGCGGGACGGCCGCCGGAAAAGTCCGGCGGCCGCGATTGTATGGCTACTTCTTGGGATAGCCTGCCTCGTCGACAGAACGCTGCGCAATGACCTGTGCGGCCTTGAGCGCATCATCCACGGACTTCTGGCCGGCGATGACCGCGGCAAACTCCTGCCCAACGCCCGTGCCGATCGACTGGAACTCGGGAATCCCGACGAAGCCAATACCGCGATAGGGCACGGGCTCCTGCGTCGGGCCGTTCACATCCGCCGTCTCTATCGTATCCAAGGTCAGCTCGGCAAAAGGCGCCGCCTCGATATATTCGGGATTGGCGTAGGTGGACTGCCGCGTGCCGGGCGGCACCGTCGCCCAGCCGGTGTCTTCGGCAACGAGTTTGATGTAGTCTTTCGAGGTTGCCCAATAGATAAACTTGTTGGCTGCCTCTGGCGACTTGGACGAGACTGGCACTGCGAGCGACCAGGCCCACAAGTAATGGTTACCCTTGTCGAACTTGCCATAGGGCGGGTGAGCGTAACCTACCTTGTCGATCACCGAGCTTTGGTCGGGATCGGCGAGGAAGCCAGCCGATACGGTGGCATCCACCCAGATGCCACACTTGCCACTGGCAAACAGAGCAAGATTCTCGTTGTAACCATTCGACGAAGCGCCGGGAGGTCCGTAATTCTTGAGAAGGTCGACATATGTCGACAGCGCCTCTTTCCACTCTGGTGTGTCGATCTGCGCCTTCCATTCCATGTCGTACCAACGCGCGCCGAAGCTGTTGGCGGCCGGTGTGATCTGTCCGACATTCTCGCCCCAGCCGGGCTTGCCACGCAGGCAGACGCCGTAGACACCATTTGACGGATCGTGGATCTTGGCACCGACTTCCCCGATGTCCTTCCAGGTCGGACGCTCGGGCATGGTGACGCCCGCTGCTTCCAGCAGATCCTTTCGATAGAAAGTCATCTGACTTTCGGCATAAAATGGTAGAGCATAGAGCTTGTTATCGAAGGAAAGCCCATCGCGGACCGACTGGAGAACGTCTTCCAGATCGTAATCTGCCGGCACCGAGTCGAAGGCCTTCAGCCAGCCGCGCTCACCCCACATCGGCGCCTCGAACATGCCGATAGTCATCACGTCATACTGGCCGCCATTCGTCGAAATGTCGGTGGTCAAGCGCTGGCGAAGTGTGTTCTCCTCAAGCACTACCCAGTTGAGTTTTATGTCTGGATTGTTCTGCTCGAACTCTTTGGACAAACGCTGCATGACGACCATGTCGTTGTTGTTCACAGTCGCGATCGTCAAGGTGGTGTTGGCGTAAGCCGCGCTGGACATCAGCGTCCCGATAAGCGTGGTCAAGACAAGTGATTTCATTTTTCTTCTTCCTCCTCCATTTGCCGGCCGCGCCGGATTGACCAATGGACCTCGCCATCCATTTCAAAGTTGCAATGCATTAATCCTTTGCTCGTGTGCATCCCTGCACACCCAAGATGAGCAGGCACCCCGCCGTAAAGGTGTCGCCAAGACCAAGTGTTGTGACCGGCCGTGCAACGTAGGGACTGGGCACTATCACCGTATTCCAGCCTTCCGGTCCGCTTGCTGATCCGAATGGCAGGGGATCGAAGTGAGCGTGCCCGGGAATATTCGAAGGAGCCACAGGCTGCCCCGCTGCTGCGCGACTGCTCGCGAGCAAACAGCCCATCATCAACGCCTGACGTTCGATTTCAGGATTGTCGCGCGTTACGCTGACAGCCCATTGATCCGCATGCACGCACACGCGACGCAATCCGAGCCATTCGCCCATCGCACTCATTGCGCGGGGTAGGTCGTGCAGTTCTATGCCCCTCGGATGCATGTCGAGGAACTCGGAATGACTCATGCCGATTGACGTCAGTCCACTGCCGGGAATGACATCGACAATCCGGTCTCGCGGTGGAGCGGATTGGAACCCGCTCATTTCCAGATGAATCGTCTTCAGGCCCGCGGCTGCCCATGCGCGCGTCAGCGAGAAGACGCGCTCGAGTTCTGAATCGAGCATCTCTTCCGGGATTGCACTGAACCCGGCGACAAGACCGGAACCAGCAATTGCCGCATGATCTCGAGTGAACGCCTCGAAATCACTATCATGCTCCAAACCGGGATCGTCGAAACGCACGATGATGCGTGTCGACCTTCTCGGCACGACATTGCCGATGGCGATGCCCGCAGTGTATTCGAAGATAAAGATATTGGCGCGCCGGGTACCCCGCGCCGACGCTTTTCCAGATGAGACGAGCTTGCCATCTTCGACCAGAAGCACCGCTTCTGGCAATTTCGACAGCATATGTCTGCTTCGATCTTCGAGATTGAGGATCGCATCGGCGCCAAGCGTGGACAGGACCCACGCCGCATGCGGACCTGTACCGCCGAGCGAGTAGCGAGGCGACAGCCTTTCCGTGAGCCAAGTGGGGCCTTCTGGCCATTCCACGCGCACCTCGCCACCGACACCTCGAGCAGCGCGTTGCTTTAGCATGCTCGCGAAGGCGATGGCTTCCGGCGGGCAAGCGTCGTTTAGAAAGGGCTCCAGATCGGATATCTTGATGGTTGCGTCAATGCACGCACTCATCCCGCAAAATGTCAGCGGGGCACTTTCGGCAATCGATGGCAAGCGCTCGGCCAAAGAGCGGTACTCTTCGGAAACCGGGCATTTCTCCGCTTTTGCCAGCACGGGCTCCTCCAAGCCTACCTCCTCCTGCTGTTCTTCCATTCTTTTCATACAGCGTCAAACTGTCAACCAAAAAACTCCATAACTGCGCGTATTGGAGCAGGAATTTGGTGTTTTGGCGCAAAGTGTTCAATCATTCTGGACTATGCTTCGATTCTATTCATTCGGTTCTACTTCTCAAAATTCCACACATCCTATTGATATATATAATAATTTTTTCTTTAGCCCATTCCTGATGAGCATTGACATGTAGCGAATTTTGGAAGTTGAAATATTTTGAGAACATATGCTATCTAATGAAAACTTCCGTCGAGAGGGTTGGCCTCCTGCGGATCCAAAGAAGAGGAGGCATCATGCTGCGGCTGGATCAGAAACTCGAAAATATTCGCTCCGGACGCTATAAGCCGTCCGACTTCATCATTGCTGACGCCAAGGACAGCGATATGGGCTCCGGCGTGACGGGAACCGGATTCCTGCGCAACGAGGACGGGACTCAGGGCAGGCAGCGTACACGCGCAGAATTCATTGATGCGATCGAGGAAGTCGTGCGGCAGGATATCGTCGACATCATGCTGGTGTCAGTGGCCAATCTCGACCTTCTGCATGAGCGCGGGACTTTCGACAAAAGCGCGGTCAAGCCTGCGATACGCGCGAACGAGACCACCGATTGCTGGGGATCCGTGCGTCACGGTCGTTACACGCATCATGCTTCGCGGCCTTTTCGCACCGCGCATCTGCCACAGGTAATGTGGGGTACCGAGACACCGCAGCCGGGCAAGTCGGTGACAGGCACCGATCTTGGTCTCTATTCGGTGACATTCAACAACGACCTTGATGCCGACATGGCATCGCTGGACGCCTTCGCGGATTTTCGCCGCGATGCCGCGTCCTGCGGCTTCAAATATTTCTACGAGGTTTTCGCCCCGAATATCGATTGCGGCATGAACCGCGAGCAGATCGGCGAATACATGAACGACTGCATTTTGCGATCCTTGGCAGGTGTCTCGAAGGCAGATAGACCGCAATTTCTCAAGATATTCTACAATGGGCCAAAGGCGCTTGAGGAACTGGCAAGCTTTGACTCCACGCTTGTCGTCGGCATTCTGGGCGGCGGCGCCGGCACCACGCGCGATACTTTCGAACTCGTGGCACAGACTGAAAAGTATGGCGGCCGGCTTGCCCTGTTCGGGCGAAAGATAAATCTGGCTGAAGCTCCCCTCGCCCTGATCGCGCTTATGCGTCAAGTCGCCAACGGCTCGGTTAAGCCGGATGAGGCTGTGCGCGCCTACCACGGTGACCTTCAGAAAGCAGGCATCGTTCCGTCCCGCAAGCTCGAGGACGATCGAACTATAACCGACGCTATCCTCAAGCCAGCGGCAGAACTCAAGGCCGCCTGACTGCGGCTTCTCAAAACCGGCACTGTTTGATGCGGCGCCGGTTTTTTCGAGGATGGGGCCGCCCCCAATTCGCGGCGACATGATAACGAATATCCGGCACAAGAAGTATTTTCCAGAGATTCATTGTGCCCCACCCAATGAATGCGATCGGGCATAAGCGCAGGGCACAAACTACTTATCTATTGAATCTCCCAACGGAGCGGTGGATGACTAGAATTATTGCGTGGCCGATCGCGCTGCGATAATATCCAGCGCAACGTCAACAATCATATCTTCTTGTCCAGCCACCATTTTTCGTCGGCCCAGTTCGACAAGGATCGTGCGGGGATCAACTCCATAAGTGCCTGAAGCCCGTTCCGCATGCCGCAGAAACGACGAGTAAACTCCGGCAAAGCCGATCGCCAGCGTCTCACGATCGACACGCACTGGACGATCCTGCAACGGACGAACAAGATCGTCTGCAGCATCCATGAGCCTATAAAGATCGCAATTATGTTGCAGGTCCAAGCGCGTAGCGACCGCGACCAAAACTTCCAGCGGCGCATTCCCCGCGCCGGCACCCATGCCCGCAAGTGAAGCATCCACCCGATAGGCACCCTCTTCGATAGCGACCACCGCGTTCGCGACGCCCAAAGAAAGATTGTGGTGGGTGTGGATTCCGACCTCTGTCTCGGGCTTCAATGCCTCGCGCAAAGCCTTCACACGTTCGCGCGTCGTATCCATAGTCAGCGCACCAGCCGAGTCGGTTACATAGACGCAGTGCGCCCCGTAGCTCTCCATCAGTTTGGCTTGAGCGGCGAGGGTGACCGGGTCCGTCAGATGCGCCATCATGAGAAAGCCGGACACGTCGAGACCGAGCTTGCGGGCCACCTCAATGTGCTGGGCAGACACATCCGCTTCAGTGCAAAGAGTCGCAATGCGGATCGACTTGACGCCGCATGACTGTGCCCGCTTCAGGTCCTCGACTGTGCCGATGCCGGGAATGAGAAGCGTCGTAAGGCGCGCATTCTTGATAACTGAGGCGACCTCCGAGATCCACTCTTCATCACTATGGCGCCCAAATCCGTAGCTGAAGCTCGATCCGGCAAGCCCGTCGCCATGCGCGATTTCTATCGCATCGACGCCGGCTTCGTCCAAGGCCTCTGCGACGGCCCTCACTGTAGCGAGATCATACTGATGAAGCACCGCGTGCATCCCGTCACGCAACGTAACGTCCTGAATATACAGCTTCCGTTTCATGCTGCGCGTGCCTCCTGCATTTCGACTACTCGCTCTGCGGTGCGCAGAGCAGCAGCGGTCATGATATCTAGATTGCCTGCAAATGCAGGCAGGTAATGAGCTGCGCCTTCGACCTCAAGAAACACACTGACCTTGACCATAGGAGCCTTTGCGTCGATGCCTATCTGCGACACTGCGCTTTCCGGAACAGCCTCGAACTGGACTGGCTGTTTAAGACGGTATCCAGGCACATAGATTCGCACCTCTTCCACCATCTTTTGCACTGATGCACGCATCGCATCCTCGTGGCCCGCTTCTGTCAGTGCAAACACCGTATCGCGCATCATCAAAGGTGGCTCGGCAGGATTGAGAATTATGATTGCCTTGCCGCGCCTGGCCCCTCCGACGACCTCGATCGCACGTGATGTCGTTTCGGTGAACTCATCAATATTCGCACGTGTGCCAGGTCCAGCGGACCTTGAAGCAATAGAGGCAACGATCTCGGCGTAGTGAACCGGTGCGACCTGGGTTAAAGCCGCGACGATAGGAACCGTCGCCTGTCCACCGCATGTCACCATGTTCATATTACGGCGCGAGATATGCTGGTCCAAATTTACTGGCGGAACCACGAAGGGACCTACAGCAGCAGGCGTTAGATCGATGGCAAGCTTGCCGTCGGTCTCCAAAATCGCTGCATGGACCTTATGAGCCCCGGCTGAGGTCGCGTCGAAAACGATGCCGATATCGGCGTAGTTGGGCATGCGTCGCAGGCCTTCTATTCCCTCGGCTGTCGTAACGACATCCATTCTTCTCGCTCGCGCCAGGCCATCGGAGTTCGGATCGAGGCCAACGAGTACACCCATTTCCAGAGGTCCTTTTGACCGCAATACTTTCACCATAAGGTCCGTGCCGATGTTGCCGGATCCAATGATCGCTACCTTAGTTTTTCTCATCACCAACCTTGCCTCACTCTTTGAACCGCAAGCGCATGCCTGAACGGAGACTATTTAGAACTTGCTGTGCTCCGATGGATTGCACCGATCTTGTGGCATCGCCGGTCCCGGATACAGGTTCGTCAACTTCTGCGATCCTCAATTTCGGAGCGAAGTCCTTTCGCGATCGCCTGTATAGTTTTCCGTACATAGGCGCGCACCGGATCCAGATGAGAGCGCTCGTGCCAGTACATCCTGACATCCACTCCCGTTAGCGACAGTGGAGGCGTAAGAACCTGGATCGGCAGGCTTTCCAGTCCTTCATACGCCGCGCGATCGCAAACGCATGCAATCATGTCCGTCGTAGCGACTATGGGCGCTGCCATCGTTGCCGACGGCACGCGGATTCCGGCCGTTCGGCCAAGTCCCTCTCGACGTAGCGCTCCATCCACCAGTGTTTCAATTACCGGAAACGGTGCCGGCGGAGTGCCCCAAAGCACATGAGGGAACTTCACGAACTGCTGAAGGGATATGGCGTCCTGAATCTCCGGATGATGCCGCCCTACGATGCACATTATCCGCTGCGGAAAGAGGCTGACACAACGCAACTGCTGAGGAGGCGTCGAGATGACGTCGATGGAGATGTCGCACTCTCCGTTCTCCAATAGCTCCCCAACACGACGATTATCCACATGCTCCACACGGATCTGAACTTTTGGTGCCCTCGCACGCAAATGTGCCATCAAAGGGGGCATGAATGTGTGAATAGCACCGCTCAGAGTAGTGATGAGGAGCGTCGCCTCCATATCCTCTGGCTCGACGCTATTCGCCGGAGGCGAATAGAGTTCATCAGCAATATTAAGCATTTCATGAACCAATTGTTCAAGTTCGAGTGCCCTGGCAGTCGGTGCAAGACCTCGACTGGTCCGAACCAGAAGTGGATCCTTGAACGCCTCGCGAAGCTTTCCCAGCGCTGAGCTCATGGCGGATTGGCCAATGCCCAGAGCCACGGCCGCACGCGTCACGTGGCACTCGCGCATAAGCACGTTGAACTGCATTAGCAGGTCAAGGCTCATGCGACTTAACGCTCCCCCTCTGCCGCGGGCGTGCCCAATGTCGAACAAGCGCTGTCCGGCACTGAGTTTTGCCTGACTGCGTGCAGTCCATCGTACGTCGTTTAGCATGTCTGTTCCTCCAGAATTAGGACGAATCGGCCTGATGCGAGCTTCGGGGCGACAGAGCCAACAATCCCTCCGGCGTTGCGTTTAAGATCGATACCGACATCGGACGGCCGAACAGGTTTGGTAGGGGCCTCCACTCATGTAACTGCAGCTTTGGACGTTGTGCACCTGCATTGCCCATCAACTGGTGCCTCGTATCGCCAGATACCAGGCATCGTTGTCTTGGCCCCGAAACCATCTCACGCTTTCGGACGAGATCCGCTAACCGCCAGCCACCTGAGTTTCGCTGACCTTCGCCGACTTTCGATTCATTGCAAAGAGTGCAATGAGTGCACATCCGAAGGTGAGCGCTGCCTGAAAACGCCATGCGGTATCAAAGTCCCAAACGGCCGCAATCTTGCTGAAAAGCGGTGGAATTAGTGCTCCGCCGATGGCTGCAATCGAGAGCATCAGGCCAACTGCTGTCGGTACGTCAGAGATGTGGAAGCCACTGTCGCGTTCGCCGGGAATCGACACCCATGGAACAAAGGCTGCGATGAGAGTGATACCGATGACCGCAGCAGCCAATTGGAGTCCGAAAAGGCCTAGATGCGGGATCAGCAGGAAGGCGATCGCCTCAATCACGCAGGCAACGAGGAATGTAGGCAGTACACCCAGGACCTTGTCAGTAAGCCAGCCGCCGATAAGCCCACCAGGAATGCCGGCCAGCAATAGGATAAGTCCAATACTGCTCGACGCTGTGCTATCGACGTTCAAATTCATTTCGGCGTATGACGGCAGAAGCTGTGCAGCGCTGAAATAGCTTCCATAGGCACCAAGGATCGCCACGCCCATGATCCACAGTCGGGGGTTGCCAAATACGCGTCGCAGCGATTCCTTGCCGAGATGGTGTCCTTCGATAACGTCGTCGCTGCGGCTCGGCGGAGCAGGGAAAAGAAGGACTACGAATACCAGCGTGACAAGTCCGATGGCGGCGCCGATCAGAAGGCCCCCGCGCCAGCCAAAGGCGGCTATGATAGGGACCCAGACAAAAAGGCCGATGGCGGCACCGGTCGTAAAGCCGCCACCCTGGATGATACCGTTTGCGAGAGCAAGCTCTTTGCCGCGGAACCAGGCCGCCGTCAGACCGATCGCGCTGCCGATATAGATGGAACCGCCAATTCCGCATAACAGGCGGGCGAATAGGAGCACTTCATAATTTGGAGCCCAGCCAGACAGCGCAGCTCCGACTGTCTGGACTACGATGCCCATGATCATGGCCATTCGCATGCCATACTTTTCCGCCAGCCAGCCGCCAGGAATATGAGCGATACCATAGCCCGCAATGAACATGCCGACGATGACGCCGACTTCCGCGAACGATATCTCCATATCTCCGACGATACCGCCAAAGGCTGGAACAATGGAGAACCAGTTCAAAGTGAACTGCTGGAAGGACAAGAAGATGATTGCTAAAGCTACCCAACGATTTTTCATGGACCCCTCTTTTATTTATTTGTGATTTCGCGGAAATTCCAAGATGCAGGCTCTGCGATATTACCTGAGCCGACCCATTTTCGACTCTGGGATGCATGTCGACCTAGCGGGCGAGTGCACCTTAAATCCCGTCAAGAATCGATCGTGCTGGACGGGAAGCCATAGAGCCGGTTCCAGTAGAGAAGCGGCCGTTTCTCAGTCGTGATCAGGTGGGTGACGGCACCGATGAAAAGACGATGAGAACCCGCATCCGTCACCGAGTCGACGGAACACTCAGCGGCTATCGCCGCGTTAGCCATCAGCGGCTCTCGATCTTTTCCATGCTGGATCCAGTCCACGCAGGAAAAATCGTATGCCTCTCCTGATTTAGGCCGGCCGGCGAATATATCTGCGATATGCGCCTGGTCAGCGGAAAGCACATGTATCGCAAACATGCCACTTGCCATCATCGCTTCGCACATCTTGCTACGGCGATTGACGCATACAGAGATCAAAGGCGGGTCTGCCGAGACGGATAGAAAGGAGCTGACGGTCAGCGCCATTCGCTGACCGTCGACATTTGTCGTTATGACCGACACTAGCGACGCTGCCTGCCGCATGGCAGAAAGGAAGACATCACGACAAATCGGCTGCGGTTGCTGATGGCGTGTCATGTAAGATGCTTTCGAGCTACGGCCGGCATCGAGCATTCTGATTCTCCTTCGGAATTCCGTTGCGTTTCCCAAGCCACAATGTCGTATCCAGGCGACTGTTATCCGCCGACCGCGAGTTGAGAGCGTTCCTCAATCGTCCAGCATTGGATTTTCGGATGGTAGCCCGAGCAGGACGCGCCCGTATGTCGAGGCGTTGACGTCCCAATTCTGGGTAACGTGGCGATTTGCGACGATCATATCCGCGACGCAGCGTGCGATCGGATTGCGTTCATAAATGACACCACCACCGCCTGCTTCGAGCACCGTGTTAACGGCGGAAGACGAGAGCTTCCCAGCATACGCCGCCATCGCCCGGAAACGGGTCCGGTCTTCCACAGTCGTTTTCACTCCGCGACTGACGAGGCTTTCAGCTTCCTCCACAACCGAGTAAATCAGCTGACGCGCCACGAGCACCGAGGATTGCGCATCGGCAACCTTCACCTGCTGCGTCGTGTAACTCGATACGCTCGCTCCGGACATTGTAGCTGCCCGCTTACGTGCATTCGCCACGTAGTAATCGACTGCAGATTCAGCAATGCCAAGGGCTGCACTTCCTATGAAGCATCCGAAGATCGAGTACGGCGGTATTTGATACACCGGCGCGCCGTTGACCCTTGACCCAGGGCTACGGCCCTCGCCCTTAAGGTCGTTCTCCGCCACGGTCATATGTTCTGGAACAAACAAGTCGGAGATAGACACGTCATGGCTTGACGAACCCTTCAGCCCGATCGTGTACCACGTATCCAGCACGGTGATCTGGTCCCTGCGTACAACGAAATGCCGCTCCTCATCCTCCCCGTTTGCGGTCTTGTAATCACCGGTGAAGATGACCCAATCCGCGATCTCCACGCCGCTGACGAAGGGCCACCGCCCCGTGAGCGTGTAGCCGCCTTCCACCTTTTTGGCTTTTCCAATACCTGGGATGAGAATGCCGCTTACGAGGGCATCGGGCATCTCTCCCCAAATCTCGTCCTGGGCGCGCTCCGGCCAATTCGCCAGCATCAGGTTATGAAGAACATTCTGGACCACGATCCACGCTGTCGATCCGCAGCCGTGAGCGACTGCGCGAAGCAAGTCGACCCCTTCCCGCATTTTTCCTTCCGCACCACCATAACGCTTGGGCTGCCAGATTCGCGATAAGCCTTCGGCCTTGAGCCGCATCCTCACTTCTTCGGGCGGTCGGCGCATACCGTTCGTCTGTTCAGACATTTCGCGCAGAAATGGGACCATCTCCCTGGCTCTCACCACGAGATCACTTCCGCCAACAGCGCCACTGGGGTTTCTAACCGGCATATTCATCGTGTCTCTCCTCGCTGACTATTTTATAGAACATGCGTTTTGTAACAAGCAAGCTTTTTGTTCGTCACATTTCGACCCAGATGCGGTGAGGCTCAAAGCAATTGTTCCAGTTAAGTCTTCACATGGCTAGCCAAGCTAGCGCTCTTCCAGGGCGACGAAGCAAGCGCAAGATCACGATTTATAGCATTGTTTTAATTGATACTTATAATTTTATCAGTTGCCGGCGGAGACTGCATACCCGCGCTGGAACATGTACAATCCCTTGGGAGATCGAGTTGGCCGAATCTCTTCCGTCATGCTGTTAACAGAAGTCTGCATAGGCTAATTGTGAGACACACGTTTTATAAAAAATGTTGTCTCAAGCCTATGATGGTCTGGATCGTTTTCGCTGCCATGGACCTTTTTTGATTAAAAGAAGGCCAGATGCCAAACAATTTTGCTCATTTAGGCCTTTCAAAAAGGCAGAATGCTGATATTTTTGGCAGTCGTAGTACCTTCGAGGGAATGGTCCTCGATCGTCATCCGGTCTCGACCGTATCCAGAACGCGTCGTCGACAACAACGAAACAAAATGCGAATCATGCTTCCTGTCGTTTTGGACGATTGGGATTGCAGCATGAGCCGTGGATATTGGAGAGTGCGATGCCGAAGCTAGGAATGGAGGTCGTCCGACGGCGACAGGTCATCGATGCAGCGGTGTCGATACTGTCCAATCAAGGTTGGCACTACCTGACCATCAGGGAGGTCAGTGAGGTTGCAAATATTTCGGCTGGGGTGGTGACGCATTATTTCTCAAGCAAGCGGTCCATCATTATAGATGCCATTGCCGATACGAATCAGAAGTTCTCAAGAACGATCAGCCAGATCGAGAGAAAGAATTCAAACGTCAAACTTCGATTGGTCGCCATCGTAGAACTTATGACGAGGCCCGAGGCATACGGTTTGCCGCATCATAATTTTTGGATAGCCCTTTATGGTCGCCTCCCTTTTGATCAAGTGATCCAGGCCGAGCTACAACGTCTGCAGAGATGGCTTCAGGAGTGCGTTGCCAAGATTGTGAAGCAGGGGATCCATCAGGGTGATTTCAAATCGGATCATGACCCCGATGATATCGCAGCAAACTTTGTCGTAATGGCTTTTGGACAGATCATGACAGCCGCAGCGGCGCCTTCCGATCTGCCCTCAGAGCGTTGCCGCAAGTTGCATCTCGACATGCTGGGGGCAATGCTCGGCGCGCCATTCAGTCAGTTTGAGGGTCAATCGGCACGAGACGGCTTAAATACAGCTTAGAAAATTTCTATACATCTGAACCTGAAATTCGCAAGCATGGACTAAGAAAGACATGCCGCGGAGAGCAGCGACATCCGAAGCTGCAATCTTACTCCTGTCCAGAAGCGGCGCGCAGTGAGATCAAATCATTAGAGATTTGCCGCTGTCAGAGGTAGCCGGAGCCGGGCGCGGCCATGCTCTATGGTGTTGACCTGCAAGTTCATCACCGTATGACGGCTGGCGACCAGCATATCCTGATAAATCCGGGCAATCGGGTTGGCCTCATATGCCCCCCGGGCACCTACCAAGTCCCATATGGACTGTGCGGCGCGGCGCGCCAGGTCACCGGCGTAAGCTGCATTGCAGCGGTAACACGATCGCTCCATAGGCGTTGGGATCCGTCCGGCATCGGCGAATTGCATCATCTCTTCGGCATCAGCTCGCAGCAGCGCCTGAGCTGCCTGGAGAGAAGCGGAAATTTCGCCGACCGCCATCTGATGCGTCGCGTAGGTAACCGTATGCTCACCCGTGACCATGGAGCGCCGTTCTCGGGTTTGCGACAGGAATAGCTCGAACATGCTTTCAGCGATTCCCACGAGGCAAGATGCGTGGGGCAAGCCAAATGTCATATGCACCGGCATCCTGAAGATAGCTGCTTTGTTACCCTCGCTACCAGGATTTGGTCCGCCCTTGAAAACGCTCAAGGGGACACTCATGACCTCTGGCACAAAAAAGTCGTTCAATTCGATGTCATGGCTTCCTGAGCCCTTAAGACCGATAGAGAACCAGGTATCAAGAATATGAACCTCACTGGTACGTACGAGAAAGTAGCGTTCCTCATCCCGCGTATTTTCACGCTTAAGCATCGCCGCAATAAGGCACCAGTCCGACCCTTTAACGCCGCTGACAAAAGGCCATTTCCCTGACAGGCGATAGCCGCCATTCACCGGGACCGCACTGCCGGCCATAGGAATAATCGTCCCGCTGATCAACACGTCCGGTGTACGCCACACTTCATCCTGTGCTTCCAGCGGCCAGCGCGCCACCATAAAATTATGGAGTATGTACTGGGTCAGGCACCATGCTGTCGACGGGCAGCCGCTTGCGGTTGGGACGAGGACCTCCAAAAGAGACCCAACGCTGGCTTCCGCGCCGCCGTAGCGCGCCGGTTGAAGAAGCCGGGGAAGTCCGGAGGAGCGCAATTCGGACAATACTTCTTCCGTCAAGGCGCGCGCGGCATTGACCTCATCCACGTGTTCCCGGAACGATGGGATCATATCTTGCGCGCGTCGTATAAGCTGCTCGGCACTCACGGCCGGATGCTCGCCATTCCTCCAACCATATATGACGGCCATTAAACTTAACTCCAGATTTCAAGTCCGCTGAGGATGCGCGCGATCGATAACATTAAGCAACTATCCCCGGCCAATGAAAGGCATACTCGTGGCGGTCACAGTCAAGAATGGTACGTTTGCCTCAAGTGGCAAGCCAGCCATGAACAGGACCGCGTCAACGACGTTCGAGGCATTCATGGTTGGCTCGGCTCGAGTGGTGCCATCAGGTTGCAACATACCTGTTGCCATGCCGGCCGTCATGGATGTTGCGGCATTGCCGATATCGATTTGTCCGCACGCAATGTCGAAAGGCCGCCCCTCCAATGCTATAGCCTTGGTAAGCCCGGTGATCGCATGCTTGGATGCGGTATAGGCTACAGCGTTGGGCCTCGGAACCTGTGCCGAAATCGATCCGTTGTTTATAATACGGCCGCCAGCCGGGTTTTGTTTTTTCATATGCCTGAACGCGGCCTGGGCGCAGTAGAAAGCTCCTGACAGGTTTACGTCGATGAGCCGGCGCCAGTCTTCAGCCGAGACCTCGTCGATCGGGCTGCTCGCGGTAAATGCCCCTGCGTTGTTGAAAAGCAGATCTACGCGGCCAAGTGCCTCCGCAGTCTGGTCGAACAACCTCTCCACTGCGACCGGGTCGGTGACGTCGGTGGGTATCACAAGCGCTCGATCGTGATGAGGAGCTTTGCGGCTTGTTTCCATCAAGGTATCGCTAGAGCGCCCAGCCAACGCCACACGATATCCATGCGCAAGAAAGCCGAGAGCCACGAGCCTACCAATTCCTGAGCCGGCACCCGTAACGATGGCAACCTTTTCCAAACTTATTCTCCTTTATCGTCAGTGGGCGTTCTGAGACACTCCAGCACCTCTGCGTCCTACGAGAAAATCGAAGTCTGCACCTTTTTCGGGCTGCAATACGTGATCGATGAACAGTTGCTGGTACCCGCCGAGCCGGGTGCCGTCAGCAACAGGCAGGCTGGCGCGACGGCTGGCAAGAACTTCCTCGTTGACGTCAAGATGGATACGTCGTGCCTCCACATCGATCTCTACGAAATCACCATCCTGCACCAGGGCTAGCGGACCGCCGATCGCCGCTTCCGGTGAAACGTGAAGTATTACGGTCCCGTACGCAGTCCCGCTCATGCGCGCATCGGAAATTCTCACCATGTCGCGGACACCTTTTTCGAGAAGCTTGCGCGGTAGCGGCATATTCCCCACCTCCGGCATGCCGGGGAAGCCTTTGAGACCGACATTCCGCATGACGAGAACCGAGTCGGCATCAACTTCGAGATTCAGATCGTCGATTCTGGCACGCATGTCATCAAGGCCTTCGAAGACGACCGCCCGGCCACGGTGCTTTAGAAGACGATGCGATGCGGCGGAAGGCTTTATTATCGCTCCATTGGGAGCAAGGTTGCCTTTGAGAAGCGCAATCCCTGCTGCTTGCTGGACAGGATTGTCGAGCGAACGAATGACTTCACGGTTCCAGGAGCGTGCTTCTTGAGTATTTCCACCTATTGTGCTGCCATTCACCGTCACTGCGCTTCGGTCGAGCATATCTGCCAATTCTCGGATCACAGCCGGAAGTCCGCCAGCGTAGTAAAAGTCTTCCATCAGGAAGCGGCCGGACGGCATAAGGTCCACCAGCAATGGAACACCCCTGCCCCAGTCGTCAAAATCCTCCAGCGACAGCGGGATCTCCATTCGGCCTGCAATCGCGAGCAAATGAATGACCGCATTGGTCGATCCGCCTATGGCGGCATTGATCTTCACCGCATTATAGAACGAGCGCCGATCGACCACGTCGGACATACGGATGTTTTTATGCACCATATCGATGATCTGGCGCCCCGAGTTCTGGGCGAGTTCGTAACGGCGGGCGTCCACTGCCGGAATGGCAGCGTTATGGGGTAAGCTCAGACCGAGCGCCTCTACGATGCTGGCCATTGTCGATGCCGTGCCCATCGTCATGCAATGCCCAGCGGAGCGGGACATGCAAGCTTCCGCATCCAAAAGATCGCCGGAGGTGAGACGTCCAGCGCGAACGTCCTCGCTCATCGAAAACAGGTTCGTCCCCGAGCCGATGTCTTGGCCGCGAAACTTGCCGTTGAGCATCGGACCACCTGAAACGACAATCGTGGGCAGGTCGCAGCTTGCGGCTCCCATGACGAGCGCCGGGGTCGTCTTGTCGCAACCGCACAAGAGAACTACGCCGTCAATGGGATTGGCCCGAATGGATTCTTCGACGTCCATGCTAACAAGGTTGCGGAACAGCATGGCTGTCGGCCGAAGCAATGTCTCGCCGAGCGACATGACCGGGAATTCGACCGGAAATCCCCCAGCTTCCAGAACGCCCCGTTTTACCGCCTCCGCGATCTGGCGGAAATGTGCATTGCAAGGTGTCAGTTCGGACCATGTATTACATATTCCGATTACCGGTCGCCCGTCGAACATTCGCTGTGGCGTACCCTGGTTCTTCATCCATGACCTATGCATGAAGCCATTTCGATCCTGAGAACCGAACCAAGCGGACGAACGGAGAGGCGCCGTATTATTTGGCGAAAGCTTGGGTGGTTTACTCATCGATCCATATCCTAACTTTTGGCACTACTTTGGAACTCGGTGCCACGATATGCCCTGAAACGCGTCACGGTGCGGAACTCATCGAATGGTCAAGGACCGATCGACATTCAGGGCATTCTGTCTGGTTTTTCGGTGACGCATGCAAGTGCTGTGCTGTGTGGAGCAATGCTTGCCGGCACATCACAGGCCAGTGCACAGGCTATGAATCCGCCAGTGATGGTTGGTGATGATACGAGCCGCGTGGCGGCGGCTCTTCAAGATATCTTCGCCTATATCGCTATCGTGTCCCGATCGCCATGAGATAAATAGCGTAAAGTGATGACGTGGCGCAGATAAACAGCCGGTTGCGTTTGGCACCACCGAAAGTGACGTTGCCAACCGGTTCCGGAATAAGAATCTTGCCGAGGAGGGTCCCATCGGAATCTATACAGTGGACCCCGTCCCCAGCGCTCGTCCAGATACGCCCCTCGGTATCGATCCGAAATCCGTCGAAGAGACCGTTGCCGCAAACCGCAAACACCTCTCCGCCCGAAAGCATGCCATCCGCGCTGACCTTGAACCGGCGAATATGCTGTGGGCCTTTGTCCACATGCGTAACGCCGGTGTCTGCAATGTAAAGAATACTTTCATCGGGAGAGAAGGCTAAACCGTTGGGTCTGACCATGTCATCGGTGCGCTGCTCTACGGAACCGGTCGCGGGGTCTATGCGGTAGACATGGCAAGCGCCGATCTCGCTCTTCGCGCGATCGCCCTCATAATAGTGATCAATTCCGTAGGATGGATCTGAGAACCAGATCGAACCGTCGGATTTCACCACAACATCATTGGGAGCGTTTAACCGTTTGCCCTGGAAGTGCGAAGCCAGAGTCGTAATACTACCATTATGTTCCGTGCGCGTGACGCTTCGGCTCAGATGCTCGCAAGCAACCAGTCGACCTTCGAGATCGACCGTGCAGCCATTCGAATTGTTAGACGGCTGGCGAAACACGGAAACCGAACCGTCAGTCTCGTCCCAACGCATGATCCGGTTGTTGGGAATGTCGCTCCAAGTCAGGTAACGACCGGCTGGGAACCAGGCCGGCCCTTCGCAAAAACGCGCGCCCGTCCACAGGCGTTCGACGCGTGCATGCGACAGGCAAGACTTGAATCGAGGGTCCAGAACCTCAAAACCTGTGCCTTCAATTTCACCAAACATCATTATCCTCCTAACGGTTCGGCCAGAAGAGCTATCGTCAGAAATCCAAAGGTGCAATACATCCTAAAGCTGTGTTATACAAAATTAACAATTCATGCGCGCATTGCGTCCAGATTGAAAACGGGCCGACGCAGCCAACCAAAAAGAAGAAGACTTTCTTGAACTTGAGGAAGAAAAATGCTGCTTTCCGGCAACCATATCTCGTCCAAAAATTACGAAAGTCGTCAATCTTTCAATATGTTAGTTATGTCCTCTATCTGGGTATCGATCGAGGTCCGAGCTAGGCGCTCGGGTGGGCAAAGCCTCAGTGAGCAATATTCAGCCGATTGCTTTTTATCAGTCGATTGCTTCTTGCGCGCAGGAAGAACTGACTGCGAATTGATATCTATCAATATTCATAATTGGGTAAGACCGGTTGCGAAGGTCAGGAATGATCAAATAGCTTCACCGCATCAAAGCGCTCGACAATGGGATGAGGGCTTAGATATGCATTCGCTGCGGGGTGTTGAGTTCTCCCTGATGCTGTTATCTTAATTTGAAGCGAGAGTTCGGGCCGACCAGCCACCAGCAGTTCGAAACACACCTCACCAACTTCATCAACGCCTATGCGGCAGGGCAAGACGTGCCGTGGACCGCGTCGATGACCAGTGTCGGTACGCCGCGGGAAATGATGAGACCCGGCTGAATTCCAGCGGCAAGGCAGGCCCGTCAAACTGCCAGTTATCGCGTTGCTCGTCGAAATCAGGGCGCTTGTCCCAAAGCAGCGAGCCCCGGCCCAGAATAGCAATACTCGGGCATCTTCTTGCCTCAGACATGAGACGCCTACGAAAGTGAATCGGCGACGAGCCGGGTGCGATGGCTGATGGCCGCCACGGTCGATGTCACGAGCTGGCCGGGAAAACCGTTGGGCAGCGCCGCGACTGCGGCCTGCGCCTGCCGTTCTGCGTTCGCGGCGATGTCTTCAAAGATCGCCTTCATCGTGGGGGTGCCAACGCCGGCAAGGTCCGCCGTCTGCATGAAGTGACGGGGCACAATGTCATGGATGGCATAGTGGCGATTTTTGCCGACTGACATCGCGAGTTTGAATTTCTTTCGGGGGATCTGGCCTTCATCGAGACTCGGCTGCGCGCTCAGGACATCGTAGAGCGGTGTCATGCGGAATCGTCCGCCGGGGCCAAGGAAAATACTGACGTTTTTAGCGTGACCGTCGGTCGCGCCGAGCAGCCTGAACAGGATGCTGGCGCGTATGAATGTCGCGATGTCGGCATCGGGCGTGTCGCTGCCTTTCAGCAGGTTGATGATTTCCCGTATCCCGGGGCCGCCGTCGAACTGGTATTTCCTGGTGGGAGGGATCGCCAGCGCTTGGCAAGTGTCCTCTTGCGGCAGACGGAGCAATCTTCCGTCCTTTGTCCAAAGGCGGTCGAAACGCTCGACGATCAGTGTGCGGCGTTCCCCGAAAACCGTAATCTCGACGTTCGCGGCGGGGACGCCAAAAGCTTCCAGCAGCTTCAGGCAGAGATATTCGTTCTCGACGCTGTTAGAAAGGTCGATACCGTTTGGAAGCTGGCCAATCTGCGGTTTGAGAATATGGGTGGTGGCGGTGGTGCCTGTGGGTTTGAACCACTTGCCGTCCTTGCGCAGCAGGGCGGTTTTTTCCTGTGCCCCGGCAATCGAGATTCGAAAATCTTCGTCTTCGCCCATGCCGAGCGGCGCTGCGGCGAGGTTCTTGATGATGTCTGCGATTTCGTCGTCGCTGACCGGCTTGCCATCGGTGTCACCGGCAGCGCCGGGATCAGTTCCATCGGGCAGGAATTGCAGGGCACCGACGCAATCTTGGCCCAGAGCAGTCAGCAGGCTGAAGGCGTCAGTGCCGTCCGCGCCGACGCGCTCGGCGACGCGCTTACGGATCGGATCGCTGTCGGGCAGCAGGTTGTCGAACACATTGATGACCGGGGTGCCAATATAGCGGTCCTCGCGCAGGGGCAGTGATAGCGACACCGGGAATGTGCCGCGCCAGTCCAGCCAGTCGCGTCCGTACTGGAAGTCGATTGCGCCAGTGGCCTCGCGGCGCAGCACACCGACATGGCGGCTGTTCAGGAAGACATTGAGGGGGGCGTGAGCCCGCTTTCGTGCCATCAGAACAAGTCCTCGATGTCGGCGGCGCTGCCTTGACTGCGCGGCCGGACGACCAGTTCCAGGTTGAGGGCTGAAAGGGCTTCCATCAGGGTACGCAGCTGGACAGCGGGCTCGCCAGCTTCAAGGCGCGAGACCGTACCCTGCCGCAGGTGAATTTGTTCGCCGAGCGCGCCCTGACTCAACCGCGCTTGTTTGCGGACGCGGCGCAGGATGGCGCCGAGTTGTTTCTCAGTGCGGGCGATCTGTTCGTTCATGGTAGCCTCCAATCACGAATATACGCGATGGCGTATAAGACGTCAATATACGCGAATGCGTGTAAGCTAGAGATATACGCGAATGCGTCTAAACGGCGAATATACGGGAGCGCGTATAAGAGCACGGGCGCGTCCCTCCTTTGCTGAATCCGCGGAGCGTCATGCTCTAGGCTGGCGTCCCGAGCCGCTGGTAGCCTCGGCGCGCGCAGGGTGTTCTGCCGCAGGAAGTGTCGGAGGCCGAGTTGATGCCGCGCTACGGCATCTCGCGCGGACTGGTGCGCAAACTCCTGCTGCGCTTTGCAGCGGAAGGGCTGGTCCAGCGCCTGCCGGGCCATGGCTGGCGCTTCGTCGATTCGCTCGAGGGCGAAGACGCCTATCGCGAGAGTTACGAATTCCGCATTGCGATCGAGTGTGCGGCGCTCAAATCGGCCCGCTTCCATGCCAACGAAAAGCAGCTTCTGCCTTTGCGGCGTGCGCATGAGCGCATTTTAAGCGATCGGGGCGCGAACACCGCCGGAGACGAGTGGTTTCGCGTCAATGCCGCATTCCACGAGAACCTCGCCGCATGCTCTGGAAATCGGTTTTTGACGGAGGCTGTTCGTCAGCAGAATAACCTGCGCCGAATGCAGAAATCCGCCGCCTTCAAGAAACAGCCCGCCGACCGTATCGAGCAGTCCTGCCGCGAGCATCTCGCGATTCTCGACGCAGTCCAGTCGGGCGATATCGACTGGGCAGAGGCAGTGTTGCGCCAGCATTTGCGACAAGCCGCCGATTTCGACCTGCCACAGAGCGAAGGAAGAACAGCTTGACGCCGAATTTCGACGGGTGATGGCGTGACCCTCAAGATGATGTTCAATGCCGTCAACGACCGCGCTTCTCCTGCCGAGCGAGTGAAGTTTCTCGATGCGATGATTTTCAACGTGCTTATCTGCAACTCGGACTCGCATGCAAAGAACTACTCTGCCCTAATCGGAGCTAGCGGATCAGCCAGGATGGCGCCGCTTTATGATTTGATGTGTGCCACCGTCTACCGTCAGCTCGACCAAAGCCTGCCCCAAGGTATTGCCGGACGGTTCACTGCGCCTGACTTGAGGCTGACGACCAAGCGCGGCAAGGATCGCCGTGTGCTCTTCATGGCCACACATATGCGACTTGCCTGGCACGAGTGAGGAATGCGGCACGCCCGAAAATTCGCGGATCGGCAGCGCATCGATTTCCGAACGGAACATCAAGGTTGGCCCCGTCTTGCCGCTATCGTAAATTACCGCAACACCATGCCCGCCCAGTCCAGTCAGAACTTGGTCCGCTCCTGTATCCGCGAGGAGGTCGACGACTTCGCTCGCTGTAACCTCTTCTTCATTTGAAATCTCTGGATACTGATAAAGCTTGCGCCATCATGCCGTAAGCTCGACAATATCCTGATTGGTCAGGTCACGTTACACCTCCGCGTGCGCCACAATCCTTATAACATGCGCGGTTCTCATGGGTATCTCCTTGCCCTTAAACCAGATCGTATCGTAGTCTACTATGCACCTTAAACCGACTACTACGCTGCGTAGGCGATGTTACGTGACGCCACCGTCGGCAACAATCGTACGTCCGGTAATCCACGTCGCGTCATCCGATGCGAGAAAGGTTACAATACCGGCAATATCGTCAGGCTGGCCGATGCGAGCCAGCGGTGTCATCGCCAATATCTGATCACCTCTTTCAGCAAGAATTTTGGTTGTCATATCTGTTTCAATTACGCCCGGTGCGACAGCATTGACCGTTATTCCCCTCGGGCCAAGCTCTTTGCTGAAGGCATGCGTTAAGGTACTCACCGCAGCTTTCGAGGCTGAATAAACGGAACTCCCGGAGATTGGCCTGAAAGCTAGCGCCGACGAAAAATTGATAATACGACCACCTGGCGAAGGCATGTGAGGCAGAGCCGCCTCGGTCATCAGCACAGTGCCCATAACATTGGCATCGAGGATGCTCCTCACAAATGCCGCATCCATCTTGCCGAGCGGGCAATACGTGCCGACCGCGGCGCAATTCACGAGCACATCAATACTGCCGAAATGGTCCACGACGATTGCGATCAGCGATTTTACCGCGTCAGGATCAGCGACATCTGCTCGAACCGCGAGACAGTTCCCTGTATCCCGGGCGAGTTCGGCCGCAAGTTTCGATGCAGCCGACTCGTCCGATCTGAACGCCATGACGACGCGGCAACCTAACGAAACGAAACGCCGTGAGATCGCCGCGCCGATGCCTTTGGATCCTCCCGTGACGACAACGGTTTTACCTTCCAATCCTCGAGCATCGCTCATTTGATAATTCCCAAAAACCTGCTCATTGACTAATATCGACCTAGAGAAGCCTATTAAAACACAACCATTGGAACTAATGCGGCAATAATTTCCGCTGCTGACAGTCATTTCTCGAGACGCGTGCGCTCCACGAGGCCTGAGGTGACAGCCTGGTTGGGATTGATGCACCTTCCCGACCGGGGCGAATCTTGGCGACGCAGCCGCAGCTTCCCGCTCGGTAAGCACACATTGATTTTCGACGAATCTTCCTGTACGGTAAGTCGAAAATGGAGACTGTCAATGTTCAGGTCCGCACGCGATTTTGGTGCCGCCGTTCGGGAAAAGCGCAGAGGTCTCGGGTGGACCCAGACTGAGCTGGCCGCTCGCTCCGGCACGGGCGAGCGCTTTATCGTCGAACTTGAATCCGGCAAGCCGAGCTGCCAGCTCGAAAAGGCACTGACCGTCGCCCGCACAGCCGGCCTGGAGATCGGCGACCTGAAGACAGCCGCGGTAACCATAACCGAACCAGACGACGACCTTGGTTTTCTGCCGACCTTCGGTGACGGTCGATGACTACAATCTTCTACGAGACCCTTCCCGTCGCGCAGATGATGTTCGAGGGTGAGTGGCGGCTCAACTACGATCCGTCTTGGGAGGCGCGCCGCTCGGCTTTCCCGATTTCGCTGACTATGCCCCTTCGCTCGGGACCTGTGGGTGCGGATAGGCTGTTGCCCTGGCTTGCCAACCTGCTTCCGGAAACGCATCTCGCAGAGATCGGTCAGCGGTTGAAGGTCTCTCCCCAGGACATAGTGGGCCTGCTTGGCCACATCGGGCGGGACACGGCGGGGGCGCTGTCCATTGGCGAGTCGAGGAAGACGGGCATCAACCTGCAGTCCATTCCGGACGGGGCGGCATTGGAACGCATCCTCAAAGAGCTTCCGGCCAAACCTTTTCTGGTGGGCGAGCGGGGCGTCTCGATGTCGCTTGCAGGGGTGCAGGAGAAGTTGCCTGTCTTTATCGATGCAGGCGGGGCCATCTCGATCCCCGTCGATGGAACACCATCAACGCACATCATCAAGCCGGACACCAGGCGGCTTGCGGGAAGTGTCGAAAACGAAGCCTTCTGTCTCGCGCTGGCGCGGGCATGCGGGTTGGAAGCCGCCCAGGCGACGATCGGCGTAGCTGGCGAACGATGTTATCTGCTGGTGAAGCGCTATGATCGCTTCACAGATCCGCAAGGCGAGATTCGCCGCCTGCATCAGGAAGATTTCTGCCAGCTCACAGGTCGTTTCCCGTTGCAGAAATACGGGCGATCCTCGACGGGTGGCGGCGTGACCCTCAAGATGATGTTCGATGCCATCAGCGACCTCGTTTCTCCTGCCGAGCGACTGAAGTTTCTCGATGCGGTGATTTTCAACGTGCTGATCTGCAATTCGGACTCGCATGCAAAGAACTACTCTGTCCTAATCGGAGCTAGCGGATCGGCCAGGATGGCGCCGCTTTATGATTTGATGTGTGCCGCCGTCTACCGTCAGGTCGACCAAAGCCTGCCCCAAGGTATTGCCGGACGGTTCACGGCGCCTGACCTGGGACGTCCTGATTGGCAAGCCCTTGCCGACGAAGCCGGGCTGAGCGGCGCAGCGACCGTCAGACGTGTCGAAGAACTGGCAGCGCTCGTAAGCAGCGCATTGGAGACCGTGGCGTCGCAACTCTCCGCCATGGCTGGCGATCCTACGAGAGTTCTTGAGCGCATCACGCACGAAGTTCACAAGAGATGCCGGCGAGTTCAGGTGCAAGCACGCAGTTGATGATGCCCAAAGCGATATCATTACCCAGCAGGTTCTTTCCGAGATTTACGGGGTTGGGCAGCCAAATGGTGAGGATATAGCGGTGGACGAACCTCACGACGCCCCGACGCCTTGCCCACGACGAAGAGTGAGGAGCGCCGCTGACACCGGGCAAACTCAGGATACGAATTCAGTTGTGTCGGCGTCAGGATCGAACCGGATGTGCTCATTCGCCGAAGTCGAGCGGAAAGATTGGCCTCGGCACATAGATGTAGGGCAGCTTGCTCAGGTCCGGTGTGCACAGCGCGCCGCTGTCGCAGACGATCACCTCACCGGCGATCGGCTCGAACGCCGCACGGAAATGCTGCATCGACTTTAACGCAACCACCGATTTCTGTTCTGGATTTATCCCGAAAGCCCTGAATTGCTGGAGATCCAGCATCTGCGACGGGATAGAAACGACGAGTATATCTATTCCACTAACGTTCAACACCGCCGTCGGCCCCCATCTGCCTTTCAGCCCACCGGACATCGGGCCATCGCCAATGTAGATGCCATCGCTAAGATGCATCACGGTGCCGATTAGGTCGAGAGGACCGCCGCCAAAACGCGGATCTGTCTTGCCGCCGAGCCGGACCGAAACCGTATCTCCCACCTCATTACGATGGAGATCGGCTGCCGCCTGGCTATCTACCATTGGCCCGAAGCAAGCATCAACGACTCCCGCATCGAGCAGTGCGCGCAGGAGCTCAGTCGAATCGCCATAGCCGCCGCCGCCAGGATTGTCAGCATAGTCGGCGACGACGATCGGACCACTGGTATCACAATATGCCTTGCACATTGCCGCCGCTTCATCGACGGAGTGATATTGGTTGAGGCACTCGAAACGCCGTTCCCAGATATCGTCGGCTATGCTTTCGGCAAAGCTACGGTGTCGCTCCATATCGCCCTGTGCGGTGACCAGCACGGTCGGCCCCACTTCAACAATGTCAGCATTGCCAAAGGCGCCATTCACACTGACTGCAAACACCTCCGGGTCGGTTTCGTAGGCGCGCGCCCTGGCGATGCGGTCAATCATCGGGCCGATGTCGGTGCGCCCACTATTGACCTCCTCCAGCATCGGCCGGTGTACACGCACGGTCGTCGGCGCAATCTCCCCTGCCATTGTACGGTGCAGGATGTCGGCAGCCTGGCGTGCGCAGTCGCGCATGTCGATATGCGGGTAGGTCTTGTAGGAGACGATGATATTGGCGCAGGCGCACATCTGAAGTGTGACGTTTGCATGCGGGTCAAGCGTAATCGCGATCGGAAGTTCGGGGCCTATTACGGCACGCAGACGGCCGAGCAGTTCGCCCTCGCCGTCCTGGCAAAAATCGGTCACCATCGCCCCATGCAGACCGAGAAGAATGCCATCGAGCCTGTCCCGGTTGGCCCGCGCAGTCTCGACGATCAGTCCCGCAATGCGCTCAAACGCTTCTCGCGTTACCGGACCGGCAGGTGCCGCAGAGGTACTCACAGTGTGAATAGTGGTCCAGCGCCGCAGCCGCGCAACATCGAGGAATCCGGCAATGTCGGTGTTCGCATCGCCGCGTTCGGCAGCCGCCTCGTCTCCAAGATACCAGTAACGATCGAGGAAGGCTGAAAAATCGGTCACGCGGGAGCTAAAGGTGTTGGTCTCGTGCGCGAATTCACCGGTCAGGACCATAAACGACATATTCGGACTCCAAAAATTGCAGTCAAACGATTGGGTGGTGGCAGGCAGCTGCGTGGCCGGCCACGTCTTTGGACAGGTCGGGGCGCTGCTCGTGACAGAGATCGGTTGCACGCTCGCAGCGAGCGGCGAACGCGCATCCCAACGGCAAATTGAAGGGGCTCGGGATTTCACCGCTAAGCTTCGTTACGACGCGGCGCCGGGTTGGATCGGGTTCGAAGGTGCTGTCGAGCAAGGACCGCGTATAAGGGTGGCGCGGCATGGCGTTGGTCGTCGGGAGGATTTCCACGATGCGCCCGAGATACATCACGACGATCCGGTCGCAGAAATAGCGGACCAGACCAAGATCGTGCGAGATAAACAGGTAGGTGAGCCCCAGATCCTGGCGCAAGCCCTCAAGCAAGGCGACGATCTGGGCCTGGATCGACACGTCGAGCGAGGCCGTCGGTTCATCGAGAACCAGGAATGACGGACTGAGCGCCAGTGCCCGGGCAATTCCCACGCGTTGCTTCTGTCCACCGGAGAGCTGATGCGGATAGTTGCCTGCCATGTCAGGGCTCAAGCCGACCATATTCAGCAAATGTTCGGTCTTGGCGCGTGCGTCAGCGGTGCTCAACGAAATCCCTTGCACGCCGAACGGCTCGAGCAACGCGTCGCGGATAGAATACCGGGGATCAATTGCAGAATAGGGATCCTGAAACACCATTTGCATCTTCCGGCGCAGCTTGCGGAGCTGCCGTCCGCTCAATGTGCCAAGATCGCTGCCGTCGAAGCTCACCGAACCCTTGCTGGCCTCGATCAGCCGCAAGACAAGACGTGCCAGGGTGGACTTTCCGCAACCCGATTCACCGACGACGCCGGTGATTTGACCGCGCGGAATATCGAGCGAGACGTCACTGACAGCACGCAGCAGCCGCGGTGAGGAAAAGAGCCCGCCTCGGCGGCCGAATTCACGCGTCAGCCCACGAATTGAAACCAGGGCTTGGGGTGCTGGGTGAATCACGAGACAGCCTCGCTGAAATGGCAGGCGACGGCGGCGGCACCGTGTATCTGCAAGTGTGGCAGCTCGCTGGCGCAGATCGATTGGGCAAGAGCACAGCGGGGATGGAACCGGCAACCGGCGGGGTAGCTGAGTACGCCGGGCACGACGCCCGGAATTCCTTTGAGGCTGCCCGCAGCCTGTCCGGCGCGGGGGATGCAGCCGATCAGATTACGCGTGTAGGGATGTCTGGGTGCGGCGAAGATCGGGCCGACGAAATTGCTTTCCGCCACACGGCCCGCATAGAGCACCACGACGCGGTCGCAAGCCTGGGCCACTACGCTCATATCGTGCGTTATGAAGATCATGGCGAGGCCGCGTTGTCGAACCAGATCGATCATGATCTGGATGATCTGCGCTTGGATCGTGACATCGAGCGCCGTAGTCGGCTCGTCGGCGATAATCAATTCCGGATCGGCGGCGAGCGCCATTGCAATTACGATCCGCTGCTTCATGCCACCCGACAACTGGTGGGGATACTGACCGTGAACCGTTGCCGCCTCGGGAATCCGCAACTGTTCCATCAGGTCGATGCTGCGCGCCTTAGCCTGTGCGGCCGAATAGCCGAGATGGATGCGGGCGACATCGTCGATCTGCGCGCCAACATGCAGCACAGGATCGAGCGAGGTCATCGGGTTTTGCGTGATCAACGCGATGCGCCGACCACGCAATTTGCGATAGGCCTTCTCGGCGATTCCGACGAGGTCGATCCCGTCGAAACGCATAGACCCGCCGGTCACCCGCCCACCAATCAACGGCAGAAGCCCCATGATGCTCATGGCCGTTAGCGACTTTCCCGAGCCTGACTCACCGACGATGCCAAGAATCTCGCCTTTGGCAACATCGAAAGAAATACCATCGAGCGGGTTGAGGCGGCTGATGCGGATCGAGAGATCGCGGATCGAAAGAAGGGCCATCTCAGCCGTCCCGCAATCGAGCGCGGATGTCGAGGGACTCGATCACTTCGTCACCAAAGAGATTGATGGCGATAACCGTCGTCGCGATCGCGAGCCCCGGGAAAATAATGATCCACGGCGCAATGAAGATTGTTGCCGTGCCGCTGCTCATCATTGCTCCCCAACTCGGCGTGGGCGGTTGCGCACCAAGACCGAAGAAGCCGAGAGTTGCTTCGAGAATGATCGCATCGCCTGTGGCGAGCATGGCGGCGACGATGATAGGCGTCACCGCATTTGGAATGAGATGCCGGAACAGGATATGCGCATGGGTAGCGCCGAGATTGATCGTGGCCTCGACATAGGTTTCGCCCTTCAGCGCCATGATTTGCGCGCGCGCCAAGCGCGTAAACTGCGCCAGATAGGCAACGCTGATGGCAATGGCTGTACTGTGCAATCCCGGTCCGATGATCGCAATAAAGATAAGCGCGATGAGTATCTCAGGGAAAGACCAAGTCAGATCGACTACCGCAGTTACGGCACGGTCAAAAGCGCCGCCGAAATAGCCAGCTGCGGCGCCCAAGCTGGTGCCTACCAGAACAGAGACGCCGATGGAGATAACAGCCACCGTCAGCGATGTACGAGCACCGTGGATGATGCGCGACAGCAAATCGCGACCAAACTCGTCGGTGCCAAGCCAGTGCGTCAGTGAGGGTTCATTATTGGCGCTTGGCAAATTCTGAATGTCATACGCATAGGGCGCGATCCAAGGGGCCAGCACCGCACACATGATCACGACGCTGAGGAAGGCGGCGGAAATGCCGCCGCGCGGCGATCGAAGAACCTTGGCCAGGGCTTTGGAGCTTGCCATTCTCAAGTCGTCCTTTCTCGGACCCGCGGGTCGATGGCAGCCTGAAGAATATCGCCGAGCAAAGTGCCTAGCATGACCGCAATGGCCAGCATCAAAAGGCAGCCCTGCACCACGGGATAATCGCGTTGATTGAGGGAGGTAATAAGCAGGGAGCCGAGACCCGGCCGCGCGAAGACGAATTCGACCGTTACGGCGCCGCCGAGGATCCAGCCGATGCGCAGGCTGAGGATCGTTAGAACCGGAAGCAGCGCGTGACGCAGCACATGGCGCAGTTGAATACGCGCCGACGACACACCTTTGGCATGGAGCATCAGAACGAAATCCTTGCGGGCAATGTCGATCATCGCCGCGCGCGTCACGCGTGCAACCAAGGCGACGCCCCCAAGGCCGATGGTGAGAACCGGCAGGACCAGCGCGCTGGCGCTTCGAGCGCCGGAGACCGGAAACCAGCCGAGTTGCACCGCAAACAGCAAGATCATCAGCAGGCCGAGCCAGAAACTCGGAACGGTCGATCCCAGCAGGATCAGGGTCATGACGGTTCGATCCAGCCAGCTGTCCTTCAGGATCGCGGCCAGAGCACCGGCGGCAATTCCCACCACTGTCGAAAAGGCCAGTGCGAGTCCGCCAAGTGCCAGGCTGTGAGGCAGATTTTGCGCAATGAGCGCCGCCACCGGCTGGCGCAAGATGATGGCGTCGCCGAGATCGCCGGACAACATTTTCTGAAACCACAGCCCGTACTGGACCAGCAGAGGCTGATCGAAGCCGTATCTTGCGCGCAGGGCCGCTTGTTGTTCAGGCGAGGATCCGACCTGCATGATGTTCGCGAGCGGATCGCCCGGAACCAGATGGATGATCAGAAATATGATCAACGACACGGCGAGGAATACCGGAACGAGCATAAGTAGTCGTTTGATGACGAAAATGAACATCCCGGCACTCTTCGCAATGGCTGTTTTGCGGTGAAAGACGCTTAGTCCTTTACTTCGATATCGAGCACCACATGGCTTTGGAATCGGCCCCGGATGGTCTTCGGAAGCACGAGCGCCTCAGTGTTGTAGGCAACATTCGTCACGGGCTGATAAATCGGCGCGAAAGGGAACTGGGACAGGATGTACTCGTGATACGTCTTGAAGTTGGCAACGCGCTCGTCCCACGTGCGCGACTTGGTCATCGCTATGTCGTTCAACTCTTCGGCCCTGGAATCATTCAGCATCGAGACGTTCGGATAGCCCAGACGCTTTGCGCTGAAGAACCAGTCGATGATGTCCGCGTTAGCCCATGCGTAGGTCCGAATTGCCAGCTGGTGCTCCGTTTCCTTCTTGTATTGGGCGTTGATCGTGCTGGAATCGAACACCGTGATGTCGGCTTGCATACCGATTGCTTTCAACTGTGCCTGCACGACTTCCGACACGCGCTTGAACTCGGTCCCGTTCTGGGTCCACAGCTTGACCTGCAGGGGCTTCCCGTCTTTTGCGCGAATGCCTCCCGATCCCATGGTCCAGCCGGACTCATCGAGAAGGCTGTTGGCCTTTTCGAGATCGAAACTGATAAGGAACTCGGGATCGACCTGAGATTCCAGCAGGCTATCGATAAGGAACGTATGTGCAGGCAAACCGACCCCACCAAAGAGGCTAGTTGTGATTTCCTGTTGGTTGATCGCCAGAGCGGCGGCCTGGCGCACCTTGATGTCGGTGAACGGCTCCACCGAGGTGTTGATCGGCATATAGATCATTTCCGTGCCCGGCAAAGTAACAACCTCAATTGCCTCCTGACTTTTCAAGCGCGGCAGGAAGTCCGTTGGTACACGCAGCAGAAGATCGACGCCGCCCGTTTGCAGCTCGAGGAACGCGGTGGAATCTTCGGTGATTTCCCGCACCTCCAGACGCTGAATCTTGGCTGGTCCTTTGTTCGTTGAGAGGTCTGACGCCCAAGTGTAGTCGTCATTGCGCACAAGAATCGTCTGCTGACCGACCGTGAATTGCTCGAGCTTGAACGGTCCGGTTCCGATGGCCTCGGTCACGCCAAACTGGTCACCGAGGCGGTCATAGGCCGTCGGCTCGGGAACGCTCATGAAGGTGCTCGCCAGATTGAAGAGCAGGTTCGGGTCAGGGTTCTTCATGACGAACCTGACCGTAAGATCGTCGATCACTTCCACCTTCTCGATGGCGTCGACCATGAACGAGTTCTCGGTACCCTTGAACTTTGGAATCCACCATTCGATTGTATTGGCATTAAACGGCTCGCCATTGTGGAATGTGACGCCCGAGCGAAGCTTGAACGTCCACTGCATGCCATCAGGAGCGGACTCCCAAGAGGTAGCGAGTTGGCCGTGGTAGCTCTGATCGGTATCCTGGACAACCAGTCGATCATAGATGAGCGAGATGGCATCGTTCAGTCTGGTACCTTTGATGGGATCGTAACTAGGCGCTCCAACATCGCGGGCGGTCAGGACGAAGGTTGCCTCCTGCGCAGCGACAACATTAGGCAAGACGACGAAGGCTGCTGATGCCAGCAGAGCGGTTTTAGCCAGATAATTCATGATGTCACAGTTCCCTTTTGTTTATTATTAATGGAACGCTTTGCTGCGTTTTCAGCCTTTTGGTTCGGAGAAGTCGCCTACATATCCTGTGAAGCGGCTGTAGAGCATTGAGACCTTGTTCATCCGCTCTTCTACGAGTGGTCCAAGCTTGATAAAGACGCCGTTCATCAGCAGGTTTGTCAGGCTCGCCATTTGGGCCGTGGAATCCCAAAACAAGTTGAATTCTGTCGGCACGACCAATACTTCATCGACGAGATCGCGGCCCCAGTCGCAAAATGCGTCGGTGATGAGCGTAGTCGGAATTCCCGCGCTGCGCGCTTCCTGGGCAAGGAGGCGGGCCAGCCGCGAATGGCGCCGTGCCTCAAATATCACGAGGCACGCCTCCTCGTGGTCGGTGAGCAGCAGCTCGGCGAAACTCCCGCCCGCCAGATCCAATAGATGAACCCGGTCGCGCAGGTACTGCAGCTGATTTGCAAAGAATTGCGCCATGCCGCGTTCGGTCTGAAATCCTGCAACGTAAACGGCTTTGGTCGTCGATAGACGTTGGACCGTCCGTCTCCATTCCTCGGTCTGGGCCAATTCGTAGACGGCCACCAGACCGGCTATTTCAAGTTGCAGGCCTTGGGCCAATTGATCTTCGCCAGCGAGCGAGCGTTGCTGGAACTCACGCAGGCGATCGCTGACCAGCCACGGGCGGTCGCCGATGTCTTCCCGCAGTTGTTCCTTGAGGTCCTTGAAGCTCTTGTACCCGATGGCGCGACAGAAGCGGCCAACGGTTGGTTCACTCACCGCGACTTTTGCGGCGAGCGTTGAGGCTGTTTCGAATGGGATGCTGTTCAGCTTTGAGAGGATATAGCTCGCCAAAACCTTATCGGCCCGGGAACCCGTGCTCATGCAATCCGTCAGTCTTTGGCGAACCGTCTTTCCCACGCGCATCCTCCAATGAACTCGATCAAGAGGCAATATTTCTATCATAAGGTCAACATATTTTATTTTTCTTGCATATTTATTTTAAGTGGGCTCAATCAGTGAGATGCCGCGCGGCCAACTGAAAGGTTTTTGTGCTCCGAGCGTTATGACTGTTGCTGGTGAGCGACGCCGTAGGAAAAGACTGGGGCCGAGGAAGGGCCTCTATAGCTGAAAGAGTGATCCCACGATGCACTTCGACTATTTGATCATTGGCGCCGGCATATCAGGAGCGGCCGCTGCGTTCGAATTGGCGGCGGGTGGCACCGTAGCGTTGATCGAGGCTGAGAATATTCCAGGATATCACAGTACGGGGCGGTCGGCCGCATTGTACACACGCAACTACGGCGTGCCCATCGTCCAGCGCATCAATTCGGCGAGCCATGGCTTTTTTACATCCCCGCCAGCCGACTTCACCCGGTATCCGCTGCTAACGCCGAGAGGCTCGCTGACGGTAGCTGGGCCAGGCGATGAGGGCCGCCTATCTGCGGTCCTTGCACTGTCCTCGCCCGATAATGAGATCGAGTTGATTTCGGCCGCAGACGCCCGATCGTTGGCACCGTTGCTGCGACCTGACCAAGTCGCTGCTGCCGCCTATGAGAAGGGCGTCATGGACATTGATGTCGCTGGATTGCACCAAGGCTACTTGCGCGGTCTTAGGCAACGCGGTGGCATGGTGATCTGTAACAGCCGGATCGACCGCATTGAGTACCGCCAGGGACTTTGGCGTCTTTCAGCGCGTGACACGACATTTGTCGGACGCATTGTTGTGAACGCGGCCGGCGCGTGGGCCGATGAGATCGGCGCGATGGCTGGGGCAATCCCTCTCCATCTCGTGCCCAAGCGACGCACTGCTATCCTCGTCGATCCGCCATCGGGAGCGGACCTAGGTAGCATGCCAGCAGTTGAATATGTCGATGGCGAAGCCTACTTCAAGCCGGATGCCGGTAAGATTATGGCATCACCTGGCGACCAGACGTCCACCGCTCCCCAGGACGCTCAGCCAGACGAGTGGGACGTTGCCGTTCTGGTCGATTGGCTGGAACGCCGAACAACTCTTTCCATCAGCCGGGTCGCCCATAGCTGGGCTGGTCTGCGATCGTTCGTCGAAGATCAGGTCCCTGTCGTCGGTTTCGATCCACGGGCAAACGATTTCTTCTGGCTGGCTGGTCAGGGCGGTTTCGGAATTATGATGGCGCCGGCTCTCGGAAAGGCAGCGCAGGGCTTAATCGTGAACGGGAACCTTCCTTTAGAACTCCGGACCATAGGCGTAGAGGAAGGCGCCCTGTCACCAGGTCGCCTCATCAAGGAAGCATCGCGTTGAGACGCCATGAATGTTGAACTGTGAAACGTTTTCCAGTCTCTTTTTACGCCATTCGAGCTCTCTGATGCGGACCACGGATTTGTCCTTCAATACCGGCCCAGTCGCCGATCCGGCAGGACGCTTCTAACCCAAGCAATACCTGACAGCACGTCAGGGAGGACGTTGCGGACTCTTGAACCGGTATCGCGAGAATTAAACCGGACTGGCGAGCGCGCCGTCGGGCGACTGTCCGAACACCTTCGCAATCGCTGCAGTCGCTGCTGCGATGAACAGGATGGCGTGATAAGTTCCTGAAGCAGTCGTGGAAGCTGGCGCTGCTGTGAACTTTACCTTGATCAGAACTTCTTGGCTTTCCTAAAAAGCACACTGCTTTTCCCCAAGCGACCTAAGGCAATTTCGAACAAGCGTTGCTTTAAGACGCTTCACACCGCGTTCGTAAGATCGCCCTTGCCATTTAATGAGGTTCTGCCCCACTTTGTGTGGCGGGATTATCCCTCGGCTCAACGCTCACATAATAGGAAGGGAAAGGGCATCGTCAGTTTCTACTTCTGTGCTGCGAATAATCAGCCGGACGATTAAAATTGTTCATGATTTTTCCTGTAAAAAAGCCCGCTCAATGGCGGGCTGAATTTGCTATCGTATTGATAGTCTGAAACGGTTCGTCACATTGGCGGACGAGCGGTGTTTTTGCAATGCGGTTACTCAATTCTGGTATACTTTGTGCGTGCCTACTTATCTTTCTAGTGATTACGCAAGTCCTGCTGATGATAGGGACAACAAAGGCACAAGTGTCCGAACCGACCCCATCGACCCTTAGAGTCGGCGTTTATTCCAGCCCACCTTTTGTTACAAAAAATAGCAAAAATTACTCAGGCATGTCGATCGAGATTTGGGAACGTGTCGCCGCGCGGCTGAATGTCATTTCAGAATATCAAGAATTCCAGAACTATTCTGACCTTGTTACGGCTACGGCGAACGGCACAGTCGATGCGGCGGTGACAAACCTCACGATAACCGAGGGTCGAGCTGAAGTTTTAGACTTTACCCATCCATGGTTTGATGCAGGTCTTCGTGTTATGGTCCATAAGGGTTCAGGTTCCAATTTTTCCGATATTATCGATGACTTGGGAGATGCTGGCCATCTTATGAACTACGCTTGGCTTGGTGTCATGCTGGTGGTCGCGACCGCAGCATTGACACTCTTTGACCGACGATTTGATCCGGAGTTCCCGCGCCGCTGGCGGGAGGGCTTGTCGGAGAGTTTTTATCACGTAATGTCGGTGGCTACATCTGGACGAACATCCCGAAAAAATCTGTTCGGATGGGCAGGTCGCATTTGGCAGGCAATCTGGATGGTATTTGGTATTGCCGTCATAGCCTATGTCACGTCGTCAGTTGCAAGCGTAATGACCGCGTCACATCTCACGAACCAAATTAATAGCGTTGCAGACCTGCAAGGCAAAATCGTGGGGGTGCGCTCCGGAAGTATCGCTGAGGAATATATGAAGGGCGCTTTTGTCAACACAATGCCTTTCAATCATATCGAGGACGCTACTGCGGCACTTCTGAACGAAGAGATAGCCGCAATTGTTGGCGACAAGCCAGTTCTGGAATATCACGCCCATGCCAATCCTGATCTACCGGTGGAGGTCGTCGGAGGCACTTTTCATCCGGACAAGTACGGCTTTGCATTTTCTACTGGCAGCCCTTTCACACGTCCTGCATCAGTGGCAATCATTGGACTTCAAGAGAGCGGAGAAATTGAAAAACTGAGGGTGAAATACTTCGGCGTCCAACCGTGAGCACCAGCACTGGCAACGTTCGCCTTTGGTGGCCGGCGACGCAACAAGCCGCCATCTCCGTCGCGGCGAGGATGAACAGTTGCCGGATGTATCGATTTCCTTGCTTGCTCATACGACACAGACGCGTCTCGCCTCCGGACTAATTCCGTCGTGGTACCAAGGTAAGTCAAGCAGCGAAATGTCTTCCTGATCTGAAACCTTCCGGGTCAGGAACGATCAAAGCGATTGCTGAAGCCATGACAAACCCCACCTCAAGAATGGTTTAACCATCGACTGAGCTGGATGTTTAGTCGGACTGGGGAAAAAATAGAATCTGTCCTGTTTTATTGGACTTACTATCGATTGATAGACGACGAGCGACACACCGCGCCATAAACCGCCACTCAGTGGCGCAGTATCTTGCCGAGGAAGGCTTTGCTGCGTTCGGTCTTTGGATTGGAGAAGAATTCTTCCGGCGCTCCGCTTTCGACAATGGCGCCTTGGTCCATGAACACCACACGTTGGGCGACCCGGCGGGCAAAGCCCATTTCATGGGTCACCACCATCATCGTCATCCCCTCTTCGGCAACCGCCACCATGACGTCCAGCACTTCGCTGATCATTTCAGGGTCGAGCGCCGAGGTCGGCTCGTCGAACAGCATAATCTTCGGCCGCATGCCTAGGCAGCGAGCGATGGCAACGCGCTGCTGCTGGCCGCCGGATAGCTGCGAAGGATAGGCATTAAACTTGTCGCCGAGTCCGACCTTGGCTAGCAGGTCTCGTCCGTCTTTTTCCGCCTGCCTACGCGGAATTTTTCGCACATGGATGGGTGCCAGCGTGACGTTTTCGAGCGCGGTCTTGTGCGGATACAGGTTGAAGGACTGGAAAACGAAGCCGATTTCAGTTCGCAGCAGCGTCATGTTGGTAGCTGGATCACCGACGCGTTTATCGTCGACGACAAGATCGCCCTTCTGGATCGGCTCCAGGCCGTTGACGCAGCGGATCAGTGTCGATTTTCCCGAGCCGCTGGGGCCGCAGACCACAACCACCTCGCGCGGCTGGACGCTGAGGTTGATGTCGTTGAGGACATGAAGCGATCCGAACCATTTGTTGACATTTTGAAACTCGATCACGCCTGACGACCTTCCTGAAGGGAGTTCACAACTGCACCTCGCCATGGGCAGCGCTCATGCGTCTTTCGAGTCGGCGCGCCAGCAGGATGAGCGGGTAGCATACGACGAAGTAGCCGACCCCGACGAGCGCAAAGACCAGCAGGCCATTCGGTACGCGCTGCACCACCAGCCAGCCGACGCGTGTCAGGTCAGTCAGACCGATGGCGGAGACGACGGACGAATCCTTGATGAGAAGCACATATTGCCCGACCAGCGGCGGCAGCACCACGCGCATGGCCTGCGGCAGCACCACCTGCCGCATCCGCTGCCATTTGGACAAGCCCGAAGCCAGCGCCGCTTCAATCTGGCCTTTCGGCACGGAGTTAATACCGGCGACCACTATTTCGCAGATGAAGCAGGCGTTGAGGTTGGTCAGCGCGATGATGCCGGCGGTGAAGGCGTCAAGCTCGACGCCAAGTTCGGGCAGGATGAAGAAGATCAAAAATATCTGGACGAGGAACGGCGTCCCACGGATGAGGTCCACCCACGCGCCGATGACGGTGCTGAGCACGCGGCTGCCGGCGGTGCGCAAAATGCCGAGGCCAAAGCCTATCAGCGTGCCGATGACAAGCGCGATAAGCGAAAGTACGACCGTCATGCCGAGTCCGCGCATGGCCAGGGGGTAGCTGCCGGCAAGGCTTTCCAGTTGTTGCCAGATCATGGGCGGCTCCTTGCCGGTTCACGGCCGAGCCAATGACTCGCGAAAGCGGCCAGCCCTTTGAGGCAATAGTAAAGCACGAGGTAGAAGGCGGCGACGGTGATGAAACCTTCCGCTGGCATGAAACGATCGGAGGCGAGCAACTGCCCGGCGCGCGTCAGTTCGGCAACCGAAATCAGCGACAGCAGCGCCGAATCCTTCACCATGACGATGGCCTGCCCCAGCAGCGGCGGGATTGTCACCTTGAAAGCCTGCGGCAGGATGACGAGGCGCATACGCTGAAGATAGCGCATGCCGGAGGCGACGCTGGCCTCCACCTGACCGCCCGGGATCGATAGAATGCCCGCGCGGATGATCTCGGCGATATAGGCGCCGCTGTTTAGTGACAGAGCGAGTATGCCGACGATGTATTCAGGCAGAATAATGCCAAGGCGCGGCAGGCCGAAATAGAGAAAATAGAGCTGAACCAGCAGCGGCGTGGCACGTATGACATCGATATAGGCTTTGGCCGGCACCCCTAGGGCGCGCGAGCGTTGCAGGTTCATAGCGCAAAGCAAAATGCCGACCAGAAGCGCGCCGGCGAAGGAAATGACCGATAGCCAGACCGTCGTGACGAGGCCCTGCCCGAACAGGGGCAGGTATTCGCCAATCGTGCGGAAGCTGAAATTTTCGAGCATCTACGGAGGGCCTACCATATCGTGGTTACCAAGTAAGGCCTGCCTCCCCGGCAGGCGAGGCAAAGAGCGATCCCGCATCGAGCAGGAGTTAGATGCGGGATCGTCCGGTGCCAGCTTTTAGTGGTCCTTCTTCCAGTCTTCGGAATTGACCCAGTAGTTGAGGTTCTGCTCCAGGCGTCCATCGATGGTGACCTGATTGAGGAACAGGTTCATCCAGACAAGCAGATCGGGCTCGTCATAACGCGTTGCGAAGGCCAGGGGTTCTTTCGACAAAAGATCCGGCATGATGTTGAAGGTGCCTGCCGGATAAGCTGTCGATTGGCCTTTGACAGCGGAAACGTCATTCACGCCGCAATCGGCCTGACCGTTATTGACGGCGTCAAGCAGTAGCGGACCGCCGCCCTTGTAGCTCTTGATGTCGGCTTCGGGGAAAGCTTTCTTGGCTTCCTTTTCGCCGGTTGCGCCGAGCAGCACGGCAATCTTTGTGCCAGGCGCCTTGCAGTCTTCGGCGGTCTTGAACTTGCTTTCCCCCTTCATGAACACGGTACTGCCCGTGTACATGTAAGGGTTGGTGAAGGCGACCTTCATCGCCCGCGCCAGCGTCGGCGTCATGTCGGCCACGAGCAGATCGGCCTTGCCGGACAGCAGCGCTGGAATGAGGCCATCCCAGTCGAAATCCAGGAATGTGATTTTCACGCCCATTTCAGTTGCCATCAGCTCAGCAAGTTCTACGGAACTGCCGCTGCGTTCGCCCTTGGAATCTACCAACGAGAAGGGAGGTCCCTGCGTCTGCACCGCAACCCGCAATTCGCCGCGCTTGACGATGTCATCCAGTGCGCCAGCGCTTGCCGCGTTGGTAATACCCAGCGTCGCCAGTGCCGTGATAAACAGATTGGCAATCTTCATTCTAGTCTCCTCCCGGTTGTCTTCTTGCCCGTAATAGGCCTTCTTTTGAAAGGCATCACCGCTTGCTGGCGGGTCAAGCCGCTATCAAAACTCTACCTCGCCCTCAGGCATTCCAGACGATCGTTTCAGATATATTGATCCCACGTTTGGCTAGTTCATTCAGGAACAGACCATCGGGCACATGCGTCAAAGGGTTGAGAAGCCCGGCGCCGGCGATTTCGCCTCTTGCCAGCATTTGCGCGACTATGCTTGCCGGATAACCGACGCCGAGGCTCATTCCGAACAGTCCGGATTTCAGGTCGCGTTCGATGACGAGATCGGATGTCACCGTCTTGCCGCGACCGCCCTGCGTGCCGCGAAAGACATTGCGCATGATGCACAAATCCTTCTCATCGTCAGCATATTGGAGCTGCGGGCCAAGCAAGCGACTGAGGAACTCGCGCGGGTTGATCGGAGCTGCCAGACCCGGCACAGGCAGATCGGACAAGAAGCCGAGCTTTTTCAGCGGCGCCCAGAACGCCGACCAGCCCGGCCATCGCAACGAATAGCGGCCCGTGCGTTGCAAACCGTTCGCCGCACCGAGCATCGCGGCGTAGTGGGGTGCATCGCCGTTCGGAATGGCCTCCAGTGCACCAAGCCCTTCAACCTCAATCTGATGGATGAATGTATTTTCATGCTGGTTGGCGCTCGACACCACGACGCGCTTACCATCTTCCATGAGCACGCTGTCGCGGCTCTGGCTGGCCAGAACCATATCGAAATTCCAACTCACCTTATAGGATAGTGGCTCGACGCGTGCCTTCGGTTCGGGAATGCCTCCGCAATAGGAATCGATTGATGTGACGGCGTCGAACTGGCGCGCGGCATGCGCATACAAAACAAGGTCGATACCCGGATCGAGCCCGCATTCGGTCATGATCGACACACCCGCCTTTTCAGCCGCCGGTGCGAGATCCGCAATCGGTTTCGCGTAGTTGGTCGTCACCAGCGGTGTGCGCGTCTTGATCGCGGCAAGCACCGCATCATGCATCAGGGGCTGCGGCAATAGGTCGATGGTGGCATCCACGCCGTTCATCACCTCGGCCAACACAGAATCGATCGGACCTTCAGGAACGACGAAACGGATGCGGTTCAAATCGGTGAGGCCCGCCAGGACAGTCGCGCCGTTCGAAGCAGTTTCGACACACACCACCTCCTCGACGCCGCTTGCAACGAGATCAGCAATCGCCGCGCGTCCTTGCAAGCCGAGACCGCCGAGCACCGCGACTTTCATGCCATTTCCTTGCGCACTGGCGCCTCAGCCCCTTCGGGCCAGCAGCCTTCGGGCAGGTTGATCCATTTGTTGCACGATGCCATGACGACGAACGTCTCGCTGCGGACGACTTCGCCCGGCTCGCCTGCGCCGGGGATCAGTTCGCTGGTGACGCGGTAGAGGTCGGCGACGTCGCCGGTGACGGTGACATCGACGATGATATCGAAGCGGCCGGTCACCACGGAAGCCGAATTCACGAAAGGCAATTGCGCGATGCGCTCGGCAAGTTCGCGCGCTCGCCCGCGCCCCTGCGCATTGATGCCGACGATGGCCGAGATCAGTTCGGGACGCTCGGTCAGGTTCAGAAGTCCCACGATCCTGAGGAGATTGCGGTCAAGAAGGTTGCGAAGACGCGATCGTACTGTCGGCACCGACATCGCCATCTTCTCGGAAAGCTGGCTGATACTGTGCTGCGCGTCTTGTGACAGCAACTTAACCAACCGCCTGTCTGCCTGATCCAAATGCTCTCTCAACCCAACCTCTTTCACAATTAGAAGAATTTCAGAAGTTTTTTTTCCATTCCAGAAACATCCTAGGCGCTTTATTTCACAAAGCAAATCTTTATGGGATGTGCGAGTAGAAGAGACAAGCAAATCTCGTCAGTCCTGCAAGTCAGACAAGACCGATCGGTCGGAACTGTGCTCAAGGGTCAGATTTCGGCAAACTGATAAGCGTTGGCGCGTATGGTCAGCGCCCCAGATGCGGCACCCTGTTCCGACATAGCCATTGGAGCTTGGCCAGCCTGTGCACCCGACTACGCTCGTACGGCGATATGCTGGACGATGGCGAAGCCTTGAAAGTACAGAAATAGGCGGCGTGCAGCTCTTGGTTGAAGTCATTCGACGACATGTGACTGCCAACCTCAGAAGGTCTTTACACCAGTGGCGAAGACCCGAACCGAATAAAGGCTGGTCGTGCCGCAGATGAAAAGGCGATCGCGCTTCGGTCCGCCGAAACAGACATTCGCGACCACCTCGGGGATTTTGATCTTCCCGATCAGAGTGCCGTCGGGATGATAGACATGGACGCCATCTCCCGCCGACGTCCAAAGGCGGCCGTCGGTATCAATCCGAAAACCGTCGAAGAGACCAACGGTGCAATCTGCAAAGACGCGCCCACCGACAAGCTTGCTGCCTTGAACGTCGAACACCCTGATGTGGGCCGGATGCTGGGCGCCGTGGGTTCGTCCTGTGTCGGCGATGTAGAGCTTGCTCTCATCGGGCGAAAACGCCAAGCCATTGGGCTTGAAGAAATCATCCGCCACGACCTCCAGGTGTCCATAAGCCCCATCTATTAATCGGGCCGCCCGAGCTTCGCGCTGAAATAGCGAATGTCGTCGGCGCACTGGCAAAAATCTATAATGGCGATTGGACGTAGGAGCACGCTTCACAAAAGGCTGCTTTCGTGATTTCGACATTGCAGAGTGAACGGCTGAGACGGGGTCGATAGCGGGAAAAGAGGCCGACGACTGGCTTTTAATCTTGCCAACACGTTTACGCATTACATCCACGACTATGCTTGAACTTGAGCAGTCGAGACTACCCTGTCTGAACGTCATGAGAAAGGAACTTCGTTGTCACCGGGCGATTATGGGATCGCCTCTCGCCGGAGTCGGTTTTGGCGCGGTCATCTGACTCGGCACGCTCGGGCCTTAATCTAAGGCTGCCTTTGGCTCCTCGCGCTTCTCGCCTTACCATTTTTGCCGCGGCAATTTATGTTATGAGGGGTCTGATTCAGGTATCCATGCTAATCAGGCAGATAGATGAAGAAGAACTTCACAAAGGTGGCACGCGGACTTGATAGCGTATCGGCGTTTTTGCGTGTCGCGGATCGCCGCAGTTTCCGCGCGGCGGCGATCGATTGGGGCGTATCGCCGTCGGCCGTCAGTCAGTCGATTATGACTCTGGAAGCGCGTGTCGGCGTGGCGTTGGTCTCGCGCTCGACGCGCAGCGTCGGCCTGACGGAGGCCGGCCAGCGATTTATCGAACACGCAAAGCCCGCCATGGAAAACCTAGATGCCGCCTTTGAGGCGGCAAGGTCCTTGGGCGAGCGACCTTCAGGACTGTTGCGCATTACCGTGCCGCGCTCGGTTGTCACACCAGTGCTCGAACCCGCACTGCCCGAGTTCTGCGCCGCCTACCCGGATATAGATATCGAAATCGTGGCGGATTCCGGTTTCGTGGACATCGTCGCGGCCGGTTTTGATGCTGGAATAAGGCTGGGAGAGCTCGTTGATGCCGACATGATCGGCGTCAGGCTGACACCGCCCTTCCGATATTGCGTGGTGGGTTCGCCTTCCTATTTCCAGAAGCATGGGCACCCTGTCCAGCCTGCCGATCTTGGTTCCCATCGCGCCATCCGATACCGTCAGGAACGCTCAGGTGGTGTGTATCGCTGGGAATTCGTCGAAAATGGGCGCGAAGTCGAGATCAATGTCTCTGGCCCGCTCACACTCAATGACGAAACGCTGCTGCCATCGATGGCAATGAAAGGTCTCGGCCTTGCCTATCTGGCAGAGCCGTTGGTGCACGAAGAAGTCGTGCGCGGACGACTTGAAACCGTGCTGGACACCTATTGTCCGCAAAGTCCCGGCCTGTTTCTCTATTATCCGAGCCGCGCCCAGCGCTTGCCGAAACTGAAAGTCTTTATTGACCACATGATCAAGCAACGCAAGTACTTCGAAGAACGAATGTCACTTTGATGCCAGCATTCTCATGCGCACCATTGTGAAGGAATTCTTCATGGTTCATTCAGATAGTATCGGATTGTAGCACAACACACCGCGTTCTACCCTGCCCCGACTTCAATGCATTAGCCGCGAGGAATCTGCGGCGAGCGGGGCGAGATGGAATCAGAAAACAACAAGCCGAACAATCCGGGCCGGCGGCACATGCTGGGCGCGGCAGCCGTTGGCACCTTGGCCGGCGCAGCCATGGGGATGACAGGCGGTCTCTCGCTCGCGGCGACGGTACGCCCCCCGGCCTCACCTGTCTTCGAAGGCAGGCGCCGTTTCGCCGATCAGATCGTCATGATCACCGGGGCCACGTCGGGGATCGGCCGGGCGGCGGCCGAAGCCTTCGCCGCCGAGGGCGCGAAGGTCGTCTTTTGCGGTCGTCGCGAGAATCTGGGCGCGGAGGTAGAGAGTGCCATTCGCGAGGCCGGCGGCGAGGCGCTCTACATCAGGACCGATGTGCGCGATGAAAACGATATCGACACCTTCGTCGCGCGCGCCGTTGAAACCTATGGCCGGATCGACATCGCGCTCAACAATGCCGGCATCAGCTTCAGCAAACCCCTGCACGAGATAGAGGCCGACGAATGGGACGATCTGCAGGACACCAATGTCCGGGGCGTCTTCTTGTCGATGAAGGCGCAGATCCCGCATATGCTCGATCGGGGTGGCCAAATCATCGTGACGTCGTCGGTCAACATTGTCGGGGCCCGGCCCGGACTTGCTGCCTACAACGCCAGCAAGCGGGCGCTGGCGGGGCTCGTCCAGACGGCAGCGCTTGAATATGCCGACAGGGGCATCAGGGTGAACGGCATCTGTCCGGGCGCGACCGACACGGAGATGATCCGACGACAGGCCGGTTTCATCGACGCGCCGGATGCTGCATGGAGCGCCGCCATCGGTATTTGGGGGCGCAGCAACGTCTATGGATTACAGCGTGTCGCTGCACCGCACGAGATCGCCGCACCTATTCTCGCGATAGCGTCCCCGGACATGACATACCTTACGGGATCAATGATTTTTGTCGATGGCGGAATGACCGCATCTCTCTGACGGCAAGAACAACAATCCGCATGGCGGAACTCCCTCATTGTGTCATGGGCAGGCAATGCCGCTGCGTGGCGCCTCGCAGCGACTTGGCGGTACCCGGCCAAATTCGACAGTTGAAGGAATTTTCCTCTGCTCAGCCAGATGTGGTTATCGGCGGTCATAGAAAAGGGTCCATTTCCGGAACAAATCCCCCGGCGCAGCCGAATTTGATTAGGTGCCGTTTGCTAGGTCAATTTATGGATTTCGAAGGCGGGGTTTTGGGCGCCTATTCTCTGGTTCCAAATGTCCATTCTGGGGTCGCGCTCATCAAACATCGAGCTGGACACACAACTCCCGATCCCAAGGTGGTCTACCTTCAAATTCCTCACTCATGAAATCGATGAAGGCGCGAACCTTGCGCGGCACTATCGGCGCGCGCGGATAGATGACCGACACTATACTTTTTGCTGGACGGTAACCGTTTAATACCGGGATCAAGCGTTTTTGACTGATGTCAGTCCCCGCCACGAATGTCGCCAGGATTGCAATCCCTTGACCTGCAAGCGCGGCGTGATGCAATGCGGTAATGTTGTCTGAACTCATGACGGGATCAACTGCCAGCTCGAAGATTCCTTCTGGTCCGTCGAGTTGCCACCGTGCGCCTTGCAGGAATGCAGAGAAATTCAGGATGCGATGATCCTGTAACTCACCAGGATGTGTGGGGTCGCCATATTGTTCAACATATGCGGGCGATGCGCAGATGACACGTTGATTTTCTGCGATTTTCTTCATTCTGTAGTCGCCACCTGCCTCCGTCGCTCCGATACGGACAGCGGCGTCGAAACGGTCGCTTACCAGATCCACGATATGATCGCTGAAATGAAGATCAAGCCTGAGGCCGGGGTAGGCTTTCATAAACCTTGGCAGTCGTGGCGCGATTTGTGATTGCCCGAATAAATTTGGCAGAGCGAGTCTTAACGTACCGGCTGGTTGTTCCGCATAGCGCGACACAGCGGCTCGCGCATCATCAAGACGCGAGATCAGATCAATGGCATGCTCGAAGAAAACGGAACCGGCTTCAGTCAAGGTGACGTTACGTGTATCGCGATGCAAAAGGCGTGCGCCAAGCTCGGTCTCAAGCGCCTTTATTCGGCGACTTAACACGGATGGGTGGACGCCAAGATTGCGAGACGCCTGCACATAGCTGCCTTTGCGCGCAACCACGACAAACTCAATCAACCTTTCGCTCTCCAACGATTTTTCCAAACAACCTCCTGCTATCATTATTGCTGTTTTAGCATTATTTAATGGCAAAATAGACTATTAATTGCAGATTGCGACATCCCACATCTCCTTCATAAACAGAAGGAGCAATCGACATGCACGAACTTGAGAACCGGGTGGCACTTGTAACAGGTGCCGGAACGGGAATAGGCAAAGCCACTGCCCAGGCATTTGCAAATGCTGGCGTACACGGTGTCGTACTAGCCGGCCGGCGTGAGGCCGAGCTGGACGGCACTGCAGATCTCGTTCGGGCCGCAGGTTCGATACCACTTGTCATTTCCACAGATGTATCAAATGAAAGCGCCGTTTCCGGATTGATCTCGGCTGCAGTTGATGAGTTCGGACGGCTCGATGCCTGCTTCAACAATGCCGGAAATCTCGGAAACTTCAGGCCGATCTGGGAGCAGTCCGAAGACGATTTCGACGCTACGATGAGCGTCAATCTCAAAGGCGCTTGGCTTTGCTGCAAGCACCAGATGGCGGCAATGATACGCCTCGGCAATGGCGGCGCTATAGTCAACACTTCTTCCTGGCTCGCCCATGGAGCATTTCCAGGCTCTTCGGTTTATTCGGCATCGAAGTCGGCGCTGGACGGAATGATCCGCGCGCTTGCTCAGGAGGCAGCCGTAGAGGGCATTCGGGTCAATAACGTCAATCCTGGCATCATCGACACACCGATGTTTCGCATTGCCGCCGAAGGCGAGGCTGATCGCCAGTTTATCCGTCACACGCCGGCGCAGCGGTTGGGCACACCAGAGGACATTGCCGATGCCGTCGTCTGGCTCTGCTCGGACGGTGCCCGTTTCGTAACAGGACAAAACCTTCTCGTCGATGGGGGCTACACCATTCCCGGCCACAGGGCCTGGGCAACTGATGCAATTGCATCATAACACATGGAGAACTGTACAGTGCGCACAATAGCAACCTCTCTCGTATTCGCCTTTCTTTGCACAACATCAGTTGGAGCTTATACGGCAGCCAGTAATGCGGATGTTCCAAATACAATCACTTTGCCGCAAAATGCGTCCTACCCGAATGGAATTACGCATGCCGAAGATGGAACGCTATTCATCGGACAGATCACACAGGGCGGCATCCTGCGTCGCGGGCCAGATGGCTTATGGTCTCGCATCCATGAAGGTTCGGAAAGCATCTTTGCCGGCACAGCGTTACGGCTGGACGAGGCCCGTAACGTACTTTGGGGTGCATCGCCAGACTTTCTGCCTGAGGGTGAACCCAGAGTCCCGAACATTTTCGCAATCGACACTCGCACGGGTGTTGTTCTGCAGTCAGTTGCGCTGAACGACGGATTCACAAACGATATCGCCATCGAACCTGAAGGCAGCATCCTGGTCACGGACAGTACCGGCGGTCGGCTTCTGCGGCTGACACTTGGCGAAACCGAATTTGAAACGGCACTGCAAGATGACCGCCTGACCCATGACAGCGGTATTGGAGTAGGCGGAATTGCGAGAGCTCCGAATGGTGCGGTTGCTGTTGGAAACTTCAGCACGGGGCGTCTCTATATCTACGAGAACGACAGCCTCCGGGAACTGGAGTTACCGCGAACAATCGAGAATCCAGATGGCATGGCATTCACCGCCGACGGTTCGCTTATTGTTCTGGAAGGTGCTGTAGAGAGCGGCGATGGCAGAGTGTTACGCATTGCGAACTCTCTCGCACCGGGCAAACGCGACCTCGAAATTGTGACCGAAGGCCTGGAGAGCCCGGTCAATCTCACTATCGCGTCGGATGGCATCGCCTACGTAACGGAATCCCGTATCCGCCATCGCCTCATTGAAGGTCGCGAAACTGAAATACCGAACGAATTCCGTGTCGTCGCAGTTCCGTTGAGCTAGAGCGATTCCGCATTATCTGAATCGTTCGAGACTTCGTTGAACGTCAGAATGTGATTCAAGATGCTGGCTGGCAGGAGCCAGCATCTCATTAAAATGATATTCATGAAAAAGCGTTGTAATAGCCACGAGAGCGGCGAAAGCCGCCGATCGGGCGCGCTCCATTTTGGCGTTGCAGGTCGTATGCGGCGAAGAAGTGGTTCACTGGAAGCATGCGCCCTCTACTGTTATGGCGGGGCCGCTTTTGCCGCCGATATCCAGACCCGAAAAGTGTCCTTCTAATGTTTGCGTTGCCCCGCCACAGACTATGACCAATATCCGCTCCAACAGGCAAGCGGACCCATCTCAGAATAGGTAACCGCCAATGCGGCGCCACATGCTGGCTCCACAAGCGCACGATGATCATCGAGAAATCGGCTGCAAGCCATCTTGCTCAACTCAAACGTCCGCTGGCACACGCGTCGTGCACACGAAGATGTTGCGATGCTATTGATGGCTGGCAGCTCAACCTGCTAACCGGCATTGATGGACGCAGCCAATGAGGCCGCCCCTTGGTTCCACTGCAAGATTGGCTACCAACCGATAGAATGACCGCGTCAAATGTGGCCCGAACCGCCACCACCTCATCGATCAAGCTGCTATGGCCTCCACAATAAGGGATCGTCGAAAGGGTGGATAAAGGCCAAAGATTGGTCGACTTGAGACAAGACCAGTGCGTTCGCCTCTTGCCACGAAGCCCATCGACGAAGACGTCCACCCCCTGCTGACGAATAAGTGCTTTCACCGTCTCTGAAGTGATTTCAGACACGGACACAGGAGTGCCATAACTCCTCCCCGATCTGCCTCGTCGAGGCATAGGCGCATCGCATAGCATAGGTTACACGCTTGAAATTTGGCCGAGGAAAGTGCGGGTACGTTCATGCTTCGGATTGGAGAAGAATTCCTCCGGGCCGGCGACCTCGACGATCTCGCCCTGGTCCATGAAGATGACGCGGTCGGCGACCTTGCGCGCAAAGCCCATCTCATGGGTGACGACCATCATCGTCATGCCTTCCGTCGCGAGGTCAATCATCGTGTCGAGCACCTCCTTGACCATCTCGGGATCGAGAGCCGAGGTCGGCTCGTCGAATAGCATGATCTTGGGGTTCATACACAGGGCGCGGGCGATCGCCACGCGCTGCTGCTGGCCGCCTGAAAGCTGGGCAGGATATTTTTCGGCCTGCTCGGGGATGCGCACCCGGATGAGGAATTTTCTGGCCGTCTCCTCGGCTTCGGCCTTGGAGACGCCACGCACCTTCATCGGTGCAAGCGTGCAGTTTTCCAGCACCGTCATGTGCGGGAACAGGTTGAACTGCTGGAACACCATGCCCACGTCGCGGCGCACCTGCTCGACGTTCTTCGGGCCGGCGGTCAATTCGATGCCGTCGACGAAGATTCTGCCCTTCTCGACCGCCTCAAGCTGATTGACACAGCGGATCAGCGTCGACTTGCCCGACCCTGAAGGGCCGCACACGACGATCTTCTCGCCGCGCGCGACCTCGAGGTTGATGTTCTTGAGAGCGTGGAACGCGTTGTACCACTTGTCCACGCCCTCCATCCTTACGGCGGGCATGTCTGCGCTTTTGGTGTTCGTCACGGACATACCGCGCTCCTTCTTGCGATCCGTTATTCGGAAACGAGGAACTCGGGCAGCGGACCGCCGACCCACTTCTCGTGCAGCTCGTTGAGCCGGCCGCTCTCCTTCGCTTTCGCGAGGAACGCGTTGATGTGCTCCATCAGTTCGGCCTGTCCGGGCCGCGTGGTGATGCCCTGGCTCTGACGGCGCAGCGAGAACTTGGTGTCGAACCGGTCGGGCGCGGCCGAATTGATCTGCGCGATCACCACGTTCGACGCGCCCATCAGCGGCACCTGACCCGACAGCAGTGCCTGGACGGCCGAGGCATCGTCGTCGAAGCGCTGGATGTTGGCGTCCTGGGGCGCGATCTCGGTGATGGCGGTGTCCTGCGTGGAGGCTCGGGCGACGCCGACGCTCTTGCCGGAGAGGTCGGCGGCTTCGGTCACTTCAGTGTTCGCGTCGCCGAAGACGAAGATTTCGATGCCGGCATAGCCGTCCGAGAAGTCTACCTGCTTGGCGCGTTCGGGCGTGATGCCGAGCGAGGCGACGAGAATATCGACCTGGCCGGAGAGCAGGTAGGGAATGCGGTTCGGACCGGTGACCGGCACGATATTGACCTCGACGCCCATGTCCTCGGCGAGAAGCTTCGCAACGTCGGCATCATAGCCGTCCGGCTGACCCTGCTCGTTCATTATGCCGAAAGGCGGAAAATCGACCAGCATGCCGATGTTGATCTTGCCGCGCGATTTAATCTCCTCGACCGTCTGCGCGGCCGCACTCGAGAGCGCCACGCCTGCCGCGAGCGCTGCGCCGAGCGTCAGCCCGGCAATTCTTCCGAAGATGTTCATGTGCTGGTCCCTTCCCATTTTGAAATGTTCGGCCTTATGAAGCCGTTGGTCCGTCTCAACGCCGTGTCGCCACGGCGAAGCGGTTTTCCATGCGGCGCGCGAGGATCGACAGCGGCCAGCACAGGATGAAGTAGAGCGCAGCGACCAGCCCGAACACCGTGAACGGGTCGAAGGTCGCGTTGTTGATGATCTGGCCCGCGCGCGTCAGCTCCACAAAGCCGATGATCGAGGCAAGCGAGGTGCCTTTAATGAGTTGGACGAGGAAGCCAACCGTCGGCGCGACCGCGATGCGGGCGGCCTGCGGCAGGATGATGGACTTCATGCGGTCGTAATAGCGCAGTCCCAGCGCCCAGGAGGCTTCGGCCTGGCCTGTCGGGACGGCCTCTATGCAACCGCGCCAGATTTCGCCCAGGAACGCGCTGGCATGCAGCGTCAGTGCAATCGCGGCAGCCAGCCATGGATTGATGCCCAAGCCGAAGATGTTGAGCCCGAAGAAGACGAGAAAGAGTTGCATCAGGAGCGGCGTACCCTGGAACAGCCGGATGAAGCCGAGCGCCGCATAGCGCAGCGGCGAGATGGCGGACACCCTTGCAAGCGCGACCGCCAGTCCGCCCACGGCGCCGCCCGCGAACGCGACCGCCGACAAAGCCACCGTCCATTGCACGGCCAGGACGATGAACCAGAATTCGTTGATGCCGAAAGCTCTGATCATGTCATCCTCCTAGCGCGCTAGCGGATAGTTGAAGGCATATCGCTGGATCGCCGCGAAGATGGTGGAGAAACCCAGCGACAGGATCAGATACATGGCGGTGATGACGAGATAGACCTCGAAGGCGACGAAGGTCTGCGACTGGATGTTGTTACCGGCAGCCGCCAAATCGGTGGCGGAAATGACCGACACCACGCTCGACGTCAGCATCAGGTAGATGAACTGGCTGGTCAGCGCTGGATAGATGGTGCGCAGCGCCGGCTTCATGATGATGTAGCGGAAGACCTGCATCCGCTTGAGACCGAGTGCAGTGCCCGCCTCGACCTGCCCCCGGTTGATGGATTCGATGCCGGCGCGGATGATCTCGGTGGCATAGGCGCCGACATTGACGGTCAACGCGGTCAGTGCGGCCACGTTGGGTGACAGCCTGATTCCGAACGCGGGCAGGGCGAAGAAGATGAAGAAAATCTGGACAAGAAAGGGCGTGTTGCGGATCGCCTCGACATAGCAGTCGACGAGGAAGCGCAGCGGCTTCGGGCCGGCGGTCTTGGCGATGGCGCAGGTGACCGCAACGATCGTGCCCAACACCATCGCGCCGAAGGAAAGCTGGATGGTGGTCAGCGCGCCAATCAACAATTGGTCAAAATTGCTGAAGACCGGCGCAAACTTGAATTGATAGCCCAATGCGAACCTCCCTATTGCGCGCGCTGGTGCCTTTTAGATCGATCTAAATCCAACTATGCGCTTCGGGTCAAGCCGAAACGGTCATCGCAGCCGAGCGCAGTGGCCCGCAGGAGCCGCGTTGCACGAAATAGGTGGGCACGACCGTGCGCGCGATCTCCGCTTCCGGCTGCTCGATCCGGCGCAGAAGCAGCCGTGCCGCGGTTTCCCCGACCTTGAAGGGTTCCGTCGCGACAGAAGCCAGGCCCGGCCTGACCAGATCGGCCTCGGCGACGTTGTCGAAACCCACCAGGGAGACATCGCGGCCCGGCATCACGCCGAGATCGGAGAGACCGCGATGCAGGCCCAGCCCGAGCACGTCGTTGTGGCAGACGAGCGCGGTGGGCCGCGCTGGGCGGTTCATGATGTCGGGCGCTGCCATGCGGGCAGCGTGATGGGTCGATTGGAGTTCCCTGACGAAGAGCGGTTCGAACCCGTTCTCCGTCATGGCCGTATGGAAGCTGGCGAGACGTTCGGTATGGGCGGAGTGAAACGTGTCGGCCGCTATGTAGCCGATCCGCCGATGGCCGAAATCGGCGAGGCATTGAATGGCTTCGCGCATTCCGACGTCGGGATCCATGCCGGCATAATCGCCCGACGTTCCGGGAACCATGCGCAAAGTCTGCACCATCGGGATATCCCATCTGTGGGCGTCTTCTATGAAGCGCTGCTCTGTTCCCTCGGCAGGACAGACGATCAGCCCGTCCACGCCGTGTTCGCGCATCCGGTTCACGAAGCCGTCCTGTTTGGGCGCGCTCTCGTTTGAATTGGCGAGGATGACTGCCAGTCCCGCAGTCTCCAGCACGCTTTCGATGCCAGCCAGGAGCACGGCGAAGAACGGGTTGGTGAGATTGGGGATGATGACCCCCGCGGTGCGGCTGCGGGACGCACGCATCCGGGCCGCGCTCAGATTGTAGACATAGCCGAGTTCGAGCATGGAGGCTTCGACGCTGGCACGTGTGGCTGTGCTGACCAACGAACTTCCGCGCACGACGAGCGACGCCGTGGCACGTGAGACCCCAGCATGTTGCGCGACGTCCAGAAGCGTAATCCGTTTCATCTTCGCCTGGCTCGAATCGTGCAAAATTTCATTTTAGATCGATCTAAACATCATATTGGATGGGCTTAGCGCGGTAAAGCCCCGTTGAATGTCGTACCGCCGCGCTGGCGGCCATGTCGAGGACTGCGACGAATGCGGTCATTGCGCGTCGCCTATAACCCCTGTCGCAACCGGCACTGCCCACGGTGTCAGGGTGCGACTATCACACCAAAGGACGTCAATGGGCGGCTACATTCGTCCCTTGATCTGTAGCGACAAGCTTCTGGGGGTTCCATAGTAGTGATATATGCCCGACGTCCCCAAACGCTCGTAGTATTTTTCGTCGAAAATATTTGCAGCCTTAAGCGACAGATCGAGGTTCGGATTGATCTTGTAGTTCATCGCCGCATCCACCGTCGCATAGCCAGGAGCTGTCAGCGCATTGTCGTAATCGAAAAAGCTGCTCACCGCCGTAACGCCAGCACCGATCTGCAGGCCTTCGAGAGCGTCCTGCTGGAATTGGTGGCTGAGCCAAAGGTTGAACTTATGCCGCGGCGTATTACTCGCCACTTTTCCCAAGCGACCGGCGTCCTTCGATTCCGTGACTTCGTTGTGTGTAAACGTGTAACCCGCAAAGACTTTCCACGCGTCGTTGATCTCTCCGGCGACCTCAAGCTCGATGCCTCTGCTATTGGTGGTTCCATCTGCCTCATAGATTTGCTCGGGCCAGCGCCCAACGATATGGGCCTGATTCTTTCGTGTGATGTCAAAGACAGCAGCCGTGGCGGCCAATCGGCCATCGAAAAAATCCGTCTTTATTCCCGCCTCGTACTGAGTCCCGGTCAGAGGTGGTAGCGCATTCCGCTCCGCGTCACGCTGGAATTGGGGCTCATAAATATCCGCGTAGCTGACATAGAGAGCGGTCGACGGAGTCACCTCGTAGACCAGGCCGAGGAGAGGTGTGAAAAATGCGTTTTCTCGATAGTCCTGAATAACGGGGCCCGTAATGTCCGATGACATTTCCGCCCAGTTGACGCGACCCCCGACGAGGACGGTGAGGTTGTCGGCGAGCTTGTAGTTTATCTGACCATAGAGCCCGTATTGGAGGTAGTCGCGGTCTTGCTGAATGCCGTCATCGGCGGCGTCGGGAAGAGGAATGTTTGGATCCGGATTAAAGAGATCGACGGGGAAACCGTCATATCCCCAGCGCTCATCAACTTTCAGGTTGGACCGAATATAGCTGGCGCCGACGACAACTTTATGCTCCCGGCCCAACAAGCCGATCGAGCCACTGAGAGAGGTATCCAGATTGTGCCCGCGCTCCCGGTCTTGGTTGACGTTAAGACCGAGATCCACGAACGTCTTGCCGTCGATGTCATATGCCGGAGCTACCGCCATAAGATCAAATTCATCGATTTTTTGATCGAAATAGTTGCCCATTATTTTTGCCGTCCAGCCATTCTGGAAATCATGGATAACTTCGCCCGAAAGCATCGTGTATTTCGTGTTGAAATGCCCAAGAAATGATCCCAAAAAGGTCGAGCGATCGAGATCCAGAAGATGGCCATCTTCGTGCGACGGCACTCCCCAGAAAGGCGTTCTATCGTCCTTTTGGTAGACGGCAGACAAGCGAACCGTTGTCCAGTCGGTAACGTCTGCTTCAATGGTGCCCAACAGGGCAATCTTTCGTTGACCTGCGACATCGTAGAAGAAATCGCGATCCGTCACGGCACCGGCAAAACGTGCGCGAAGGCTTGCGTCATCGGCAAGCGGGCCGCCTATCTCAAATTCTGAGCGTTTAAAGCTGTTGCTGCCGTAAGAGACAGAACTACCCATGCCGAACTGGTCTATCGGTCGCTTCAGGATCCGGCTGACGACGCCGCCAGGCTGCCCGGCACCTTCCAACAAGCCCGCCGGTCCCCGCATGATTTCAATGCTGTCGAGAAGAAACGTGTCGAGGACCGGCGTAAAATTGCTATCCTCGCTTTGCATTCGAAGCCCGTCAACATTGCTTAGAGTTGAAAAGCCCCGCGAGCTGATAGCTGAAGGATAGGGCGACCCGTCTACATTCATACCCGTGCTTCGCGCGATAGCGTCGATGTCGTCGTAGAGCAGCTCGTCATCCATGCGCTTACGAGTCACGGAGCTGACCGATAGAGGGATTTCCTTGACGGGTGCGGCCAGTCGGCTGGTCGTGGTGGAGGTCTTTGAGGTATAGGAGTTCCCCTCGCCTGCTCCACGAACGACGATCGTTTCGAGCACCGTGCCCGAACCGCTCGCTTCGTCAGCTGCATCTTCTGCAAATGCGACGCCGACTGGAACAAAGCTGAACATGACAGTCACGGCAACACCTTCAAGCCATCTTCGTCGCGGCGCCGAGATGGATCGGATTTCAAGATTGTGGTTATCGATGATTTGCATCCGACCCCTCTGCGATCAATGACGTTAAAAGGGTCTGTAATGTTATTTAGTTACAAACGCAATCCTTGCCGCCATTGTGCCGTCAAACGCCGGACCGAGGGGCAACCTCGCCCCGCCACTGTGCGGCGTGAGGTCGGTCATGGACGTCATCATCTATCACAATCCCGATTGCGGCACCTCGCGCAACACGCTCGCGCTGATCCGCAATGCCGGCGTCGAACCGCACGTCATCGAGTATCTCAAGACACCGCCGTCGCGCACGAAGCTGGTCCAGCTCATCGCGCGCATGCGCATCTCGGCGCGCGACCTGCTGCGGGAAAAGGGCACTCCCTATGCCGAATTCGGTCTTGGCGATCCCGGCTTGACGGATGACGAGCTTCTCGACGCGATGCTGGTGCATCCGATCCTGATCAATCGACCGATCGTAGTGACACCGAAGGGCGTGAAGCTCTGCCGTCCGTCCGAAGACGTGCTCGACCTGCTGCCACCGCAACGGGGTGAGTTCCTCAAGGAAAACGGCGAGCGCGTTATCGGCGAGCACGGCCGCCGCGTCGCGACGGCGTGAGGAAGAACCATGTCGACATTTGAACGCTATCTCACCCTCTGGGTTGCTTTGTGCATCGTCGTTGGCATCGCGCTCGGACACGTCATGCCGGGCGCATTTCAAGTGATTGGGGCTGCTGAGATCGCCAAGGTCAATCTGCCGGTCGCCGTGCTGATCTGGCTGATGATCATTCCCATGCTGCTCAAGATCGATTTCGCCGCACTCGGCGAGGTCGGCCGCCATTGGCGCGGCATTGGCGTGACCCTGTTCATCAACTGGGCAATCAAGCCGTTCTCGATGGCACTGCTCGGCTGGCTTTCCATCGGTTACCTGTTCCGCCCGTACCTGCCGGCCGGCCAGATCGACAGCTACATTGCGGGACTCATCATTCTTGCCGCGGCACCTTGCACCGCCATAGTGTTCGTCTGGTCGAACCTGATCAAGGGCGAACCGCATTTCACGCTCAGCCAAGTGGCGCTCAACGACGCGATCATGGTGGTGGCCTTCGCGCCGATCGTCGGCTTGCTGCTCGGGCTCTCCGCGATCACCGTGCCGTGGGGCACGCTAATCCTGTCGGTCGTGCTCTACATCATCATTCCGGTGATCATCGCGCAGCTTCTCCGGCGCCAACTGCTGGCGACCGGCGGACAAGCCGCGCTCGACCGGCTGCTGGCCAAGCTCGGCCCGGTCTCGCTCATGGCGCTGCTGGCAACGCTGGTGCTGCTGTTCGGCTTTCAGGGCGAACAGATCATCGCACATCCGCTGGTGATCGCGCTTCTCGCCGTGCCGATCCTGATCCAGGTCTATTTCAATGCTGGACTGGCCTATATTCTCAACCGGATCGCAGGCGAGCAGCACTGCGTAGCCGGGCCGTCGGCACTGATTGGGGCGTCTAACTTCTTCGAGCTGGCGGTGGCCGCTGCGATCAGCCTGTTCGGCTTCCACTCAGGGGCTGCGCTCGCCACCGTCGTCGGCGTGCTGATCGAAGTTCCGGTGATGCTTACCGTCGTCTGGATCGTGAACCGATCGAAGGGCTGGTACGAGCGCGGCGACAAGGTCGCGGCGATTGCCGAGGCTCACCGTTGATGCCGAACGATCTTCCCAATGTCGTGATCGATAGCCTCGACGTGCCGATGATCGATCGGTTGCGCGCGACGCCCTCAACGCATCCGCCGCGTATCCTGTTGCTCTACGGATCGTTACGCGAGCGCTCGTACAGCCGGTTCTTGACGCTGGAGGCCGAACGCCTGCTGAAGCATTTTGGGGCGGAAACTCGCATCTTCGATCCGCATGGGCTGCCGTTGCCCGATGGAGCCGCGATCGACCATCCGAAGGTGCAGGAGTTGCGCTACCTGTCCTTGTGGTCCGAGGGACAGGTCTGGACCAGCCCGGAGCGGCATGGCGCGATGAGTGGTGTGATAAAAGCGCAGATCGACTGGATACCGCTCTCGGTCGGCGCGGTGCGGCCGACACAGGGCCGGACACTAGCCGTCATGCAGGTCTCCGGTGGCTCCCAGAGCTTCAACGCCGTCAATCAGCTTCGGGTGCTCGGCCGCTGGATGCGCATGGTGACCATCCCCAACCAGTCTTCTGTCGCGAAGGCCTATCAGGAGTTCGACGAGGCGGGTCGGATGAAGCCGTCTTCTTATTACGACCGCGTGGTTGACGTGATCGAGGAACTGGTCAAGTTCACACTGCTGACCCGCGACATCTCTCCCTATCTCACTGACCGCTATAGTGAGCGCAAGGAAGCCGCCGAGAAGCTGTCCGAGCGCGTGAAGCTGGCAGCAATCTAATGGCGGCGCGACTTTGGGAGACGCCCTGCAAAGCAACGCCATATTGTTCATTGCTGCTTTTTTTACGGTTTGGCTGTTTGGATCGCTTGCACTTGGTGCGCTTGGCCTTGATCTCACAACCGCACTATCGGCGGCGTTAACAGCTTTGACCAATGTTGGGCCGGGTATTGGAGATGTTGTTGGCCCGGCAGTAAATTTCAGTTCACTTCCAAGTCCAGCAAAGCTGATTTTGATCGCGTTGATGTTGATTGGACGGCTGGAAATACTAGCGGCACTGGTTTTGGCTACACCAACATTTTGGACGAGATAGCCTTTGACGGGATATTTCACAATCTCCGAGAAGCGGTCAGATAGCTGGGATTACTGCGTGTCCTGCCGTTGCAGTTTTCGAATGATTCCGCACTATGGCTTAATTTGAGTTGTCGCTCGAAAGCCATAGAAAGAGATACAGCGGTGATCTGTCCGGAGAATTTCACGGTCTAGAATACTGCATGTACCCAAGGCAATTTGAGATTGCCATGGCAAATGACAACATTCGTTGGTTTTAATATCACTCCGCTTTGTGCTCGCTACTAAGTGAAGCTCCGCTTCGGGGATGTCTCGTTAACTGAACGTGATCCGAAGACCATGTTCGCGCTCCTTAACGTCGCTCAAATCTCTCCGCGATCGGACGCGTGCGAAAGTCGCAGTTTTTAGGCGTTTGATAGACAAGTCCAAACTGGCACGAAACTTTCTAGGGGTTTTCAATGATGGAAACCTCACGATGACTTTGCTGGCGCTCATAGCATTCACATTTGCCGTTTCACCACTGGTCGGCTGGCTCGGTGGAAGATCGTCGCCATTGATCGCTTTCGCTCCGGCAGTTCTGTTCGGCGGGTTTTGTTTATTTCTGCCTGCCATTGGCTCGGGAAATACGATTAGCGAGACGTATAGCTGGATTCCGAGTCTCGGGATCGAGGCATCATTTCGTGCAGACGGCCTTTCTCTTCTATTCGCTCTTTTGATCAGCGGCATTGGCACGGCGGTGTTTCTCTACGCATCATCCTATCTGCGTGGCGTTGCACGGCTCGCGCGGTTCTACATCGTGCTGACCCTTTTTATGGGATCGATGCTGGGAGCCGTGCTTGCCGATGATCTGATGCTTTTGGTCGTCTTTTGGGAGATGACCAGCCTGACGTCTTTCCTGCTGATCGGTTTCTCGCCTGAAAAAGCAGAGTCACGTCGCTCTGCACAGCAAGGTTTTTTGGTAACGGTTGCAGGCGGTCTAGCCATGCTGGCCGGAGTAATCCTGATCGGACAGGTGGCCGGTACATATTCCATTGCCGGCATCATCGCTCAGGGCGAGGCGATTGCGGCCCACGCCTCGGCACCAGCAATCATCACGCTGTTTGCCGCCGGTGCTTTTGCGAAATCGGCGCAGATACCACTTCATTCATGGCTTGCGAATGCGATGGTCGCACCTACCCCGGTTTCCGCCTTTCTCCATTCCGCAACGATGGTGAAGCTTGGGGTCTATCTGCTGGCTCGGCTGAGCCCTGTATTCGACGGCCATTGGTTGTGGACCGTTCTGCTTGTCGGCTTCGGTGGTGCGACCATGTTGGTTGGCGCGCTACTTGCGTTGCGCGAAACCGATCTGAAGCGTGTGCTGGCTTACTCTACGATCGTTTCGCTCGGAACGCTCGTTCTGATGATTGGCTTGCCCGGTGAGCTATCCGCGATCGCCGTGGTCACTTTCCTCATCGTCCACGCACTTTACAAAGCCTGCCTGTTTCTCGTGGCTGGAATAATCGATCACGAAACGGGAACGCGCGATAGCTCGGCTCTCGGGGGGCTGATGCATTCCATGCCGATCACCGCCTTTGCAGCATCGCTCGGAGCGCTGTCGATGGCCGGCTTGCCGCCTTTCATCGGCTTTGCTGCGAAAGAACTGCTTTATGAAACAGGGCTTGAGGCCTCTGCGTCCTGGGTTGTCGTCAGCGTGGCGTTGGTCGCCAACATTGTCATGGTCGTGGTTGCCGGGATCGTCGCTATACGCTGCTTTACCGGCGATCTAGGGTCAACGCCGCGCACGCCCCATGACCCGGACATTGCGATGACTACTGGACCGATTTTGCTGGCATTGCTGGGACTCGGTTTTGGGCTCGCTCCTTGGATCGCAGGCGAAGGCATTCTCGTGCCCGCAGCTTCAGCCATTGCTGGTGCTCCGCTGGATTATACGTTGTCGCTTTGGCACGGTTTAACGCCGATGCTCTTTTTGAGCCTCGTGACGCTCGCGCTAGGTGCTCTGGTGTTCCGGCGTTGGAACGGATTGCGAAAAAAACTCGCCGCGCTGGACCAGATCGACCGCTTCGGACCGGATCGCTTTTACGACGTTTTGATGGACGGCCTTCAACGCGTCGCGAGGTGGCAAACGAACCTCATCCAATCGGGAAGTTTGCGGACATATGTAGGTCACACGCTGACTGTCACCGCAGTGGCGGGCTTCGGAACACTTGTGCTCAAGGGTGGCTTCGAGTTGCCCTCGTTCGCCAATATTTTGCAACCGGATCTGGCTTTGGTGGTCCTGCTATGCGTGTCGGCGCTTGCGGTCGTAGGAGCACGCAATTTCATATCTGGAATCGCCGCGGCCGGAATGGTCGGCTTCACCATCGCGCTGACCTTTCTGTTCAATGGCGCGACGGATCTGGCGTTTACCCAGTTCTCGGTGGAGGCACTGGCAATCGTCATTTTGCTGGCGATCGTCGGTTACCTGCCGTTTCGCGAGCGCGACTATCGCAGGCCATCCGAGAGACTGCGTGACGCCAGTGTCGCAATCGGTATCGGAGCTGTTGCAGCGCTTGCGATGCTTAGTGTTCTGGCGCAACCGTTCGACGAACGGATGTCCGATTTCTTCCGGACCGAAAGTGTCCCGCAGGCGCATGGACGCAATCTCGTCAACGTGATCATCGTGGACTTCCGGGCGCTGGATACGCTTGGCGAGATAGCTGTGCTTGGTCTCGCCGCACTTGCTGCCGCTGCAGTTCTCGCTGGTTTGCGCAGAAAATCCAAGGAGCGCAAATCATGAACTCTCTAATCCTTCAAACCACGAGCAGGATCATCTTGCCCGCGGCTCTGGTGTTTTCGATCTACGTTCTGTTGCGCGGACATAATGAGCCGGGGGGAGGTTTTATCGGCGGGCTTATCGCGGCTGCAGGCATCGCGGTACATGCTTTGCCCCGAGGCCGTGAAGCGATGATGTCGCTGCTGAAGTTTTCACCGAAAACGATCATCGGTGCAGGTTTGCTGCTGGCCCTGATTTCCGGCCTACCTGCATTGCTTCTGGCAGAGCCGTTCCTGACGCATCAGTGGATTTTTCCAGGTGGAATACCGCTCAGCACGACATTGATTTTCGATGTTGGGGTCTACTTCGCCGTGGTCGGCTCCGTTCTCACCTTCCTTTCCTACTATCTGGAGTCTTGAGTTGGAACCCGCATTCGCGCTTGCATTTGGTTTGATGATTGCGGTGGCGACCTATCTGGTCATGTCCCGGAACGTGCTCAGGATAGTGCTTGGCCTGCTCGTATTGAGCAATGCCGCAAACCTCTCGATTTTCCTCGCCGGAAGAATAGGAAGTCGAACTCCACCTCTGGTGCCAGAAGGGGAAGTTACGATAACGATAAGCGCGAACCCATTGCCTCAGGCTCTGATCCTCACCGCAATCGTTATCTCCTTCGCGCTCTTGGCGTTCACGGTCGTACTTTTCGAAAGTGCAAATCGCCGTCTCGAAACTCTCGACACTGAAGAGATGCGCTCGGCAGAAACCGGCTTTGAAAGCAGCTTGGCAAAAGCGTCACCCAATGCCGTTAAGGCGCGGGAGGTGACCTCATGACACCGCATCTGATGCTTACGCTTCCCATCGTTTTTCCGCTTGCAGGAATCGCGATCTGCGCAATGCTTTGGAACCGGCCGCTCGCGCAGCGTGTGGTCAGCCTGATCGCCAGCTTCGGACTTTTTGGCTCTTCCCTACTGTTGTTGATTTCGGTCAGTGACGGCACCGTACTCGCGACGCAATTTGGTTCGTGGAGCGCGCCCTTCGGCATCAGCTTCGTGGCTGACAGGCTTGCTGCCGCGATGGTGCTTATTACCGGCCTTATGGCGGTTGCCATCGGCATTTACGGGTTGGTCGATGGCGTAGAGGCGCGCGAACGCGCCTTTTATCATCCGCTTTATCAAGGGCTTCTCTTGGGCGTTACCGGCGCGTTTCTGACCGGGGATATTTTCAATCTGTATGTCTGGTTCGAGGTGATGCTGATCTCCTCGTTCGGGCTGCTGGCGCTCGGCGGCACGCGAGCACAACTCGATGCAGGCATCAAATACGTGACGCTCAATCTGGTAGCCACGACCCTTTTCCTGATCGTCGTCGCCTTTCTGTACGGCATCACGGGTACGCTCAACATGGCTGACGCTGCACGCGTGCTGCCAACTCTGGAAAACCAGGGGCTCGTTACTACGATAGCTGTGCTTTTTCTGGTTGCGTTCGGTTCAAAGGCAGCGGTGTTTCCGCTGTTTTTCTGGCTTCCGGCCGCTTATCACACGGCTTCCGCACCCATAGTTGCCATCTTCGCCGCGCTGCTGACGAAGGTAGGCGTCTACGCAATCATCCGAACGTTCACACTGATGTTTGACGCGGATGCCGGCTTTACCGGACCCATCATCGGCGCAGTTGCTATGATGACGATGATAACAGGAGTACTTGGGGCCGCCGCGCACTACGATATCAGGCGTATTCTGTCATTTCACATCATCAGCCAGATCGGCTACATGCTGCTCGGCATTGCTATCGCGACGCCGCTCGCGATAGGCGGCGCGATCCTCTACGTTATTCACCACATCGTAGTGAAGGCGAACCTCTTTCTCATCGCAGGTGTGGTTAACCGGGCTGGCGGATCTTTCCAGTTGAAAGAGATTGGCGGCCTTTACAAAAGCCTGCCGTTCCTCGGCGTGCTTTTTCTCATTCCCGCGTTATCGTTGGCGGGCTTGCCGCCCCTGTCGGGCTTTTGGTCAAAATTCGTGGTGATCAAGGCAAGTCTCGATGCCGGGCATATCGTTCTCGCGACGACCGGCCTCATTGTCGGGGTTCTGACACTCTATTCTATGTTGAAAATCTGGAATGAGGCTTTCTGGAAAGCCGCGCCGGAAGGCCGCGATGTCGCCCTGCGTTCCTGGCGCGCCGATAGAGCGACACGCATCGCGATGTTGACCCCGATTGTTGCTCTCGCAGCAATCACCCTAAAGATCGGCTTTTTCGCGGAGCCATTCGTCGAGTTTTCAATGAGCGCTGGAGAGCAGCTTCTCGATAAGACCGCCTATATGGACGCCGTTCTGGGACAGAGCGTATCGCAGGCTGCGGAGGTGCAACCATGAGGAACTTCCGGCGCATTGCTTACGCATGGATGAGACTTATCGCGCTGTTTTTCTGGGAGCTGGCCCTCTCAGTGAAGGAGGTGACACTCACCGTCTTCAATCCCGACCGGGCACTCAAATCCGCCGTGGTCGCGGTGCCGCTCGATGTAAAGAGCGACGAGGGCATTACCTTGCTCGCCAACATGATCACGCTCACTCCGGGAACAACGAGCCTCCATGTTTCGCAGGACAAATCGACGCTTTACGTCCACGTCATGAATGTCTCGGAAGAGAGCGTAGGGCAGATCAAGGACGGTTTCGAAAGCAGTGTAAAGGAGGTGCTACGATGACCGATTCATGGATCCAGTCCGCAGGACTAGCCATTTCGGGCACGCTGCTGCTCATCGCAATGGTTTGTGCCGGGTGGAGAATCGTAAAAGGTCCAGGAAGCCCCGACCGCGTCGTGGCACTCGACATGCTCAGCCTGCTTGGTGTGGCTGCGACGGGCATCGCTGTAGTCGTGTCGGGATCCACTGCGTTTATCGATATCGCCTTGGGTGTCGCATTGGTTGGATTTCTGGCCACCGTTGCCTTTTCAGCCTTCATCGAACGCGGATCGATTAACGAAGAGGATGAAGAGTGATGGCTTTCCTCTCCGCATTTTTCTTGATCGCTGGGGCAGCGATCTGCCTGATTGCCGCGGTTGGCGTCCTCCGATTGCCCGATTTTTTTATGCGCGCCCACGCTGCCACCGAGGCTGGTGTAGTGGGATGCGGCCTTGTTTTGATCGGTGTCGGTTTTGCTTATCCATCTGTCGAGATGTGGATCAAAATATTGATCGCCATCTCCTTTTTACTGATGACCACGCCTATCGCGGGTCATCTGCTTTCTCGTGCGGGTTACGTTGCGGGGGTCCCGATGTGGGGTGGGACGTCGCACGATGAGCTTGAGGGCGAGCTTGGAAGGGGGACATTTGAAATGCCGGACCGAAAAATTCCATCACTTGGAACTGCGACTTCCAATAGCCTGGACAACACGAGAGCCCTCAAAAGGGTTGTCGTAGCAATTAACGGAGGTGAGAGTGGGCGGGCCGCAATCGATCAGGCAATTTTGCTTACCAAGCAGCATTCGGTTCCGCTCGTAGGTCTGGCCATCGTCGATACCAAGATGCTATCGGATGTTGGTCCCGTTCCCTTGGGTGGAAATTATTACGCATCTCAACTGCGTGCCAGCCAGATCGAAAAGGCGCGCCATTCTCTTGGTCAGGCAGTCCGCTATTTCGAACAGACTGCTGCACAGGCGAGCATTGTCCCATCGATCCTGATGGACGAAGGTGATCCGACAAAAATCATCGTCGGCCAACGGCATTCAAACGACCTGCTTATCGTGCCTCGCTGTGGGTGGTTCGATCATGGTGTTTCAGGCCAAAACACTGATACCGCCGCTTATCTGGTCAGGCAGGAGATATGGCCGTTGATCAGCGTGACTGTCACACCTTCCGATGTCACGCAGATCGCCTTCATACATGACGCTTCCGTCCACAGTGACGATACGTTGAGATGGCTATTGAGATCAGACCCGTGGCCCACAGCTGATCTTCTTGTGGTTCCGGATGCGGCTACGCGCGTCGAGGAAATTCGACACGTAGTAGCAATGTTGGAGCTGGAGAAACGGGCCGGACGCGTGGCAGAGCCTGACGAGATATTGGAAACAATATTGTCGCATTCTCAAGTGGCTGTGTTCGGCAATGAAGGACATGAAGGGTGGATCAATCGTATGCGGCGGGCGTCGAGGCCAAAAACTGACCACGTTCCAATCGTCGTTTTTGGTTGAGTTCCGATTGCAACACTGCGACCTTCCGCCAAAGGACTGGCTGGAGCGGAATCTTGTCGACCAAAAACTTCAAACTGCCAGTCACGATCAGGTTGCCGCTCACGGCGGCTATGATGATCTTTTTTGCCGCGGTCGCTTCAACGCAGACGGCAATTTTCTTCATGGGCCGCCAAGCTGACCGGCAAGTCGAAACTTTGGGGCAAGTATACCTTGATGGACTTTCGGCCGCCCTCCTGCCTCATGTGCTTGAAGGAAACGTCGAAGGGGTTAGATCGACGCTGAACAATGCGCTTTCATTTCATCAAGGCGTTCTGGAGAGGCAACTTGCCTTTATTGGCAGGCAAGATGCCCTCACGACACGTGTTAGTCGCGATGAAAGCAACGACAATACCGTTTTGCCATTTTCCTCTGGCGAACCCGGCAACGGTGTTTCGCGAACCAACGATGGGTCGATATGGATATGGCGCGAATTAAATGAGGCTGGTAGCGCGCTTGGTATTGTCGCTGCGAAGCTGGACATTTCGGTTTTCACTTCTGAACGCGGCATCCTGAGGATTGGTTTGCTCGTTTTCGACCTTCTCTTCAGCGGCGCCTGCGCGATACTTGGGTTTTTCATGGTAAGGCGCGTGCAACGACCTGTAGCCCTGGTCGCCCATCGTCTTTATGACGCCGCGCTCGGGGTGCTTCGGCCAATCGAAGCTTCGCTCATTCCATCCAACGATATCCAGGCCGAGCGCATGATACACTCTTTCAACGCCATGGCTCACGCGAGTACCGAGCGCGAGAACATGCTCGCCCATCTTGCGGAGCAACAGCGAGAAGCCGACATTGGCAGGCTCGCCGCAACCATGGCTCACGAAGTCAGGAACCCCCTTGGCGGCATGAGAACGGCGATAAGCACTTTGAAACGTTTCGGGGATCGAACCGATACGCGTGATGAGGCTGTGGCGTTCCTTGACCGAGGAGTGCTTGCCCTTCAAGGCGTGGTCAATGCCACCCTTGAGAACTATCGCTCGCACCCAGACTGGCGGCCATTGTCCAGAAAAGATTTTGAAGATCTTCGGTTGCTCGTCGGTGCCGACGGAGAATCTCGTGGCGTAAAAATATCGACGGAAGTTGACCTGCCTCCTGAAGTCGCTGTTGCCGCATCAGAGGTCAGGCAGGTAGTTCTCAATCTGCTGCTGAATTCCATCAGAGCTTCACCCAGAGGCGGTACCGTTAAACTTTCCGCCAGAATAATGAAGCGCGAACTCGTTATATCAGTTCGTGACGAAGGCAGCGGCTTGAGCCCGGAGTTGGCCCGTGCAATTGAAACAGGAGAATCGACACGCGGGCCTGGCCTCGGAGTGGCCGTTGTCATCCGTTTGGTGGAAAGGCTGAACGGACGCGTAAGTATTGATTCCAATCACGGCACCGGAACCAGCATCGCGTTGCGATTTCCTATCCAGCGCGAAAAGCACCAAGATGAATAGACCGGACAAAATATTGGTAATCGAGGACGATGAGGTCCTGGGCGGAGCTATTTCGCAACGGCTAAAGCTTGAAGATTTCGATGTGCATTGGTCGAAGACTTGCTCTGATGCAATTCAGTTTCTTAGGTTACAAAAACCATGCTTCATACTCTCAGACATTAGGCTTCCCGATGGCTCAGGGGAAGATTTGTTTCGGCGCGCGCAACCATTTCTGGGTGAGACGCCAATCCTTTTTGCGACCGCGTTTGGTGAGATCGACCAGGCGGTCCGTTTGGTAAAAGCCGGGGCTGAAGACTACCTGACCAAACCGTACGATGTAGAGGAGTTAATTGAGCGTATTCGCTCCCATTTGGCTAAGAATGAGCTGGCGCCGCGGAATGAAGCGGCGATTCTGCCGGCTCCCGCACCTTCCGAAATCTTGAAAAAGCTGGAACGGGTAGCTGCCACCGATCTTCCGTTACTTTTGACCGGCGAGACGGGTGCAGGCAAGGAAGTTGCGGCGCGCTTCGTTCATAAATTATCTTCGCGAGCCGAACTACCTTTCGTTGCAGTTAATTGTGGAGCTATTCCTGCCGAACTGCTTGAAAGCCAGTTTTTCGGTCACGAGCGTGGCGCTTTCACCGGTGCAAACCAGACTCATTTAGGCTTTTTTGAAGAGGCTGGAGAGGGAACGCTTTTTCTCGATGAAATAGGCGAACTGGATACCAAATTGCAGACAGCGTTGCTGCGTGTGCTTGAAGACGGCTGGTTTCGTCCGGTTGGGTCTAGAAATGACAGAAAGTTCAGGGGAAGAATAATTGCTGCCACTAATTCAAATATCGACGACATGCGCACCCAACGACGCTTCAGAGATGACCTGTATTATAGGCTGTCGGTGATCGAGCTTGCCTTGCCGCCTTTGCGTGAACGTAGGGGTGAGATACTGGATATTGCGGAATACTTCATTCAAGATCGGCAAGGGACTGCCGTCAGCTTTTCGGAAGATGCAATCGAGGCACTTCTCAACCACAATTGGCCGGGAAATATTAGAGAACTCCGCAATCGGGTAAGCAGGGCGCTGGTTTTTGCAGGTAGCAAGGTTCTTGGTGCACACGACCTGTTTCCTGAAAGCCGACTTGACGAAGTCCATGCCAGCAGTCTTGCCAGTGCCAGGCGACAGGCTGAGGCAGATCAAATCGAGAAGGCGCTTATTAGTTCTGAAGGAAATGTCGGAGAGGCCGCTAAAAAACTCGGCATTTCACGAACTACGCTTTGGAAAAGACGGAAAGGGTAGCCTGCGGATGAAATCCGTTACGAAAGTCCATCCGGTTTTTTCCGTTCACCAACTATAAGACACGATAGCCGTTGCCAACGGAAACGATGCTCCGCCTCAACTGCGTTCGTTTTTCCTCACTGATCAATTTCAAGTCTTCCGGTCGATTTGGAGCCCTAGCCGACGGCCTTGGTTTCGCGATTGAATGTTGCGATATGTCGATGCGACAAACGCAGCACGGTGTAGCCACTCAAACCGGCGATCAGCGAACCAAAGAAGATACCAGACCTCACTGTATCTGACGTTGGTGAATCTTCGAAGGCAAGTGACCCGATGGAGAGACTTGTTGTGAATCCGATACCGCATAAGAGCGATACACCTAATAACTGGCCCCAACTTGCCACCGGTAGTTCCGCCCAGCCGCTTCGAGCAAGAAGCGCGACTATCCCGAAAACCCCGAGCAGTTTACCGATGACCGAGCCGGCCACTATCCCAAGGGAGATTGGCTCGATCAGCACAGCCGGTGTGACACCTGTGAAGGATACCCCAACGTTTGCGAATCCAAAGATTGGAATGATCAAAAACGCCACGGGTTTATCAAGAGTCTTCTTGAGTTTACACAATGGAGATTCAGTCGGTGACGTCAGCGTTCCAGACGTCAATCGGATTGGAATGGTCAGCGCAAGGACGATGCCTATCAGTTTTGCTTGAATACCTGACATCAGGACAATCATCCAGAGCGCTACGCCGAGCGATAGGTACGGCCAAAGACGTAAGACGCCAGTACGATTAAATACCAGGAGATTGCCAATGATCAGAGCGGCCGCCACAAGGGAATGCAGATTGATCTCGGCCGAGAAGAAGACCGCGATAATAATCACAGATCCGAGTTCAGTTATGATTGCCAAAGAGGCAACAAAGATTTTCAGCGATTTGGGCACTTTTGGTTCAAGCAGCGAGAGCATGCCGAGTGTAAAGACAACATCAGTCGCCGACGGGATCGCCCAACCGCGTAAAGCTGTGGGGTTATTCCAATTGAAGGCGAAATAAATCAATGCCGGTATGATCATGCCGCCGGCTGCCGCTGCTCCCGGAAGAATAAGGCGTCTACACGTCGAAAGCTGGCCAGCCAGAATTTCGCGTTTGGTTTCGAGCCCGATGAACAGGAAAAACACTGCTAATAGCGCGTCATTCATCCAATATTGAACGCTACGCGAACCAAGGTAGAAATTGAGGCTGGAAAAATACTCGTCTGCCAATGGCGAATTAGCCACGATCATCGCCAGCATCGCCGCTCCTAACAACAAGAAGGTGCCGGAAGCTTTATTATCCAGAAGCCGGTGGATAGTGGAACTAAAATACCCGCGATTTAAGTTTGGCGGCATAGCTTTGCATCCCCTGTGATAAAGTGTCTATTCTCCGTACCAGGGGGACTCCCGGACGCGCGCATCACACGTCATGGGACAGTTCTTAGCGGGATTCGCAATTTGCGGGAAGCCTGCTCGATACGAGAGGAAGCAACTCCCCACACTCCCGGCATTGAATGTTGCGAGACATCTCCGGAGCGGAGGAAGAGCTTTGGGAGAACGCTAGCTGCAGCCAATCGAAGTTCAAGATAGCGACGTTATCATCTCGCTTTGATCAACGTACGAACTGTCCACGATAAGTATCACGCAGAACATTTTTCTGCACCTTGCCCATCGTGTTGCGAGGAAGTGAATCGACCACAAATATCGCCTTGGGCTGCTTGAAACGCGCGACACTGTTCTTGATTGCTTCACTAAGCACTTGCACATCGAGCGCTACGCCTTTTTCCGGCACGACAACGCAGGCTACAGCTTCGCCAAAGTCAGGATGGGGCAGCCCTATGACCGCAGATTCCAGAACGCCGGGCTGTTCGTCGAAGACCAACTCGATCTCCTTCGGATAGACATTGTAGCCGCCGGTGATGATTAGATCCTTCTGCCGTCCGACGATGCTGACATAGCCGTCGGCATCGATCTGCCCGATGTCGCCTGTAATGAAGAAGCCATTGTCGCGAAGCTCCTCTTTGGTCTTTTCCGGCATCTGCCAATAACCCTGAAAGACGTTAGGTCCGCGAACTTCGATCATGCCGGGTTCTCCTTCCGGCATGGGCTCGCCGTTGGAAGGGTCGGTAATCTCGAGTTCTACGCCGGGTAGCGGAAAGCCTACCGTGCCAGCGCGGCGTTCTCCGTCATAGGGATTGGAAGTGCTCATATTCGTTTCGGTCATGCCATAACGTTCAAGTATCTTGTGTCCGGTACGTTCTTCGAATGCGACATGCGTTTCGGCGAGCAGCGGAGCGGAACCGGAGGTGAAAAGTCGCATGTGCTGCGTCAGTTCGCGATTGAATCGCGGGTCATCCAGCAGCCGTGTATAGAAGGTCGGCACTCCCATCATCGTCGTTGCCGTGGGGATAAAATCCACAACCGTATCGGTATTGAACGATGGCAGGAAGATCATCGATGCGCCTGCGCGCAGGATAACGTTGGATGCTACAAACAGACCGTGCGTATGGAAGATTGGCAGGGCGTGAAGCAAAATGTCTTTTTCAGTGAAACGCCATTGGTCGACAAGAACCTCCGCATTCGAAAGAAGATTGCTCTGCGACAGCATTGCACCTTTGGAGCGCCCGGTAGTGCCGGATGTGTAAAGGAGCGCAGCTAAATCATCTGGCCCTCGATCGACGGGCGTGAATGACGGCGACTGGTTTTCGGCATGATCAGCGAATGAGCCTGATCCGTCGGACTTCATCGTCAGGAACCGAGCACCGTGATTGCGCGCTACCCCTTCAAGCTGACCAGCATTCGCGCTGTCGCCGATCAGCAGGCTGGCGCCGGAATTCTCCACGAAATAGGAAACTTCCGCTGCGGTGTAGGCGGTATTGAGGGGGAGAAAGACGACGCCTGTCGCAACGGCGGCGCCATAAAGTGCGAAAGCTTCCTTCGATTTCGTCACCTGAACAGCGACCCTGTCTCCGGGTGCGAGATCAAGTTTCTGCAAAGTCGATGCATAGCGCATCACCATGGCATGGAATTCTGCGCCAGTCGTACCCCTCCCATCGGGCGCGTACAGAAGCGGCGTATCGCGGCTGGCCAGCGGTGCGAACAGGGCTTGATACAGCATATTAGGCATTCGTTTTTCTTCCCTTCGCCGCCAGAGCAGATTTCAAAAGCGACTTCATCCCACGCGAAGTCGCAACGCTTTGCCGCGTCACGAAATTCTCGTGGTTCTGTTCGACGGTCTTCAGTTCATAGAGGTAATTGACCATTGCACCGCATGACTGTTTCAGCCCGTTGGGTGAATGATCGGCCGCGGCGTGCACATCATGCACCAATGCCCCGTTGCCGAGATGGAAACGTGCGACCGGATCGAGCGGCAGCCCATCCTCACGCTTGCTTTCAACCAGATAGTGCGCAGTCTGCTCACGCAATGCCTCCTTCACGTCGCCCAGAGCCGTGATGCCTTTTTCGGAGGCTGCGAAAATCTGCCCGGCGTGTTCGTCGCCCTCATCGGCCCGTTTCTTCAGCCAGCGCGACAGGCCGGGGATCGGCGACAATGTGACGAAGTTCTCAAGATGCGGCATCTCCTGGCTGAGTTCGTCCACAACCTGCTTGATCAGCGAATTGCCGAAGGATATGCCGCGCAACCCCTCCTGACAGTTGGAAATCGAATAGAACACCGCAGTGTTTGCAAGGCTCGGCTCAAGATGATTGCGCGTTTCCGCCAACACCGACTGGATCGATCCGGGAATACCTTCAACAAGCGCCACTTCTACAAAGATCAAAGGCTCATCCGGCATCGAGGGATGAAAAAAGGCAAAGCATCGTCGGTCGAATGGTCGTAGTCGTCGACGCAATTCGTCCCAATTGCTGATCGCATGAACGGCTTCATATTCGATGATCTTTTCCAAAATGTTGGCCGGCGTGCGCCAGTCGATATGGCGTAGCACCAGAAATCCGCGATTGAACCACGACTTGAACAAGTGAACGAAGTCGAGGTCGGTACGGGCGAACTGCGGATGCGCTTTCATCAGACCAATGAGATCGAGACGCATCCGTACCAGTTCACCGGTCGCATTGGGCGCCTGATTGAGCCGGCGTAGAAGTTCCTGACGGGGCGGCTCCGCAGCCCGGTTCAATACATCCAACCTTGGACCATCGGGCTTTTCTGCATACTCTTTGGCTGCTTTTCCGATGGCTGCGGCATCCACGTCGAGCCGCTCTGTCAGATATTGAAAGAAAGCGACCTTGTCGCTGTCGTTCATTATGCGATAGCGCGCGAGAATGGACCGGGCGATGCGCATGCCAGATATTTCGCCATGGCCGGACATGAGCGCTTCGCACATTTCCTCGACTGGACGTTCAGCCGTTAGGCCCTCCGTCCAGGGAGTGCGCTCGAACAAGGTGGCGAGCAGATCGCCAAAAAAGCCAGAGGCTTTCATCTCTCTTCTCCTCATTCCAAAGATCGTTGCGGATGGGCCGGACGAATGCCGCCGCCACAACTCTTCCTATCCTAGATTGCAGGCCCCATCACCGCATTCGGAAGCCAGGTGGCTATGCCCGGGAAGAAGCACAGGATGAGGATCGCAGCCACCATGCACAGGACATATGGCATCGAACCTTTGAGGATCGTCTTCAAAGAGATGTCAGGTGCAATGGAGTTGATCACATAGAGGTTCAAGCCAACCGGCGGGGTTATCAATCCGATCTCCAGATTGATCGTCAGAATGACAGCAAACCAGTATGGATCAAACTGAGCAGCCGTGAGGATTGGCATCAGGATCGGCGCCGTCATGAGGATAACGGCGACGGGCGGCAGGAAGAACCCGGCAACCAGTAGAAAGAGATTGATGACGGCCATCAACACCCAGCGATTCACGTCAAGTTCTGCAATCCACTGTGCGATGGCCTGTGTGATGAAAAGCGATGACATCATGTAGGCGAAGACGCCCGCAGCCGCGATGATGAACATGATCATCACGGCTTCCTTGGTGGAATCGCGCAGCACTGCCCAAATCGCAGCAGGCTGCCACATTTTGTAGATGATGATCGCCATCACGAGACAGAGAAGCGCACCGATCGCAGCTGTCTCGGAGGGCGTCGCTACACCACCGTACATGGCATAAAGAACACCGAGAATGACGACGATGAAAGGGATAACGCGCGGCAGAACTTCCAATCGTTCCGCAAGAGAATAGCGTCGCGGAGACAAAAGATGTAAAGCTCCGCTTCTCCAGGTGCTGTAGATCGTCCAGATCATAAATAGGCTGACCAGCATGATACCCGGCAAAACACCTGCCAGAAAAAGCCGGCCGATCGACGTCTCGGTCGCAATGCCATAAACGATCATCGTAACGGATGGCGGAATGAGAATGCCCAACGTCCCGCCCGCAGCAATCGACCCTGCGGCAACCTCGTCCGAGTAACCGCGCTTGCGCATTTCGGGTATGCCCATCTTTCCGATCGCCGCGCAGGTAGCCGGACTGGAGCCTGACATAGCCGAAAACAACGCACAGGCACCAAGGTTGGAGACGACCAGACCACCTGGAACGCGGGTCATCCATCGTTCGAGTGCTTCAAAGAGATCGCCGCCAGCTCGCGTCGACGCGATGGCAGCCCCCATGATTATGAACATCGGGATCGATAACATCGTGAAGCTGTTCAAATCCGCGAAGTAAACTTCGGGAAGCATTGAAAGTGAACGCGTCCCGTCGAAAACCAGCAGGAAGAAAGCCGAAACGAGCAGAAGGCCAATGGCGACCGATGCGCCGGAAAACAGAATAATGATCGTTGCAAAGGCCACGATCAGGCCAAGCGTCAAGGGATCCATCAGCGTTGCTCCAGACCGAAAGGTTCATCAATGCGCAGATAAAGAGCTGCAAGATCGGCCAAAAGCTGAAGCAGATAGAGGCCGAAGCCGACTGGCAACGCAAGCCAGGGAATCCAAAGCCTCACCCCCCATACGGTGCTTGATTTCCAGTTGCGAGTGAACGCCTCATGCCATGCGTGCAGCGAGTACCATGCGATCGTCGCGACCAGAATTATGGTCAGTATGAGAACCGTATAGGCAAGCATGCGTCTTGCGCCCATGGGGAGCATGGATGGAACCAGATCGACATTGACGTGGCCGCGCAGTCGCTGAACATAAGGCAGGCCGACAGTCGTTGTCGCAATCATCATGTAGATGACCGCTTCGGTCTGCCAGATGGTCGATTGGCCGAGCACAAAACGCACGAAAACCATATGGCATGTGACAAAGATCGAAGCGATGATGAAGGCCGCGGCAACCCACCCGCACAGATTGGAGAGTTTTCCGACAAACGTCACAAGAGGATGCGATTTCCTCTGGATTTCGGAAGCCGAAATCTGACTTTCCATAGCTATTTTCCTAAAAGCAGCATTTGGGCTTACGGGCGCATCTTGGAAAATGCGCCCCGTTTTCCAATTCGGTCACTTAACCTCGAATGCCATATCGAGAAGTTTCTGGCCGCCGGGAACCTCGGCCAGAAAAGCCTTGTAAGAGGTTTCCTCGGCAAGCTTTTTCCAGGCGTCAAAATCCGCCGGTGTCATCGTGGCAATTTCCACGCCAGCCTTTTTGAAAGGCTCGATCGACTCGACGTCCTCCTTCTTGGCTTCTTCGAGATAGAATGTTTCGGCCTTCTTTGAGGCCGTCCGCAACGCGTCCTGCTGTTCAGGCGTAAGCCCGTCGAAAGTCGCCTTGTTGATCAGCATGGGCTGGTACATGAACCAGAGAGCAACGTCGGATGCCGGCGTATAACACTTCACCTGCTCGTACAGCCTGAACGAGACGAACGATGAAGAAGAGGTGTTCATTGCCTGCAGAATGCCCTGCTGCATGCCATTATATGCTTCCGATGACGGCATCGAGGAAATGGAAGCGCCTGCCCCCTCCAGCATCTGCTCGAAAGCCTTGCCCGCAGCACGAACGGTCAAACCCTTTACATCCTCAGGCTTGGTTATGCATTTGTCCTTTGAAGCGAAGCCGCCCGCAAGATAACCGTGAACGAGAACCATGACGTCATCCTCGGCCATTATATCTTCAAGAGCCTTCATGAACGGACTGGTGTTCATCCGTGCCGCATGATCATGATCCTTGATGAGGCCCGGCATCAGTGTGAGATTGTATTCCGGGCGCTGGCCACCGGCGTAGGAAAGCGGAAGCACAGTCATATCGAGCTGGCCGCGCGAGAGCGGAATATATTGCTCGTTTGCCTTGAACAAGGAGCTTGAGGGGAAAATCTTGATCGAAAGGTCTACATCGGCAGCCGCAACATCTTCGGCAACCATCTGCGCGATCTTGTGGCGTACATCATTGGGTGCAAACTGGTGTGATAGCCGAAGCTCAGTCGCACCAGCCGTGGCACAGGCAAAAATGGACAAGGCGGCTGTAGCCGCAAAACACTTCAACATCGCTGTCTCCTCCCAGAGATCATTTTGATAGTGGTGTCTTATAGAATGCGGTCTCCACCCCATTCGGACCGCAATGAGTAAAGTTATTGCATTTTGTGTCAACCCTCTTGTATGCAAGAATCGTTTTGTTGTTTTCGTTTAACGTTGCAGGAAATACATATGAGCAGTCGGTCGGATACGGTTCGCGAGAGGCTCGAGCAGATGATTGTCGAAGGCGTTTTCAGTAGCGGAGAGCGGCTGGACGAGATCAAGCTTTCTCAGCGTTTCGATGTATCGAGAACGCCACTTCGCGAGGCTTTTCAGGCGCTTGCAGCTTCGGGGCTGCTAGAATTGCAGCCGCGGCGCGGCGCGTTCGTCCGGCACCCGGCATTCGAAGAACTTATCGAAATGTTCGAGGTTATGGCAGAACTCGAAGCATTCTGCGGCAGGCTGGCCAGCCGTCGCATGACGTCCGAGTTGATTTTAAAATTGAGTGAAACTGTGATCGTTTGTGAAGAAGCGGTCGCAGCAGACGATGTCGATGTCTATTATCGTGCCAATGAAACATTCCACCATCTGGTTTATGAGGCTTCCGGAAACACTTTCCTCGCGGCAGAGGCAGCAAGACTGCATCGACGCCTGAAACCGTTCCGTCGCATGCAGCTGAAGGTCCGCGGGCGTATGGCACAATCGCTCGCGGAGCATCGCAAGATTCTCGATGCCCTGATCAGCGGCGATGCAAAAGTCGCATCCGAGACTTTACGCGGACATGTCGCCGTGCAGGGTGGAACATTCAACGACCTTATCGTGAACTATCGGCGGGCTTCCAAAAAGGAATAGAAGAAGGAGCATTGCGCGAAGCGTTGCAAGAGCCCTCTGGCTCTTGCACTGTGATTTGGCGCACTACGGAGCGTTGTCGTACAGCCAAAGCCCGCCTGACACCACCCCTGTCCTGTCATCAGCGGGGTTCCGTCCGCAGGACTTTCCAAGTAGCGTACATCATCAGCAACAGCAGGATCACGAAGGGAAATCCTGTCGCGATCGCGCTGGCCTGAAGCGCCGCAAGCCCTCCACCCAGCAACAATACGATCGCAACCAAACCTTCGAAGATTGCCCAGAAAACACGCTGTGCGACTGGCGCATCCACCTTGCCTCCCGCGGTGATCGAGTCAATGACCAGCGAGCCGGAATCCGATGATGTGACAAAAAACACGATCACCAGCACGATGCCAATCAGCGATGTCACGGGTGCGAACGGCAGATCTGCAAGCATCGCGAAGAGGGAAAGTTCTGGCACATAGTCGACCACGGTCTGCTGAACGCCTGTGTAGCCATCAGCGAGAAACTGATTCATCGCAGTGCCGCCGAACGTCGTCATCCATAGGATCGACACTAGCGTCGGAATGATCAGCACGCAGACAAGGAACTCCCTCACCGTGCGGCCACGCGATACCCGAGCGATGAACATGCCGACGAAGGGCGACCAGGAAATCCACCACGCCCAGTAGAAAGTAGTCCAGCCGTGGACAAAAGCCTCGTCTTCACGTCCGAACGGATTCGCCAGCGCGGGCAGATTCATCACATAGTCGACGGTGTTGGTGAAGAAGCCGGTGACAATAGAAAGCGTCGGTCCCAGTATGATGACGAACAGCAGCAGTAGGATCGCCAGCGCCATGTTGATTTCCGACAAGCGTTTCACGCCGGCATCAAGTCCAGCAACTACCGATCCAAGGGCGATGGCCGTGATGCCCAGGATCAGGATCACCTTCATCGTATCGGTGTTGGGGACACCGTAGAGTTCGTTGAGGCCGGCTAGCGCCTGCGATGCACCAAAACCAAGCGAGGTGGCGAGACCGAACAGTGTTGCGAAGACCGCCATGATGTCGATCACATGCCCGATCCAGCCACGAATACGTTCACCAAAAATCGGATAAAAAGCCGAGCGGATCGAGAGCGGCATGCCTCTGTTGTAAGTTGCCAGCGCAAGCGAAAGAGCTACCACGGCATAAATGGCCCAAGGGTGAAGGCCCCAATGGAATATGGTCCCGGCCATGCCCAGCTCGCGGGCCTGTGGAGCCGCACCTTCAACCAGCAAGCCGTCAACAATCGGAGGCGCGAGGCCAAGCGGCGGATTATTGAAATGATACATCGGCTCCAGCACGCCAAAGAACATCAGCCCGATGCCCATACCGGCTGCGAAAAGCATCGAGAACCAACCAGTATAGGAAAAGTCGGGCGTTGCCTCCGCTCCACCGATTCTTACTTTGCCGAGCGGTGACACAACGACTACGAGGCAAAACAACACGAACAGGTTTGCCGAAATCATAAACAGCCAATCGAAGGTGGAGGTCAGCCAGGTACGTAGGCTTTCCAGGGCCGGTCCAATCGAATCCCTGAAGATCAGCGTGACAATTACGAACGATATGATCGTCACCGCTGAGATGAAAAACACCGGATTGTGGACATCCAGACCCAGCACGCGGATATTGTCCTGGCCAGCTTCAAGTCCGTGTTCACCAATACCGACTTTTGCTACTCTCACCTGCGAACCTGTCATGTTTCCCTCCCATTATATCAGCCCGAACCGTTAAGTAGAGCTGAAGCAAAGCGATCTTCGCACATATGCAAAAGTGACGCAAAAATAACACCTTCAATTGCCTGATCGCGACTCCATTAACGGAGATCGAGACATTGACGGTTGATATAAGACTAGGGACGAGCCTGTGCACCCAAATCTCGGAATGAATATAGGGCTGCCAGATCGGCTTAGGTTGTTGAACTGTCCGTTCGGCGGCCATGGAATAAAAAGGCCCACCGAAGCGGGCCTTGATTCTTGGCATTTACTACGACCTTATTTCGAGCCTTTATGCTCTGCACTTTGAGCATACGGCCAAGCTGCAGGTTCGATATCCAGATCGCTAAATCTTTCCGGCTCAAACACAGGCCGCGCGACGCCTTGTTTCAATTGTGAACGAAAATCGTTCAAAATTCGCAAAGCGACCGGGAATAGCATCATGATGGCCATAAGATTGACCAGCGCCAACACTCCCATTAACGGATCAGAAAAAAAGAACACCGCAGTAGCCCCCGGTGCAATGGCACCCAAAAAAACGACTGCGACAACGGCGACGCGCAGAACATGCAGCGCTGCTGCACTCCCGGTCATGACCTTCAATGCCGTCTCTCCAAGATAATAATTGTAGATGATCGAACTGAACGCGAACAACAAGATGGCGAAGGTCAGGAAATATTGTGTCCATGCGCCAACGGACGCAACCAGCGACTGCTGCGTCAGAACGATACCGTCAACACCCTCCGCACCGGGCGTGTAGACCGGGCTGAGCAGGATGATGAAGGCCGTGCACGAGCAGATGATGATCGTGTCGATGAACACCGAAAAGGACTGGGTGATACCTTGGCTGATCGGATGACGAACATCCGCGGTTGCGGCCACGTTCGGAGCAGAGCCCAGCCCCGCCTCGTTGGAGAAGAGACCGCGACGCAATCCCTGAGCTAGCGCTGCACCGACACCGCCGCCGACCACCTCTTCAAGGCCGAAGGCGTTTGCGATGATGCTCCAGAACACGCTGGGCAAGTCCGTGATGTTCATCACGATTACAAACAGCGCCAGACCAATGTAAATGAACGCCATTACCGGAATGATCACATCGGCCGCTTTGGCAATGCGTCGGATGCCGCCATAGACGATGAAGCCGGTTATGATGGCAAGAACGACACCGCTCCATATCCTGTCGACCCCCATGCTCTCATTAATTGCCCCGGCAAATGTGTTGCCCTGAAAGGCATTGAACCCAAAGGCGAAGGCAGCCATCAGGCAGATCGCATAAAACATCGCGAGCCATTTGTATTTTTCACCTAACCCGTGAATTATGTAGGCCGCCGGCCCTCCTCGATAGGTCCCATCTCCATTTGGCCTTTTGTAAAGCTGCGCCAGAGAACACTCAACAAGGCTGGTCGCCATTCCGATCAAGGCGACCATCCACATCCAGAATACCGCACCCGGCCCACCGACGGTGATCGCCACTGCAACACCGGCAATATTTCCGCCGCCGACCCGGCCACCTACGGAAACGAGGAGTGCTTCACGAGCGCTGATAGCATTCGGGTCGGCACTCTGATTCTTCGAGGAAAGAACGCGAAACATCCTGCCAAAATATTCGAACTGCACAAATCCGCTCATGACGGTAATGAAGCCGCCAAAAATGATCAGTATGGGGATCAAGGACCATCCCCATGTGAAATCCTCGACTAAACCGAAAAAACCTCTAATGATTTCCATGGTTCCACACTTCTCCGTCTTGTTTCAGGGAGTGTCGAACCATTGCCGCTTCCGACACACTGAAGGTTCAGTATCTGTCGAATAGCTACGGGATGACAAGCGAAGGCTTCGTTGTACTTCGCGTGAACAGAACACATTTGGAGCATGGCTTGAAAATTCGGGTTAGGAAACCGTTGTTCGAAAGACAAAGCCAGAGGCTGGAATATCGGCGCTCAACACTCTCCACTTGGAGGCCTTCCAGTCCGTTTAAGGCGGTGTCCGTTTCTAGGTGAAGGCCTGGTTCGTCTCTACTGTCGATAGGAAGGCGCAAAGTTACCGCTTGCATAGTTCTGAGGAAAGCCGTCGAGAGGTGTTATAACTTTGGGCATGGCGCAGCGATGGTCGGCGAGTTCGCCAGAGTCGATCCAGATATATCCGCTAATTCTATTTTTTCCCGCTTTGCCCACTCTATCAGGTTGGGTAGGCGGTAGCTATCGTCCCGCCATCTTTTGAATATTGAGACGTCAATTGTTTCATTGACCTTCGCCGTATCAAATGAAAAATCGACGCGGTGAGACGATGAACAATGCAACACCAGGGCTGACCTTGGCCTTTTCCTTTTCTCTGCGTTTTCGACATGTCGCCACCTTCGCTGAAAAGCAATTAGGTTTTCGAGCGCCCCCGCGTCCTTCAATCGCCGAACAGTTCACAATCTGACCGCCTGATTAGCAAGCAAAACGTCTCTTCGTGACCATAGCCAGCGTTTTCGACAAACCCTCGACGCAAGTTGTCCAAACGGAAGTGTCCGATCTCATGCCCGGTAATTAAGCGCTCTCGCGTTTTATTTGAGTGCGAGTTCATCTGGATCGTTTTCGCCCAAAGTTTGCCGAGCCCAAGATGTAGCTCCGTCCGCATCGAGGCCAGCTTGTTCAGCGAACTGCAGTTTGATGGATGCGGTTTCTGATTAAAAAACTTTGGTATTACCTGCGTAAAGCGTCGCCTGGGTGCCGGATACTTGAAGTCGGATCGGATGTCACCAGCGGGTCACACGCGGTGCGATCAGTGCTCCGGCAACCGTGAGAATTGCGACCGCAATCGAGTACCAGGTCGCGACGAAAAGCGGCGAGTCGTCGATGCAATGCGCTGCGTAAAACGTCGCCGCTATCCCGCCCGCAAACAGACCGGCGAAGGCTCCGGCCATACGCGGATGTGTCGGTGCGCCATGGCGCAGCACTCCGAGAAAAACCGCCAGCGGACCGATGCCGATGAACGGAATGAGGGTGAGGCATAGCAGGCTATTCGAGCCGACGAGCCTATCGCTCCATACCGATTGAGGCACGGCAAAAAGTTCGAATATCACAGCCATTGCCAACAGCAGCGGTGCAGGCAAAAGCCACTTCGCGTCGCCGCTCTCATAACCGTCCGGCCGCGCCAATGCGCGTAAAACCTTATAGGCGCTGAACGTCAGGGCGAGCGCGAATACGAACTTCGACAAGAAGCGGACGGTCTGCGCAGCATCGGCAAAATCCGGGCGCGGACCAAGCATCACAGTAAATGTAATGGCGGCCAGAAAGATCGCCAGAGCAACCCCCACCAACCACGCCTTGCGCATCGGCATAGGTTTGACGTTTGCTTGCGAAGCCAATGTCCTGATCATCTCGCTGGTTTCCATGCTCATTCCTGTCCAAACCGCTTCATGATCGCATTCAGCCCGCGATGCAGGGATACGCGAACCGCGGCCTCCTTCATGCCGAGCTTCTGCGCCGTCTCGCTGATCGAATGCCCCTCCACCGAAATCGCACCGACGATATTGCGCTGGCCAGGCGGCAGAATGTCAAGCGCGCGGCCAATGTCGCGATCGCTGGCAATGCTCTGCTCAGGCTGCGCGAATGTCTCTGCAATATGGTCGATGTCGATTTCGATCCTTCGCCCGCGTTTGCGAAACGCATCGATGAGCTTGTAGCGCGCAATCGCAAATATCCACGGCAGCACCGGCATGTCCGTCAGCCATGTGTGGCGCTTTAAGTGAATTGCAAGCAAGGTTTCCTGCACTATATCCTCGGGGTCCACGCCTCCCTGTACGATCTTGCGCCGCGCCATGCCGCGCACGAGCACCGCTACATTCTCCAAAAACAGTGCGTAGACTTTCTCGTCTCCGGCGATCGCTGACCGCAAGAGACCGGCAAGTTCGCGTTCTCCCTTGCCGTGCACCTACTTACCTCCCGATTACGTGCGAAAACGCTGCTTTGTTACATGAACGAGGAAAAGCTTGTCAGCGAGTCAGCCTATCACACTCTCGTGTTCACACATGGATGTAACAGCGCCGTTACTACCAACGAAGATGGGTAGACTGTTTCAAAGCAAGGACTTTCCAATGGCAACACGTCGACAGATTCTGAATAGCGCGTTGTGGGGCACCATTCTTGCGGTAACGATGCAATTTCCAAGCGTCCGGGCGGCATTTGCGGTCACCGGCAAGATAAAGCGCAGCGATGCGGAATGGCGCAAGATGCTGTCGGAACAGCAATATGATGTTCTGCGGCAGGAAGGCACCGAAACCGCTTTCACCAGCGACCTTTTGCACGAGGAACGCGCCGGTAATTTCACCTGCGCCGGTTGCGACCTTCCGCTGTTTTCTTCCAAGACGAAATTCGACAGCGGAACGGGATGGCCGAGCTTTTGGGCGCCGCTCGACAACGCAGTCATCACCAAGACCGATAATTCCTATGGAATGGCCCGCACAGCCGTCGAATGCGCCAGATGCGACGGGCATCTTGGGCACGTCTTTAATGACGGTCCGCAGCCAACCGGCCTTCGTTATTGCATGAACGGCGTTGCGATGAAATTTGCCGCTGCCGCTGCCTGACTATCTTAAAAGGAGTTTATGACATGACATATTCATCCGGAAAATCGACACTTGGATATTATCGAGCGGCTCTCGCGGGCGGCTCGTTTTTGGCGGCTGTTCTGTTTTTCGGTGGTATCACACCAGGCTCCGCCGAAACGGCAACCATCATCCCGCCGCCAGCAAAAAGTGCAGCTGCCACCGGTTTGAGAACCGAAAAGGCAATTTTTGCCGGCGGCTGTTTCTGGGGCGTTCAGGGCGTGTTCCAGCACGTAAAAGGCGTGCAAAACGCCGTTTCCGGCTATGCCGGAGGTCAATCGTCAGCCGCCAAATACGAAATTGTCAGCAGCGGTCAGACTGGCCATGCGGAGTCGGTCGAGGTCACCTACGATCCCAAAGTCGTGAGCTACGGAAAACTGCTTCAGGTCTATTTCTCCGTCGCGCACAACCCGACCGAACTTAATCGGCAAGGTCCGGACACCGGCACGCAATATCGCTCGACGATATTTGCAGAGAGCAAGGCGCAAAAGGAGACTGCCGCGTCCTACATCAAGCAGCTAGATGAGGCGAAGGTCTTCGATGCACCGATCGCGACGACCATCGAGATGTCGAAAACTTTCTATGCGGCCGAACCGTATCATCAGGATTATGCGACGCTTCATCCCGATAGCGGCTACATTGCAACCTACGATCTGCCGAAGCTCGACAATTTGAAAAAACTGTTCCCGGATCTCTATCGGGCCGAGCCAAAGCTGGTTGCCAACGCGGCGGTTGACTGAGGGAAGCTGAGAACGACGCGTTGCCATTCGGTTTACAAGAAAGCGAGGACGTCCATGACCGATATAACGTCGCGCGGCATAGCCGAACGCGAAACTCCGATCAGCGAGAGCGCGATCAAGAAACCGCTTATCTACCGCCAACGTCTATGGACGCGGTTGACGCATTGGTTATGGGCGATCGCGCTTTTCTTCCTGCTGCTTTCCGGGCTGCAAATATTCAATGCGCACCCGACACTTTACGTCGGCAAGCAGTCCGGTTTCGGTTTCAACAATGAGGTGCTCGCGCTCGGGTCGACAAATACGGCAGACGGTCCGGCGGGCTACGCGCGCATCTTCGGAAAGAGCTTCGATACGACCGGCGTACTTGGATTATCCGGCTCAGAGGCAGACCGTTCCAGCCGCGGTTTCCCCGCATGGGCGACCATTCCTTCCTATCAGGATTTGGGCACTGGACGCGTCGTGCATTTCTTCTTTGCATGGGTACTCGTCATCACGCTTTTCGGCTGGCTGGCCGGAAGCCTGATCAACGGGCATTTGCGCCGCGATCTTGCGCCGCGAGCAGAAGATTTGCGCAATTTGCCCCGCGATATAATTGACCACGCAAAACTCAGATTCCATCACACGCGCGAATACAACACCCTCCAGAAGCTCGCCTATGGCGGCGTGCTGTTTGTCGTGTTTCCGCTCATAATCCTCACAGGCCTTGCGATGTCGCCGACCATGAATGCGGTCATCCCTTTCCTTGCGGACGCATTCGGCGGACGCCAGACCGCGCGAACAATTCATTTCGGCATGATGCTGCTGCTGGTCGGGTTCTTCATCGTGCATATGCTGATGATCGTGGCTGCCGGTCCGCTGAACGAACTGCGCTCGATCATCACCGGCTGGTATCGCATAGACCCGCCGAAGCCTCACGGCGACAAGGGTAAGGAAGCCTGATCATGTCCAAGTTCAAGCTTTCGCGTCGTGCTTTTCTGACTGGAGCCGCTGTTGGCGGGTCGGGGCTCATGCTTTCTGGCTGCGACGTGCTGGACGGTTATGGCACGAACAGCGGCGTGCGGAATTTTCTCGAAAACGCCAACAATCTGACCTATCGCGTGCAAAGGCTGCTTGCCGGGCAGAGTGCCATGGCGCAGGAATTCACCGAAGCCGACATTCGCCAGCCGCAGCGACCGAATGGCGTCACCTCGCCGGACAATGAAGATTACAAGGCGTTTCTCAATAACGGTTTTGCCGATTGGCGACTCGATGTCGGCGGCCTCGTCGAAAAACCGCTTTCATTATCGCTCGCGCAATTGCAGATGATGCCTTCGCGAACGCAGATCACGCGACACGATTGCGTCGAAGGCTGGAGCTGCATCGCGAAATGGACCGGCGTGCCGCTGTCGCTCGTACTTGATGAGGCCAAACCAAAGCCGTCCGCACGTTACGTCGTTTTTAAATGCATGGACACGATCGACCGCGATCTTTCCGGCGAGATAAAATATTATGGCTCCATCGACCTCGCAGACGCCCGTCATCCCCAAACGATCCTCGCTTACGGAATGAACGGCGTGCCTTTGCCGGTCGAAAATGGCGCGCCGTTGCGGGTTCGGGTGGAGCGACAACTTGGCTATAAAATGCCGAAATACATAGGCAAGATCGAATTAGTCGACAGCTTTGTACCGATCGGCATGGGACAAGGCGGCTATTGGGAAGACAATGGCTATGACTGGTTCGGCGGGATCTAAATTTCGTCGGCAATAAATCTTTCACGAAACTGTGACCCCGTAACAAATTCCTATCGCGACCGAACTCATTTGCAGGGGAATATTCCCCGAAATGAATAGTGAGGAATTTATCATGCTCAAGACAATGTTCGCCGTCGCAACCGTCGCGCTCGCCCTCTCGCAACCGGCATTTGCTGCTGAACCCATGAAATCTGACGGCGCGATGAAAAGCGATACCATGATGAAATGCGACGATGCTTCGATGATGAAGATGGATAGCCAGATGGAGGCTATGAAGGGATCGGCGGAGACGAAGAAAATGGCGATGGAGGAAATGGAGATGGCCAAGGACTCCATGAAGGCCAACAAGATGGATGACTGCATGACGCATATGGACAGTGCCATGAAAGCCATGAACAAGGGCTGATGCCATAACCACGCCTACACGGCGAGGCTTGTGTGGCCTCGCCGTCCAGTTCTATTCTTTGCTTTCAGCAGTTTTAGATACTCAAACGCGGCCATATTTCACCGGCTGGTTTCCAATGATCTTCTGAGCGCCAAGCGTGACACACATGATCTCTTATTCGTTTTGAAGACCCGTCGGATTGGTCCGGAGGTCAGCAGACATTAATCTTAATCGCCTTTTCCATCGCCAGCGGCCCTACTCATGCCGCTGACTTAACGCTTCATTATCAGCACTCACCGGATATAGAAAATACAGCGCCAACGACGACAAGAAGCAAACATTGACCGGCGAGTTTTTCTTCAAGTTGCTGAACCCAGCTATCTCGCTGATCTTCACTGCGACATTTTTGATGCTCTGGCAGCGGCGTCGGTCTTACCGATATCCGCTACTGCTCGCGCTTGCATTCTTTATGAGTGGCTTAGGGTTCGCCGCGAATGACTTCCTGGCTTCGTTTGATGGACCTG
>NZ_JBDUUH010000004.1:0-427617 GCF_039939195.1 Foliimonas ilicis | reverse complement strand
GGCAGGACAGAGGGGGGCGCCTCGCGATTCCATCAAAATAGGAATCGCTTTAGATTTCCAGGAACCGGTATTCGGTGGTCTGCGCGTAGGTTTCATCCGGGCGCAGCACCGAGCCGGGAAATTCGGGATGATGGATCGCATCTGGAAAGCGCTGCGGTTCAAGGCAAAGTCCGCCGAAGCGTTGGCCTTTGCGCCCGCCTCGAAGCGGCTCAGACACGGGGAGGAAGTTCCCGTCGTAGAACTGCAGGCCGGGTTCGGTCGACCAGATTTCCATGGCCAGCCGCGATGCCTCCAGCCTTGCCGCCAGATGCGGCTGTGCAAACGGGCGCATGGCGAGAGCGAAATTATGATCGTAATCGACACGGGCGGTTTCTGATCTCGCCTTTTCGACAGGGCGCGCAGTCCGAAAATCGAACGCGGTACCTTCGACCGGTGCCAGTTCGCCGGTCGGGATGATGTCGGCATTCACCGGCGTATAGGCGTGAGCGGGAATGGTCAGCATGTGGTCGAGGATCGTGTCGCTGCCATCCAGATTGAAATAGCTGTGGGTCGCGAGATTGACGAGCGTCGGCTTGTCGGTTCGCGCGGTCAGGCCGATGACCAACTTGCCCGCCTGAATGCTGTAGCGGCAGGAAACGCGGAGATTGCCCGGATAACCCTGGTCGCCATCGGGCGAAACCAGCGTCAGCAACACCGATGATTTGTCGCGCTCCGCGATGGTCCAGAGTTTTTGCCAGAAACCGGCGCCGCCGCCATGCAGATGCGTACGGCCCTTTTCGTTGAGATGGAGCTGATGTTCCTCGCCATCCAGCTCGAAACGTCCATCGGCGATGCGGTTTGCGCAACGCCCGGCCACCGCGCCGAAGAATGCGCCATGCGTTCGATAGGCTTCCGGGTCGTCGAAACCCAGAACCACCGAGCGTGGTCCGCCCGAAGTTTCGACGATCAGATCGGCCAGCGTCGCGCCGTAATTCAGGATTTTGGCGGATAGACCGCCGCCGCGGATCTCCACGGATTCGATGCGTGAATTGGCTGCATTTTCGTTCGGCATTCGCGGTTCTCCTCCGGCCAGCTTGCCCTTGTCAGACAAGTTTTGAAGCGCGTCAACAAACGTATTTTATTTCGTATTACTATATGATAATAAAAATTCAGCCATTTGCGGAGGAGCGCGTTGGCGTCAATTTTCTCGGGAGGAAATCAATCATGAATTTCATGAAACGCTTGGGCTTGGGCACCGCTTTGGCGGTTGCATTCGCCGGTTCTGCCTATGCTGCAGACATGACTGTCGGGTTCTCGCAGATCGGCTCGGAATCGGGCTGGCGCGCTGCTGAAACCAGCGTCACGAAGCAGGAAGCCGAAAAGCGCGGCGTCGATCTCAAATTCGCCGATGCGCAGCAGAAGCAGGAAAACCAGATCAAGGCGATCCGCGGCTTCGTCGCGCAGGGCGTCGATGCGATCCTGCTTGCGCCGGTCGTCGCGACCGGTTGGGAAACCGTTTTGAAGGAAGCCAAGGACGCGGAAATCCCGGTCATTCTGCTCGATCGCCAGATCGATGCGTCGGACGATCTATACCTCACCGCCGTCACCTCCGATCAAGTGCATGAAGGCAAGGTTGCAGGCGACTGGCTGGTCAAGCAGGTGGCCGGCAAGGAATGCAACGTCGTCGAACTTCAGGGAACGACAGGCTCCTCGCCCGCAATCAACCGCAAGAAGGGTTTTGAGGAAGCGATCGCTGGCACGTCCACGATCAAGATCACCCGCAGCCAGACCGGCGACTTCACGCGCGCCAAGGGCAAGGAAGTCATGGAAGGCTTTCTGAAGGCCGAAGGCGGCGGCAAGAGCATTTGCGCACTCTACGCGCACAATGACGACATGGCCGTCGGCGCAATCCAGGCGATCAAGGAAGCGGGCCTCAAGCCCGGCAGCGACATCCTCGTCGTCTCGATCGATGCCGTGCCGGATATCTTCCAGGCAATGGCCAATGGTGAAGCCAATGCGACGGTCGAACTGACCCCCAACATGGCCGGTCCAGCCTTCGATGCGCTGGAAGCCATGAAGAAGGACGGAACGCAGCCGCCGAAGTGGATCCAGACCGAGTCCAAACTCTACACGCAGGCCGACGATCCGATGAAGGTTTATGAAGAAAAGAAGGGCCTCGGCTACTAGGATTTGAATGTAAACGCACCCTGCCGGTCATCTGACGCGGTTTTCTGCGCTTCCGGTGCTCACGTACAAATGTACGCTCCGCTCCGGTTCTCGAAATCCCGCGACATATGTCCCGGCAGGGCACGTTTCCAAATCAAATCCAGGCGCATGCCGGGCGTCGTCGGTTCAGGCCGATAGCCCGGTAATCCAATTCGTTTGTCGGACAGGTTCAAAATAATGACCGAAGGCACCGCTCTGATAGGCGCGCGCGGCGTCGGAAAATCTTTCCTTGGCTTCAAGGCGCTGGAAAACGTCGATTTTGAAGTTCGTTCCGGCGAAATCCACGCGTTGCTCGGTGAAAACGGCGCGGGAAAGTCCACCCTCATCAAGATTCTGACCGGCGTTTATCAGCTCGATTCCGGTGCCGTGACCATTGATGGCAAGCCCGTTACCGTGCGCGACACGCTGCATGCGCAGCAGCTCGGCATCGGTACGGTCTATCAGGAGGTCAATCTCCTGCCGAACCTTTCGGTGGCCGAAAACCTCTATATCGGCCGCCAGCCCAAGCGTTTCAGGCTTATCGACCGTCGGCAGATGGAGCGGGATGCGCGCGCACTGCTTGAGCAATACGATATCCACATCGACGTTTCGTCCGATCTCGCGCGTTATTCGGTTGCCGTGCAGCAACTTGTCGCAATTGCGCGCGCGGTCCATCTTTCCGGTCGCGTGCTGATCCTCGATGAGCCGACCGCCAGTCTCGACAGGCACGAGGTCGAAGTTCTGTTCGACATTCTGCGACGCCTGAAAGCGCGGGGCCTTGGCATTGTTTTCATCACGCATTTTCTCGATCAGGTTTACGCGATTTCCGATCGCGTGACCGTGCTGCGCAATGGCCGTCTGGCGGGCACTTCGCAGACTGCGAACTTGTCGCGCATCGATCTGGTTTCGCTGATGCTGGGGCGCAAGCTGGCCGAGGCGACCGAGCAGGGCAGGCGGGTGAAGCCGCCAGCCGCAGGACGCGCGGTTTCATTCAAAGGATATGGCCGTGCGCGCAGCATCGCGCCGTTCGATCTGGAAATCGATGCGGGCGAGGTCGTCGGCGTTGCGGGGCTTCTGGGGTCGGGCCGGACTGAGACCGCGCGGCTGCTTTTCGGCATCGACACGGCTGACAGCGGTACCGCCGAGATCGACGGCAAGGCGGTGCAGATACGCTCGCCGCAGGACGCGGTGAAATTCGGCTTCGGCCTTTGCCCGGAAGACCGCAAGACGGATGGCATCATCGGCGATCTTTCGGTGCGCGAAAATATTGCGCTGGCTTTGCAGGCAAGCCGCGGTTGGCTGCGCAGGCTTTCCACCGCCGAGCAGACGGCTATTGCCGACCGCTTCGTGAAGGCTCTCGACATCAGGACGACCGATATCGAAAAGCCGGTGAAATTCCTTTCCGGCGGCAACCAGCAGAAGGTCATTCTTGCGCGCTGGCTCGCCACCAATCCGCGTTTCCTGATTTTGGACGAGCCGACGCGCGGTATCGATGTCGGGGCGCATGCCGAGATCATCGAACTCATCAATCGGCTCTGCGATCAGGGCATGGCGCTGCTCGTCATCTCTTCGGAAATCGAGGAAATTGTCGCTTATTCGACGCGCGTTCTCGTCGTGCGCGACCGCGCGCATATCGGCGAACTGACTGGCGACGAGATCAATACTGGAACGATCATGCAGACAATTGCCGCAGAAACGAGGAGCGTGGAAGCATGAGCCTCGTGAAGAATGTGCTTGGAAGAGCGGCGCCCCAACTCGTATCGCTGGCCGTCATCCTCTTTTTGAGCTGGCTCGCCTTTCCGGGCTTCTTCGATCTGCGCTTTCAGGACGGACGGCTTTTCGGAAGCCTGATCGACGTGCTCAATCGCGGCGCGCCGGTGATGATCCTTGCAATCGGCATGACGGCTGTCATCGCCAGCAAGGGCGTCGATCTTTCGGTAGGCGCGGTCATGGCAATGTCAGGCGCAATCGCGGCAACGTTGACTGTCGCCGGGTATCCGTTGCCGGTGGTGATCGGCGCGGCCCTTAGTGTAGGTATTCTGTGCGGCCTCTGGAATGGCTTGCTCGTCGCTTTCTTCGACCTACAGCCGATTATCGCGACGCTGATATTGATGGTGGCGGGCAGGGGCATTGCGCAGCTCATCACCGAAGGTTTTATCGTCACCTTCAACGAGCCGACGCTGATCTTCTTCGGAACGGGTTCGTTCTTGGCCCTTCCAATGCCGGTCGTCATTGCAGCGATCCTTGCCGTCGTCGCAATTCTGGTCGCGCGGCGCACGGCACTAGGCCTGATGATCGAATCCATCGGCGTGAACCGAAGCGCCAGTACCTATGCGGGTCTGAACAGCAAGCTGGTGCTGATGGTGGTCTATGCCTTCTGCGGCTTCTGCGCGGCACTTGCGGGCATTATCGTTGCCGCCGATATTCGTGGCGCGGATGCCAACAATGCCGGTCTATGGCTGGAACTCGACGCGATCCTTGCGGTCGTCATTGGCGGCACATCGCTGCTTGGCGGGCGGTTTTCGATCATCATGTCGGTGCTCGGCGCGATCATCATTCAAGCGATGAACACCGGCATTCTGATTTCCGGTTTTCCGCCCGAGTACAATCTCATCGTCAAGGCAGCCGTCATCATCATGATCCTGCTCGCGCAATCTCTGTCGCTTGCGGGCGTCGGAGGTATTTTCCGGCCGCAGCGCGCGCCTGAAACCAAAAAGGCTGACGCAGCATGAGCACGAGACTTCTGCCTTTCTACGCGACCCTCATCATCTGCGTTCTGGCTTACGCAGCCTGCGTCATGCAGTTCCCGAACATGCTGTCGACGCGTGTTCTGGGCAATCTTTTGACGGACAATGCATTCCTTGGAATTGCTGCCGTAGGCATGACTTTCGTTATCATTTCGGGTGGCATCGACCTTTCGGTCGGCTCGGTCATCGCCTTCACGGGGGTTCTGCTGGCGGTTCTTATTACGAAATACGGCGTGCATCCTCTGGCGGCATTCGTTATCGCGCTCAGCCTCGCAACCGCTTTCGGTGCGGCGATGGGCATGACGATCCATTATCTGAATGTGCCTGCCTTTATCGTCACGCTGGCGGGCATGTTTCTGGCGCGCGGCATGTCCTTCGTGTTGAGTACGGAATCCATTCCAATCAGCCATGATTTTTATTCGATGCTGCAAGAAATGAGCTATCGCCTGCCAGGCGGTGGCAGGTTGACCTTCATCGGCCTTCTGATGGTCGCCGTTTTTCTTGCCGGCATCGCCATCGCGCATTTCACCAAGTTCGGCTCCTATGTCTATGCGATCGGCGGAAACCGGACTTCCGCCGAGCTTATGGGCGTGCCGGTCGCGCGCACCACCATCGGCATTTACGCGCTTGCGGGCTTTCTCTCCGGCCTATCGGGAATCGTTTTTTCGCTATACACCTCCGCCGGATATTCACTGGCGGCCGTCGGCGTCGAACTCGACACGATTGCCGCCGTGGTTATAGGCGGAACGCTGCTGACGGGCGGGGTGGGGTTGGTCGCGGGCACATTCGTCGGCGTCATCATTCAGGGGATCATCCAGACCTACATCGTTTTCGACGGCACGCTGTCTAGCTGGTGGACAAAGATCGTCGTCGGAATTCTGCTTTTTGCCTTCATAGCGCTGCAACGCGTATTGGTGGCGCTCTCAACAAGGAAAGCTTCAGCAATTGCCGCAAACTGATCCCATGGCGTTCCAGACCGGCTTGCACGAAAGGATCGGCGCGCCGCGCCCGCGCACGCATCACGGTCACGTCATGCACGATCTGGGTCTGGGCATCGTCAGCGGCCGTTATCCCGAAGGCGCGATTCTTCCGGGCGATGCCGAACTTCTGACCCGTTTCGGCGTGTCGCGCACGGTGTTGCGCGAAGCGTTGAAGACGCTGGCGGCAAAGGGGCTGATCCAGCCAAAGGCCAAGATCGGAACGCGCGTTCTGGAGCGGCAGCACTGGAACCTGTTTGACCCGGACATTCTGCGCTGGCACGTCGAGAAGGGCGTCGACGTCCGCTTCCTGCTGAACCTTTCGGAAATGCGTCTGGCGCTGGAGCCGGAAGCAGCAGCACTTGCCGCCGCGCGCCGCACCGAGCCGCAGCTTGAACAGCTTTATTACTGGATCGACCGGATGGCGGATGTGCGCGATGCAGGTTTCGATTTCGTGGATGCGGATCTGAAATTCCACATCGCGATTGCCGAAGCGTCCGGCAATCCCTTCATGCGTTCGATAAGTGCACTGATCGAGGTCGCACTTGCCATGACCTTCACGATCAGCTCGCCGATCCCCGACACGGAGCGCCATGCGCTGAGCGTCCGCAAACACCGCGACATAGCCGAGGCGATCGAGCGGCAGGACGAGGATGCAGCCCGCGAGGCGATGCGCGCGGTGATCCGTGAGGGGCAGGACCGGGTGCTGGCGGTTACGCCGTAACTGCACCTGACTTTAGAGCGGTTTCTGTTGGATGGAAGCATAAGACACCCCCCTCTGTCCTGCCGGACATCTCCCCCTCAAGGGGGGAGATTGGCTGACACAACTCTCCGCCTTCATTTTGCAACGTCAGCAATTGGGCCGCGGGTTCATGGCAGAGTGATCTCCCCCCTTGAGGGGGAGATGCCCGGCAGGGCAGAGGGGGGTGCTGCCACCAGCATTTCTATCTAAAAACGAAGCGCCTAAACCCAGCCGCCATCGACGATGAAATTTTGCGCCGAGCACATTTTGGCGTCGTCCGAACCCAAAAATAGGGCCATGCGGGCAATGTCTTCGGGCAGCACACGACCGGCCATGCACTGGTTCTTGTCGATCTGCTCGTTTGCCGCGTCGTCGACCCACAATTCGAGCTGACGGCTGGTCATGACCCATCCCGGCACCAGCGTATTGACGCGGATGCCGTGCTTGCCGAGATCACGCGCGAAGGAGCGCGTCATGCCGTGCACGGCGGCTTTCGATGCCGCATAGCTCGGATAGCCGCCATTTGCCATCATCCAGCCGACCGAACCGAAATTGACGATCGCGCCTTTTCCGGCAGCGATCATGCCGGGCGCGACGGCCTGGATGGCGAAGAAGGTATGGCGCAGATTGACCGCGATGCGGCTGTCGAAATACTCCGGCGTCACTTCGCGCCAGTCATGGCGCGTGTCGTTCGCCGCATTGTTCAGAAGAACCTGAACAGGCCCGTTTTCCGCTTCGAGCGAAGAGATGGCAGCGCGGTAGGCGTCCGTATCGGTAATGTCGCAGCGGCGAAACGAAACAGTCGCGCCGTCCGCATTGAGTTCTTCGGTCAGCGCTTCGCCTTCCTTTTCCGCAAGATCGACAAAGCCGACCTTAGCGCCTTCCGCCGCATAGGCGCGCACGATTGCCTCGCCAACGCCGGTTGCGCCGCCGGAAACGAAAACCGATACGTCCTGCAGGCCGGGATAGCGCGCGAACTGAAATTCTGCGGCCATATCAAAGTGCCTTCACGGTGACGGGCTGTTCGGATTCGAGTGCAAGCGGATTGTGCAGCGGCAGGCCGAAATCCGGCGCTTCGATTTCGAAAACGTCGCCTTCCTGCGTCTCGATGCCATCGGCAAAGGAAAGCGTTGCTGTGCCGAACATATGGACATGAACATCGCCCGGCTGGCGGAAGACCGAATATTTGAAATGATGATGTTCGAGATTCGAAATGTGGTGAGACATATTCGTTTCGCCCGAAAGGAACGGCTTTTCCCACAAAGTCTTGCCGTTGCGGACGATGCGCGAGGTGCCGCGAATGTCTTCGGGCAGGGCGCCGACCAGCAGTTCCGGGCCATAGGATGCGTTACGCAGCTTGGAATGCGCGAGATAAAGATAGTTCACGCGCTCCGTCACATGGTCGGAAAACTCGTTCGACAGCGCGAACCCGATGCGGAATGGTGTGCCATCGTCACCGATGACATAAATGCCTGCGATTTCAGGCTCTTCTCCGCCATCCTTGGCGAATGAAGGCGAGAGAAGCGGCGCGCCGGGCGCGACAGCCATCGCGCCATTGCCCTTGTAGAACCATTCCGGCTGAACGCCGGTCTCGCCCTTGGCAGGCTTGCCGCCCTCGATGCCCATGCGGAACATCTTCATGGAATCGGTAAGTGCGGCCTCGTCGTCGAGCTTCTTGTGCATGGCATCGCGCGTTGAGGCCGAGCCGAGATGGGTGAGGCCGGTTCCGGTCAGGTGCAGATGCGCCGGATCGGGATGATCCACGGGCGCGTGAACGCGGCCCTCGGCGTAGGCAGTTGCAATGTCGACCGTGTCGCCAAGCCCGGCCTGTTCAACGATCTGGCGAAGGCCGGTTTTCTTCGCGATTGCCGCTTTGGCGAGTTCCAGAACCGACTTCGCGCCTTTGACGAGCCTGAAACCATCGCCTTCGCGCATCGCCACGCCGCGCACACCATTGCTATCGCTGAACTGAACGAGATTCACTATCCGCCTCCCGGAATTGTCATTTTTGAGCGAGCCGAAGCGCGCATTATAAAGTCATACTATATTTCTATATGAAGGCCAGAACCGTTTCAATATTCAAAGTTCGCACGGCTAACGATGGCCCCCAGCTTTCTATTGTTTTCGCTTTCGACTACATTCGCGCAAAACGAAAGTGGGGGGAAATAATTGTACCTGTCATCACGGCATTCCGAAATTATAGCGCTGGCCAAGGAGCAGGGCCGGGTGCTTGTCGATGATCTGGCGCAGCATTTCAACGTTACGCCGCAGACGATCCGCAAGGATTTGAACGATCTTTGCGAAGAGCGTCTTCTGACCCGAATCCATGGCGGTGCGCTGTTTCCCTCCGGCATCGAGAATATGGAATATGAGGCGCGCAAGAGCCTCGCAGCCGACGAAAAGGACGCGATAGGTCGCGCCGCAGCGCGGCTGATCCCCGACAATGCCTCGCTCTTCATCAATATCGGCACAACGACAGAGGCAGTCGGCAAGGCGCTGCTCGACCACAACGGGCTGATGGTCATCACCAACAACATCAACGTCGCCAACAAGATGCGCGTCTATCCTTCGATGGAAGTGGTGATTGCCGGTGGCGTCGTGCGCGGCTCGGATGGCGGCATCGTCGGCGAAGCGGCGGTCGATTTTATCCGCCAGTTCAAGGTGGATTATGCCGTGATTGGCGCGTCGGCTATCGACCATGACGGCGCGCTGCTCGACTTCGATTTCCGCGAAGTGAAGGTTGCACAGGCCATTATCGCCAATGCGCGGCACGTCATTCTGGTGTCGGATTCGACAAAGTTCGAACGCACCGCGCCGGTGCGCATCGGCCATCTCTCGCAGGTCCACACATTCATCACAGATCGCTGCGACATCGACCCGATCAGGAACATTTGCGACGATTCAGGCGTCGAACTGGTCGAGACGTCACGCTGACTTTGAGAATATTTTTGCACTGCAACAATCATTGTTGGAGAATTGGCGTGGTTTGTGGAAGGGTATGGCGGTGTCCGCGCACCCGATAGGATCTCATGGCCATCCTTGCTGCCGTCTACCACCTGACCCATTACAAATATGACCGCCCGGTAACGCTCGGGCCGCAAGTGATAAGGCTGCAGCCCGCGCCGCATTCGCGAACCAAGGTGCTCAGCCATTCGCTGAAGGTGCAGCCGTCCAATCATTTCGTGAATGTCCAACAGGACCCTTACGGCAATTTCCTCGCACGGTTTGTGTTTCCCGAACCGGTGACGGAATTGAAGATCGAAGTCGATCTCGTTGCCGACATGACGGTCTACAATCCATTCGATTTTTTCGTCGAGCCGGAGGCAAGCGCGTTTCCGTTCGACTATCCGCAGGACATTCGCGACGACCTCGAAATCTATTTGAAGCCGGAGCCGGCCGGCCCGCTGCTTTCCTCGTTTCTTGGAACGATCGACCGTTCCGCGCCGAATACGGTCAATTTCGTGGTCGATCTCAATGCGGGGCTCCAACGTGAGATCGGCTATATCGTGCGCATGGAAACCGGCGTTCAATCGCCAGAGGAAACTCTGTCTCTCGCCAAGGGTTCATGCCGCGATACGAGCTGGCTGCTGGTGCAAATCCTGCGCAATCTCGGCCTCGCGGCGCGTTTCGTTTCCGGCTATCTGATCCAGCTCAAGCCAGATCTGGTTGCCATCGATGGCCCGGCTGGGACGACGCAGGATTTCACGGACCTTCACGCCTGGTGCGAGGTCTATCTGCCGGGGGCGGGCTGGATCGGTCTTGATCCGACATCGGGTCTTCTGACTGGCGAAAGCCATGTGCCTCTGGCCGCGACGCCGCATTTCAGAAACGCGGCACCCATCAGCGGCATGGCGAGCTTTGCCAATGTCGAGTTCGGTTTCGACATGCGGGTAGACCGCATCGCCGAGCATCCGCGCATCACCAAGCCGTTTTCCGACGAAAGCTGGCAGGCGCTCGACGCGCTGGGCGAAAAGGTCGATGCCGTTTTGCAGGCCGAGGATGTGCGGCTCACAATGGGCGGCGAGCCGACCTTCGTTTCCATCGACGATTTTGAAGCCCCGGAATGGAACACCGCCGCCGTTGGCCCGACAAAACGCGAGAAGGCGGATGCGCTGATCCGGCGCCTGCGCGAGCGTTTTGCGCCGGGCGGCTTCCTGCATTACGGGCAGGGCAAATGGTATCCGGGCGAATCCCTGCCGCGTTGGACATTTTCGCTCTACTGGCGTGCCGATGGCGAGCCGGTCTGGGTCGACCCCGGCCTGATCGCGCCGGAAAACAGCGAAGGCAAGCTCACTCCGAAGGATGCCGAAACGCTGCTTTCGGCGGTGGCATCCGAACTCGGCATCGCGCCCGAAATGGTCAGCGAAGCCTATGAGGACCCCGCCGAATGGCTCATCAAGGAAGGCAATCTGCCGGACAATGTCGATCCGTCGAATTCAAAACTTGAAGACCCGGAAGAGCGCAGCCGCATGGCGCGTGTCTTCGAACGCGGCCTGACAGAACCGACCGGCTATGTACTGCCGGTGCAGCGCTGGAATGCGCAGGCGAGCGGTCCGCGCTGGCGTTCCGAACACTGGACAACGCGGCGCGGAAAACTGTTCCTCGTTCCGGGCGATTCGCCTGTCGGCTACCGCCTGCCGCTCGGCTCGCTTCCGCATGTACCGCCTTCGCAATATCCCTATGTCGTGCCGGTCGATCCATCCGTGCCACGCGGAGATTTGCCGCCGCGTGTTGAGACTACACCGGAAGCCGCGCGCGAGCAGATCACGGCCTCTTTTACCGCAGCGACCGGGGCTCAGGAGCGGGTCGAGCAAGAGCTTGGCGAGATTGACGGCGCGGTGCGCACCGCGATTTCCGTCGAGCCGCGCGAGGGGCGGCTTTGCGTTTTCATGCCGCCGGTCGAAGCGCTTGAAGACTATCTGGATTTGATCGCCGCTGCCGAAAATGCGGCCAAGGCGACCGGGCTCCCGGTTCATATCGAGGGCTACGGCCCGCCGCATGATCCGCGCCTGAACGTCATCCGCGTCGCGCCCGATCCGGGCGTCATCGAGGTCAATATTCATCCGGCCTCGAATTGGCGCGACTGCGTGGCGACGACCGAAGCTATTTACGAAGAAGCGCGGCAGACCCGGCTTGGTGCTGATAAATTCATGATCGATGGCCGCCATACCGGCACCGGCGGCGGCAACCATGTCGTGGTCGGTGGCGCTACGCCGAACGACAGCCCGTTTCTGCGCCGTCCCGATCTTTTGAAAAGCCTTGTCCTGCACTGGCAGCGGCATCCCGCACTTTCTTACCTGTTTTCCGGCCTGTTCATCGGACCGACCAGCCAGGCTCCGCGCTTCGATGAGGCGCGGCACGACAGCCTGTACGAACTCGAAATCGCGATGGCGCAGGTTCCGCATCCGAGCAGCGGAAACGCACCGCTGCCTTGGCTGGTGGACCGGCTTTTCCGAAATCTGCTCGTCGATGTGACGGGCAATACGCATCGCTCCGAGATTTGCATCGACAAGCTGTTTTCGCCGGATGGTCCGACTGGACGTCTGGGTCTGGTCGAGTTTCGCGGTTTCGAAATGCCGCCCAATGCGCGGATGAACCTTGCGCAGCAATTGCTGGTGCGCGCGCTTATCGCCCGGCTCTGGAAAAACCCGCTGGACGGACGTTTCGTGCGCTGGGGCACCAGCCTGCATGATCGTTTCATGCTGCCGCACCATGTCTGGACGGATTTTCTCTACGTTTTGGACGATTTGAAGCAAAACGGCTTTGATTTCCGCCCGGAATGGTTCGATGCGCAGCTCGAATTCCGTTTTCCATTCTGCGGCGAGGTCGAATATGCCGGCGTGAAGCTGGAGCTTCGGCAGGCGCTGGAGCCATGGCATGTGATGGGCGAGCAGGGCGCAATCGGCGGCACTGTGCGCTTTGTGGATTCATCCGTGGAGCGGCTTCAGGTGAAGACGACCGGGCTCAATCCCGAGCGCCATTCGATTTCCGTCAATGGCCGCATCGTGCCGATGCAGCAGACGGGAAATCGCGAGATTGCCGTTGCAGGCGTCCGTTACAAGGCGTGGCAGCCATCGGCGGGCATGCACCCCGCGCTTCCCGTCAACACGCCGCTCGTTTTCGATATTTACGATCGCTGGTCGGGCCGCTCGGTCGGCGGCTGCGTTTATCACGTCGCGCATCCGGCAGGGCGCAATTACGAGACGTTTCCTGTGAATGCGAACGAAGCGGAAGCGCGACGACTTGCGCGTTTCGAGCCGCGGGGGCATACGCCGGGCAGCTTTGAACTTCGCGCGGAAGAGCCTGCCGACGAGTTTCCGATGACACTCGATCTCAGGCGGCCGCCCAGATATAGTTGAACATGACAACGATCGAGCAAAAGAAGAAACGCAGCGCGGCACCGGTCAGTGATCTGATTTCCGGCTACCGCTCCATTTCCGGCGTCGCCGATGAAATGGTCGATTCTTCCGGTGGCATTCGCCCTGCCTGGCAGCATTTCGCATCGGCCATCGAACGGCTGGGGCCTGACGAATTGTCGGCGCGTTTCGGTCGTGCCGACCAATATCTGCGCGATGCAGGCGTTTATTACCGCGTTTATGATCGGCCCGGCACGAATGAGCGCGAATGGCCGCTGGCGCATATTCCGCTGCTGATCGAGGATGTCGAATGGGATGCAATCAGCGCTGGGCTGGTGCAGCGCGCCGATCTTTTCGAGCAGATCGTTTCCGACATTTACGGCAGTAATGATCTCGTCGCGCGCGGTCTGCTGCCGCCGGGACTTATCGCGTCCAGCCCCGAATATCTGCGCCCGCTGGCCGGACAGAAACCGGCAAGCGGGCATTTCCTGCATTTTTGTGCGTTCGAGCTTGGTCGTGGGCCAGATGGTCGCTGGTGGGTTCTGGGCGACAGGATGCAGGCGCCTTCGGGCGCAGGCTTCGCGCTGGAAAATCGCGTCGCGACGACGCGTGCGCTGTCCGACATTTATGGCGAAATGCATGTGCACCGGCTGGCCGGTTTCTTTCGCCGGTTCCGAGATGCGCTTGCAGGAATGACGGACGATCCGGCAAGCCGTGCGGCGATCCTCACGCCCGGTCCGCTCAACGAAACCTATTTCGAGCATGCCTATATCGCGCGCTATCTCGGCGTCATGCTGCTTGAAGGCGAGGATCTGACGGTTACCGAGGGCCGCCTGATGGTGCGCACTGTTTCGGGCCTGAAACCGATCAGCGTGCTCTGGCGGCGCATGGATGCGTCCTTCACCGATCCGCTCGAACTGAACGGCGCATCGCGCATCGGAACGCCCGGCATGGTCGAGGCCGTGCGCAACGGGTCAGTTTCGATGGTCAACGCGCTCGGCTCTGGTGTCATGGAAACGCGTGCGTTTCTGGCGTTTCTGCCCGCGATTTCGCGTGTTTTGACCGGAAACGACCTGCTTTTGCCGAATATCGCGACGTGGTGGTGCGGGCAGGAGAATGCGCGCCGGCATGTTGAGGAAAATTTCGATCGCATGATGATCGGGCCTGCGCAATCGACGCGGCTGCCTTTTGAGGATGACGGCGCAACGATTGTCGGCGCATCGCTGAACGGTGCTGACCGGGACGCGCTGCTGGACCGTATCGCCAGCGAGGGTCACACGCTGGTCGGGCAGGAAGCTGTTCGGCTCTCCACAACGCCGGTGCATGTCGATGGAAAGCTGGAGCCGCGCCCCGCGATCCTGCGGGTCTATCTCGCGCGTACGCCTGAGGGCTGGACGGTCATGCCCGGCGGTTTTGCGCGTGTCGGTCTGACGCTCGATACGGCGGCAATCACCATGCAGCGCGGCGGGCAGGCAGCGGACGTCTGGGTTGTTTCCAAGGCGCGTGTAGAGCGCGAAACGCTGCTGCCGGATGAGCAGGAGGCATTCGCCCGCTCGCGTCCTGGCACGCTGCCGAGCCGGGCCGCCGAAAACCTCACATGGCTTGGCCGCTACATCGAGCGCTCGGAAGATACGGTTCGCATTTTGCGCGCGTATCATGCGCGGCTGGCCGAAACCTCCGATCCCGATCTGCCCTTGCTGGCGGATATGCGCGACTATCTCGAACCGCTCGGCATAGAGGCGGATTCCGCAATTCCCGCAGGGTTGATCGCGCATCTGGATAGTGCGGTCTACAGTGCTGGCCAAGTGCGCGACCGCTTTTCGCCGGATGGCTGGCTGGCGCTGCGCGACCTTTCGAAAACCGTGCATCAATTTGCGGAAACAATCGCGCCGGGTGACGATGCCGTGCGCGCAATGACGATTATCCTTCGCAAGCTTGCAGGGTTTTCGGGTTTGCTGCACGAAAACATGTATCGTTTCGCCGGTTGGCGCTTTCTGGAAATCGGCCGCCGCTTGGAGCGTGCGATACAAATCGCGCGTACGCTTTCGCGTCTGACCGCTCCAGGTGCACCAGATGGCGCGCTCGACATGATGCTGGAGATTGGCGACAGCGTGCTGACCCATCGCCGCCAGTACACGGTCCGTTCCGGTCAGCAATCGGTGATCGATCTTCTGGCGCTGGATCCGCTCAACCCGCGTTCGATCATCTTTCAGCTCGACCGTTTAAAAAACGAGATCGAAAACCTGCCCGACCCGACCAATGACGGTTATTTGTCAGCCGTTGCGAAGGATGTGCTTTTGCTCCACACGAAGTTGGCGATCCGCGAGCCTGCGGATATGACGCCTGAGCTTTTGAGCTCGCTGGCAATCGATATTGCGTCGCTCTACGAAAATCTTTCCAAGAGCTATTTCGGTTGATGCAGTACGATATCAGGTTGAACCTGCATTACGATTATGAGGGATGGGCTGGCGGAAGCCGTCATCAGGTCCGCGTCCTGCCTGCCAATTTGACGGGTGCGCAACGCGTCATCGCGTCGTCGCTGTCATTCTCGCCGAACCCTGCAGAGCGATCCGACTTCGCCGATTTCTTTTCGAACAGCGTCACGGCAATCTCCTTTCGCGAGGTGCATGAGACGCTGGATGTGAAGATGAGTTCGCGCATTCTTGTTTCACGGCCCGAACCGGGCCTCGACGTATCGCCCGATCTTTCGCGGTTGAGCGGGGAGGTTGCAGGTGCACTCTCGCTGACGGCCGAATCGCCGCATCACTTTCTGGCGCCAAGCGATCAGGTCGAGCTGTCGAAAGACATCACGGCCTATGCGGCAAAAAGCACTGTGGCGCGCTCGGTCACGGCAATTGCCAACGATCTGTGCATGCGCATCCACTCCGACTTCAAATACGACGGCGAGGCGACGGATGTACATACGCGCGCAAGTGAGGCATTCGAACTCAAGAGTGGCGTCTGTCAGGATTTCAGCCATGTAATGATCGCTGGCCTGCGCGGGCTTGGCATTCCGGCGGGCTATGTCAGCGGCTTTTTGCGCACAATTCCGCCGGCAGGCAAGGAAAGACTTGAGGGGGCGGATGCCATGCACGCCTGGGTCAAAGTCTGGTGTGGGCGCGAAATGGGCTGGCAGGAATTCGACCCGACCAACGCCATGCGCGTCGGCAACGACCACATTACGGTGGGGTATGGCCGCGATTATTCCGACGTCGCGCCCATTGTCGGCGTTCTGAAAACCACTGGCGGACAGACCGGAGAGCAGTCTGTCGACGTCATTCCGGTCGATAAATAGTCCTTTCTTAGAAAAACGAACACGTTCAGCCAGAAAACAGCAAAGTTTCGGGCCAGAGGGTGACGAACGGATTTCTTTTCGCTATAAACCGTAACCGCGGGTACGGTTGAGCCTGAAGACCTCAGATTCGAACGTTTCCTGCGACGTGAACCGCTGATCAGGCGGCAGGCGCCATGTTCTTATCGCGTGATCCCGGCGAAAGTCCTATATTCAGGGTCGAGCAGAATTTACCCAATGATGATGCCTGAAAGGCCTCGCGCTTTTCGGCAGTAAGCGTCCTAGGAAAAAGCAGATGCCAGTCTATCGCTCCCGTACCACCACCCATGGCCGCAACATGGCCGGCGCACGCGGTCTTTGGCGCGCAACGGGCATGAAGGATGGCGATTTCGGCAAGCCGATTATTGCGGTGGTGAATTCCTTCACGCAGTTCGTGCCGGGCCACGTCCACCTGAAGGACCTCGGCCAACTGGTTGCGCGCGAGATCGAAGCCAATGGCGGTGTCGCCAAGGAATTCAACACGATTGCCGTCGATGACGGCATCGCGATGGGCCATGACGGCATGCTTTACTCGTTGCCTTCGCGCGAAATCATCGCTGACAGCGTGGAATATATGGTCAACGCGCATTGCGCGGACGCGATGGTCTGCATTTCCAATTGCGACAAGATCACGCCCGGCATGCTGATGGCATCCCTGCGCCTCAACATTCCGACGATCTTCGTTTCCGGCGGGCCGATGGAAGCCGGCAAGGTCGTGCTTTCCGACGGCAAGATCCACTCGCTCGATCTGGTCGATGCGATGGTTGCTGCCGCAGACGACACAATGTCCGACGAAGACGTTCAGACCATCGAGCGCTCGGCTTGCCCGACCTGCGGTTCGTGCTCCGGCATGTTCACCGCAAATTCGATGAACTGCCTGACCGAAGCGCTTGGCCTGTCGCTTCCCGGCAATGGCTCGACGCTTGCAACACATTCGGATCGCGAAAAGCTGTTCCTCGAGGCGGGCCGCCGGATCGTCGGTCTGGCAAAGCGCTATTACGAAGGCGACGACGAGACTGCATTGCCGCGCACCATCGCCTCGAAAGGCGCGTTCGAGAATGCCATGACGCTCGACATCGCGATGGGCGGTTCGACCAACACGGTTCTGCACATTCTCGCTGCCGCGCATGAAGGCGAAGTCGATTTCACGATGGACGACATCGACCGCCTGTCGCGCAAGGTTCCGTGCCTTTCCAAGGTCGCACCGGCCAAGGCCGACGTGCACATGGAAGACGTGCACCGGGCAGGCGGCATCATGGCGATCCTCGGTGAGTTGAACCGCGCCGGTCTGCTCAATGCGGATCTGCCGACCGTGCATGAGAAGACGCTTGGCGATGCGCTGTCGAAATGGGATATCGCCGTCACCGACAATCCGGCAGCGCTCGAACTTTTCAGCGCAGCTCCCGGCGGCGTGCCGACGCAGGTCGCGTTCAGCCAGAGCGCGCGCTGGAAGGAACTGGATATCGACCGCCAAAACGGCGTCATCCGCGATGCGCAGCATCCCTTCTCGAAGGATGGCGGACTTGCGGTTCTCAAAGGCAATATCGCGATCAATGGCTGCATCGTGAAGACGGCAGGCGTCGATGAATCGATCCTGAAATTCTCAGGCCCGGCACGCGTTTTCGAAAGCCAGGATTCGTCCGTCAAGGCGATCCTGTCCAACGAGGTCAAGGCTGGCGATGTCGTCGTCATCCGCTACGAAGGCCCGAAGGGCGGACCGGGCATGCAGGAAATGCTCTATCCGACCAGCTATCTGAAGTCGAAGGGCCTCGGTAAAGCCTGCGCGCTGATCACGGATGGCCGCTTCTCCGGCGGCACGTCGGGTCTGTCCATCGGCCACGTCTCGCCGGAAGCCGCCAATGGCGGGCTTATCGGCATCGTGCGCGAGGGCGACATGATCGACATCGACATTCCAAGCCGCACGATTTCGCTGCGCGTCGACGATGCCGAACTCGCAACCCGCCGCGCCGAGCAGGACGCCAAGGGCTGGAAGCCGACCGAGCAGCGCAAGCGCAAGGTGACGACCGCGCTCAAAGCCTATGCGGCCTTCGCAACCTCTGCCGACCGGGGCGCAGTGCGCGATCTCGGCGAAATCTGATCGGTGTGGCGCGGCATCCTGCGCCACATCTTGCTTTCATCTGCCATAAGGCATTCTGGCCGGGCCAGTTCTATTGCGGGTAGCGATATTCGCCGGCTTGCGCCCGAATGCCGACGCTCGGGTGCAGCCTATGGCGATTGCCGTATGGACTTTATTTGCAGGGTAGGACTTCATCGTGACACAGGCATCGACGACTGCTGGACGGCCACAGGCTGACGCGACGGTTTACGCAATTCTTCTCGCGGTCAGCTTTTGCCACCTTCTGAACGATGTGATGCAGTCGCTTCTGGCCGCGATCTACCCGATGCTGAAGAGCGATTACGGTCTCGATTTCTGGCAGATCGGGCTTTTGACCATGACCTTTCAGGTCACGGCATCGCTTTTGCAGCCGCTTATCGGCATGTATACCGACAAGCGGCCGATGCCCTATTCGCTGCCGGTGGGTATGGGTTCGACGCTCATCGGTCTGCTGATGCTGGCCTTCGCCCACAGCTACATGTTCCTGCTGGTCGGCTCGGCTTTCATCGGTATCGGGTCCGCGATCTTTCATCCCGAATCCTCGCGTGTCGCGCGCATGGCATCGGGCGGACGCTATGGTCTTGCGCAGTCGCTGTTTCAGGTCGGCGGTAATTTCGGCACCGCGCTCGGGCCGTTGCTGGCAGCATTCATCGTCGTGCCGAAGGGACAGGCCAGCGTTGCGTGGTTCTCGCTGGCCGCGTTCACCGGCATGATCGTGCTTACGCGTGTCAGCGCCTGGTACAGCCGCTACCGCAAGGCGACGGCGAACCGTGTGCCGTCGCTGTTTCCGGTCACGTTGCCGCGCAAGAAGATCGTCACCGCACTCGTCGTTCTGGCGCTGCTCGTCTTCACGAAGAACATCTACATGGCCAGCATTTCGAGCTATTACACCTTCTACGTGATCGAGAGATTCAACGTTACGGTTCAGGAAGCGCAAATCCTGCTGTTCATTTTTCTGGGCGCGGCTGCCACCGGCACGCTCGCTGGCGGTCCGATCGGTGACAAATTCGGACCGAAATTCGTGATCTGGTTCTCGATCCTCGGCGCGCTGCCCTTCACGCTGGCTCTGCCCTATGCCGATCTGTTCTGGACGAAGGTGCTGACGGTCATCATCGGCCTCATTCTGTCGTCCGCATTCTCGGCCATCGTCGTGTTCGCACAGGAACTGGTGCCGGGCCGTGTCGGCATGATCGCAGGCATCTTCTTCGGCTTCGCCTTCGGCATGGGCGGCATTGCCGCTGCGGTGCTGGGCGTCGTCGCTGACATGAAGGGCATCGCCTATGTCTACACGATCTGCTCCTACCTGCCGCTGCTAGGCCTTCTGACGATCTTCCTGCCGTCAACCAAGGAGCTGCGGCGCGAGCGCGCCTGATGCAGGGCACGGACGGTTATGGTGAAAATGCAAAGGCGCTGGCCGTGCAATATGAGAGCATCGGGTTTTCCGATGTTCATCGCGATGTGCTGCACCTATTTCCGTCAGAGCCTTCGCGGATTCTTGACATAGGGGCGGGGTCGGGCCGCGATGCTGCGGCTTTAACGGCGCGCGGTCATAAGGTTACGGCCGTCGAACCCACGGCGGCGTTGCGGGCCGAAGGCCAGAGACTTCATGCGTCGGCCTCCATCGAATGGATCGACGACATCCTGCCCGACCTTTCCGTTGTGGGCGGGCGGGTCTTTGACGTGATCATGCTGACGGCAGTCTGGATGCATCTGGACGAGGCGGAGCGTCGAACCGCCATGACACATCTTGCGCAAATGCTTGTGCTGGGCGGCATCATTATCATGTCGCTTCGGCATGGGCCGGTCCCGGCAGGCCGCAAGATGTTCGACGTCTCGGCGACAGAGACGATTGCACTTGCGCAGACGCAGAGGCTTTCCTGCATTCATCACAATGAACGGGAAGATATGCTTGGGCGTGACGATGTGAGCTGGAGCTTTCTCGGATTGAAATCCGGCCAAGGCTGATTTTTTTTTAGAGCCCTTCATTTTTATAAAAAAGGTTGGCGGGACAGCACCCCCCTCTGTCCTGCCGGACATCTCCCCCTCAAGGGGGGAGATTGGCTGACACCGCTACCCGCCTTCATTGTTAAACGTTGGCGTTTGATGCCGGCGTTTCATGACGAGATAATCTCCCCCCTTGAGGGGGAGATGCCCGGCAGGGCAGAGGGGGGTGCTTCGTGACTTCATCAAAACGGCAACCGCTCTAACGCCCAAACAAAAAAGGCCCGATCCATGTGGATCGGGCCTTTTTGTTGTTGTACGAGTCGATCAGCTCTTCGCCACCACCGCAGTCGAAGCTTCCGCTCTCTCGGCGCGGTGTCTCCACCAATTGCCGAGGAAGAGCAGGATCGGGGCTGCGATGAAGATGGACGAAGTGGTGGCCACCAGCACGCCGAACACCATCGGTACTGCGAAGTTTTCGACAGCACTACCGCCCCAGATCGCCATCGGCAGGATGGAGGCGAGGATGGCGACGGATGTGTAGACGCATCGTGCGAACACCTGATTGATGCTCATATCGATGACTTCGCGTAGTGGCATCTTCTTGTATAGCCTCAGATTTTCTCGCATTCGGTCATAGACGACGACTTTGTCGTTCACCGAATAAGCGATAATCGTCAACAGCGCCGCGATGGCCGTCAGGTTAAAATCGAGCCCCATTATCGCGAAGAAGCCGATGGCTTTCGTCGTATCGAGCAACAGCGTCACAATTGCACCGACGGCAAAGTTCCACTCAAACCGCCACCAAATATAGAGAAGCATGGCTAGCGAGGCGAGCACGACTGCGAGCACGCCCGATTGCGCGAGCTCGCCGCTGACCTTCGGACCGACCACCTCCGTTCGGTCGATCTTCACGCCTTGATCGAGTTGCTCGACGGCGGTTCTCACCTTCTGAACCGCTGCGGTCTGTTCGGCTTCGCCGCCTTCCTGACGCTGGACGCGGATCAGCACATTGTTGTCCGCGCCGATCGTCTGGAGTGCGACTTCGCCAAGATTGAGCTCTCCGAGCGTACTTCTGAGCTGCGCCAGATCGGGCTCGCCCGATGTGGTGATCTCGACCTGAATGCCGCCCATGAAGTCGATGCCGTAATTCAGACCCGGCTTGAAGAACAGGCCGATGGAGGCGAGCGACAGGAAGATCGAGATGCCGATACCCAGGAAGCGCGCATTCATGAAGCTGATCGACGTCTTTTCCGGGAAGAAGCGGACGAATGGCTCGATGGTGAGTGTCTTCAGCTTCCGGCGGCGAACGACGGCAACCATGATGACCCGAACGATTGCGATAGCGGTGAACATCGAAAGCACGGTGCCGATGATCATGGTGATCGCGAAGCCGCGGACCGGACCCGAGCCGAACATAAAGAGCAGCGCGGTGACGATCAGCGAGGTTACGTTGGCATCGACAATGGTCGAGAAGGCGCGATGGAAGCCCTGATTGAGGGCGGCAAACGCGCTTAGCCCCTTCTTGGATTCTTCGCGTATTCGCTCATTAATGAGAATGTTCGCATCGACGCCAAGGCCGATACCCAGAATGATACCGGCAATGCCGGGTAGGGTCAGGGTTGCGCCGATAAATGTCATGACACCGATGGTCATGAGCAGGTGCAGGAGCAGCGCGAAGTTCGCGATCATGCCCCAGGTGCCGTAGAGCACCACCATGAAGACGACGACGAGCAGGAAGCCCGCGATGCCGGTGTAGATGCCCATCTGGATGATGTCGCCGCCAAGATCGGGACCGACGGTGCGTTCCTCGATGACGGTGAGCGGAGCGGGCAGGGCGCCGGCGCGCAGCAGTGCTGAGAGAACGACGGTGTCTTCAACCGTGAAGCTGCCGCTGATCTGGCCTGAACCGCCGGTGATCGGCTCACGGATGACAGGCGCGCTCAGCACCTTGCCGTCGAGAACGATGGCGAAGGGACGACCGACATTCTGACGGGTGATGTCTGCGAACTGACGTGCGCCGACACTGTCGAACCGGAAGGAAACGATCGGCTCCTGCGTGCGCTGGTCGAAGCCTGCGCGCGCATCGGTCAAACGCTCGCCGCTCAGTGCGACGCGGTCTTCGATCGGATATTGCTGGCCGGTCTTTGCGTCCGGTAGCATGGTGACACCGGCAGGCAACTGGTCGCCGGTGGCATCGTTGGAAACCATGTGGAAGGCCATCTTGGCCGTGCTGCCCAGCAGTTCGCGAAGACGTGTCGGGTCCTGCAGGCCGGGAAGCTGGACCAGCATGCGGTCCGAGCCGACGCGCTGGATGGTAGGTTCGGCAACGCCGACCTGATCGACGCGCTGGCGAACGATTTCAAGGCTCTGCTCAAGCGCCGAGTTCAGGCGATCCGTCAGGCCAGCCTGTGTAAGCGTCAGGCGAATCTGGTTCTGTGTCGTCGCGACTTCGACATCCGGCGAGCCGATACCGAAGCCGGTCGTGGCAACAGGAACGGCAAGCGCGCGCAGAATTTCGAGCGCCTTGGTGCGCTGTGCCTCATCGGCAACTGCAATAACGACCGCGTCGCCGACCACGCGGGCCGACTGGGTCTGGATGCGCTCGTTGCGAAGCGCGCCGCGCGCATCGTCGAGAAGCGAGCGCAGGCGGTCCGATTTCAGGGTTGCCGCATCGACCTCAAGAACGAGGTGCGAGCCGCCCTGAAGGTCGAGACCCAGCGTGATCTGCTGTTTCGGGAACCAGTTAGGCAGGCTTGCAAGCTGCGCTGGCGTAAAAATGTTCGGCAACGCGGCAATAAGGCCCGCCAGAACGATAATCGAATAGGCTGCAATAACCCATCGTGAAGTTCGCATGTCTTTGATCCTGTCGTTGCGTTGCCCCCTTCAAAAGGATCGGCGAACGCGGTCATTTCCGTATGGCCGCTCGTCGGAACGGTTCTAGGCTATGACATTTGCGGCGGCGCGCGCGCTTTGCTGCTTTCGGGTTTCGATGCCGGAAGGCTTTGATCCGGCAAAAGCGTCAGCACCTGGCTGCCTGAAATCAGGAAAGCCAGATCCTGCGCAGGCAGAATGGCCGGCATCGGCCCATTGTCGGGCGAAAACGGCGAGAATTTGAGCTGTCTTACATCGGAAAGCGCGAAAAGACGCTGCGAACCGGTGGGCGTTGAATGCTGTTTTGCCGGGCCGCCATCATGCGAGCCGGTTCCGGCTTCGCCGCGTTGGCCGACAAGCTGGGTCTGCGAAAGCGATTCGGTGGTGAAGGAGAAATGCGCGGCGGCGAGCAGAACCGCAAACCACATCAAGACTACGGACAGAAGTCCGCGGCCCTGCGAGGTTTGTGGGGTCTCAATCGTCATGCCTGTGCATCTTGCTTTCGTTTGACGGCCAAACAGCCGGCCAGCGCGAAAGTCCTCCTACACCATTACGGCGAAACTACAAATATTCGCGTCGCGATCGCGCCGTTTTGGCCGGTATTTCCAGAAGTTTATCAGAAAAGCCGGATGATTTGGGCGAAAAATTGGAGGCAGCCAAGGTCGAGCGCGTCGTCCACGGGTTCGGCCTGCGATGAAAGCTTCACGATGACGGTTTCCGTCGGCGGGTCGATATAGAGCCATTGGCCGTGAATGCCGATACCGCAATAAGCGTGGCTTTCCATGCCGCTCTGGTACCATTGGTTGCGGTAGGAGCCGTTGGGCGCGAGTTTCGCGAAGTCGCCCGCGGTCCAGGCGGCCTTGTCTCCGGCGCTGATCGTATCGCGAACCCAGGGTTCGGGAACAATGCTCTTGCCTCCGGCAAAACCGGCCTGGCGCATCATTTCACCAACCCGCGCAAGATCGCGCCCGGTAACGGAAACGCCGCCTGCGGCACGACCGAAACCTTCGCGGTCGACGGTGATCATGGCGTTGCTTTTTGCGCCGAGCGGTTTCCAGAGGCGCTCTGACAGCAGCTCCGACAAACGAATGCCAGCCGCGCGCTCGACGACGATGCCGAGCATATCAGAATTCGGTGAGCGATAACGGAGCGGCCCGCCATGCGGCAGCGGCCCCTTGGGTATCGAGCACAACATGGCCAGCAGGCCTTCTTCGCCGCCACCGGGGTTCCACAGCATGGCGCGGCGGTAGCGGGCATATGCGCTTTCGGGGTCGAGATAGGTTTCCGCGAAATCGAGGCTGACGCGCATGTCGAGCAGATTGCGGACGGTCGCATCCCCGTAGGCCGAGCCCTCGGCTTCCGGCACGTAGCGGGTAACCGGCGCTTCGGGATCGAGCAGGCCGTCTGCCTCGACGATGCCGGCGAGTATGGCGGTCAGCGATTTGCTGATCGAGAAAATGAGGTGCGGGGAGGCCGGATCGACAGTGCCTGCCGCGTAGTCCGCGACGAATTTTCCGCCTTTCATGACGACCAGCGCGTCTGTCGAGGAACGTTCGAGGAAAGCCGAAACCGTTTCCGGTTTTCCGTCGATCATCAGTTTTTCAGACAACAGGCCCGAAGCATCAGCCATAGGTTCTTCGCTGAGGCCGCCTGTATTCGAAATCACGGCGCTAGGAACAAGCTCGCTGACATTCTGGAACGACCATCGACTGTACGGGTTAAGGCGCCAGTTGCCGAGATTGATGTCACTACGGCGGAAGCCAAATCGTTTTTCGAATACTGTTGATGTCATGATGATCCTTCAAACAGGCGAAGGCCCGGCGTTTTGCGCCGGGCCTTGATCACATTACTTCTGAAGTTCGGTCCAGATGCGGGTGTAGAGCGCCTGCACATCAGGAGGGCAGGTCTTCGACAGGCGGCCGTTCTTCTTGAACTCTTCCGGGACGTTGATTTCCGGTGCGTCCTTCATGTCCGCAGGCATGAATTCCTGCGAGCCTTCGATGCCGTTCGCATAGCGCGAGAAGGCGGAGATAAGCGCCGCATTTTCCGGGTCCATGATGAAGTTCTGGAAGAGCTTGGCGTTTTCCGGGTTCTTGGCGTCTTTCAGGACCACCGTGTTGTCGCTCCAATAGTAGAAGCCTTCGACCGGATAGCCGTAATTGATAGCCGGGTTCTGGAGGCGCTGGCGCAGCGCCGAGCCGTTCCAGTCGCTGCCCGCCGCGAAATCGCCTGCAAGCATCTTCTCGATCGTGCCGTATTCCATCGAAATCCAGTTCGGCTTCGAGGCAACCAGCGTATCGCGCACCTTGCGCAGGATTTCCTTGTCGTCCGTGCACTTTTGGCCACCATGATAGCTGATGGCGGCGTCGATCACGTCGGTCATTTCAGGAACGACGTTGACCTTGCCCTTCAGCTCGTCCGGCGTCTCGAACAGGATTTTCCAGGTGTTGATGTCGCCCTTGTAGACGCTCGTATTCACGACGGTACCGACCGTACCCCACGCCCATGGCACGGAATAATGGCGGCCCTTGTCGAATTCCGGGTCGGCCCATTCCTTGGCTACATGCTTGAAATTTTCCATCTGGTCCGGGCGGGTTTCGAGCAAAAGCCCTTCCTCGATCCAGATCGGCAGATAGTTCTGCGAAGGCATGACGATGTCGAAGCCGTGGCCGCCTTGACGAATCTTGGCGAGTGCCGTGTCGTTTGAATCGTAGTCGGTCAGCGTGACCTTGACCTTGTAGGTGTCTTCGAATTTCTTGATCAGTTCGGGGTTGGTGTAGTTGCCCCAATTGTAGATGTTGAGTGCGCCCTCGGCACTTGCGAGGCCCGTCGAGGCCATCAGCGCAAGCCCGGCAGAGGCTGCCGTCAGTTTCCAGTTCATCGGTCGTCTCCCATTGTTTAATCGCGTTTCCTGCTGATGAAGAAAAACACAGTGACGATGGCGACCGACAAAAGCAGGAATACGGTCGAAATCGCATTCATTTCGGGCGTGATGATACGGCGAAGCTGGCCGAGCATGTAGGTTGGCAGTGTGTCCTGCCCGCCCGATTTAACGAATTCGGTAATGACGACGTCATCCAGCGAGATGACGAAGGCGAGCATCAGCCCGGCGAGAATGCCCGGCCAAAGCAGCGGCAGAGTAACCCGCCGGAAGGCTTTCCACGGCGTTGCGTAAAGATCAGCCGCAGCACGCTCCAAAGTCAGATCCATGCTTTCGAGGCGCGCGCGGATCGGGAGATAGGCAAATGGAATGCAGAACGCCGTATGCGCGATCATCAGATAGCCAAGGCCGGTATAGCCGGTCCAGACTTTCACGCGGGCAAAGAAGATCAAAAGTGCGACCGCCGTGACGATTTCCGGCACCATAAGCGGCTGGTTGATGAAGGCGTACTTGAAGGTGAGGCCGGGATATTCGTTGGTGCGCGTCGTTGCCAGGGCTGCCATCGTGGCCAGTACCGTTGCCGAAACGGCGGCGACCGAGGCGATCTGGATCGAGCGCCATGATGCGTCGATGACCTGCTGGTTGCTCCATGCCTGCACGAACCAGCGGAAGGAAAAGCCCTGCATGGTGGAGATGGATTCGCCCGCATTGAAGGCATAGACGACTAGCAACGCGATCGGCAGATAGAGCGCGATGAAGCAGATCATCGCAATGGCGGTGAAACCCGGAAGACGCTTGATTTCGAACTGCTTAGCCATGACGGATGTCCGATTTTCCAGCGTTTCGGACATAGACGAGCAGCGCGACCATGACGATGACCATGAGCGTCAGCGACAGGGCCGCGCCCAACGGCCAGTTTCGGCCTTGCCCGAACTGCAATTCGATCAGATTTCCGAGCATCAAATTCTTGCCGCCGCCAAGAAGGCGCGGTGTTACGTAAGCGCCAAGCGAAGGGATGAAGACCAGAATAGAACCGGCGATTACGCCCGGTTTCACCAGTGGCAGGATAATGCGCCACAGCACTTTCAGCCGCGTTGCATAGAGGTCGTAGCCTGCCTCGACCAGACGGAAATCGATCTTTTCCATGCTTGCATAAAGCGGCAGCACCATCAGCGGCAAATAGACATAGACCATGCCGACCATGATGGCGAAATCGGTGAAAAGCATCTGTATCGGCTGCTGAATAATGCCGAGATTGAGCAGCGCCGAATTGATGACGCCTTCATTGCGGATGACCTGAAGGATCGCGAAAGTGCGGATCAAAAGGTTCGTCCAGAAGGGAATCGTGATCAGGAACAGCCAGACTTCGCGGGTTCTTTCAGGGCGCGTCGCGATGAAATAAGCGGTCGGAAAGCCGAAAATCAACGTGAAAACCGTGGTGGCGAGGGCCAGTTTCACCGATCTCCAGAAGATCGAGATATGCGCGTCTGCCAGTGAAAGCGTGTCGTCGAAAATATCGCGCTGAAAGAAGACGCTCGCCCAGCCATCCGTCGAGAATTCCCATTTCACGTCGCCGTAAGGGCCGGGCGAGAGAAAAGAATAAACGAGAACGATGAGCAGCGGGCCGGTCGCGGCAAGAAAGATGACGGTGAGGGCTGGCGCGGTGAGCAGCCAGCGATTGCGAATGTCGGCTTTTTCGACCTGCTGGACGACTTCCTGCGCACTCGCCATCGGTCAGTCCTTCAATATCTGCGCAGCATCGCCCGCAGTTACGATGCCGACCCGGTCGTCTTTGGTGAAGCCGCATTCCTCCGTTCGGCTGTTCTGCTGGCGCAATATAAAGATGCTGCCATCGTCCAGCCGCACATGGAAATGCGTGTCGGTGCCGAGATAAACGACCGTTTCGACAATGCCTTGCAGCGTTGCCTTCGCATCGGGCTGCGCAATGCGCGCATGTTCGGGGCGAATGACGATCGTGACCTTGCCCGATGGCGTCGAACCGTCCGGCAGCGATGCCTGAATTTCCGCACCGGAAGACAGTTTTACGGTCGCCCTGTCGCCATTGATGGACAGCACCTCGGCTTCGAGGAAGTTCGTTTCGCCGATGAAGTCAGCAACGAAGCGGTCGGCTGGGCGATCGTAGATTTCCCACGGTGCGCCGATCTGGAGGATTTTGCCGGCGGACATGACCGCGATGCGGTCTGACATGGTCAGCGCTTCTTCTTGATCATGAGTGACAAAAATGAAGGTGATGCCGGTTTCGCTCTGAAGCCGCTTCAACTCGATCTGCATTTCCTTGCGCAGCTTATAGTCGAGCGCCGAAAGAGGCTCATCCAGAAGCAGAACCTTCGGTTGTGGGGCAAGTGCGCGGGCAAGCGCCACGCGCTGCTGCTGACCGCCGGAAATCTGGCTTGTGCGCCGATCCTTCAGCGCTTCCATGCGCACGAGCTTCAGCATTTCGGTGACGCGGGCGGAAACCTCTGCCTTCGGCTTGCCCAGCATTTCGAGGCCGAAGGCAATATTCTGCGCGACCGTCATATGCGGAAACAGGGCGTAATTCTGGAAAACAGTATTTACCGGCCGTTTGAAGGGTGGAAGAGGTGCGATATCGCTGCCGTAAAGCAGGATTTCCCCATCGTTTGGAAAGTCGAATCCGGCAATCAGACGAAGCAGCGTGGTCTTTCCGCAACCCGAAGGCCCGAGAAGCGTGAAAAACTCGTTCTCACGAATTGAAACGAAAACATCGTCGAGAGCCGCGATCTGGGCATCTCCCGTTCCGAAAAGTTTTCTTACCCCACGAACCTCAATCGCATTCTTTCCCGGTAGATCCGGCACGCGAAACCCCATTGTTTGATTTGATCACTTCGAACGGCGTGTTGGCTGATTGTCACCATAAGGCTCGGCGGTTGGCAATCACCCTTTTATCAAGAATTTCCAACGCAATGTCCGTGCCACTAGCCAATCCGGATAAGGCCAGATTGGGGAGTGACGTTGGCACAGCGGAGAAATCGTGATCACGATCGATATGTGACCTTGCCGCCGCACATGGTCAGGACCGGCCTGATTTCATGCAGCTTTTCTAGATTTACGGCTTCGATTTCACCGGAAAGCATCACGAGATCGGCGACAAAGCCGGGTTTCAGCTTTCCCTTTCGGTGTTCCATGAATTCAGCATAGGCGCCCTCGACCGTGTAGGCGGCGATCGCGTCGCGCAGGCCGAAATTCTGTTCAGGCAGACCATTTGCCCAAGGCTTGCGCAGCATCGAGGCCTGAATGCCCAGAATCGGATCAATCGGCGAGACCGGCCAATCGGACGCAAATGGCACATGCGCGCCGGCCATTTTCAGCGTGCGCGAGGGGTAGCTGACATGCCAGCGCTCGCGGCCAATGCGCGACACGGTCGGCTCCAGCGGCAGACCCATTGAGCCCGGCGGGTGTGGAGGCTGCATCGAGGCGATGACGCCGAGATCGGCAAAGCGCGGAATGTCCTGCTCGGTCGTCACCTCGATATGCTCGATGCGATGACGGCTGTCGCGTGCGCCATTTGCCTTCTGCGCCGCCTCATAACCATCCAGCACGGCGCGAACCGCACCATCGCCGATGGCATGAACGGCAATCTGCAGGCCGCGCCTGTCGATTTCCGTCGCAAGTTCGGCAAAGCGTTCCGGCGAAAACAGCGGTTCGCCTAGCCAGTCCGGCCGGTCGGCATAAGGTTCGACCATGACGGCTGTCCATGAATCGAGCACGCCATCGTAGAAAACCTTGACCAAACCGGACGAAATCCATTCGGAATCGTATTTTTTGGCCATGCCGGAGGCTTTTTCGAGAATATCCAGATCCATGAAATTCTTGAAGTGAAACGGCACTTGCACGCGGCAGAGAAGGTCGCCCTCAGCTTCGATCTCGCTCAACAGTTCAAGCAGATAGAGGTTGCCGTCCATATTGTGGATCGAGGTGATGCCGTGTTTCGCGCACCATTCGAGCCCGCGTTTCAAGGTCTCGCGATCCTTTTTGCGCTCTTGCTGTGAGGGGAGAGGATCGGGCTCGCCGCCGGTCGAAAGGCCAAGCCGCGCGCGCTCTTCGCCCGCCAGCTCAAGGACCGGGCCGAAAGCTTCGCCCTCGCGCAGTTCGCCCGCGGCAAGTCCGTCTTCGCCCATCACCACTTCGTTTCCCGGCCCGACTTCCAGACCGTGCAGAATACCCGCCATTTCGAGCGCCCTGGTGTTCGCCCACATCGTGTGATGGTCGGGCGCTGCCATAACGAAGGCACGATCCGGCAGGATTTTATCGAGATGGTGGCGCGTCACGCGCTCATCGTCGAGGATCGTGTAGTCCGCGCCTTGCGCGACGAGGATCGGTGCGTCTGGATGCAAAGCGGCGTAATCGCGGATCGCTTTGCCGAGCGCATCGATGCCGTGCACATGCGCAAGCTGAAGGTGGCCGAGTTCGGCTGCACCCGAAAACAGATGCATATGCGCTTCGATGAAGCCCGGAATGACGGACTTTCCGCCTGCATCGACGAGTTTCGTTTCCGGTCCCTTATGCTCCAGAATGGCAGCGTTGCTTCCCACGGCCAGAATGACGCCATCGGCAATCGCGACTGCTTCAGCTTCCGGATTTCCCTCATCCATCGTCAGAATGCGCGCGTCGGTGATGATGAAATCAGCCTTGGTGGTCATGATTGCTATTTTGGTTGTTGCGATTCCGAGAAGCTACCACCCGTTTAATGCCAAGCGCCAGACCAGCTTGAAGGGACGCTTGGCCCAGCCACGAAGTATGCTGAGGAGGGCCTTGTCGTCCGTTATGTCGTGCGGCTAGGCTCTGCGCGGGAACAAATATCGAAGGATCATCATGAAGACCGTCTTTTCTCCATTGCATGCGGGCCATAGCGGCCAAAAGGAACTGGTTGCGGGCGAAATCGTGCCGGGCTTCGAAATGCCCTCGCGTGCGGAATATGTCAGAGCCAGAGTGGAGAGCGAGAAGCTGGGGCCGATCCTCGCGCCGACCGAACACGATCTTGCCGCCGCAAAGCGAATTCACCGCGAAGACTATATCGACTTCCTGCCGACCGTCTGGACGGAATGGCAGAAGGCCGGTTTTCCCGGCTCCGCGATGCCGTTTACATGGCCGACGCGGGGTCTTCGCGGCGACGTTCGCCCAACCCGCATCGATGCGTTGATGGGCTATTATTCGTTCGACGCGGGCGCGACCTTCGTTAAGGGAACATGGGATGCGATCAAATCATCCTATGATGTCGCGTTGACCGCTGCCGAACTCATAAAGGCAGGCGAAAAGGCGGCCTTCGCGCTGTGCCGTCCGCCCGGCCACCATGCTGGCGACGCCTTCATGGGCGGCTATTGCTTCATCAACAATGCGGCGGTCGCGGCGCAATGGTTCCGCGACCAGGGCGCAAAGCGCGTTACGATCCTCGATGTCGATTATCACCATGGCAACGGCACGCAGCAGATATTCTATGAGCGCGGCGATGTGCAGGTGCTGAACCTGCACGGCGATCCGAACTCCGAATATCCGTTTTTCCTCGGTCACAAGGATGAGCTGGGTGCCGGTGCGGGAGAAGGTTACAATTACAACTATCCGATGGCGCCGGGTACGCCTTGGAGCAAATGGAGCGAAGCGCTGGACGACGCCTGCGAAAAGCTCGCGGCCTACGCGCCGGATATCGTTGTCGTGTCGTTGGGCGTCGATACGTTTGAGAAGGACCCGATCAGCCAGTTCAAGCTGACCAGCGCGGATTATCCGAAGATGGGGCAGCGGATTGCCAAGCTTGGGCTTCCAACGCTTTTCGTGATGGAGGGTGGTTACGCGGTGGAGGAGATCGGGGTTAATGCGGTTGGGGTGCTGACTGGGTTTGAGGGTAGCTGAGGCGAGGGAGGGGAGGTCGCGTTCCTTCGCGCCCCCCTCTGTCCTGCCGGACATCTCCCCCACAGGTGGGGAGATTAGCCTTCATTTGTGATTTCGCTAATCGTCGCAAATAGGGCGCTGCGAAAGCGGACAGCCAATCTCCCCACCTGTGGGGGAGATGTCCGGCAGGACAGAGGGGGGCAACGTCGAGCGCTAACCTCGGCGACCACCCCTCAAATATGCAGCGCATGCCCCAGCGCCTTGAGCGCGGCTTCCTGAAAACCTTCGCCCTGCGTCGGATGCGAATGGATCGTGCCTGCAATATCCTCTAGGCGCGCGCCCATTTCGATTGCCAGACCGAACGCCGCCGATAGTTCCGAAATGCCTTGGCCGACCGCCTGAATGCCAAGCACGAGATGGTTGTCGGCGCGCGCTACCACGCGAACGAAGCCTTCCTCGCCCTGTTTCGTCATGGCGCGGCCATTGGCGGCAAAGGGGAACTGGCCGATCTTGATTTCGCGGCCAGCAGCCCGCGCCTGTTCCGGCGACAGGCCGATGGAGACGATTTCCGGGTCGGTGAAGCAGACCGCAGGAATGCCAGCCTTGTCCCATGAACGCGGATTTCCGGCGACGATCTCGGCCACCATTTCACCTTGCGCCATCGCACAATGCGCAAGCATCGGCTCGCCCGTCACGTCGCCGATTGCATAGATGCCGCGCATCGACGTGCGGCACTGATCGTCGATGCGGATGAATTTGCCGTCCAGTGTGAGGTCCAGTTCCTCCAGCCCCCAGCCTTCCGTTTTGGGGCGGCGACCGACTGTTACCAGCACCTTGTCGGCGGGCAGGCTTTTTTCGACGCCTTGCGCGTCGGTCACGACAAGCGCGTTGCCCTTTGACGACAATCCCTTGGCTTTTGTTTCCAGCAGGATTTCGATGCCGAGTTCGCCGAGGCGTTTCGCAACCGGGCGCGTGAGGTCGGCATCGTAAAGAGGCAGGATGCGGTCCTGCGTTTCAACGACCGTCACCTTCGCGCCCAGCTTGGCGAAAGCGGTGCCGAGTTCGAGGCCGATATAGCCCGCGCCGACAACGACCAGCTTTTCGGGAACGGTGGTGAGCGCCAGCGCCTCGGTCGAGGAAATCACCGTGCCGCCGAAGGGCAGGGAGGGCAGTTCGACCGGTGCAGAACCCGTCGCGATGACAATCGTTTCAGCGCGGATGATCTGGTTGCCGATCTCGGTCGCAACTTCGACGGTCTTGCCGTCACGGAACTTCGCCTTGCCGTTGACGATCTTGACCTTCGACTTTTTCAGAAGCCCGCTGACGCCGCTGGTCAGGCGTCCGACGATGGCGTCTTTCCACGCGATTGTTTTCGCGAGGTCGAGTTTTGGTGCTTCGAGCGATATGCCGAGCGGGCTTTTGCCGCCTGAAAAATGCGAAACCTTTTCATATTCTTCGGCTGCGTGGATCAGCGCTTTCGAGGGGATACAGCCGACCGTCAGACATGTGCCGCCGGGCTTCTTTTCCTCGACGATGACCGTGTCGATGCCCAATTGCCCGGCGCGGATCGCACAGACATAGCCGCCCGGACCCGCACCGATGATGAGGAGCTTGCAGGAAATGTCTTTCATAGAAGGTAGCCCTCTTTTTCAAGGAGGCGCAGGCGCTCGACGTTGCCCCCCTCTGTCCTGCCGGACATCTCCCCCACAGGTGGGGAGATTGGATAATCTCCAAGGTTGAAGCTGCTGATCTCCCCCCTCGTGGGGGAGATGGCTGGCAAGCCAGAGGGGGGCGCGAAGAAACTCGACATTTTTTGTTATCCCTCGATGAAAATCAGCGCAGGCGTTTCCAGCAGCGTCTTTATGCGCTGGATAAACACCGCAGCGTCCCAGCCATCGACCACGCGATGATCGAAGCTGGACGACAGATTCATCATCTTGCGCGGGATGAATTGCGTGCCATCCCATACGGGGCGGGTCATGATCTTGTTGACACCGACGATCGCGACTTCGGGGTGGTTTATGACCGGCGTCGTCACCACGCCACCCATCGCGCCGAGCGAGGTTATGGTGATCGTCGAGCCCGACAATTCCTCGCGTGTCGCGGTGCCGTTTTTCGCGGCTTCCGCCAGCCGGTTGATCTCGGCGGCGCTGTCCCAGATGTCGCGCGCCTCGGCATGGCGCACGACCGGAACCATCAGGCCGGTCGGCGTCTGCGCGGCGATGCCGACATGAACGCCGCCATATTGATGCACGATGCCAGCTTCGTCGTCGAAATTGGCATTCACATTCGGCTGGTCGCCGATCGCCTTCACCATGGCGCGCATAAGGAAGGGCAGCACGGTGAGCTTTGGCCGATCAGTGCGCTTCTGCGCATTCAGCGTCGCGCGCAAATCTTCCAATGCGGTGACGTCGATTTCCTCGACATAGGTGATGTGCGGGATGCGCGATTTCGAAATCGTCATCTTTTCCGCGATCTTGCGGCGCAGTCCGACGATCTTGATATCCTCAACTGCCGTGTTGCGCATCAAGCCCGAAGGCTTCGCGCTCGTCGCACCCGCCGCAGCAAAAGCGTCCAGATCCTCATGGGATATACGCCCGGCTGGGCCGCTGCCTGCCACTTGCCGCAAATCGATGCCCGCTTCCTTCGCGCGCAGCCGTACTGCAGGTGACGCCAGCGGCTTTTCGCCTTCGTGCCGTGGCGCGCCGGTTGAGGCGGCAACGGCCTTTGCGGGCTTCTCCGTAGATTTTGCAGGCTGTGCTTTTACCGGTTCGGGTTTTTCCGGTGGTGGCGGAAGCTTTTCGCCTTCTTCGGCCAAGCCATCCGCGATGGGTGCCTCCGCCTCGCCATCATCCATCGGCGCATCGGAATCGCCCGCAGTCTTCAGCCGGATCAATGGCGAGCCGACGGCGACCACATCGCCGATTTCGGCGCCCAGCCAGATGATTTCGCCATCGACGGGCGAGGGGATTTCGACAGTCGCCTTATCGGTCATGACGGCGGCGAGCAGGGCGTCTTCACGCACCAGATCGCCGATCTTGACGTGCCATTCGACGAGTTCGGCCTCTGCTACGCCTTCGCCGACATCGGGAAGCTTGATGACATGTTCAGACATCTTCACGCCTCCATCGTTTCGCGCAGCGCCTGCGCCAGCCGTGCCGGGCCGGGGAAATAATCCCATTCCTGCGCATGCGGGTAGGGCGTATCCCAACCGGTCACGCGGGCAACTGGTGCTTCAAGATGGAAGAAGCAGTTTTCCTGGACGAGGGCTGCGAGTTCCGCGCCGAAACCTGAGGTAAGCGTTGCCTCATGAACGATCACGCAGCGGCCGGTTTTCTTCACAGAGGCTACGATTGCATCGAGGTCGAGGGGCAGAAGCGTGCGCAGATCGAGGATTTCGGCGTCGATACCGGTTTCCTGAGCTGCGGCTTCGGCAACATAGACCATCGTGCCATAGGCCAGAACGGTGACATCGGCACCTTCGCGGCGAAGGGCTGCCTTGCCGAGCGGCACGGTGAAATGCCCATCCGGCACGTCGCCCAGCTCGTGCTTCGACCAGGGTGTGACCGGCTTGTCGTGATGGCCGTCGAAGGGGCCATTGTAGAGGCGTTTCGGTTCGAGGAAGATCACCGGGTCCGGGTCTTCGATGGATGAAATCAGAAGGCCCTTCGCGTCATACGGATTGGAAGGAACGACGACTTTCAGGCCCGAAACATGGGTGAACAGCGCTTCCGGGCTCTGGCTGTGCGTCTGGCCACCGAAAATACCGCCGCCGGTCGGCATACGTATGACGATGGGGCAGGTGAATTCGCCAGCGGAACGATAGCGCAGGCGTGCGGCTTCCGAGACGATCTGGTCGTAGGCCGGATAGACATAGTCTGCGAATTGCACTTCGACGCAGGGTTTCAGGCCGTAGGCGGCCATGCCGATAGCAGCGCCAACGATGCCCAGTTCGCTGATCGGTGCGTCGAAGCAGCGGGTTTTGCCGTATTTCTGCTGAAGCCCCTGCGTACAGCGAAAAACGCCGCCGAAATAGCCGACATCCTCGCCGAAAACCACGACGTCGTCATCCCTGCCCATGGAGACATCCATGGCGCTGCGGATCGCCTCGATCATCGTCATGCGCGGCATGGGAAAGCTCCTTTATGGGAGACGGGATTTGCCAGGCTGGAGCACCCCTCATCCGACCCTTCGGGCCACCTTCTCCCACAAGGGGAGAAGGAAAGGCGCTCTCCCTTCTCCCCTTGTGGGAGAAGGTGGCCGAGCGAAGCGAGGTCGGATGAGGGGTGTTGGAAGAAATGCGACACAACCATCATACCCCCGCCTTCTGGCGCTGGCGTCTGATATGCGGCGGCATTTCCGCGTAGACGCCTTCGAACATGTCGCGCGCGGAAGGCTTGCCGCCCGCATGAAGCGTGCCGTGTTTTTCGGCTTCCTTCTGGGCGGCGATCACCGTGTCGAGCACTTCGGCCTCGGCCTGCTTATGGCGGTCGTCGGACCACAGGCCGCGCTTGATGAGGTGGTTCTTGAGGCGGATGACCGGATCGCCGAGCGGCCATGCGTCCGATTCCGTCTTGGGCCGATAAGCGGAAGGGTCGTCCGATGTCGAATGCGCGCCGACGCGGTAGGTGACATATTCGACCAGCGTCGGCCCGAGATTGCGCCGCGCGCGTTCGGCTGCCCATTTCGCAACGGCATGAACGGCCAGATAATCATTGCCATCGACGCGCAGGGCCGGAATGCCGAAGCCCAATCCGCGTGCCGCAAAGGTGCCGGAACCGCCGCGCGCTATGCCCTGAAACGTCGAAATCGCCCATTGATTGTTGACGATGTTGAGAATGACCGGCGCGCGATAGGTCGAGGCGAAGACGAGGGCTGCGTGGAAATCGCTTTCCGCTGTCGCGCCGTCGCCTACCCAGGCTGCGGCAATCTTCGTGTCGTTCTTGATCGCGGAGGCCATCGCCCAGCCGACAGCCTGAATATATTGCGTGGTCAAATTGCCGGAGATCGAAAAGAAGCCGTGCTCTTTCGAGGCATACATGACCGGCAATTGCCGTCCTTTAAGCGGATCGCGCTCATTGGAGAAAATCTGGTTCATCATATCGACCATGGGATAGCCGCCCGCAATCAGCAGACCGGCTTGCCGGTAGGTCGGGAAATTCATGTCGCCCTGTTCGAGCGCCTTGCGAAAGGCGCAGCTCACGGCTTCCTCGCCCATATGCTGCATATAGAAGGAGGTCTTGCCCTGCCGCTGCGCCATCTGCATACGTGCATCGAAGGCGCGCAGCGTCATCATGTGGCGCAGGCCGTCCTTCAATTCGTCGTCGGTCAGCGTGCCAGCCCAGGGGCCGACAGCCTCGCCGTCGCGGTTCAGCACGCGGATGATCGAGTAGGCGAGATCGCGAATCGATTTCGGGTCGGCGTCGATCTCCGGGCGCGGCACAGAGCCAGCCTTCGGGATCGGAACATTGGAAAAATCGGGCGTGCCGCCGGGCCGCACCTCCGGTTCCGGCACATGCAGGGTCAGTGGGGTCTTTGAAGTCATTCCGAGGCCTCCCGATCCTGAAAAAACGTTCTGACTGCAATTCATTCCATTGTTGGAAGGGTTGGGCAAGCCCGGCCCGAAGGTGAAGCCGGCAATGCGGCGCAGCGGCCGGAGGCGGCTTTTCGCGCATATGAAATTTTATGATCAAGGGCGATCTTGAAAGGATAATTCCTTTCGTGCTGGACATTTGGAGCGACGTTTCCGATCTTTTGCGTGTATGCTTGTCGAGCGGAAAGAGGTGGAAATTTATTTTTACAGGCCCGCAAAATCGCGAAAACCGGCTCAGGTGAGGAGACACAAATGCCACGTTTGCTGCCCCCCCTTCATGAAGGTCACGCACCTTTCATCTTACACCAGGCGTTCCACGATGCGCTCGACGCTTATGAGGACTGGTCGCTCGCTGCGCCCGAACCGAAGGTCGAGTTCGAAGGCCAGACTGTTGCGATCAGCGCGGTTTTCGGACGTATGCGCACCTGCACGGATGCGCTGCCGCTGCGCACGCTGGAAGCCGTGCGCGATATTGCCGGTTCTGCAGCCGACGAATTGTCGGAAGAGCAGGTCAGTTATGCCCATGCGGCACTTGTTCTGCGCGCGCTTTGCGTGGAAAGGCTGAAAGACGGCGGCTGAAACAGGCGTCCCGATTTCACTGAAATCGGGATCGTTTTTTCGGCGATTTCTCAATCTTGAGATTTTTTTGCCAGAAATTCGACAAAATTAGCAATCGACATTGTCTATAAAATACATAGACTAACTCCCGAAAGAAGGAGATTGTCCTTGTCGAATTCTCACCAGACCGAACAGCGCCGGAACCCGGCGCAACTCATTTCGGACTACATTCCCGGTGTGCGGGCAGCCGTAGAAGGCCTGTTCATCGTGTTGGCATTCGGCTTCACAGCCGCTTTCGTAGTCGGGCTCATTCACTGAGTACGCATCACTCAACGCATATATGACCGCATCAGGTTTCGATTGCATCGAGTAGACGCAACTCCACAAAGGAGTGTGTCTCCGGGAGACGATGGAGGAGATTACCATGCCCCTTACGTTCACTTGCCATGTCGAATCTCAGGATTCGGATTTCGAAGACAGCGAATCGGTCGCCTGTCTCAATGCCCGCCGCCAAACGCATGAACTAATGCGGGCATGTTCAACAGCCGGCATCGATCGCATCCTTGTAGATCGCGACCCCGAGGACCGGCTGGCCTCTTTCGCATTGCGCGATCTGCCGAATGTTTCAGTCATTATTGCGCATAAGGTTGGAACGACCACGCCTGCTTTAGCGGCTCAAAACCTTGCCAGGCTCGATCAGTTCGGAAATGGCCGTCTTTCGATTGCTGTTTCACCGCCGGATGAAGGCTTGAAGGGGCAGGGGTTTAATCACGAGGCCAGTTTTGCGCTTCTCGACGAATATCTCGTTCTGATGAAGCGTCTTTGGGCGAATGATGCGCCTTTCGATCATGAAGGGCCGTTCTACAGTCTCGAATCGGCTTATTGCGAGGCCAAACCCTTCAATGGCCGCAACATTCCGTTGATACTTGGCGGGTTGTCGGGAACAGCCGTGAAAATCGCCGCAAAACATGCGGATGGCTTTTCGCTTGGCGGTTCGGAGAAGGCGCAGGCGCGTCAGACGATCTCGCGGGTTCGGGCGGCTGCGCAATCCTATGGCCGCTTCGACAAGATCCGCTTTTCGATCGACGTGCGCCCGGTTCTCGGTGTCACGCATGCAGACGCGATGCAGAGGGCCAAGCAGATCGACAAGCAGGAGGGCGTCGTCATTCTCGCCGGTACTGCCGAAGAGATCAGCACGGCGCTTCTCGATTATCGCGCGCTCGGCGTTTCCGAGTTCGTGCTGCGCGGCATGAATGATCCGCGCGACATCGAAGCTTTTGGAAAAACGGTCATCGCGTCCTTCAAGCGCTCGTCAGACGCGCAGAACGAGGCTTCGAAATCCGGTTCAGCCTATTTCATGCCGTTCGGTCGTTTTTCTCGCCGCACTCTCCAGTGAGTTCGGGTCCTGCCGGATGCTGTGAAGAATATCGTCATTCGCAGCATCCTGCATCGAGGCGAGGCTGCGATTGTCGAGAACTTCTGAGATTGCGTGGCGGACTTCCAGCATCATCCGGCGGACTTCGCAATTCGTCTCGTCGCAATCCTCGCAGCGCTGATATTGCGTCTGGCTGGCGCAGGAAAGCGGGGCAAGCGGCCCGTCCAGAACGCGCACGACATGGCCGATCTTGATCTCGGAGGCCGGGCGCGCGAGGCGATAACCGCCGTCCTTGCCCTTTCGGCTCTGAACGAAACCGGCGTTTCTGAGTTCGCCGAGAATGGCATCCAGAAATTTTTTCGGAATGTTGTTTGAAACCGCGATCTCATTGACGAAGACGAGTTCACCGACCGGCATTTTGGCAAGATGAACAAGCGCCTTGAGGCCGTATTTCCCCTTTTTCGTCAACATGAACCGCAGAAGTCTCCGATATCGATAACTGCGTTTGAAGGGCTTTTGTGCGGAAATGAAGGCACATTGCGACGCAGTCTTATGAACAGGCTTTAATCTACAGAATTAATCCTGCGAATCTCCCATTTTCGCGACAGATGGCCGGAAAAACTGCGCAAATTGGCTAGTTTTTCGCGAAAATCTGCCCGCGCCGGACGACTATGAAGCCTTTGTCGTTGGCTTTGGCTATAATTTCGGGCGCGACATCGAGTTCGAGCGGCTTGCCTTCGGCCGTCTCGGCAAGGATTCGGCGTCCCTCCGGTCGATCGATAACGCGCAGAATGGTGGCCGGAATGCCGTTTCCATCGTGGCGCCAGTCGAGGTCGCTGGGGCGCACGAAAATCTCGGCATCGCCATCGGCGACATTGGGTGCGGAAATGCGCGCGTCGCCGATTTCCGCAGCGCCGCTTTCGACCTTCACCGGCAGGCGATAGCCGTCGCCGAGAAAGCCCATGACGAAGGGCGAGTTCGGCTTGCGGCAGACTTCCTCGGGTGTCCCCTCCTGAACGATCTTGCCTTCATTCAAGATCACCACGCGGTCGGCGAGATCGAGTGCTTCTTCCTGATCATGCGTCACGAAAATAGTCGTGATGCCGAGTTCTTCATGAATTTCGCGCAGCCAGCGGCGTAGGTCGCGTCGCACATTGGCGTCGAGCGCGCCAAAGGGTTCGTCGAGAAGCAGAACTTTAGGATCGACGGCCAGGGCGCGGGCGAGTGCGACGCGCTGGCGCTGACCGCCGGAAATCTGCGTTGGGAACCGGTTCCCAAGACCTTCCAGCCGGACCAGTCGAAGCAGTTCTTCAACGCGCGTGGCGATCTCCTGTTTCGGTCGTTTGACCTTGGAGACCTTCATGCCGAAGGCGACGTTTTCGGCCACCGTCATATGCGGGAAAAGCGCGTAATGCTGGAAGACAAAACCGACGCCGCGGTCGCGCACGGAAATCGACGTCGCATCGATGTCGCCGAAGTGGATCTGGCCGCTGTCGACGAATTCGAGGCCCGCGACCATACGCAATATTGTCGTTTTGCCGGAGCCAGATGGCCCGAGGAGCGCTACGAGTTCGCCGCTTCCGATTTCCATTGAAACGCCGCGCACGGCACGAAAAGTGTCGAAGGTCTTTTCGACCTGTTCCAGGCGAATTTTCACGATTTCTTCTCCGCAGAAAATGCGACGGGGGCGACAAGGGTAGGGCGTCCGGCGCGGCCAGCGCCTTGGCGCTCAAGCAGAACCTTGGCGATGAGCGTGACGACTGCGAGGGCTGCCAGAATGGATGCGGCCGCGAATGCGCCGACGGTCTGATAGTCGTGGTAAAGCAATTCTATGTGCAGCGGCAGCGTGTTGGTCTGCCCGCGAATATTGCCCGAGACGATGGAGACCGCGCCGAACTCGCCCATGACGCGGGCGTTGCACAGCACCACGCCGTAAAGCATCGCCCAGCGAATATTGGGTAGGGTGACAGACATGAATGTGCGCCAGCCGGAAGCGCCGAGCGATGTGGCGGCCTCTTCCAGATCGCGGCCCTGCGCCTGCATCAGCGGTATCAGTTCGCGGGCGACGAAGGGCGCGGTGACGAACATCGACGCCAGAACGATGCCCGGCAATGCAAACAGGACTTTGATGTCGGCGGATTGCAGCGCGGGGCCAAAAAGCCCCTGCAGGCCATAGACGAACAGATAGGCGACGCCAGCGACGATAGGCGAGATCGAGAAGGGAATTTCGATGATGATCAGAAGGAAGCGTCTGCCCCAAAAATCGAATTTGGTGATTGCCCACGCGGCGGCCACGCCGAACGCCGTATTGATCGGCACGGCAATCAGCGCCGTGATCGCCGTCAGCATGATTGCGTGAAGCGTGTCGGGGTGAGCGATGGCGGTGCCGAAGGCGGCGATGCCGCGCGAGAATGCCTGAAACCCGATCACAGCCAGAGGCGCGACGATGAAGATTGCGGTCACGAAAAGCACGATGCCGATCAGCGTGCGTCTGAAAATCGGCTGGTCGCCTATGCGTGGCGGCTTTTTATGTTTGGCGGTCATGGTCAGTTTCTCGCCGTATAGCGCAGCGCGCGCGCTTGCAGGATGTTCGTCACGGCCAGCATAACGAAGGCGGTAATCAACAGTACCGAGGCGATGGCCGCCGCCGCCTGATAATCATATTCCTCAAGCCGGATGAAGGTCAGGAGCGCGGTGATCTCGGTCTGGAAAGGCTGGTTTCCGGCGATGAAGATGATCGCGCCGAATTCGCCGAGGCTTCGGGCGAAGGACAGGGATACACCGGCCAGAATTGCAGGCGTCAGCAGTGGAAGTACGACGCGGCGGAAAATCGAGATGTCGCTTGCGCCTAGCGATTGCGCGGCTTCTTCAAGCGCAGGATCGAGGTCTTCCAGAACCGGCTGCACCGTGCGCACGATGAAGGGAATGCTGGTGAAGGCCATGGCCACCATGATGCCGAGCGGCGTGTAGGCGACCTTAATTCCGAAGTTGCTGAGGAACGAGCCGAACCATCCGTTTTGTGCGAACAGCGTGGTCAGCGCGATGCCTGCGACCGCGGTCGGCAGGGCAAAGGGCAAATCCACCAGCGCGTCGATGAGGCGCCGTCCGGGGAATTTATAGCGAACCAGAACCCATGCGAGCGCCAGGCCGAAAATCGTATTGAAGATCGTCGCGACCAGCGCGGAAAGCATCGTTACGCGATAGCTGGCGAGCGCGCGGCCAGATGTGACGATGCGCCAATAATCCTCGAAGCCTAGGCTGGCGGCTTTGAAGATCAGCGCGCCGAGCGGCAGGGCAATGATGATCGATACGTAGACGAGGGTTATCCCGAGCGCCAATGGCAAACCCGGCAGGACGCGACGTGCCACGGAAGACCCTTCCAAAAAACTTCAAAGCGGAAAGCTGGTTATCAGCTTTCCGCCTTGAACATCAAAGATTCTATCGGGTCAACGTTCGCCGTAGATCTGGTCGAGTAGGGCGCCGGATGCGAAATGGTCCTTCTGGGTCTTTTCCCAGCCGCCGAACACGTCCTCAACGGTTACGAGACGCACTTCCGGGAAGGAGTCCTTGAACTCGGCCGCAACTGCCTCGTCATGGACGCGGTGGCCGTAATCGGCGGCAATGCGCTGGCCTTCCGGCGTGTAGAGGAAGTCGAGATAGGTCTTGGCCAGATCGCGGGATTCGCGCTTGTCCACCACCTTGTCGACGATCGCGACCGGGAATTCGGCAAGCAGGCTGACCGAAGGTGTCACCAGTTCGAATTTGTCGTCGCCGTAAAGCTTCACCATCGAACGCGTTTCGGATTCGAAGGTGATCAGGACGTCGCCGATTTCGCGCTCAACGAAGGTGGTCGTAGCACCTCGTCCGCCTGTGTCGAAAACCGGCACGTTGTCGAACAGCTTGGTGATGAATTCCTTCACCTTCGCATCGTCATTGTTGAAGGCTTCCTTGGCGTAGGCGGTCGCTGCCAGATAGGTGTAGCGCGCATTGCCGGAGGTCTTCGGGTTCGGGAAGATGACCTTCACGTCATGGCGAACCAGATCGCCCCAATCCTTGACGTTTTTAGGGTTTCCGGCGCGCACGAGGAACGAAGGCAGGGAATAGAAAGGCGATGATTCATTGGCGAAATCGCTCTTCCAATCTTCGGAAACGAAGCCGTTCTGCACCAGAAAATCGATGTCGGTGACCTGGTTGAAGGTCACGACGTCGGCTTCAAGACCCTCGACGATTGCACGGGCCTGCTTCGACGTGCCGGCATGCGACTGGTCGACGGACTTGCCCGGATTGGCCTTCACGAACGCTTCGTTGACGGCCGTGAACAGCTCGCGGGCAACGTCATAAGAGGCGTTCAGGATCTTGTCGGCTGCGGATGCAGAGACAGGTGCGGCGAGAAGGCTGGCGAGTGCCACGCCGACAAGCAAAAGACGTTTCATGAGAAGGCTCCATTCCGGAAGTTGTCTGAGACTGACAGTGACAATATCCAGCGGCTTTCATGCAGGCGAGGCAAAGCCCTTCGCTTGCGCTTCGCGCAGAGAAAAAAATAATTCTAAAAAATGTCGATATTAGTATTTTGTACCTGTTGAGGTTTTTTAACGCCATAAAATGAATGGTTTTCCGGATTTTTAGAAAACCTTTTCTATGCAGGCGATGATCTCCAGAAAAGGTTGGAGGCGAAAGATTCTTCCGCGTCGCGTTGACGAAACGGAAATGCATGCCTCCAGCCTTGCGCGTTAACCGGGTAATTTGCAGCGATATTCAACATGGATATCGACAATGACCGCAACGCTCATTCTGCCCGGCCTGAATGGCTCCGGCGAAACGCATTGGCAGCGTCACTGGCTGGACGACCATGACGACGCGATCCTCGTTCAGCAGGAGCACTGGTCGCATCCGGTGCTCGAAGACTGGCTTTACAATCTGGAGAGCCAGCTTCTGGCGCATCCCGGCGCGATACTCGTTGCCCATAGTCTGGGCTGCATTCTTGCCGCAAGCCTGGCTGGCAGGGAAGCGGCGGAGCATGTGGCGGGCGCTATTCTCGTTGCGCCCTGCGACATCCCGCCGACCAGGGAAAAGCATCCGGGCCGCATTCAGTTCAGCGACATGCCGCGGGCGCGGCTGCCGTTTCCATCCATTCTGGTCGCCAGCCGAGATGATCCGTATATGAGTTTCGACACTGCGCGGAAGTATTCGAATATCTGGGGAAGCGGGTTGGTCGATCTCGGCAATGCCGGACATATCAACGTCGCCAGCGGTTTTGGGCGCTGGGAGGATGGATATGCGCTTGCGTCTAGCTTCAAGGCGGGACGTGTTGAGGTGAATTCGCGGGCGGCTTGATAGTCGAAGTTTTTGACGGTTGCGTTCCTTCGCGCCCCCCTCTGGCCTGCCGGCCATCTCCCCCACAGGTGGGGAGATTAGCTTTCATCTATGATTTCGCCAGTCGTTGAAGGATTAGCGCCATCGACAAATACAGCCAATCTCCCCACCTGTGGGGGAGATGGCCGGCAGGCCAGAGGGGGGCAACGTAGGGCTGAAATCGGGCCGTTAAGCCTTATCCGGGAAAACCTTCCAACGCTTCGGACGAAACGCGATGCGGCTTTTCTGGCCAGCGGGATGGTCGACCGGAAGTTCGATTTCCACAGTCTTGCGTTGACCGCCGATTTCGAGCTCGACGCGGCGCGTTCCCGCAACGCGCCTTGAGTTGATGACGGTACCGGCGATGCAGCCACCGCAATTTTCCAGAAGCTCGATGTCGTGCGGACGGAAATAAAGTTCACCCGGACCTTCCGGGACATCATCGACTGTCAGCCCGATCGGACGGTCGTCGATCCAGACCTGGCCGCCTTCGACCTTTACGGGAAGGGCGCTTGAATCGCCGATGAATCCGTAAACGAAGGGCGAGTTCGGGGTGTCGTAGACCTCGTCGGCCGTTCCGATCTGCTCGATATTGCCCTGGCTCATGACAACGACGCGGTCGGCAAGTTCCAGTGCCTCTTCCTGATCGTGCGTGACGAAAACGGTGGTGTGGCCCGTCGTGTCGTGCACGTCGCGAAGCCAATGGCGCAGTTCGCGGCGCACCTGCGCATCGAGCGCGCCGAAGGGTTCGTCAAGCAGCAACACGCGAGGCTCGATGGCCAATGCCCGCGCCAGTGCAACGCGCTGGCGCTGACCGCCCGAAAGCTGCGTCGGATAGCGGTTTTCAAGGCCCGAAAGCTGCACGAAATCCAGAAGTTCAGACGCCCGGCGGCGAATTTCCGCCTTTTCCGGGCGTGTCGCGCTTGGACGCACCTTGAGGCCGAAGCCGATATTCTCGCCGACCGTCATATGCCGGAACAGGGCATAATGCTGGAAGACGAAGCCGACATTGCGCTCCTGAACCGTTTTCAGCGATGCATCTTCATCGCCGAAATAGATCGCGCCTGCGGTCGGGCGTTCCAGCCCGGCAATCAGACGCAGCAGCGTTGTTTTGCCCGAACCTGACGGCCCGAGCAGGGCGATCAGCTCGCCGGACTGAATGTCCAGCGAGACGTTGTGAAGTGCGGGAAAGCGGTCGAATTCCTTGCGCACTTGTGCGACGCGAACTTCCATTAACTTGATTCCTAATGCTTTTTGGTGGCCGCGAGTTCGTCGCCGTAGCGGTACTCGAGAAAGGATTTCAGGACGAGCGTCACGAGAGCGAGCAGGGCCAGCAGCGAGGCGACGGCGAATGCGCCAACTGCGTTGTACTCGTTGTAGAGGATCTCGACATGCAGCGGCATCGTGTTGGTGAAGCCGCGAATGTGGCCCGATACGACTGAAACCGCACCGAACTCGCCCATTGCGCGCGCATTGCAAAGCAGAACGCCGTAGAGCAGCGCCCATTTCACATTGGGCAATGTCACATACCAGAATGTCTGCAAGCCGGATGCGCCGAGCGAAAGTGCCGCTTCCTCATCGCCCGTGCCTTGCTCCTGCATGAGCGGGATCAACTCGCGCGCGACGAAGGGGAAGGTCACGAAGATGGTTGCCAAAACGATGCCTGGAACCGCGAACAGGATTTCTATGCCGTAGCTTTTGAGCCATGGGCTGAGCACGCTGCCCGCACCGAAGAGCAGGACATAGACGAGACCGGAAATGACCGGCGACACCGAAAAGGGCAGGTCGATCAGCGTGATCAGGAAGGCTTTTCCCTTGAACTCGAACTTGGCGATGGCCCAGGCCGCCGCGATGCCGAAGACGAGATTGAGCGGCACGGCGATCACCGCGACGAGCAAGGTCAGCCTGATGGCGGCAAGCGCGTCCGGTTCGAAAAGCGAGTTCAGAAAAGGCTCGACGCCTTTCGCAAATGCCTGCGTGAAAACCGCGACCAGCGGGATGACGAGGAAGATGCCGAGGAACAGGAAGGCAAAAGCCATGAGAACGGCGCGGATAAGCGGCGTTTCGGTCGTGGCGTTTTGATGACGGCGTGCCAGGCTGTCGTCTCCCTCACTGGGAAAAGCGTAAGCCGAAGCCGATTGTGTTTCAAGTGCCATAGCCGTACCGCCTCCTGCTCCAAGCCTGAATGAGATTGATGACCAGCAGCATGAGGAACGATATGCCGAGCATGATGGCGCCGATGGCGGTTGCCGCCGGATAGTTGAATTCTTCGAGCTTGATGACGATCAGAAGAGGCGCGATTTCGGAAACGTAGGGAATGTTTCCGGCAATGAAGATGACCGACCCATATTCACCAACCGCGCGCGCAAAGGCGAGCGAGAAGCCGGTGAGGATTGCAGGGGTCAAGCTTGGGAGGAGGACCCTGCTGACTGTCTGGAAGCGCGATGCGCCGAGCGTGGCAGCAGCTTCTTCGACTTCCTTGTCGATCTCTTCCATGATCGGCTGCACCGTGCGCACCACGAATGGCAGGCCGATGAAAACGAGCGCGATGACGATGCCGAGCGGCGTATAGGCGACCTTGATGCCGAGCGGGACCAGAAGGCTGCCGATCCAGCCCTTCGGTGCGTAAAGCGTGGTCAGGGCGATGCCCGCGACCGCGGTCGGAAGCGCGAAGGGCAGGTCGACGATTGCGTCCACGATGCGCCTTCCGGGGAAACGATAACGAACCAGAACCCAGGCAACGATGGTGCCGAACACGACATTTATAAGTGCGGCGATCAGCGAGGTGCCGAAACTCACTTTCAGCGCGTTAAGCGTCCGCGGATCGGTGGCCAGGGCTGCAAAATCGCTCCAGCCGAGTGCTGCCGAGCGCCACAATAGGCCCGCCAGCGGTATGAGAATGATGAGGGTGAGATAGGTCAGCGTAAATCCGAGCGTCAATCCGAAACCCGGAATGACGCTCGGATGTTTAAGCCGCCACGATTTGCGAGCGGACGACAAAGCCATGCTTATTGGGCCGGCTTGTAGATCTGGTCGAAGATGCCGCCATCGCCGAAATGCTCAGGCTGTGCCTTGCGCCATCCGCCGAAGATCGGGTCGTCGATCGAGATCAGCTTGAGTTCCGGCAGCTTCTGAAGCTCCTCTGCAGGCACCAGTTCCGGCTTGGACGGACGGTAATGGTGCCTTGCAGCGATGCGCTGGCCTTCTTCCGAATAAAGGTAGTTGAGATAGGCTTCCGCTGCCTTGCGTGTTCCCTTGGTGTCCACATTGCCATCGACGACGGCTACCGGAGGTTCTGCGAGGATCGAGGATGGCGGGATGACGATGTCGAAGGAATCCGCGCCGAATTCATCGATTGCCAGATAGGCTTCGTTTTCCCATGCGAGAAGAACGTCGCCGAGTTCGCGCTGTGCGAAAGTCACGGTCGAGCCGCGCGCGCCGGTGTCGAGCACTGGCACATGGCGGAAGAGTTCGCCGATATATTCGCGGATTTTGGCGTCGTCGCCATTATATTCATTATGCGCCCAGGCCCATGCAGCGAGGTAGTTCCAGCGCGCACCGCCGGAGGTTTTCGGGTTCGGCGTGATGACTTCGACGCCGTCCTTGACCAGATCGCCCCAATCCTTGATTTCCTTAGGATTGTCCTTGCGAACCAGGAAAACGATGGTGGAGGTGTAGGGCGACGAGTTGTTCGGAAGCTTGGTGCGCCAATCTTCGGGGATTTTCTTGGTCGCATCCGCAATCGCGTTGATGTCGCTTTCGAGCGCCAGCGTCACCACATCGGCGTCGAGGCCGTCGATCACCGAGCGGGCCTGCTTGCCCGAGCCGCCATGCGACGTCTGGATAGTGATCGTTTCGCCTGTGTCGGCCTTCCACTTGGTGGCGAAGGCCGCATTGTATTCGCGATAAAGCTCGCGGGTCGGGTCGTAGGATACGTTGATGATGGTCGTATCCGCGAATGCGAAACCAAAAACGCCGAACTGAACTGCACCGGCGAGGAGGCCGGCAAGCAAGCTTCGGGACTTAATGCTGTTCATGTCTACCTCCGTTGAGCGAGACTGGAGTCTATCAACTTTGTAGAAATAGGATGCGGCCGGACGTGCCAAATTTACCGCGTCAGGCGCAATTCTATGACGCTTTGGGGCTTCTGTGAGAAAAAATTTTCGTCTTCTCGATTTTTCAGAATCTGCTTCCAACTTCTGAAGGGTCGAAAAAGCGCTATTCGACGTAGACGCGTACGCTTGCTGCGCGGCCCGCGGCATCGATTACCGTCAGCGTGGAAAAGCCGGTTCCATCAGGCTGCCAGGCGGCAGTTCGGCGGCGCTCGATGCCCGACAGCGGCTTGCCATTGGCCAGCCACCGGAAGGGCGCTCGGCCACCCTGAAGTTTCAGGACGAGTGGGGAAGCTGCGTTCGATGCAGCGGCAAGTTCGATGTGCGCGCCATTCGGCGGAAAGACGATCTGCGGCGCGGGTTCGCTTGGTGCGGCAGCGGGCAGACCACTGGATTCGGAGGTGAAGCGCGCCAGCGTAAACGGCAGATCGTCGCGCTTCTGGCGCAATGCGCCGGCGGGTGCGCGGGGAAGCGGGACGGTTGCAAGGCCGGATCGCGCAAATCCATCAAACAATATGGGTGCTGCCGAGACATAGCCTGAAAGGCCGGGGACCGATCCGCCATCCGGGCGGCCGACCCATACGCCCAGAACGTAGCGTCCGTCGAAGCCGATCGACCATGCATCGCGATAGCCGTAGGAGGTGCCGGTCTTGTAGGCGATGCCGCGCGGTGCGGCACCTTCCGGCGGCATTACACCCGAAAGCATATCCGCGATCTGCCATGTCGCCCGCGCATCCAGCAACTCGCCCGTATCGGGCACTTCCATGCCATCGGGTTCGGTGCCGTCGCGCAATATGCTCGGCGAACCGCTGTTGGCGAGGCCTGTGTAAAGCTGCACCAGATCGTGCAGCGACAGGCCGACGCCGCCAAGGCCGATCGCCAATCCGGGCGCTTCGCCCTTCGGCAATCGAAGATTGATGCCCGCCTGCCTGAACCGCGCCGCAAGACGGGCAGGGCCGACTGCATCCAGAAGCCTGATTGCCGGAACATTCAGCGACAATTGCAGCGCCTGCCTTATGCTGACATCGCCCTGATAGCTCATGTCGAAATTGCGCGGGCGGTATCCTGCAAAATCGGCGGGCCGATCCTCAATCAGTGTTTCCTGCGCAATCAGCCCCTGTTCGATGGCGAGCCCATAAATGAAAGGTTTCAGTGTCGAACCGGGCGAGCGCGAAACGCGCGTCATGTCGATCCAGCCGGAACGCCTTGCGTCGAAATAGTTCGCGGACCCGACCTCGCCGAGAATATCGCCGGTTCGTGCATCGGCAAGGATCATCGCGACGGAAATGCGCGGGCCGAGCTTCGACGCGGCATTGCGGGCAACGGCTTCCAGCCCTTGCTGAACCGGCCTGCTGAGCGTGAGTTTATGATGCTGAACGTCCGGGGCTTTGCGTATTGCCGCCTGCGCAACATGCGGCGCTAAGGCGGGCAGCGCCAGCCGTCCCGCTATCTCGTCGCGGCCTGCGCGTGTCGCTTCCTGTTCGCCCAGAACTCCTGCGGCAATCATGCGGGTCAACACGCGGTCGCGCGCGGTTTTTGCGGTTTCCGGGTTGCGGTCGGGCCGTCGTCTTTCGGGCAATTGCGGCAGGGCGACGAGAAGGGCTGCCTCCGAAACGCTCAGCCGTCGCGGCTCTTTGCCGAAATAGGCAAGCGAGGCGGCGCGCACACCTTCGAGATTTCCGCCATAGGGGGCCAGCGTCAGATAGCGTTCGAGAATATCGTGCTTGCTCAGCCGCCGCTCGATCTGGATGGCGCGCAGAAGCTGGCGGAATTTGGATCCAAGGCTGCGGCTTTCGCGCGGCTCGATCAGCCGGGCAAGCTGCATGGAAATGGTGGAACCGCCCGAAACGATGCGCCCGTTTCCAGCAAATTGGCCCGCCGCGCGCGCCAAAGCGAGAAAATCGATGCCGGAATGGTCGAGAAACCGCTTGTCTTCATAGGCAAGCAGCATCTCGACGAACTGGCCGTCCACCTGATCGAGAACGACCGGCAGCCGCCATCTTCCGTCTGGCGTTGCAAAGGCTCGCAAGAGCAGGCCGTCGCGGTCCACGACTTCGGTCGAGATGGTGAGTTTTTCCGGCAGTGGCGGCGGGAAAGCCCGGTCAGCAGCATCAAGCCCCCATAGGCATGCCCCACCAACGCCAACGCCGATGACGCTCCACAGCGCAATTCTGCGGAGCGTTTTCACATCACGGCTCCTTGACCACCATCATGCCGGTCGAAGTGCGCGCCGAATATTGCGGGCGGTACATGTCTTCGACATTGGCGGCGGGATGGGCATAGGTGCCGGGCGTCACCGCACGCACGACATAAGCCAGCGTGATCGGCTCATTGTTTCCCGATGTCCGGTCGAACGCGGCAATGAAGCGGTCGTTGCGGAATTCGAGATGCGCAGCCTCGGTGCGGCCCAGCCATTCGAAATTGGACAGGTCTGCGCTGCTGACCAGGCCGGGATTGTCGATTTCGAAACCGGCGGGCAGAAGATCGGCAACCAGCACGCGCGATGGCCAACTGTTCCACTCATTCACCCGCAGGACGACCACGAAGCGCTCATTCTGCTGCACTTCGGTAACATTGGCCTCGCTGCCGTCGAGACGGTAGTAGGTCCGCTCGATCTCGAAGCCGTCGCCACCGGCTGGCAGCGGATCGACCGGCGCTGCAACCGTTGTGACCACGGCCTGCACAGGCTCCGAGCCGCGATTGGTGACGAGCATCGGATTGTCCATAAGTTCCGTACCGCTCATCTCCTCTGAAAACGCGCCGCTATGCGATTGGCCGTTTATGTCGAGGCTGAGCGCATTCGTGCTGTCTTTCAGGGCGCGAGCGGCAAGCAGCATCCAGGCCTGATCCTGTGTGCTCATATATTTTTTGGTTTCGCGCTCCGACGATACGAGCTTCACCAGTTCCGGCATCACGGAAGGCGCGGGGCGGCTTTCGGCGGCAAGCGCCAGCATCGCCGCGCCGTCGCGCAGCCGCGAACCGTAATCCGAGCGGTTGTAGTCGTAGGCCGGATTTGCCTGCGCGAGCCGCAACGCGGCACTGAAAGTTCGTTCCGAGCGCTGGTTGTCGCCATAAAGCGCGAGGCTGGCCGCGAGTTGTGCGACCGCCATCGGGCTGGTGAAGGCTTCGATCTGGGTGTCCGAATAGTAGCGTAGATCGCCAACGGACGCTTTCTTGTTGCGGGCAAGAACATAGAGCGCATAAGCGATCTGGCTGCCGCGGCCCTGAACGTCTTGATCGTAGCCCAGCGAATTCTGCAGATTGTTCAGCGCCTGCAGAAGCGATTTTTCCGGCACGTCGTAATTCTGCTCGCGGGCGCGGCTCAGGAAGTCCGTGACGTAGGAATCGAGCCACAGATCGCCGGAACCCGGCGACCAGAGGCCGAAACTGCCCGACGACGACTGGTAGTTGAGCACGCGGTAGATCGCCTGTTGCACACGATCGCGCAGGGTTGGATCGTCGTTCATGCCCAGGCCCTTTGAAAGCTCGCTGACATAGAGCAAGGGCAGGGCGCGGCTCGTCGTCTGCTCCGCGCAGCCATAGGGATAGCGGTCGAGCGTCATCAGCAGCGAGGGCACGTCGAAGGCAGCGGTGGGCGATATGCCGACGCTGACCGATGCGCCTTCCAGCATGGAGGCGGCCAGAAGCTCGCGATCGATGCGCAATGCGCCGCCATTGGCCGAGAGATCGACCACCATGCGGGTCGTGATGGGAAGTGCTGCCGGGCGCACCGGCAGATAAAGCACTTGCTCGACGTTCAAACCATCCGCGTTTGCAAGCCGGACAGTGAGACTCGTATCGCCGACCGTCTGCGCGACCAGCGGTACGCTGAGCGTCTGGCGCTTGCCCGCAGTCAGGGTGACTTTTTCAGGCAGCGGCGCGGTGCCGGTCGAAAGGTCGCCGGTCGTTTCAACCGTGAAATCATAGTCGCCATCCGGCGCATCGGTGTTTGCGATATCGAGGCGCATGGTGGCTTCGTCGCCCGGTGCCATGAAGCGCGGCAGGCCTGCCGTGACGACGATCGGATCGCGCACGATCACGTCCGATGTCGCATGCCCGACCGCTTCCTTCGTCCAGGCAACCGCCATGACGCGGGCGGTTCCGTTGAATTGCGGGATGTCGAACGCGATGTTTGCCTTGCCCTCAGCGTCGAGTTTTACGATGCCGGAGAAGAAGGCGACGAGCTTTTCGGTGGGCGCGCTGCCCTGGGTTGCCATGGAGCCGCCATCGCCGCCGGTGCGCAGCCTGCCGGTCGTGCCGAGCGAACCGTCGATCAGGCGTCCGTATAGATCGCGCAATTCGAGGCCCAGCATACGTTGGCCAAAGAACCAGTTTTCCGGGTCCGGGGCAGTATAGTTGGTCAGGTTCAGAATGCCGACATCGACTGCGGCGACCATGACGTAAGCATCGGTCGCGGCGTCTATGCCTGCAACCTGAATGGGAACGGAGAGCGGCTTGCGCGGCTCGGTCTTCTCGACCGTATCGAGCTTCACGTCGAGTTTGCGGCTGCCCGGATCGACGGCCAGCCATTTGACGCCGATGGCGCGCGCGGGCATGCGCGTTTCCTGCGCATCGCCGGGGCGATAGAGCGTGGCTGTGATGTAGGCACCCGCGCCCATCTCGGCATCAACCGGCACATCGACGGTCGAGCCGCCTTCGGGAACGCTGACATTGATCGTCTTGAGCAGGCGCTCCGAGCCGACAGTCACCATCAACTCGCCCGCGAAACGCGGCGAGATTTTCAGTTTCGCGACCTCGCCGACCGCATATTTGTCCTTGTCGAGCGCGATTTCGAGACCGTCCGGCGTTTCCGTAGAACTTGCCGCGACATACCATCCGGCGTCGAACTCGACGCTGGTGGCGGGACCTGTCGGGTCGGCACTGGTGATTTCGAGCCGGTAGCGGCCCCAATCCACCGGCATGGAAATCGTTGCCTCGCTGTCGGCGGAAGCGTCTATCGCCCCGTTGGAAACGGCCTTCGTGTAAGTTACCGGCTCATAATTCCAGGAATTGCCGCTGCGATACCATTGGTAATTGCGCTCGACCTTTACCAGCGACCATTGCAGGCCATTCGACGCGTGCCGCGTACCTGTATTGTCGGTGGCGATGACGCTGAATTTCGCGGTGCCGCCCTGTGGGACGGAATCGCCGGTGAAATCGGGGCGAATACCGATCATCTCGCCTTCGGGGCGGATGGCAATATCGAGTTTGCGTTCGACGGCCCTGCCGCCCGTTTCCTTCATGCGCACGGTGACGCCCGCATTCAAAAGGCGCGTGGTCGATGGCAGTTGATCGATTTCGACCGGGAAGCGCGCCTTGCCGTCATCGCCGATCAACGGAAGATTGGTCAGCGGAATGCGTGTTGCTTCGCCCTGATCCTCATCGGCAAGGCCGAAGAAATAGCCTTTGAAGCGATCCCATTCGCGGCGGGTCGAGAGCGTCACTTCGCCTTCGAGCGCCAGACCGGCAGCGGGCGCGCCATAAAGGAAGCGGCCATCGACGGTAACTTCCGCGCTCTCACCCGCGGCGATTTCCTCACGGTCGCTGGTCAGGTCGAACTCGATCCGATCGGGCACGAAGTCTTCGACAAGAAAGTTCTGGCTGACGATTGCCGCTTCCTTCGGGTCGGTGTGGATGCGGGCCGTCCACGTGCCGCGCATGGCGTTGGCGGAAAGCGGCAGCTCGACCGCATAACCGCCAGCCGATACGCCTTCGGCGACGATGCGCCGATCCTCGACGCCATCGGGCCGTGTGAAAATGAAAGTCAGCGGCAGGTTTTCGACGCCGCTGGCCTTGTCGTCTCTTGCCAGAGCCGCGACATGAACCGTTTCGCCGACGCGGTAGATGCCGCGTTCCGTCCATGCATAGAGATCCAGTGCGCCGGGTGCGGCACGACCCGTCACGCCACGGTCCGAAAGGTCGAAACCGGCGCGGGTCATGTCGAGGAACACGAAATCCTCATCGCCTTTGCTCGCCATCAGCACGGCAGGCACCATGCTGTTTTCGCCGCGTGTCAGGCCCGGATTGAATGTTGCGCGACCTTCGGAATCCGTCGTCGCCTTGCCCAGAATTTCATTGTTCTTGGCAAGCAGCGTCAGTTCCACGCCGTCCATCGACTTGGCCGAGCCAAGCGATCTGGCAAACACGTTCAGGCCGTCTTCGCCCGTATAGGTCGAGAGGCCGATGTCGGAGACGACGAACCATTGCGTCGCGCGCGAATTCCATTCGTCGCTGGTGTCGTTGGCCGGCTGTGCGGTCATGACATAGACGCCGGGCTTGCGCTCCGGCAGTGCTTCATCGATCGGGAAGCTGGTGGTGACTTCCTTGTTGAGATCGTTGGCAATTTCGATCTGGCCTTCCCAGACCGGTGCGCCCATCTGGTCCGAAACGTTGGTTACGTCGTAACCGTCCAATTGCCGCAGGAACTGGTAGCCTGACAAAAGCTGCGCCAGCGAGCGGTCGCCGATGCGGTAAACCTTGATATCGGCGGCTTCCATGTTGATCGTGACGAGGGGTATGCCGCGGCGCGCGCCCGAAGGCAGCACGAAGCTGTCACCGGTGAAGCGGGCCGATGCACCGCGATCCTGCACATAGACATTGAGCGTGACCGGCGCTTCGAGTACTTCGCCGATTGCGGCTGGAATGCCGGGACGGAACGCGACACGGTAACGCTCGCCGTGCTCCAGACCTTCGACGCAGATTTGCTTGTCCTTGGCCTCTACGGCTTTCGGGGCAGCACCGTCGACAGTCACGAAGGGTGCGTAATCCACGCCGGTCTTGACCAGATCCTCGGAAAACTGGGCGCAGACGCGCGGTGACGCGCTGTCGGCATCGATGGAATGGTCGACGATGCGGAAACCTTTGCGTGCCTTCAAATCCTCGTAGCGGGATTGGACTTCCGCCGAACTCACCAGAGCGAGGCTTGCCTGATAGGCCTGAATGGCGGGGCGGGAAATGTCGCGTCCGTCGAGGCTGTCGCCGAGGAATGCGAGCGCTTCGGCGCGGGTCGCTGCCGTTCGCGAAATCAGATAGCCGTTCAGCGCCGCGGAGGTCGCGTTCTGTCGCATCCTTGCGCGCTCATTATCGCTCGGCGAGATTTTGAGGATCGCTTCGCTGAGGGAATTCCACAGCCGCGCGTCGTCCGGCGAAATCGCGATTGCGGCGCGGAATTTCTGCTCCGCGTCGCGCGGATCGTTGGAAAGATTGGCGAAATCGCCAGCCTCGATAAGCGCTGCAAGGCCGTCGCTGCCTTCCGGTACGGCCTGCCCGGTCAAGAACCGGCGGAATTCGCGCGTTTCCACATTGATGAAGGCCGGTACGAAGGACAGTTCATCCGGTGCGCCGATGTCGGGATCGCCGCTATTGGTCACGACTTTGCCAGCGATCGCGCCGGAAAACGGCTTCAGCGTGCTGAAATCCGATTTCAGAAAACACCATTTGGCCTTTGGGTTGTAGGTAAAGGCGCGGCAACCGGAATCGCCCAGGCAGATGGATTTGCACTGGTCGATGGAGACGTTCTGCTCGGATCGCAGGTCGAATCCGAAATAATCGCTGTCATTCTTCGTGACGATACTTTTCGTCTCGGCACCGAAAGCCTGGCCGGCAAGAGACAACAGGCTGAAGGTCAGCAGGCAGAAAACACGAAGCGCGCGCATTTTAGATTCCTCCACAGGCATCCACCTTGCCCGGAGGGTATGATCCGAAAGAGCGGAGCGTTGTCAACATGCCACAGTCGTTGGTTGTAAGACCGCTGGGGGCCACAAATGTTGGCCTCGCCCGGCGCGACATGGTACTCGAATCCATCCGGGATTGTTGATGAGTACGGAAATGGCGCTCACTCTTTGTTCACCACTTCATGAAAAATCACTGTCTAACCGTTTAGAAGCGGTTGAAAACTTCATTCCAATTTTAGCTTTTGGCGTTAGCTTGAAATAATGCAGTTGAAAAAGTCGCAGGGTTTTGGGGGCAAAACGACTGACGATGCTTTCCTACGCGTCGCGATGTCTGCCCTGCTTTGCTCGGCGGTCATGCTCGTGGGGGCGCCGAAGGCGTCTGCATTAGAGATATTCGGTTTCAAGATTTTCGAGTCCGCTGAGGACGAAGACGCCGATATCGTCGATCCGCTCCGCTATTCCGTGACGATCAATGTCGTTGGCGACGACGAAATAAAAGAGACGATTGAAAACGCTTCCGGCCTGAAGGCGGACGAAGAGCGTCCCGTTTCGGGCTCTCTCGGCCTCATGGCTAAGGCGCGCAGCGAGCGCGAATTGCTGGTCGCGGCACTTTACGAGCAGGCGCGCTATGAAGGCGTCGTCACGGTTTCGATTGCCGGGCAATCCATCGATGATCTGCCGCCCGATGCCGAATTCACGCAGGCGCAGCCCATACCGGTCACGGTGACGGTCGAGCCGGGGCCTGTCTTCACGCTCGGCGACATAAGGCTGGCAGGCGATGCTGCCAATCTGTCAGCGGTCGATTACGGCCTGGTTTCCGGCGGCAATGCCGGTTCGCTCGAAATCCTGAAGGCCGAAGGGCTGATCGTGCGCGCGCTGAAGGACGAGGGCCGTCCGCTGGCGAAGATTGCCGGTCGTGAAGTCGTTGCAGACCACAACACCAGCACGCTCGACGTGACGCTGAATGTCGCTGCCGGGCCGATTGCCGGATATGGACCGACCACGGTTCAGGGCACCGAAACGGTCGATCGCGATTTCACAGAATATATGACGGGCCTCGAGCGTGGCCGCACCTATTCGCCGGAAGAAGTCGAGGATGCCCGCGAAAGGCTGACGGGGCTCGGCGTGTTCAACAGCGTTTCGCTTCGCGAAGCCGAAAGCCTCGATGCGAACGGGCAGATCCCCATCGCTGTGACAGTAACGGAGCGCAAACTGCGCTATTTCGGTGCCGGTGCGACCTTTTCCAACACCGAAGGCTTCGGCATCGAAGGCTATTGGGGCCACCGCAATCTCTTCGGGCGCGCAGAAAAACTGCGTATCGAAGGTGCCATCAGCAGGATTGGCGCGGCGGAAGCCATCGACAAGCTCAACTATAATGCCGGTATTCTGTTCGAGAAGCCGGGCGTTATCGGGCCTGCATCCAAATTCTTTGCCGGGCTCAGGACCGTTTACGAGCATCCCGACGCCTATGACCGTTTTTCGGTGAAGGCCAGCACCGGCGTTTCCTATGAACTGACCAAGACGCAGACGGTTTCTGCCGAACTTGCGGTGGATTATTCGCGCATCGAGGATGTTTTTACGCGTCTTGCCGGTACGGGGCCGAAGAAATTCCTGCTCGTCAGCACGCCTCTCCAGTATATTTACGACAATCGCGACAACCGTCTTAACCCGACCAAGGGTTTCCGCGTTCTGGCTTATGGCGAGCCGACCTACGATATTCTGACGGGCGCTGCCTTCGTGAAACTTCGCGGCGAAGCGTCTGCCTACCAGTCCTTCGACACGAATGCGCGTTTCGTGGCGGCAGGGCGTGTTGCCGTCGGGTCGATATTCGGTGCGGGTCTGGATGCAGTTCCGGCAGACCGGCGGTTCTATTCGGGCGGCGGCGGCTCGGTTCGCGGCTATGCCTATCAAGGCATCGGACCCAAAGGGCCAGACGGAGAACCGACAGGCGGTCTCTCCTATGCTGAAGCTTCCGCCGAACTGCGCATCGGCATAACCGAGACGATCGGTATCGTGCCTTTCGTCGATGTCGGCACCGTGTCCACCAAGCAGACGCCCGACTTTTCCGATGTAAAAGCTGGCGCAGGCGTCGGACTGCGCTATCTCACACCGTTCGGACCGTTGCGCGTTGACGCAGCCGTTCCGCTCAATCCGGGGCCGGACGATCCAAGCTTCGGCTTTTACGCTGGCATTGGCCAGTCTTTCTGACACGGGCCAGATCGAACGCTTATGGTTTTGCTAAAAAAACTCTTCCGGATTCTGGGTTACGCGCTTCTCGTCGTGGTGGCTTTTGCCATTGGCGCGGTTGCCGTGCTGACCTTGACCGGAAAAGGCCGCGAAAACCTGGCCGGGATCATCTCCGATCTTGCCTCGACACCGGATCAAAAGATTGCACTCAGCGGCATCGACGGTATCTGGTCGGGCAATCTGAGGCTCGATCAACTCGTCATCGAAGATGCGAAAGGGCCGTGGCTTGTCGTACGCGGCGCGGAGATCGACTGGTCGCCGCTTGCACTTCTCTCGAAGACGTTCAGTGCGGACCGTATTTTCGCGCAGCGCATCGAAATGGCCCGCACGCCGGAGAGCAAACCGGCGGAAACCGAGACGAGCGGCTCGTTTTCACTGCCTGTGTCGCTGGCGCTTCGCGACATCGATCTGCCGGAAATCGCGCTCGGCCCCGACATTGCAGGCGGCGTTGCGGAACTCGGCGCGAAGGGTTCGGCCATGGTCGATGCCTCGCCGATGCGCATCCAGACCGACCTCAATATTGCGCGCAAGGACGGCACCGAAGGCAGTGTTCAGGCCAAGGTGACTTTTGCGCCGGACGACAACAAGCTGGACGTAGATGTAACCGGCTCCGAGCCTGCGGGTGGCATTCTGGCGAATCTGCTTAAACTTCCGGGACAGCCTTCCGTCGATGTTGCCTTGAAAGGCTCCGGCCCGCTGGCCGATTGGGCTGGCGAGGGCAGTTTTTCGGTCGATGGAAATGTCATCACTAGCCTTTCGGGCCGTCACAGGCTGACTGAAGCGGGCAGGGCGATCGAAGCGCAGGGCAAGGGCGATTTCATGCGCTTCGTGCCTGCGCAGTTCCAGCCTCTGCTTGCCGGGCAGACCGCCTTTGACGCTGCTGCGACGCTGACGCCTTCGGGCGGCGTTTCCATCGAACGCGCGAATATTTCGAGCGACGGGCTGGAAGGAACGGCATCCGGCACGGTCAACCCGGAAGGTGCCAGCGATTTCAAGCTTGAGTTCAATGCCAAGGGCAATTCGGTGCCGCTTTCGCTCGGCAGTGATGAAAGCCCGCTCGACATCGAAATCGGCTCCGGCTCGCTCAGAGCTTTCGGCGCAGGAAACGAACCGGCACTCGATGTCTCGCTGACGCTGCCTTCGGTCGCGACGAACGACACCAAGGTCGAAAATATCGAAGTGAAGTTCCATTCGGACGCCTTCAATATCGAAAACCGGACAGGCCCGATTTCCGGCTCCGCAACGGCAACCCGTATCGGCTTCGACAATCCAACGATCGCTCCGCTGATTGCAGGGCGTATCGCTACGGAATTCAGCGGCAGCCTCTCGGCAAGTTCATCCGACAGCCCGATCTCCGACACGGTGGTCATCGACAGCGGCTCGCTCCGCAGCGATGCACTTCAAGGTGCATTCGACGGTCGCGTTTCTTTGGCGGACGGCTCGATCACGCTTAACGTCAAAGCCGATGCGGCGTCCGCCGCGCTGCCTGCCGCCGCACGCGGCGTGCTGGGCGAGCGCACGGTCATTTCCACGTCGCTCAATCGTGACGCGCAAGGCAACATCGCCGCAGACTCGCTCGAACTGTCCTCCGGCCAGCTTTCGGCGAGCGGTCAGGCGAAGCTTGCCGATGGCGCGCTCGACGCTGAAATTCAGGGCGCGCTCGCCGATGTCGGACTTCTGGCACCGGATGCGACGGGCGCAATCGCTTTTCAGGCGAGCGCGAAGGGCGCGCTTGCAGCACCGGACGTCGCCCTGACGGTGACCAGCGATACGATCGAGGCGGCGCAGCGCGAAATCCGCAACCTGAAGCTCACCGCGTCCGGCAAGGCTGATCTTGCGAACCCGGCTGCGGATGTCGCGCTTTCCGGCACTGTCGGCGGCGAAACGCTCGATGGCCGCGCCATTTTGAAAACCACGGATGGCAGGCGCGAAATCAACGGACTGACGCTTTCGCTCGGTCAGAACCGCATCGCTGGCGATCTCGTTCTCGACGACAGTTTCGTGCCTCTCGGCGAGGTCAATTTCGAGCTTCCCGACATTGGCCCGCTGGCCGCACTTGCGCTGGAAACGGCGGAAGGTGACGTTCGCGGCAAGATCAATTTCACGCGCAATGGCGAAACGCCGGAAGTGAAGGTTACGGCCAACACCGCCAAAATCACGCGCGGTGAACTCAGCGTCCAGAATGTCGCGATCGATGCGCTCGTTTCGAATTTCATGGCGTCGCCCGCAATTTCCGGAACGATCAAGGCTGCCACGGTCAATTCCGGCGGGACCATCGTGAAGAATGTCGATGTCGCATTGCGCCAGGACGGTTCGTGGACCGGCTTCAATGGCGGCGCGACCGTCAACGATATTCCCGCAAAAGCGGCGGGACGCGTTCAGCTTGCAGACAGCACGACGACAATCGAACTCGCATCTGCGGAAGCCACCGTTAAAGGTATCAGGGCTGCATTGGCACGGGCGTCCACCATTCGCATCAAGGATGGGCGCACCGCGCTCGAAGGGCTGGCGCTCAATCTCGGCGGCGGCACGGCAACCGTTTCTGGTACCGCAGGCGAAACGCTCAATCTCGATGTGGCTCTCTCCAATCTTCCCGTCGCGCTGGCAAATGCATTTGCACCCGGTCTCGACGCGGGCGGCAATCTTTCCGGCACGGTCAAGGTAACGGGGCAGGCGAGCGCGCCTTCGGTGGCCTATGATGCCAACTGGAGCGGGGCTGCCACATCGCAGACGCGGGCTGCCGGTATCGGTGCTCTGGGCATCGTGTCTAAAGGCACATTCGCATCCAACCGCCTGTCCTTCAACGCGACGGCCAGCGACGCATCGGGTCTGAACATCACTGGCGGCGGCGCAGTGCAAATTGCGGGTACACCGCAGCTTGACCTTAGATTCACCGGCAGGGTGCCGTTCGGCTTCCTCGGACGCCAGTTGGCAGCACAGGGCATGGCATTGACCGGCAATGCCGATGTCAATGTGACCGTCAGCGGCCCGGCCACTGCGCCCGTCATCGGCGGCACTATACAATCGTCCGGTGCGCGGTTCGTCTCGGCGGCCAACGGCATTGCCGTCAACGATCTGGCGCTGGATGTGGCAATCAATAACGGCGTTGCGACGATCCGCAGGTTGACCGGCACGATCTCCAGCGGCGGAACGATCACTGCAGGCGGCACGGTCGGTATCGACGCGGCGCAGGGTTTCCCGGCGGACATTACCATCCGTGTCGTCGAAGGCCGCTATACGGATGGGCGGGTCGTTACCGTCAATTTCGGCGCCGATCTCAAGATAAGTGGCCCGCTGGTATCCGCCCCGGCAATTTCCGGTGCGATCAATCTCGGAAAAACGATCGTCACCGTCCCGGACAGGCTGCCCGCATCGCTGCAGGCGCTGGATGTGCAGCACAAGAATGCACCCGCCGCGGTGCGTGCGCAGGACCGCGCGTTGAACCCGGCCGAAGCGACCGGCAGCAATGGCGGCGGGCTGAGTCTGGATATTGCGATCAATGCTCCGCAGCAGATTTTCGTGCAGGGACGCGGCCTCGATGCCGAGCTTGGCGGCAATCTCCGGCTCACCGGGCCTGTCTCGTCACCTGAGGCTGTCGGCCAGTTCACGCTGCGTCGCGGACGCCTGTCGATCCTCGGCAAGCGGCTGGACTTCACCGAAGGAACGCTCGGATTCTCCGGTTCGCTGGTGCCTTACCTCGACATGACGGCGGAATCGTCGGCCACCGACGCGACGGTGACGGTTCTCGTCACCGGTCCGGCCAACAATCCGAAATTCTCCTTCCAGTCGATCCCGGTTCTGCCGGAAGACGAGGTTCTGGCACGTCTCATCTTCGGACGCTCCATGTCGAATTTGTCGCCATTGCAGATCGCGCAACTGGCCGATGCCGCCGCACAGCTAACCGGCGTCGGCGGCTCAAGTTCGCTTCTCACCACGCTTCGCAACCAGCTCGGGGTCGATGATCTGGACGTCAAGACCGACGAGACGGGAGCGGCCTCCGTTGCGGCAGGCAAATATCTCAACGATCGCACTTATATAACGCTCGAAAAGGGTGAGAAGCCCGGCTCCGGCAAGGCGACCATCGACCTCAATGTCGGGCGCGGCGTGAAGCTCAGAGGGCAGGCGGCCGACGATGGCGAAGCCAAAGGTGGTATATTCTATGAGCGGGAATATTAGACCTTTGAACTAAGCATGTCTCCCAAAAGTGGGAACCGGTTTTGGGATAAAGACATGCGTGAAAACAAAGACCTAAAGCGTAGGAAGCGAATCTGAAAGATCGCAACACGCTTTAGATCCAAGTATCTTCGGCCAGGATTGCGTGGCCTTACAGTCTTCGTCTTCTGGCGCTGTGTGGCCAGACGGAATTGTATCAATATAATCTAGGCGGTATTTTTATTGCTTTTCGCGGGCATTGTCGATTTTGCGTCAAGCTTGTCGCTATCGCGCATGTTGCCCTCCCATCAAAGTTGCACATTTCCTCCACCTTCTATGTTCTGCGCGTTTTGACAACGCCTGCGGGATACGGAATGTTAAACGGCGGAAAGCCAACAATGGGAGATTGCGATGACGTTCTACAAGAGCAACGGAGATAGTGTCCCGGACCATATTCTGGAGATGGCCGAGCAGGCCAGGGCCGGAAAGGTGGACCGCCGCGAATTTCTCGCTTTGGCCAGCGCATTCGGTGCGACGACGGCCATGGCTTACGGCATGATCGGACTTGCCGCCCCAACGCCTGCGATGGCGCAGGAAGAGGGCAAGAAGGGCGGCGTCATCAAGATCGCCATGTTCATCAAGGCTCCAAAAGATCCGCGCATGGCGGACTGGTCCGAAATCGCGAACTCCCAGCGCCAGTCGCTCGAGCCTTTGGTCAAGTACACCCGCGAATACACGTTCGAGCCATATCTTCTCGAAGCCTGGGAAGTGAATGACGATGCGACGGAATATGTCTTGAAACTTCGCCAGAACGTCACCTGGACGAATGGCGACGCCTTCACCGCGGAAGATGTCATCTTCAACCTGACCCGTTGGTGCGACAGCAAGGCCGAGGGCAATTCGATGGCCGCCCGCATGGGCACGCTGGTCGACAAGGACACCGGCAAGGCGCGCGACGGCGCGATCACCAAGGTCGATGACCACACCGTAAAAGTCACGCTCACCGCTTCCGACATCTCCTTCGTTCCCAATCTCGCAGACTATCCCGGCCTTGTCGTTCACCGCAGCTTTGATGAAACCGGCGCCGATTTCACCCGCAATCCGATCGGTACCGGCCCGTTCGAACTCGTCTCGTTCGATGTCGGCCAGAGCGTCGTCTACAAGCGTCGCGAAGACGGCAAGTGGTGGGGAGGCGAAGCGCTGCTCGACGGCGTCGAATTCATCGATTACGGCACCGATCCGGCAGCCACGGTCAGCGCGTTCGAAGCCGGCGAAATCCATTCCAACTACGAAACCACGGCAGATTATGTGTCGATCCTCGACGGTCTCGGCCTGGTGAAGTCGGAAGTCGTGACGGCGACGACGCTCGTTGCGCGCACCAACGTCACCAACAAGCCTTATGACGACCAGAAGGTCCGTCAGGCATTGCAGCTTGCGGTCGACAATGCGACCATCCTTCAGCTTGGCTATGGCGGTGCCGGCACCGTTGCCGAAAACCACCATGTCTGCCAGATCCACCCGGAATATTTCGAGCTTCCGAAGATCACCCGCGACATGGAAAAGGCCAAGGCGCTGATGGCCGAAGCCGGTCAGGCCGATTACGAGCACGACCTCATCACCGTGGATGAGGACTGGCACAAGAACACCGGTGACGCGATCGCAGCCCAGCTTCGCGAGGCGGGCATCAAGGTCAAGCGTACGGTTCTTCCGGGGTCGACCTTCTGGAACGACTGGACGAAATATCCTTACTCGATGACCAACTGGAACATGCGCCCGCTCGGCGTGCAGGTTCTGTCGCTCGCCTATCGCACCGGCGAGGCGTGGAACGAAAGCGGCTGGTCCAACCCCGACTTCGACAAGAAGCTCGGAGAGGCGCTCGCCGTTGCAGACGTCGATAAGCGCAAAGCGATGATGGAAGAGATCGAAAAGATGATCCAGGATTCCGGCATCATCATCCAGCCTTACTGGCGCAAGCTCTACAATCACTCCGTGGAGGCCGTTAAAAACCATGGAATGCACCCGACGTTCGAGATCGATCTCGGCAAGGTCTGGCTCGACGAAGCTTAATGTCTTGAAACTGAAAGAGGGGCCTTGGCGCCCCTCTTTCATTAGATGAGCGTCGGGATCAGCCGAATACCGGATACCGTCTTCGGTCTGATGCTTGGAAATGTCCGTTGCGACTGACCCCAACCGGGAAGGCAGGGGGACCTCATGCTTTCATTTGTATTGCGTCGGCTCGGCATCATGACCTTGACCATGTTGTGCCTGACGCTTGTCGTCTTTTTTCTCATCAATCTTGAGCCCAATCTCAAGAAGCTGGCGATCAGCCAGACGGAGCAACGTGCGACAGCCGAGCAGCTCGAAAGCTGGCTGGTCAAGAACGGCTACCGGCAGAATTTCTTCGTGCGCTACGGCCAGTGGCTGGGCGTCATGCCCAAGCAGCCGAATATCGATGCGACGACTGGCCAGGCGACACCGCGCTTCCGCTTTTGCGACGAGCCGGACGTTCCGACCTATTCGGGGGTGATCCAGGGCGATTTCGGTTGCTCGACCAAGTTTCGAACCACCGTTTCCGCCAAGCTTTTCCCGGCGCTCGGTGCAACGGGCATTTTGATGTTCTGGGTGATGGTGACGATGGTCCCCATCGCGCTTTTGATCGGCATCGTGGCAGGCATGCGCGAAGGCACGCGCACCGATCGCACGCTGTCCGTCGCTTCTATCGCAACCACCGCGACGCCGGAATATGTGTCGGGCGTCATCTTCACCGTCATCTTCGCCTCATGGCTCGGCTGGCTGAACGGGTCGGCGGCGAGCGCTACCAATCAGGGCATCAGTTTCTATAATTTCACGCTGCCGGTGATGACGATGGCAATCTACGGCATCGGCTACATCGCCCGCATGACGCGCGCCTCGATGATCGAGGTCATGACGCAGCAATATATCCGCACGGCGCGGCTGAAAGGTCTGAGTTTCAGAAGCGTTGTGATGAAGCACGCGCTGCGCAACGCGCTTATCGCGCCGTTCACGGTCATCATGCTGCAGTTTCCGTGGCTTTTGACTGGCGTCGTCATCGTGGAAACGATGTTCCGCTATCAGGGTTTTGGCTACACGCTGGTCGAGGCCGCAGGCAATAATGACATCGACCTTTTGCTGGGATGCTCGCTGGTTTCGGTTTTCGTGGTGCTGTTCACGCAGCTCATCTCGGACATCGGCTACGCATATCTCAATCCACGCATCAGAGTTCAGTAGGGGGATGGGCTGATGCAGTTGGAATTTGTCGGCGCTTTTCAGATTTTTCTCGGCGTACTCGTGCGCTTCTGGCCGGTCTGGATCGCGTTGGCCATCGTGCTTGCCGCCAGTCTGATATTCAAGAAACGACTCGGACTTTACGGCCAGCTTTTCGATACGGGCGTCGGCATCACCGGTGTCGTGATCTGCTTTTTCTGGCTGTTCACAGCCATATTCGCCAGCACCGTTTCACCCTTCGACCCGCTCGGGCAAATCCCGATCATGAAGGATGCGCTGCCGGGTGCTGTCGTTCCAGATACCGGTGCGGTCTATCTCTTCGGCGGTGACAAGCTGGCGCGCGATATTTTCAGCCGCATGGTTTTCGGCAGCCAGATCGTCTTGATCATCGCGCCTGCGGCCACGGCCTTCGCAATTATGGTCGGTGTGACGCTCGGCCTGCCTGCGGGATATTATGGCGGGCGTATTGATGCCTTCCTGTCCTTTCTTGCCAATCTCGTTCTGGCATTCCCGGTCATCCTGCTTTTCTACCTGCTGGTTACGCCGGGCATCATGGACACGCCGATCCCTTACGGCATGGCTGGCCTGTTCTTCTTGTTTCCGATCATCTTTTTCGCGGTGTTGTTCTACACACGGTACAAAAACCGTCCGCAGCTCGTATTCGTTCAGCTTGCGCTGACCTTCATCATCGGCGGCTGGATTTATGCGGGGCTGGTTTTCAATGCCGATCCGCTGGGCATCGTCCGCATCGATCCGAACCAGCTCAACATCTTTGTGGCGGTGGTTTTCGCGTCCAGTCCGGGCGTGTTCCGCATCGTGCGCGGTTTGGTGATGGACATCAAAACCCGCGATTACGTGGCGGCGGCGCAGACGCGCGGCGAGACGCCCTGGTACATCATGCTTTGGGAAATCCTGCCCAATGCGCGCGGTCCGTTGATCGTCGATGCGTGCCTGCGCATCGGCTACACGACGATCCTGCTCGGCACGCTCGGTTATTTCGGTCTTGGTCTGGCGCCTGAAAGCCCGGATTGGGGAACCGCGATCAAGGATGCCAGCCGTCTGCTGCGCTCCTTCATCCACCCCGCGCTGCCGCCGACAATCGCGCTCATGTCCTTCGTGCTCGGCCTCAATCTTCTGGCCGATGCGCTTCGCGAACAGTCGATGAAGGATTGATGCGGATGAGCGTTTATTCATCCGAGGATCACACATTTTGGAGAAGGAGCACGCCGTGAACGAAGCCGTCACAGCCACGCCAGGCGCCCAGCCCATCCTCGAAATCGAAAACCTGTCGATCTCCTTCTTCACGCGGCGCGGGGAAATCCCCGCCGTCATGGACTTTTCCTGCTCCGTCGCGCCCGGTGAGGCGATGGGCATTGTCGGTGAATCCGGCTGCGGCAAATCCACCGTCTCGCTTGGCATCATGCGCGACCTGTCCAATGTCGGCAAAATCGTCGGCGGGCGCATCAAGTTCCAGGGCAAGGACATGGGCGAATTGTCCGAGGAGGAGCTCCGCTCGATCCGCGGCAATAAGATCGCGATGATCTATCAGGAGCCGATGGCCAGCCTCAATCCGGCGATGAAGGTCGGTCGGCAATTGATGGAAGTCCCGCTGATCCACGAAAAAGTGTCGAAGGGAGAGGCTTACAACCGCTCGCTCGAAATGCTGAAGGCCGTGCGCCTTCCCGACCCCGAACGCATGATGAAATCTTACCCGCACCAGCTTTCCGGCGGTCAGCAGCAGCGCATCGTCATCGCGATGGCGCTGCTTTCGAAGCCAGCGCTGCTTCTGCTCGACGAGCCGACGACCGCACTGGACGTGACGGTCGAGGCGGGCATCGTCGATCTGGTGAAGGGCCTTGGCAAGCAGTTCGGCACGTCGATGATCTTCGTGTCGCACAATCTCGGATTGATCCTCGAAACCTGCGACCGTATCACGGTCATGTATTCGGGCGAGGCGGTCGAGACGGGTACTGTCAAAGACGTGTTCGACCGCATGCGCCACCCCTACACGCAAGGTCTTTTCCGCTCGATCCCGCTGCCCGGAGCCGACAAGAATTCGCGCCCGCTCATCGCAATTCCTGGCCAGTTGCCGCTGCCGCATGAGCGGCCGAAGGGCTGCAATTTCGGCCCGCGCTGCCACCATTTTGTGGAAGGCGTGTGTGATGCGGCCGAAATCCCGATGATAAGCGTCGAGGGTCACGACAATCATAACAGCCGCTGCGTGCGGTTCGACCAGATCGACTGGACAGCACTTCCCGAAGGCACGAAGACCAAGAAAGAGGCCGTCAAACCGGGCGCGACCGTTCTCAAGATCGACAATTTGAAAAAATACTATCGCGTCGCGGCAAACGAAGTGTTCGGCGGCGGCGAGGGCCGGGTCGTCAAGGCCAATGAAACGATCAGCTTCGAGGCGCGCGAATCCGAGACTGTCGCCATCGTCGGCGAATCCGGCTGCGGAAAATCCACGCTTGCAAAGGTTCTTCTCGGTCTTGAAACAGCGAGTTCCGGCGAGATCAAGCTTGGAAATCGAAATATTCAATCGACAGCCATCGAAAATCGCGATGTCGATACGGTGTCGTCGATCCAGATGGTGTTTCAAAATCCGTTTGACACGTTGAACCCAAGCCATTCGGTCGGGTCGCAGATCATCAGGACGCTGGAAAAATTCAAGATCGGCAAGACCGTTCTCGAACGGCGCAACCGGATGCTGGAACTGCTCGATCTGGTGAAGCTGCCGCGCGCTTTCGCCGAGCGCATGCCGCGTCAGCTTTCCGGCGGTCAGAAGCAGCGCATCGGCGTTGCCCGTGCCTTCGCCGGACGCGCACGCGTCGTGGTGGCGGACGAGCCGGTGTCGGCGCTCGACGTTTCGGTGCAGGCGGCAGTCACTGAACTGCTGATGGATATTCAGCGCGAATCCGGCACGACCATGCTGTTCATCAGCCACGATCTCTCGGTCGTGCGCTACATCGCCGACCGCGTGGTGGTCATGTATCTCGGCTACATCGTGGAGCAGGGGACGACTGATCAGATTTTCGCGCCGCCTTACCACCCCTATACCGAGGCGCTTTTGTCCGCGATTCCGATTGCCGATACGAGCGTGGTGAAGAAGCACATCGTGCTTGAGGGCGACATTCCCTCGGCAATGAACCCGCCAAGCGGTTGCCCGTTCCAGACGCGCTGCCGCTACAAGCACCTCGTTCCCGACAATCTCTGCGAGACGCAGGTGCCGCCACTGAAGGAACTCGGCGGCGGGCACAAAAGTCTTTGCTGGCTGTCGGATGATGTTCTGCAAGGGATGGAGCCGGTGATCAGCTTCGACAAGCCGAAGGTCGAAGATGTTGCCGCCGCCCCGCCTCCTGCGAATGCGCCGCGCAAATCGACCAGGGCTGCAAGCTCCGCCACGTCTAACGATGCGCCGGAAACGCCCGCCGAGGCATTGAAAAAGCAGGCCCGCCCGAAAGTTGCGGCCTCGAAGAAAATCTCTGCGATTCCGGGCGAATCCGCGTCGGAAAAAACGCTCACCGAAAGCGGCGAAGGCAGGCAGGCGGTGAGCAGCGAGGTGAAGCCCGCTCTCGCCGCCACGCCAAAGGAAGAAGCCGAGCAGAAGGGCAAGCGCGGGCAAAAGCCGCGTGCGGTGAAGACAGCGCCTTCCCCGGCAGCGGCGCGTGCCGCCATCGGAGCGAAACCGGCGAAGAAAGTGCCATCGCCAGCCGCCGAAAAGGGCAGGCCGCAAAGTATCGCACGCCCGGCAACCCCGGATGATCTCAAGATGATTTCGGGGGTCGGCCCGAAGATTGAGGGCATCCTGCATTCGCTGGGCATCTACAGCTTTGCGCAAGTCGCCTCCTGGAAAAAAGCCGAGCGCGAATGGGTCGATGACCATCTGCGCTTCCACGGCCGTATCGAGCGCGAAGACTGGGTAAAGCAGGCCAAGGCGCTCGCCAGAGGTGGTGAGGCCGAATACATCAAAGTGTTCGGCAAGAAGCCCAGATAGCTGAATCTGTTTTTGAAATACCGGCGTAAAATGCCGCTATTTTATTATTCGAAATCCGAAATGACGCCTGAGTTAAAATCTCGCCGTTAAGTGACGGTTTTCTGACAGTAAGACGAGGCAAGCGGCGTAGTCTGCGTCGATGAACGCTGAACCTCGCCGCCGACGCTCCGCCTCCCGCGCCCAATCCAAAGGGCCGAGCGTCATCCCGCAACTGCCATTGCGGCAGGTGCGAAACCCTTATCCGCCCATGCAGCTTTTGTCGGCGGATCAGGTCGAGGCGATCCATGAAGCCTCGATGCATATTCTGGAAAATTTCGGCATCGAGATGATGAGCCCGAAGGCGCTCGATGTGTTCGAGAAGGCCGGTGCGAAGGTTGATCACGCGACGCAAACCGTGTGGCTGGACCGCGGGCTGATCGATGAGGCATTGAAAACCGCACCATCGACATTCGATCTCACGCCGCGCAACCCTGACCATCGTGTCACCATCGGTGGCAATACGATCAACTTCACCCTCGTTGCCGGGCCGCCGAATGTCCATGATTTCGAACGCGGTCGGCGGTCTGGAAACCACCGCGACTATTGCGATCTCGTGCGCCTAGCGCAGCATTTCAACTGCATCCACATGCTCGGCAATCAGGTCTGCGCGCCGGTCGAAATGCCTGCGAATTCGCGCCATCTCGATACCTATCTGGCGAACCTCACACTCACCGACAAAAGCTTTCACGTCTCGGCAATCGGTTCCGGTCGCGCGCTGGACGGCATCAACATGATGGCGATTTCGCGTGGGCTGACTTTGGATGAAATGAAATCCAGCCCCGGCGTCACCACGATCATCTCCGTCAATTCGCCGCGCCGCTACGACGATTCCATGTCCGACGGGTTGATGACGATGGCCGAACACGGCCAGTCTGTCGCGATCACGCCTTTTACGCTCATGGGTGCGATGAGCCCGGTCACGCTGGCAGGCGCGCTGGCGCAGCAGAACGCGGAAGCGCTTTTCGGCATCGTGCTCACGCAGCTTATCAATCCCGGCACGCCGGTCATCTACGGCGCGTTCACCTCGAATGTGGACATGCGCTCCGGCGCGCCCGCTTTCGGAACCCCCGAAAATTCAAAGGCCAATGTCGCGTCCGGCCAGCTCGCGCGGCGCTACAATCTGCCTTATCGCACGACGCCGGGCAGCGCTTCCAATGCGGCGGATGCGCAAGGTGCATACGAGACCATGATGGGGCTGTGGGGCGCGGTGCTTGGCCACGGAAATCTCGTCTATCACGCTGCTGGCTGGCAAGAAGGCGGGCTCACCGCCTCGTTCGAAAAGCTAATTCTCGACGTGGAAATGATCCAGCACGTCATGGAGTTCCTGCGCCCGATCGAGGTGAATGAGGGCGAGCTTGCGCTGGATGCTCTGGGTCGCGTGCCGACCGGCGGCCATTTCTTCGGCGAGCCGCACACGCTGGAGCGCTATTCGACCGCCTTCTATCAGCCGCTTGTTTCGAACTGGCAGAATTACGAAAGCTGGCAGGAAGCTGGCGCGCTAGACGCCACGCAGCGCGCCACGCGGCTTTGGAAGAAGGCGCTGGATGAGTATGAGGAGCCGGTGATGGACGCGGCGATCCGCGAAGAACTCGACGCTTATGTGGCGAAACGCAAGGAAGATATTGGGGTGGGGGAGCCTTGAGGTTTTTGTGTCGCATTCCGTCCAACACCCCTCATCCGCCCCTTCGGGGCGCCTTCTCCCACAGGGGGAGAAGGCAGGGCGCATTTCCTTCTCCCCTTGCGGGAGAAGGTGGCCGAGCGAAGCGAGGTCGGATGAGGGGTGTTGGACGGAGCGCTACGCCTCACAAATCGATTCAACTCCTTCCCATCCTGAATCCCAAACCCCATCCAACCCATTGAAAAAACGGACAATCTCATGAAGTCGCATGCAAAGGTCGTGGTCATTGGCGGAGGTGTGGTCGGGTGTTCCGTCCTGTTCCATCTGGCGCGGGCCGGGTGGAAGGACGTCGTTCTGCTCGAACGTGACGAGCTGACATCCGGCTCGACCTGGCATGCGGCAGGCGGCATGCATACGGTGAACGGCGATCCTAACGTCGCCAAATTGCAGAAATATACAATCAATCTTTACAAGGAAATCGAGGAGCTTTCGGGGCAGGCGACGGGCGTGCATCTGACTGGTGGCGTGATGCTGGCAGCGACCACCGCGCGCATGGACTGGCTGCGCAATCTTGTCGCCAAGGGCAGGTATCTCGGTATCGAACTGGAAGAAATTTCGGCCAAGGAAGCGGGCGAAATCATGCCGCTTCTCGATCCCAACGAATTCGTCGGCGCGGTGCGCACGGTGGTCGATGGGCATCTGGACCCGTCCGGCGTCACTCATGCCTATGCGAAAGCCGCGCGCGTTCTGGGGGCGGAGGTCGAACGCTTCAATAAGGTGGAAGACATCGTGCGGCGCGAAGACGGCATGTGGCGCGTCATCACCAACAAGGGTGAAATCGTTACCGAGCATGTCGTGAATGCGGGCGGCCTGTGGGCGCGCGAAGTGGGCCGCATGGTTGGGCTGGAACTGCCGGTTCTGGCGATGGAGCATATGTATCTCATCACCGAGGACATGCCCGAAGTCGCCGAGTGGAACCGCAAGACCGGCACGGAAATCATCCACGCGATTGATTTCGACGGCGAGCTTTATTTGCGTCAGGAACGCGGCGGCATGCTCATGGGCACCTATGAGAAGGCCAATAAGCCGTGGTCAGAATATCAGACGCCTTGGAACTTCGGCCACGAACTTCTGGAGCCGGATATCGACCGTATCGCGCCTTCTCTGGAAGTCGGCTTCCGCCATTTCCCGGCGTTCCAGAATACGGGCATCAAGCAGATCATCAACGGGCCTTTCACCTTCGCGCCGGATGGCAACCCGCTGGTCGGGCCGGTGCGCGGCCTGCCGGGCTTCTGGGTCGCGTGCGGCGTGATGGCCGGGTTCAGCCAGGGCGGCGGTGTCGGGCTGGCGCTCGCAAACTGGATGATCGAGGGCGATCCGGGCGCGGATATCTGGGCAATGGATGTTGCGCGTTATGGTGACTGGGCGAGCATGGCCTACACGAACGCCAAGGTCCGCGAGAATTATTCGCGCCGCTTTTCTATCCGCTTCCCGAATGAGGAATTGCCTGCCGGGCGTCCGCTGAAGACGACGCCGGTTTACGATCTTCTTTCGCAAAAAGGTGCGCAATGGGGCGCTGCCTATGGGCTGGAGGTGCCGCTCTGGTTCGCGCCGGAAGGCGTCAAGGACGAGTTCTCATGGCGTCGCTCGAGCGATTTCGAGCATGTCGCAGGCGAGGTGAAAACGGTTCGCGAAGCCGTTGGATTGTCCGAGATTTCGGGCTTTGCGAAATACAGCGTCAAGGGCACGGGCGCTGCCGCGTGGCTTGACAGGCTGCTTGCCTGCAAACTGCCGCAGCCCGGTCATATGACACTAGCACCAATGCTGAAGGAAGACGGCAAGCTGATCGGCGATTTCACGCTTGCCAATCTGGGCAACGATGAGTGGTATATCGCCGGTTCCGGCATTGCCGAGCAGTATCATATGCGCTGGTTCGAGAAGCACCTTCCGGCAGATGGTTCAGTGACGCTCGACGGCTTGGGACAGCGCATGACCGGCCTGTCGATTGCCGGACCGAAGGCGAGGGAGGTGCTGGCGAAAGTCACTCGCGCGGGTGTCTCCAATTCGGCCTTTCCCTTCATGGCCATTCAGCGCATCGATATCGGAATGTCGCCATGCCTCGTCGGGCGCGTCAGCTATACCGGCGATCTCGGCTACGAAATCTGGGTCGCGCCGGAATATCAGCGTGCGGTCTATGCCGCCCTTATGGCAGCAGGCGAGGAGTTCGGCATCGGCCTGTTCGGCTCGCGCGCCTTGAATGCGCTGCGGCTTGAGAAGAACTACGGTTCGTGGGCACGCGAATACCGCCCGATCTACGGCCCGCTGGAAGCAGGGCTGGACCGCTTCGTCGCCTATGCCAAGGAGGCCGATTTCATCGGAAAAGCCGCCGCTGCTGCCGAGCGCAAGGAAGGCGGCAAGCTTCGCCTTCGCGCCTTTGTCGTCGATGCAATCGATGCCGATGTGATCGGCGACGAGCCGATCTGGTTCAACGGAGACGTGCGCGGCTGGGTCACATCGGGCGGCTATGCACATGGCTCAAAGAAGTCCGTCGCGATCGGCTATGTGCCGAAGGAAATCGCCGAGGAAAGCGACGGCTTCGAAATAGAATTCCTCGGCCGCCGCCACGCCGCGACGATGCAGCCGACGCCGCTGTTCGATGCGAATTTCGAGCGGTTGCGGGGTTAAAGGTGCGTCCTTCGAGGCTCGCTTTGGCTCGAGCCCTTCGCTATGGCTCCGGGCGGTCGTCATTCGTTTATAGTTTTGACTTCAAAGGCTTGGATCATTTCAGGCTTTGATGGAAAGAGCCCCTCACCCTTACCCTCTCCCCGTGAAGAACGGGGAGAGGGGGACGTGAACGTTGCGGTCAGCCTCCTTCTCCCCGTCCTTAACGGGGAGAAGGTCGCGGCAGCGGGATGAGGGGCAGCTCTACCCGAGCCGGAAAGGCTCTAGCCAAATTTCTACACCCCCTCTCATCTGCCACCCGGTGCGTGAATAAAAACCTCCAATTTCATGTTTTTTATCCACCCCCTCACACCCCGCACCTATCATTCTCCCACTGTCTGAGCGGGAAGCCGGTGCGCACCGGGTATCGGTTCAGACAGCGGTGACCTCCCGCCAACAGCTACGGTAGCTGTTGGACCCGAGGGCATCCGACAGGTCGGCGCGTCGAAGATGCGTTCATGGCGGGAAGTGACAAACCCCGCCGATGAAACATCCCAAAGCGTGCGGAGAAACCGCGATGTTTGCCTGCATTATTGAATGCAGGAAACATTGTGCCCGACCGACTGGGTAGCAGGTGAGGAGCGGTCCGCGCAGCGGGCGAGAAGCCAACAACTTGGCTTTTCGAGCTCCGACCGGCGGGGTGCGGACGTCGCGCCACGTATACAAACTACTAGGAAGGCACGGGCAAGCGCCCCGCTCCCGGTTCTTTGACAATGGCCAGACGCGGAAAGCGGGCGTGGCGATGGTGAAATGTTCCTGCGTGCTTCGAAGGACGCGCCACCACTTCACATAAACATGACTATATTTGTCATGTTTTTATCTCGTAAATTCAACTGCTTATCCAGAAATTTGACCGATTGATAAAAAAATAATCTGTGCTAGCCTTTCCTCAAAATGAAAATAATGGGGAACTTGAATGGCAGAAGGACTTTTCAAGGGAGGTATTGTCGGCGGACGTCTGTCGCCCACGCAATATGCCGAAAATTTCTCGGACCTTCATCCGCCGCTGGATCATCATGAGGCGCTGGTCGAATCCGATCGTTGCTATTTCTGCTACGATGCGCCCTGCATGCAGGCGTGCCCGACCTCGATCGATATTCCGCTGTTCATAAGGCAGATTTCGACCGGCAATCCCATCGGTTCGGCCAAGACGATCTTCGATCAGAACATTCTTGGCGGCATGTGCGCCCGCGTTTGCCCGACTGAGACGCTTTGCGAAGAGGTCTGCGTGCGCGAGGTCGCGGAAGGCAAGCCGGTTCAGATCGGACGTCTCCAGCGCTATGCGACTGACATCGCGATGGAGCAGGACAAGCAATTTTACGAACGCGAAGCGACAAGCGGCAAAAAAATCGCCGTAGTCGGCGCTGGCCCGGCGGGCCTTGCGGCAGCGCATCGTCTTGCAAAGCACGGTCACGAAGTGACGATCCTCGAGGCCCGCTCCAAGGCTGGCGGTCTCAACGAATACGGCATCGCGGCCTACAAAAGCACCGAGGATTTCGCGCAGGCCGAGGTCGATTATGTGACCGGCATCGGCGGCATCAAGATCGAGAACGATACGGCGCTCGGTCGCGATTATCACCTCTCGGATCTGGTCGGCAGCTATGATGCGGTTTTCCTCGGCATGGGGCTGAGCGGCGTCAACGCGTTGCGCGCCGATGGTGAAGATGCGGACGGCGTCGACAATGCGGTCGCGTTCATTTCCGTTCTTCGGCAGTCGCATGATCTGGGGTCGTTGCCGGTTGGGCGGCGCGTCGTCGTCATTGGCGGCGGCATGACGGCCATCGATGCGGCCGTGCAGTCCAAGCTGCTTGGCGCGGAGGAGGTCACGATCTGCTACCGTCGCGGGCAGGAGCATATGAACGCTTCCGAATATGAGCAGGATCTGGCCGCCGCCAACGGCGTGATGATCCGCCATTGGCTGCAGCCCAGCCGTGTCATCGCGGATGGCGGGCGCGTCAGCGCGATCGAACTCGAATACACAAAGCTCGACGGTGAACGCCTTGTCGGAACGGGCGAGAAAATCACTCTGCCAGCCGATCAGGTGTTCAAGGCGATCGGCCAGAGCTTCGAGCCCGCAGCACTCAACGGCAGCGGCGCATCGCTCGACATGGAAGCAGGCCGCATCAAGGTCGATGATGAAGGTCGCACGTCTATGACCAAGGTCTGGGCCGGTGGCGACTGCATTTTCGGCGGTGACGATCTGACGGTTTCCGCTGTCGCCCAAGGGCGCGATGCAGCCGAAAGCATTCACAAAGCACTCACCTCGAATGGGAGGGCATGAGCATGGCAGACATCCGCAATAATTTCGTCGGCATCAAGTCGCCAAATCCGTTCTGGCTTGCGTCCGCGCCGCCGACCGACAAGGCCTACAATGTCATCCGCGCCTTCAAGGCGGGGTGGGGCGGGGTCGTCTGGAAGACGCTTGGCGAGGAAGGTCCGCCGGTCGTAAACGTCAACGGTCCGCGCTACGGCGCGATCTGGGGGGCGGATCGCCGCTTGCTCGGCCTCAACAATATCGAGCTCATCACCGACCGTCAGCTTCAGGTCAATCTTCAGGAAATGAAGCAGGTCAAAATGGATTGGCCGGATCGCGCGCTGATCGCGTCGATCATGGTGCCTTGCGAGGAAAATGCCTGGAAGGCCATTCTGCCGCTGGTCGAAGAAACGGGTGCGGATGGCATCGAGCTCAATTTCGGCTGCCCGCATGGCATGTCGGAACGCGGCATGGGTGCGGCGGTCGGGCAGGTGCCGGAATATATCGAAATGGTCGTGCGCTGGTGCAAGCAGTACACGCGCATGCCCGTCATCACCAAGCTGACGCCGAACATTGCCGACATCCGCAAGCCGGCGCGCGCGGCCCATGCGGGCGGCACGGATGCCGTGTCGCTCATCAACACGATCAACTCGATCACCTCGGTCAATCTCGACACGTTCTCGCCCGAGCCGATGATCGACGGCAAAGGCACGCATGGCGGCTATTGCGGCCCGGCGGTCAAGCCGATCGCGCTCAACATGGTGGCGGAAATCGCCCGAGACCCCGAAACGCGCGGCTTGCCGATTTCAGGCATTGGCGGCATCACCACATGGCGCGATGCGGCGGAATTCATGGCGCTGGGCGCGGGCAATGTTCAAGTCTGCACCGCAGCTATGACTTACGGCTTCAAGATCGTTGAGGAAATGATCGAAGGCCTGAAAAACTGGATGGACGAGAAGGGCCACGCCTCGCTGGACGATGTTATCGGTCGCGCGACGCCCAACGTCACCGACTGGCAATATCTCAACCTCAATTATGTTGCGAAGGCGCATATCGATCAGGACGCATGCATCAAATGCGGTCGCTGCCACATCGCCTGCGAAGACACATCGCATCAGGCGATCACCAGCATGGTCGACGGCCTTCGCCATTTCGAGGTCATGGAAGACGAGTGCGTCGGCTGCAATCTCTGCGTCAATGTCTGCCCGGTCGAAGGCTGCATCACGTTGGATGCATTACCGGTGGGCGCAATGGATGAACGGACCCACAAGCCGGTGTCGCCTATCTATGCGAACTGGACGCAGCACCCGAACAATCCGATGGCCAAGCCTGCACCAGCGCCGGTTCCGGAGCCTGCGGAATAGGCTTTCCAAACACGATGGCCGCTGGATGTTTGGCGGCCATCAGTAGAAATGTTAAGTGACTGAATGTTGAAAATCGGACGACAGGTTCTAGCCGCGCAACCTTTCAGTGCCTTACTGGGCACAGAACTTCTGGCATTCGAAGAAGGGCATGCAGAGCTTGCGCTGGATTTGAAGCCGGAGCATCTGCAGCAAAATGGCTTCGCCCATGGCGGCATACTCAGCTATCTCGCGGATAACGCTCTGACCTTCGCGGGCGGTTCCGTCCTCGGCATCAAAGTGCTGACGCTGGAGTTCAAGATAAACTATCTGCGCCCGGCCAAAGGCGCGCGGCTTGTCGCCCGTGCCAGGGTTATCGGAAATGGCGCGAACCAGGCCGTCTGCGCTTGCGATATTTTCGTCATCGACGATGGCGTGGAAAAAGTCTGCGCTGCGGCGCAAGGGACAATCTGGAAAATCGCTTAGGAAACGCGGCATGTCGCATGCCGTGTTTTCGATTTCATTATTGTGGATAAAAAATATCCATGATAAGAATTATCTGAAATAGGAGATGTATGATGAAACTCGGTGATGGGGTCGAAGCAGCAATCCATTGCGCGACGATGCTGGCTGGTCTGGAGCAGGGGCGAACGCTGCCAGCGAGTGCCTTGGCCGAGTATCACGGCGTGTCACCGAGCTACCTTCTCAAGCATTTGAAGGAACTTGCCGGCGCAAAGATTTTCGAATCCGTCTCCGGTCCGCATGGCGGCTATCGCCTTGCGCGTACGCCCGAGCGCATCAGTCTTCTGGATATCGTGCTTGCAGTGGAGGGACCGGCTCCGGCTTTTCGCTGTGCCGAAATCCGGCAGCGCGGGCCGGGCAGGCTCGAAGCGTCTTCCTATGTGAAGCCATGCGGCATCAACACCGCCATGCTGCGGGCCGAACGAGCCTACCGCGCTGTTCTGGCCGAAACGAAGCTTTCGGACATCGTTGCCGGATACCAGGCCGAAGCCGATCCACGCGCTATCACCTTCGCGTGCAGCTTCGTGTCGCGCAACCAGCGGCCGCAAGCCTGATTTTCATCGAAAAAGAAAGGAAAAGATCATGAAACCACGTCTCGAATTCTTCAAAGCGGATACTGAATTGCTGAAAGCAGTGCAAGCGATGAATGCCACTGTCGATCAATGCGGCCTTGAAAAAGAATTGCTGCATCTGATCAAGCTTCGGGCTTCACAGATCAATGGCTGCTCATATTGCATCGACATGCACACACGCGAAGCGCGCCATGATGGCGAGAGTGAACAGCGCCTCTATCTCGTCTCCGCCTGGCGTGAATCGCCGCTCTATTCCGAGCGCGAGCGCGCCGCATTCGAATGGACGGAAACGCTGACGCGGATCGCCGACAAGCCGGTGACGGATGGCCTTTATGCTGAAATGCTGAACCATTTCAGCGAGCAGGAACTGGTGCAGCTTTCGGTCGCTATTGGCATGATCAATGTCTGGAACCGGCTGTGTGTCTCTTTTCACGCTGTTCATCCCGTAGCCAGAGCCAAGGCGGCGTAGTCTTTGATCGGTTGTTGTGCGTCCTCGAAGGACGCACAACGCCAGCCTTCCTCAAGTCACCCTTTAGAACAATGTTGGCACAGGCGGCTCTTTACCATGCCGCCGACTTCCCATCGCGCAGCCGATCGTCTAATCCCGTTGCCAACAAATGGAGGGGACAATGACGACAGCGGCAATTTTGATGATCCTGGGACGCGCGATTTTCGGCGCATTCTTTGTCATCGCTGGAATTCGCAATTTCATCCATTTCAGTGAGCGAAAGGTTCTCGCCACGAACTATGGATGGCCTTTGCCCGCCCCATTGCTGGCGCTCGGTTTCGCCGCGCAATTGCTGGGCGGCCTGTTGCTGATTTTCGGAGTGTGGGTTGTTGCCGCTGCGCTCGTCTTGATTGTGTTTTTGCTGGCCGCGACGCCGCTCTATCACAATCTCTTCCTGTTTCACGGCAAGGAACGCGACCCGCATCTTTATCTGACGTTGGTCAACATCACGCTGGTTGGCGGATTGTTTCTGATAATCGCAAACGCGCTAACATTTTAGTTGAGCATCGGAGTGTCCGAAAACCGGATTCCACTTTTCGGTCCGATGCTTTAGGTCTTCGGCCTCAAGCCGTCGAGGAAAAGACCTTCCAGAAAGCGCGCGGCGTCTTCGAACCGGCCTTCGCCGCCTCGATCGATGCCAAGCACTGCGCGCACCTGCACGTCGAAATCGGCATAATGCTGCGTGGTTGCCCAGATCGAAAAGATCAGATGCCAAGGGTCTGTCTGCACGATCTGGCCCTTGCGCATCCAGCTTTTGATGATCGCTGCCTTCTCGTCGCATAGTGATTTCAACTCGCCTTCCAGCATCGGCATGATGCGCGGTGCGCCTTGAAGGATTTCATTGGCGAACAGGCGGCTTTCACGCGGAAAATCACGCGCCATTTCCAGCTTTCGGCGAATGTAGGAGCGGATTTCGGTGATCGGATCGCCGACATCGTCGATCTCGCGCAGAGGCGCCAGCCAGGTATCGAGAAGGCGTTGCATCAGCGTGGTGTGGATGTCTTCCTTGCGCCGGAAATAGTAGAGCAGATTGGGCTTCGACATGCCTGCGGCTTCGGCTATCTGGTCGATCGTGGCCCCGCGAAACCCATGTGTGGAAAACACATCGAGTGCGGCTTCAAGGATGATTTCGCGCTTTTCCTGCTGGATGCGCGTCGTGCGGCGCTGTGGCTTTACGTCGATGTTCATGCTGGGCTTTCCGTGAAATCGCCGCGCCTGTGGACCAATCCGCTGGACCAGTTTTTCCCGACCTGTGGAGCGCGCTCTCTTTGGGGCATTTCCGGTACTATTTCCTTGACCGCCTCTCTGGCGGTGCTAACGTTTGTCCAAACGGTCAAAAATCGTAGCACGACTACGAGCGTTGAACCAAGCGTTGGCCGTATCAAACAGACTACAAGGGGAATGCTTGGTTATGTCAAACAGGCTCAAGGTTGCGCCTAACGATCTCAGTGCGTTTTGGATGCCGTTCACGTCGAACAGGCAGTTCAAGCAAGCGCCGCGTATGCTGGTCGCTGCTAAGGATATGCATTACACGGCCTCCGATGGCCGCCAGATTCTCGATGGAACGGCTGGCCTCTGGTGCGTAAACGCCGGTCATTGCCGCCCGAAAATCACCGAGGCGATCCAGAAGCAGGCCGCCGAGCTCGATTATGCGCCGGCCTTCCAGATGGGCCACCCGATCGTGTTCGAACTGGCCAACAGGCTGGTCGACATCGCCCCGAAGGGCATGGACCATGTTTTCTTCACCAATTCCGGTTCGGAATCGGTCGATACCGCGCTGAAGATGGCGCTGGCCTATCATCGCGTGAAGGGCGAGGGTGCGCGCACCCGTCTCATCGGTCGCGAACGCGGCTATCACGGCGTTAATTTCGGCGGCATTTCGGTCGGCGGCATCGTCACCAATCGCAAGATGTTCGGCACGCTGCTTGCAGGCGTCGACCACATGCCGCACACGCATCTGCCGGGCAAGAATGCCTTTACGAAGGGCGTGCCGGAGCACGGCGCGGAACTCGCGGACGAGCTTGAGCGCATCGTCACTTTGCATGACGCATCGACCATCGCTGCGGTCATCGTGGAGCCGGTTGCCGGTTCGACCGGCGTTCTGATCCCGCCGCAGGGCTATTTGCAGCGTCTGCGCGACATCTGCACCAAGCATGGCATCCTGCTGATTTTCGACGAAGTCATCACCGGTTTCGGCCGTCTCGGCACGCCATTCGCATCGGATTATTTCGGCGTCGTTCCCGACATCATGGTGACCGCCAAGGGCGTTTCCAACGGCGTGATCCCGATGGGCGCGGTGTTCGTGAAGAAGGAAATCCACGACGCCTTCATGAACGGACCGGAACATCTGATCGAGTTTTTCCACGGCTACACCTATTCCGGCAGCCCGATCGCGTCCGCTGCCGCACTCGCAACGCTCGACACCTACAAGGAAGAGGGCCTGCTGACGCGCGGCGAGGAAATCGGACCGTATTGGGAAGAGGCGCTGCATTCGCTGAAGGGCGAGCCGCATGTGATCGACATCCGCAATATCGGCCTGATCGGCGCGATCGAGCTGGAATCGATCCCCGGAAGCCCGACCAAGCGGGCATTCCAGGCATTCGTGAAGGCATTCGAACGTGGTGCGCTGATCCGCACAACCGGCGACATCATCGCTTTGTCGCCGCCGCTCATCATCACCAAGGGCCAGATCGATGAGTTGATCGATCATGTCCGTGAAGTTTTGAGGGCTGTGGATTAACAGGCATGAGCCGGGCGCAGGCACATCATGAAGTCCTGATCGATGACGAGAAAGTACGCGTCACACGATGGGATTTCCTGCCTGGTGCCGAAACCGGCTGGCATCGTCACGGCATGGATTATGTCGTGACGACGCTGACGCCCTGTGCGTTTCTGCTGGAAGAGCCCGGCGGCGGAAGCCGGCGGGTGGACATGGAGGCAGGCGTCGCTTACAGGCGCCAGGAAGGTGTCGAGCACAATGTCATCAATGCTGGTGGCGAGCCGATGTCTTTCGTTGAAGTTGAACTGAAAGTTTGAGGTCGTTAATGGCTGCTCCCGGCGAAAATCTGCGCATCAACTCGGATCGTCTCTGGGATTCGTTGATGGAAATGGCGAAGATCGGACCCGGCATCGCGAATGGAAACAACCGCCAGACGCTGACGGACGAAGACGGCGAAGGCCGCAAGCTTTTCCAGAAATGGTGCGACGAGGCCGGACTGAAAATGGGCGTCGATCAGATGGGCACGATGTTCGCGCGCCGCGAGGGAACCGACCCGGAAGCGCTGCCGGTCTATGTTGGCAGCCACCTCGACACACAGCCGACCGGCGGCAATTTCGATGGCGTGCTTGGCGTGCTTGGCGGCCTCGAAGTCATCCGCTCGCTCAATGATCTCGGCATCAAGACCAAGCATCCCATCGTCGTCACCAACTGGACGAATGAGGAAGGCGCGCGCTTCGCGCCCGCAATGCTGGCCTCCGGTGTTTTCGCTGGGGTGCTGAAGCAGGATTGGGCTTACGACCGCACCGACGCCAAGGGCAAGCGCTTCGGCGACGAGCTGGAGCGCATCGGCTGGAAGGGCGGGGAAGAAGTCGGCACCCGCAAGATGAAGGCGTTTTTCGAACTTCACATCGAGCAGGGACCGATCCTTGAAGACGAAAATATCGACATCGGCGTCGTCACTCACGGGCAGGGGCTTTACTGGCTGCAGGTAACGCTCACCGGCACCGAGGCACACACCGGCTCGACGCCCATGTACAAGCGGCGCAACGCCGGTCTCGGCATGGCGCGCATCACCGAGCTCGTTCATGAAGTCGCGATGGATTACCAGCCCGATGCGGTCGGTACGGTCGGTCATATGGAAATCTATCCAAACTCGCGCAACATCATCGCGGGCAGGACGGTCTTCACCATCGACATCCGCTCGCCCGACAAGGAAACGCTGGACGAGATGCGCGCGCGCATCGAAGACGGCATCGGCACGGTCTGCGAAGCGCTCGACATCGAACATGAGATCGAGGAAGTCGGCCATTTCGATCCGGTCGCCTTCGATGAAGGCTGCATCAAGGCGGTTCGCGATGCAGCGGAACGCCTTGGCTACACGCATCGCGACATCGTTTCCGGTGCTGGCCACGATTCCTGCTGGATCAACCGCGTCGCGCCGACATCGATGATTTTCTGCCCATGCGTCGATGGCCTGTCGCACAATGAAGACGAAGACATCTACCCGGAATGGGCCGCTGCTGGCTGCAACGTTCTGTTCCATGCCGTGGTCGAGACGGCGGAGATTGTGGAGTGATGTGAATCGCTTAGACTGAAATCTTCACCGCTCGCCAGAAGCCGGAAGAACTAAGGGGAACTGCTATATGTCGAAAGTCATCAAGAACGGCACGATCGTCACCGCCGACCGTACCTATAAGGCCGATCTACTGATCGAAAATGGAACGATTACCCAGATCGGGCCTGACCTTAAAGGCGACGAGACGTTCGATGCGACGGGCTGCTATGTAATGCCGGGCGGCATTGACCCGCACACGCATCTCGAAATGCCGTTCATGGGTACTTATTCCGCCGACGATTTCGAAAGCGGCACGCGCGCCGCACTTGCTGGCGGCACCACGATGGTCGTCGATTTCTGCCTGCCGTCCCCCGGCCAGTCCTTGCTGGAAGCGATCCAGATGTGGGACAACAAATCGGTCAAGGCGTGCTGCGACTATACTTTCCACATGGCGATCACCTGGTGGGGCGAGCAGGTGTTCAACGAGATGGCGCAGGTCGTCGACCGCGGCATCAACACGTTCAAGCACTTCATGGCCTATAAGGGCGCGCTGATGGTCGATGACGACGAGATGTATTCGTCGTTCCAGCGCTGCGCGGAACTCGGCGCTTTGCCGCTGGTTCATGCCGAAAATGGCGATGTCGTTGCCCAGCTTTCCAGAAAACTGCTCGATGAAGGCAATAATGGCCCGGAAGGCCACGCCTATTCGCGCCCGCCCGAAGTGGAAGGCGAGGCGACCAACCGCGCGATCATGATTGCCGATATGGCCGGTGCGCCGCTCTATGTCGTGCATGTGTCGTGCGAGCAGAGCCATGAAGCGATCCGCCGCGCGCGCCAGAAGGGAATGCGTGTTTTCGGCGAGCCGCTGATCCAGCATCTGACGCTCGATGAGAGCGAGTATTTCGACAAGGATTGGGACCATGCCGCGCGCCGTGTCATGAGCCCGCCTTTCCGCAACAAGCTGCATCAGGATTCGCTTTGGGCCGGTCTTCAGGCAGGCAGTTTGCAAGTGGTCGCAACCGACCATTGCGCCTTCACGACCAAGCAGAAGCGCACCGGCGTCGGCGATTTCACGAAAATCCCGAACGGAACGGGCGGTCTGGAAGACCGCATGCCGGTTCTGTGGACGCGCGGCGTCAACACCGGCCGCCTGACGATGAACGAATTCGTCGCCGTCACCTCCACGAACATCGCCAAGATATTGAATGTTTATCCGAAAAAAGGCGCGATCATCGAAGGCGCGGATGCCGACATCGTGGTCTGGGACCCGAAGCGTTCGAAGACGATCACCTCGAAAAAGCAGCAGTCGGTCATCGATTACAATGTGTTCGAAGGCTTCGAAGTCACCGGCCTGCCGCGCTTCGTGTTTACGCGTGGCGAGTTGGCGATCGAAGAAGACAAGGTAGACGTGAAGCCCGGCCACGGTCAGTTCGTGGCGCGCGAGGCCAACGCGCCGGTCAACCGCGCGCTTTCGAAATGGAAGGAAATCACCGCCCCGCGCAAGGTCGAGCGCAGCGGTATTCCGGTTAGTGGGGTTTGATTGAGCGTGGCAATCGTCATCACCCCCCTCTGGGCTGCCGCCCATCTCCCCCTCAAGGGGGGAGATCAGATTTCAGAACTGTTTTCGCTTTTCGCTGAAGAACAAGCTGGTAGGCAAAATCTGCTGATCTCCCCCCTTGAGGGGGAGATGCCCGGCAGGGCAGAGGGGGGTATCTCAGCGCCGCCCGGTAAGGGGCTTTCACTACAATGAACACCTTAGCCAGCCCCATGAAGCCAGCCACGAAAATCTCAAGCCCCGTAATCGAGGCGCGAAATCTCAGCCTTACCTTCGAGACCAATGACGGACCGGTGCGGGCGCTGGCCGATGTTGATCTCACCATAAACAAGGGCGAGTTCGTTTCCTTTATCGGCCCTTCGGGTTGCGGCAAGACGACGTTTCTGCGCGTCATCGCCGATCTCGAAAAGCCGACTTCCGGCACGATTTCCATCAATGGCATGACGCCCGAACAGGCGCGCGAAAAACGTGCCTATGGCTATGTCTTTCAGGCCGCAGCCCTGTATCCGTGGCGCACCATCGAGCGCAATGTCGCGCTTCCTTTGGAAATCATGGGATTGTCGCGCAAGGAGCAGAAGGAGCGGATCGAACGCACGCTCGATCTCGTCAATCTCGGCGGCTTTGCCAAGAAATACCCGTGGCAGCTTTCCGGCGGCATGCAGCAGCGCGCGTCGATTGCCCGCGCGCTGGCATTCGATGCCGATCTGCTGTTGATGGATGAGCCTTTCGGTGCGCTGGACGAGATTGTGCGCGATCATCTGAACGAGCAATTGCTGGAGCTTTGGTCGCGCACCAACAAGACGATCTGCTTCGTCACGCACTCGATCCCGGAAGCCGTTTATCTCTCGACACGCATCGTCGTCATGTCGCCGCGTCCCGGCCGCGTAACGGATGTGATCGAGTCCACGCTTCCACATGAACGCCCGCTCGACATTCGCGAGTCACCGGAATTCCTTGAAATCGCCGCGCGGGTGCGTGATGGGCTGAGGGCGGGGCATTCCTATGAGGATTGAGATGGACGCACAACCCCTAAGCCGGGGGCGCTGAAAATGGATCGCGCCAGCCAAAAAATCGTCCCCGTCCTGTCGCTTCTGGCAGGCCTCGTCGTGCTTTGGTACATCTTCGCCGTGATCCTCAACGCCCCGTTCCAGCGCGATCTCGACCGGCGCGCCGGTGAAACCCCCACAACGATGGAATTCATCGCTAAGACGCTATCCCAGCCGAAGCCGACCATGCCGACTCCGGCGCAGGTCGCTTCCAACTTTTTCGAGAACACGTTCCTGCGTAAGCCCACCAGCAATCGCAGCCTCGTCTATCACGCATGGGTCACGCTTTCCTCGACGCTGCTCGGCTTCGCGTTCGGCACCGCGCTCGGCATTCTGATTGCCGTCGGCATCGTTCATGTCATCACGCTCGACCGCAGCCTGATGCCGTGGATCATCGCGTCGCAGACGATCCCGATCCTTGCTGTCGCACCGATGATCGTCGTCGTGCTTGCGGCAATCGGCATTACGGGTCTGATCCCGAAGGCTTTCATCTCGACCTATCTGTCGTTCTTCCCGGTCGCGGTCGGCATGGTGAAGGGGCTGCGCTCGCCCGAGATCATGCATCTCGACCTCATGCACACCTACCATGCCAGCCCGTCGCAAATTTTCTGGAAGCTGCGCCTGCCTGCATCCGTGCCGTTCCTGTTTGCCTCGATGAAGGTCGCGGTCGCTGCAAGCCTTGTTGGCGCAATCGTCGGTGAATTGCCAACGGGTGCGGTCGCTGGCATCGGCTCGAAATTGCTCGCGGGCTCCTATTACAGCCAGACCATCGACATATGGGCCGCACTCGTCGCTGGCTCTGTCGTCGCGGTCATTCTCGTCACGCTTGTCGGTTTCGTCGGGCGCGTCGTCGAGCGGTCGATGGGAGCACGCCCGGTATGAGTGCGTTTCGTCCCTCCTGGCAGGCTATGTTGGCAGCGGTACTTACCGTCATCGCGGCATTTCTGCTACCTATCTCAACTGCTGAGGTAAGTCTGGATGCACCAGCCGCGTCAGCCTTCATGGCGTTCCTGATCTTCGCCGTTCTTGCCGGTGCGATTGTGGTCGACGGAACGCGACTAGCTGTCGGCATACGCGCGATTACGCTTTTCATATGCGCGCATCTGGCGGTCTATTTGCTCCTCGCGGAAATCGGTAGCCAGAATGGCTCGGCGAGAATGCCATTCTATCTCCTTCTAGCCGCCGCGTGGCTGCTGGCATGGCGTCTGGTGACGATTTTGTCTCTCATGAAGCTGTCTTCGCGAGCAGCCAGAATTGCAATCCGGCTCGTTATCCCGACGCTTTTCGGCGCGTGGATTTTGATCATCTGGGAAGCTTTAACCCGTGGAGCGGGCGTTCCGTTCGTGCTTTTGCCGCCGCCAAGTGCGGTAGGCGTACGCTTCATGAATTCGCTGCCGACGCTTGCCGCAGACGTCAATCAGACCATCTTCAAGGCGGTTCTGATCGGCTATGCCATCGGCTGCGCGGCTGGTTTCATAACGGCAATCCTTGCCGACCGCGTCGAGTTCCTGCGGCGCGGCCTGCTGCCCATCGGCAATATGGTTTCTGCGCTGCCGATCATCGGCGTCGCGCCCATCATGGTCATGTGGTTCGGGTTCGACTGGCAGTCGAAGGCAGCCGTCGTCGTCATCATGACCTTCTTCCCCATGCTGGTGAACACGGTGGCGGGGCTTTCGGCATCCGGCCATATGGAGCGCGATCTGATGCGCACCTATGCGTCGAGTTATTGGCAGACGCTGTGGAAACTGCGCCTGCCGGCGGCTGCACCTTTCATTTTCAACGCGCTGAAAATCAACTCGACGCTGGCGCTGATCGGCGCGATCGTCGCCGAGTTTTTCGGTACGCCGGTGGTAGGAATGGGCTTTCGCATATCGACCGAAGTGGGGAGGATGAATATCGATATGGTATGGGCGGAAATCGCTGTTGCAGCCATCGCGGGTTCCGTCTTTTATGGGGTGATCGCTCTCGCAGAAAGGGCAACCACATTCTGGCATCCGTCTATGCGCAACGGGTAAGGCCGGAATTGCGAAAACAAGAACAACGACAACAACAGAGGGTAACAGCAATGAAAAAACTGATCGTTTCCATGCTGGCAGGCGCAATGTCGCTTGCAGCCGTACAGGCCTGGGCAGCCGACAAGGTTACGCTCCAGCTCAAATGGGTGGCACAGGGCCAGTTCGGCGGCTATTTCGTCGCCAAGGACAAGGGCTTCTACGAGGAAGAAGGCCTCGACGTCGAAATCAAGCCGGGCGGACCGGATATCGCGCCGGAACAGATCATCGCGGGCGGTGGTGCCGATGTGGTGGTTACATGGATGGCGGCCGCACTTTCGGCCCGCGACAAGGGCGTGCCGCTGGTCAACATCGCGCAGCCTTTCCAGAAATCAGGCCTGCAGCTCATCTGCCCGAAGGATGGCCCGGTCAGGACCGAAGCCGACTTCAAGGGCCACACGCTGGGCGTCTGGTTCTTCGGCAATGAATATCCGTTCTACGCCTGGATGAACAAGCTCGGCCTGCCGACCGAAGGCGGCGCGGATGGCGTGACCGTTCTGAAACAGAGCTTCGACGTGCAGCCGCTGATCCAGAAGCAGGCGGATTGCATTTCGGTCATGACTTACAATGAATATTGGCAGGCGATCGATGCAGGCTTCAAGCCGGAAGATCTGGTCGTGTTCAACTACACCGAACTCGGCAACGATCTGCTGGAAGACGGGCTTTATGTCATGGAAGACAAGCTCCAGGACCCGGCCTTCGACGACAAGATGGTTCGTTTCGTCCGCGCTTCGATGAAGGGCTGGAAATACGCCATCGACAATCCTGACGAGGCAGCCGAAATCGTCATGGAAAATGGCGGCCAGGACGAAAACCACCAGAAGCGCATGATGGGCGAAGTGGCCAAGCTGGTTGGCGACGGCAAGCTCGATCCGGCACTTTACGAGCGCACCACCAAGGCGCTGCTCGACCAGAAGATTATCACCAAGGAGCCGGAAGGCGCGTTCACGACCGCAATCACGGACAAGGCTATTCAGTAGCTTTTGAGAGAAAATTTGAGAAAGGGGCGGGCGACCGCCCCTTTTTTATGAGTTTCCGGGTGTTTTCGGAAAATATTCGGGCATTTTTCGCACAAAAATTGCCGGGATTGGCTGCTTTTTTCCTGTAGATTGACGGTTTGAAATCATTCTGGAGGATTGCCCGTGACCGCTCCGCGACCATACAAGACCCATATCGGCAATCATCGCCTGCATCCCGAAACCTTGATGCTGAGCTATGGCTTCGACCCGCTGCTTTCGGAGGGTGCGGTCAAGCCGCCGGTTTTCCTGACGTCTACTTTCGTGTTTCAATCTGCCGAGGAAGGCCGCGATTTCTTCGACTTCGTTTCGGGCCGCAAGGAGCCGCCGAGCGGCACCGGGGCAGGGCTCGTCTATTCCCGCTTCAACCATCCGAACAGCGAAATCGTCGAGGATCGGCTGGCCGTATACGAAGGTGCCGAAGCCTGCATCCTGTTTTCGTCCGGCATGTCGGCTATCGCAACGACCTTGCTCGCCTTCGCGCGGCCCGGCGACGTGATCCTGCATTCGCAGCCGCTTTATGGCGGCACGGAAACGCTGCTTGCGAAAACGCTGTCGAATTTCGGCATCGAAGCGGTCGGCTTTTCCGATGGCGTCAATGAAGCAGCCGTACGCACCGCCGCCGAAGAGGCCGTTGCAAAGGGGTGCATCTCGGTGATTTTCATCGAAACGCCGGCGAACCCGACCAATACGCTGGTGGATTTCGCGCTCATCGGGCGCATTGCAGACGAGATCAAGGAAAAACAGGGCAGTCGCCCTGTTGTGGTTTGCGACAACACATTGCTCGGTCCGGTCTTTCAGCGTCCGCTGGAACATGGCATCGACGTGTCGCTTTACTCGCTGACCAAATATGTCGGGGGTCACTCCGATCTGATCGCCGGTGCCGTCATGGGCAGCAAGGCAGTCACCAAGCCGATCAAGGCGCTGCGCGGTGCCATCGGCACGCAGCTCGACCCGCATTCCTGCTGGATGCTCGGGCGCTCGCTCGAAACGCTCAGCATCCGCATGGAAAAGGCGAACGACAACGCCCGCATCGTCGCCGATTTTCTGGCCGAGCACCCAAAGGTCAAGCGCGTCGCCTATCTGCCCTATCTTGGCGAGGATACGCCTGCCGGGAAGACATTCGCGACCCAGTCGACCGGTGCTGGCTCGACATTCGCCTTCGACATCAAGGGCGGCGAGGCGGCGGCGTTTGCCTTCCTCAACGCGCTGCAAATCTTCAAGCTGGCGGTCAGCCTGGGTGGCACGGAATCGCTCGCCAGCCATCCGGCAGCAATGACGCATTCGGGTGTGCCGCTGGAAGTGCGCCAGCGGATCGGTGTTCTGGATTCGACAATCCGGCTCTCGATCGGGGTTGAGCATCCGGATGATTTGATTGCTGATTTGGCTCAGGCGCTTTCGCAGGTTTGAAGTGGTGCGGTGCGCGCTTCGACGGGCTCAGCATGAGGGAAGTTGGTTCTAGCTAAAGCGGTTCCTGCTTTGACGGAATCACGAGGCGCCCCCTCTGTCCTGCCGGACATCTCCCCCACAGGTGGGGAGATTAGATTTCATCTATGATTTCGCCAGTTTTGATCGTTGCAAAATATGGCGCCTGCAAAGCGGACAGCCAATCGCCCCACCTGTGGGGGAGATGTCCGCCCTTCGACAAGCTCAGGAGGACAGAGGGGGGCGCTGTCCCGCCAGCGTTTCTATTTAAAAATGAAGGGCCTAAGCCAAACCTCAGCGCTTCTCCCGGATCTGCGTCAGCGTCTTAGCTGGCGTAATCGCCTCCGGGTCCAGCTTGATCTCGATGATCGACGGTTTGCCGCTCTGGCGCGCGCGCTCGAAAGCTGGCGCGAAATCCGCAGTTGTTTCGACCGTTTCGCCATGCCCGCCATAAGCCACTGCCAGCGCCGCGAAATCGGGATTGCGCAGATCCGTGCCGATGACGCGGCCCGGATATTCGCGTTCCTGATGCATGCGGATCGTGCCGTAAGTGCCATTGTTCACGACGATGACGATGATCGGCAGATCATATTGCACCGCAGTCGCGAATTCCTGACCGTTCATCAGGAAGCAGCCGTCGCCTGCAAAGACCACGACTTCGCGTTCCGGGAACAGGCCTTTGGCGGCGACGCCTGCCGGTGTGCCATAGCCCATCGAGCCGGATGTCGGTGCCGCCTGCGAGTTGAATTTGCGGAAGCGGTGGAAGCGGTGCACCCAGGTTGCATAGTTGCCCGCACCGTTGGTGATTATGACATCCTCCGGCAAGGTGGTTTCCAGATAGGCCATGATCGGACCCATATGGACGTCGCCCGGACCGCTCTTTGGTGGCGTCGACCATTCGAGATAGCTTTCGTGCAGTTCGGCGGTCTTTTTCGCCCAGACAGGTTCGGCCTTCGGTGAAGTCTTGGCGAAGGCCTGCGCGAATGCGGCAGGGGTCGCGTTGATTGCAAGCGATGGACGATAGACGCGGCCAAGCTCATGCGGGTCGGGATAGACATGCACCAGCGGCTGGTCCGGGTAAGGGCTTTTCAGCAGCGTGTAATCGGCTGACGGCATTTCGCCCATGCGGCAGCCGACGAGCAGCACCAGATCCGAGTTTTTGATGTAATCGCCGAGCTTGGGGTTGATGCCGATGCCGACATCGCCCGCGTAGCTCGAATGCATCTGGTCGCACAGTGCCTGCCTGCGAAAGGAGCAGCCGACCGGCAGCGACCAGCGTTTCAGCGCGGCGCACATTTCCAGCACGGAATCCTCGCTCCAGCGCGTGCCGCCCAGAATGACGAAGGGCCGCTCGGCGCGCGAAAGCATGTCTTCCAGCGTTGCAATTTCTTCTGCGCCCGGACGTGTTTCGACCGGCTGGAACGGCAATGCCGCAGGCGCTTCGACCAAATCTCTCAGCATGTCTTCAGGCAGCGATATGACGACCGGGCCGGGTCTGCCGGACGTCGCGACCGCAAAGGCGCGTGTTACTAATTCCGGCACGCGGGCGGCATCGTCGATCTCGACGACCCATTTGGCGATGCTGCCGAAGAACTGCTTGTAGTCGACCTCCTGAAACGCCTCGCGTTCCTTGATGCCGCGCGCCACCTGTCCGATGAACAGGATGAGCGGGTTGGAATCCTGCGAGGCGATATGGATACCGGCGGAGGCGTTGGTCGCACCGGGACCGCGCGTGACGAAGCAGATGCCGGGCTTGCCGGTCAGCCTGCCGTGGCAATCAGCCATCATCGCCGCGCCGCCTTCCTGACGGCAGATCACCGTGTCGATGCTGGAATCGTGCAGTGCATCGAGCACCGCCAGATAGGATTCGCCGGGAACGCAATAGACGCGGTCGACGCCGTTTACTTCGAGTGCATCGACAATCAGTTGGCCGCCGGTTTTCATCGTCTGGTCTTCTCCAGTTCAGCAAGAATTTCCGCCGTGTGCTCGCCAAGACGCGGCGAGGGGCGATCGTAGATCAGAGGCGTGCCGCCCATCACCATCGGCGCGCGCACCGATGGCAGGCTGTTGCCATGCCCGTCATTAAGGTCGAGGCGCATGCCGCGCGCAACCGTCTGCGGGTCGGCGAACATCTCGCCGATATCGTTGATCGGGCTTGCCGGAACGCCTGCTTTTTCGAGTAGACCCAGCAATGTCGCGCGTTCGAACGTGGCCAGCCTTTCAAGCAAAAGCGGGCGCAGCCGCTCGCGATTGGCGACGCGGGCGGAGTTGGTCGCGAAGTCGGGATCGCCCGGCAAATCGCCCAGCCCGATCACCTCGCAGAACCGCTTGAACTGACCGTCATTGCCCACAGCCAGAATGAAATGCCCGTCCGCCACCGGCAGCACTTCATATGGCGCGATGTTGGGGTGCGCATTGCCCATCTGCACCGGCGGTTTGCCGGAAACCAGATAGTTCAGATTCTGGTTCGCCAGCACCGAGATTTGCGAATCGAAAAGCGCCATGTCGATATGCTGGCCTTGACCCGTGCTTTCGGCATGGCGAAGGGCTGCCTGAATGGCGATGACCGAATAGAGGCCGGTGAAAATATCGGTGACCGCGACGCCCACCTTCTGCGGCTCGCCGCCTGCCGGGCCTGTAATGGACATCAGGCCCGACATGCCCTGAACGATGAAATCGTAACCGGCGCGCGCCGCGTAGGGGCCATCCTGCCCGAAGCCGGTGATTGAGCAATAGACGAGCTTCGGGTTGATCGCCTTCAGGCTTTCATAGTCGAGGCCGTATTTCTTCAACCCGCCCAGCTTGAAATTCTCGATCAGCACATCCGCGTTCGCCACCAGTTGGCGCACGGTTTCAGCGCCTTCCGGCGTCGAGAAATCGACCGCTATGGAGCGCTTTCCGCGATTGCAGGCGTGGTAATAGGCAGCCGAAAGGTTTTCCCCGTCATGGCCGGTCACGAATGGCGGACCCCATTTGCGGGTGTCGTCGCCGCCGTCGGGATTTTCCACCTTGATGACGTCCGCACCAAGATCGGCAAGCTGCTGCCCGGCCCATGGACCGGCAAGAATGCGAGCAAGCTCGATGACGCGTATGCCGTTCAGGGGAGGAGATGCCATGAATACCGTTTCGAATTTAAGATGATCCGGTCTAACAAATATTCGCGGGCAATGTCACCGCCGAACCTCTGTACCAGGTAGAACGCGGACCGCCCAATCCACGAAATCCTGCATGATGATGTTTCGATTCAACTCGTTCAGGCTTTCATGTCGCGTTTGCGGGTAAATCGTTGAAACCAGATTCGAAAATCCCATTCGCCGCATGCGGCTGGCCAGCTCCTGCACAGCCTTTCCATTGTTGGTCGCCGGGTCTTTTTCGCCGCCGACGAGACTGAACGGCAAATCCTTGCGGACATTCGCAAAGTTCCGATCGTCCGCGCCGTAGAAGATGAAGTCGAACACGTCGAGCCACATGGAGACGGAACCGTCCCAGCCGCTTAGAGGGTCTGCCACATAGGCCGCAACTTCCTGCTCGTCGCGCGACAGCCAGTCGGCATCGGTCTTGCGGTCGGGAATTTTGCGCGACCAGTCGCGGAAGGTTAGTTTTGGAATGAGGCGCGATGGCACGTCAGCGCCCATCCTGAATCGCTCGTAGCGCAGGATTAAGCGCGCCGCATGGCCCAAAAGCCCGGCGGAAAAATTCGCATTCCAGATCGCCGCAGCGTCCACCCGCTTAGGGTGCCGCAGCACGAAATTGAGTGCGATCAGCCCGCCCATCGAATGGCCGAAGACGATGACGGGCAGTCCCGGATTTTCCTGCGCAATCAGATCGTGGATCGCGAGCACATCCTCGATCACCCGTTCCGCGCCGCCTGTGGCCGCCAGCCTACCTATCGGTGCATCCGGCGCTTTGGTCGCACCGTGGCCGCGATGGTCATGCGCGTAGGTGTGAAATCCATGGCCCGCCAGAAAGTCCGCAAAACGGGCATAACGAGCCGAATGTTCGGCAAAGCCGTGATTGATCTGCACCACGCCGCGCGGCTTTTCCACTGCGCGCTTTATGTGGAGATTGAGCGTCGCACCTGTCGGTGAAGCGATTTTCCTGATTTCATCGAATGGCATGACTGACCGCCCCCATCGGTCGTTTTCATGTGCGGCGAAGCGTCCTTGCGGCATTGCCCCGTGGCGCAGTTTCGCCTACATAGCGCCCAAACTCCTCAACAGATCAGGGATCAGCCGAGCGTGGCACGCCAATTCATTTATCATATGGCCGGTCTGAACAAGGCATACGGCACCAAGAAAGTTCTCGAAAACCTCAACCTCTCATTCTACCCGGATGCCAAGATCGGCATTCTGGGTCCGAACGGCGCGGGTAAGTCCACCGTTCTGAAGATCATGGCCGGTCTCGACAAGGAATGGTCGGGCGAAGCCTGGCTCGCCGAAGGCGCGACTGTCGGCTATCTGGCGCAGGAGCCCGATCTCGATCCGAACAAGGACGTGATGGGCAATGTGATGGAAGGGGTCGCCAAGAAAACGGCGGTGCTCGACCGTTACAACGAACTCATGATGAACTATTCCGACGAGACGGCTGACGAGGCCGCAAAGATTCAGGACATCATCGACGCGCAGAATCTTTGGGATCTCGAACAGCAGGTCGAGATGGCGATGGAAGCGCTGCGTTGCCCTCCGAGCGATGCCGATGTGACCAAGCTTTCGGGCGGCGAGCGCCGCCGCGTCGCACTCTGCAAGCTGCTGCTTTCGCAGCCGGACCTTCTGCTGCTCGACGAACCGACCAACCATCTGGACGCCGAGACGACCGCATGGCTTGAAAAGCACCTGCGCGAATATCCGGGCGCCGTGCTGATCATCACCCATGATCGCTACTTCCTCGACAATGTCACCGGCTGGATTCTCGAACTCGACCGTGGCCGCGGCATTCCCTACGAGGGCAACTACACCAAATATCTGGACGCCAAGGCCAAGCGCCTCGTTCAGGAAGGCCGCGAAGACGATTCGCGCCAGAAGGCGATCTGGCGCGAGCGCGAGTGGATCGGCTCCAGCCCGAAGGCGCGTCAGGCAAAGTCCAAGGCGCGTATCAAGGCCTATGAAGAGCTTCTCGAAAAGGCCGATCAGCGCAAGCCGAGCGACACGCAGATCGTCATCCCGCCGGGTGAGCGTCTCGGTCAGGTCGTCATCGAATCCGACAATATCAGCAAGGGTTATGGCGACCGCCTGTTGATCGAAGACCTCGAATTCAAGCTGCCGCCCGGCGGCATCGTCGGCGTCATCGGACCGAACGGCGCGGGCAAGACCACCATGTTCCGCATGATTACCGGTCAGGAAACCCCCGACAAGGGCGATTTCCGCGTCGGCGAAACGGTCAAGCTCGGCTATGTCGATCAGAGCCGCGATGCTCTGGATGCTGGCAAGACCGTCTGGGAAGAAGTGTCTGGCGGGGCCGAAATCATCAAGCTCGGCAAGCATGAAGTGAACAGCCGCGCCTACTGCTCGTCGTTCAACTTCCGTGGCAGTGATCAGCAGCAGAGGGTCGGAAATCTCTCCGGCGGTCAGCGCAACCGCGTTCACCTTGCCAAGATGCTGAAGAATGGCGGCAACGTGCTGCTGCTCGACGAACCGACCAACGATCTCGATACGGAAACGCTTTCCGCGCTCGAAGACGCGCTGGAAAACTACGCAGGCTGCGCCGTTATCATCAGCCACGATCGTATGTTCCTCGACCGTCTGGCAACGCACATCCTGGCATTCGAAGGCGACAGCCATGTCGAATGGTTCGAAGGCAATTTCGAGGATTACGAGAAGGACAAGATCCGCCGTCTCGGCCCCGAAAGCGTCAACCCGCGCCGCGTGACGTATAAGCGCCTGACGCGCTAAAGGATTGGAAAATGACTGACTGGTCCGCTTCTCAATATCTCAAATTCGAGGATGAGCGGACCAGGCCGTCGCGCGATCTTCTGGCCCAGATTCCTTTGACCAATCCGCGCCATGCCGTGGATGTCGGGTGCGGGCCGGGCAATTCGACCGAATTGCTGGCCGAGCGCTGGCCAGGCTCGAAGGTCAGCGGTTTCGATACATCGCCTGCGATGATCGAGGCGGCGCGCAAGCGTCTGCCGTCTCTGGAATTCGAGCTTGCCGATGCGGCGACATGGACGCCGGACGATCAGGTCGATGTCATCTTTTCCAACGCCGTATTCCAGTGGCTGCCGGAGCATCCGCAAATTCTGCAGCGTCTGTTCGGGCTTATGGCGCCGGGCGGCTTTCTTGCCGTTCAGATGCCCGACAATCTGGCCGAGCCGGTGCATGTGCTGATGCGTGAAACGGTGAAGGCGATGCCTTTTGCCGAAAAATTCGCTTCCATTTCGCGCAAGCCTTTGCCTTCGGTCGGGCAATATTACGATTTGTTCAGTTCCAACGCGGCGCGCATCGATATCTGGCACACGGTCTACAATCATGCGCTGGCGAACAATGATGCAGTTGTGGAGTGGGTGAAATCCACAGGCCTGAAACCCTATATCGATCCGCTTCCAGAGGATGAAAAACAGGCATTCCTGAGCGATTATCGCGCGCGGATTGCGGATGCCTATCCACCTTCTGCCGACGGCAAGGTGCTTTTGCGCTTCCCGCGCCTGTTCATCGTTGCCCAGCGGAAATGACGGCCGGTTTTTGAAAACTTGCTTAAGCGGACGTAAACTGTTGCGATGCGATTCTGGCTGGCGACAGCGATTCCGCGCCAAGTGCCGGATCAGATCGCGCACAGGACAGTAAAAGCATGAATCGGGTCATCATCAGCGGTATCGGCGTAAAAATTCCCGATGCATCGATCACCAATGAAGAACTGGTCGCAAGCTTCAACGCCTGGGTGGATCAGGAAAATCCCGAACGTGAAAAGCGGGGCGAGGAGCCTCTCCAGAAATCCGACGCCGATTTCATCTTCCACGCATCGGGCGTCAAAGCCCGTCATGTCATCGAGCGCGAAGGCATTCTCGATCCGAACCGCATGACGCCGCGCATTCCGGCACGCGGTGACGACGAACTGTCGCTGCAGGCCGAATTCGGCATCGCTTCGGCCAGAAAAGCTCTTGAGCATGCGGAACTCGACGGGTCGGAAATCGATCTGGTCATATGTGCTGCCGCGCATCAGCAGCGGCCCTATCCGGCAATCGCGATTGAAATCCAGCAGGCGCTCGGTGCGGAAGGCACAGGGTTCGATATGGGGTTGGGCTGCTCGTCGGCTGCCGCCGGGCTGCATGTCGCGGTCAATCTCGTTCGCTCCGGCGCGCATAAGCGCATTCTTGTCGTGACGCCCGAAATCATCACCGGCCATCTGAATTTCCGCGACCGGCAAACGCATTTCATCTTCGGCGATGCATCGACCGCCGTCATCGTCGAGAAATTCGACAAGCGCCGCGCCCATGCGGCGAAATTCGAGGTCATGGAAACGCGTACCTGGACGCAGTTCTCCAACAATATCCGCACCAATCTTGGCTACATGACGCGCACTGCCGCCAAAGACCCCTCCTATATTTCGATGGAAGGCAATCTCATCAAGCAGGTGGGCAACAAGGTCTTCAAGGAAGTGACGGTCGCGGGCCATCGCTTCATCGTGGATTTCCTTGCCGAACACGGGCTGACACCCGAAAGCATCCGCCGCTTCTGGCTGCATCAGGCCAATGCGCGCATGAATGCGATGATCCTGAAGCTCTCCTTCGGCCACGAGGTCGATCACGACCGCGCGCCGATGGTTCTGGAAAAGCTCGGCAACACGGCCGCTGCCGGCGCGATCATCGCGTTTTCGGAAAACCATGCCGATATGCAACCCGGCGATTTTGGCCTGCTCTGCGCGTTCGGCGCAGGATATTCCATCGGCGGCGTGCTGCTGCGGCGGATGTAGAGCCCTTATCTTCCCATCAAACATTTTGTCTGGACAAGCGGTGGTGGTGCGATCCAATTGACGCGTGATGGAAGGAGCATCGTTCGCACAAATGGAAACCAAGCCTCGTCATTTGCACATTTTCATCTCGTCATTCGCGACCAAGGCGGATGCGTTGGGCTTTTCGCAAGAACAATGGGAGCCCGAACCCGGAGAAAATGTTTCGGAGGAGGAATATAAAGCATGGGAGGATCGCAATCCCATCTGGGCCATGGAGGCTGAGTTAGGTTGCGGTTATCTCGACAGCGATATGATCGAAACGATCTGGGGTACGGACGGCAAGGGTCTCGACATCAACTGGACGTATCTGACCTCCTTGATCGGCCCCGAATGTGTTGAACAATGCAAGACCTTGGCATCTTCCGTCTCGAACACGCTTATCATCATTGATGAGACGGCATTGGGCGGGTTCGATTTCGTGTTTCATTCGACGCCGACCATGAATTACTGCGGTTCGTTTCGCGTGCGAGGCTCCTGATGCGGGTGTTCGGAGAAAATTATGCTTGATCTGTTCCAGGCCGACGACGCCGTCGAAATCCTGCCCGCGATGAAGCTCAATGCCGTCGCTGCGGGTGTTTACGATGCGCCGCGCGACCATTTCGAGACGCGCACGGTGCAATCGCTGACACTCGATTTTCAAGGCATTGCGGGCGATTTCCACGCCGGTTACACGCGCCGCTCCGGCGGACGCGAGCCGTGGTATCCGCGCGGCACGGAAATGCGCAACGAGCGGCAAATCTCCATCGTCGCGCCCGATGAACTGGCAATCGTCGCCCAGCGCATGGAACTCGATGAGATCAAGCCGGAATGGGTCGGTGCCAATCTTTTGATGGATGGCGTGCGCCAGCTTTCCATGCTGCCCGCCGGCACCATGCTGTTCTTCAAGGGCGGCGTAACGCTGAAGATCGATGCCCAGAACGGCCCGTGCCGCTTTGCCGGAAAGCTCATCGCCGAGCGCGCGGGCATGGCCGATATCGACGCCGGATCGCTGCTTTTCCCAAAAGTCGCGAAGCGCCTGCGCGGTGTTGTCGCCTGGGTGGAAAAGCCGGGCAAGATCGAGCAGGGCGAGGAGATTTCCGTGCGGGTGTCCGAGCAATGGGTTTATCGGCGTTAAAGCGGTTCCTGCTTGGAAGTAATCGCGAGGCACCCCCCTCTGCCCTGCCGGGCATCTCCCCCTCAAGGGTGGAGATTGGCTGACACAACTCTCAGCCTTCATTCTGCAACGTCAGAAATTGGTGCCGCTCGTTCATGACAAGATAATCTCCACCCTTGAGGGGGAGATGCCCGGCAGGGCAGAGGGGGGTGCTGTCCAGCCAGCGTTTCCGTTTAAAAAAGGAAGGCGCTAACTCTCATCCTCATCAGGATCGAGCAGGCGCGTGGCGCGCCAGCGTGTCAGCACGGCATTGATCTGATCGACCACGAAGAACCGCGCCGAATCCCGGTCGTAGCCTTCTTCGAGCAGTTTTTCGTAATCCGTGTGCTGATGCCGGACATGGGCGACCGTCGCCAGCCAGATCGCGATGCCCGGCGGCAATGTCTTCATATGCACGCGCGTCGCGTCCGTGCGGATCGCTTCGGTGTCCGCATAGGGCGCCATCGGCAGCAGTGCCGTCAGCGATTTGGCAATGGCGCGTTGCCGTCCGGTCGTCATGCGTCACGCCCGGTGATGCTCGCATCGGGAAAGGAATCGATGGACGCGAAATAGGGCTTGATGTCGATTAGCGGCGTTCCGTCCAGCACGTCGATCGCGTCGATTTCCAGCCGTCCCGTTTCAATGTCGAGCGACAGAAGCTTTGCTACATGCAGGCCGAGCGGGTTCGGGCGGGCAGGGGAGCGCAGCGCGAAAACGCCTTTCTGTTCCGTGGCATGGCGCGGTTTTTGAACAATCAGATTCCGCGGAGCGTGGTGCAGCCAGCTTAGCAGGATCACATGGCTGGCATTGGAAAGACCGGTCAGCCCCGGTCGAAACTGCGCATCGATGTTCACCCATGCACTCTGCTCGGTCTCGCGTGCCTGGCGCATGTTCTTCGGACATTCCGAGCGCTGCTTCCACGGCGAAACAATGCGTCCGATAAAGACGATATGCCCGTCTGCCGCTACATCCGCGGGATCGTCTGGCAGGGCAATCTCCCCCTCGCGCTTTTCGAACATGCTCAAGCTCCCGACCAATGCGGCATTTAAATTTGCTGCATCGTGCTTTCCTCAACCGATTCCGGTTTTCGGGCCGATGCAGTATCTTTGCCAGAAACGACAATTCCTATTGTCAAACCGGCTTTCATCACATAAAGATATGTTTATGTCTTTTTACAAAGAGAAATAGCGATATGCGTGTCACTCTCGATACGATGGTAGATACATTGAAGGCGGCGGCTGAATCCAGCCGCTTGCGTATTCTGTGGCTTCTTTCGCGCGGCGACCTCACCGTTTCCGACATCACCGAGATCCTCAACCAGTCGCAGCCGCGCGTCTCGCGCCATCTGAAGCTGCTTCTCGAAGCCGGTCTCATTGGCCGCTATCAGGAAGGCTCCTGGGCCTATTTCCGCCTGTCGGATTCAGACAGGGCGCGCGATTTCGTGCTTGGCCTCGTCTCGCAGCTTCATGACGACGACAAACAGGTCGAGCGCGACCTTGAGCGTCTCGCTGCCGTGAAGCGTCGCAGGCAGGATCGCGCCGCCGAATATTTCAGCGAAAACGCCGAGAGCTGGGACCGTATCCGCTCGCTGCATGTGCCTGACAAAGCCGTTGAAGCCGCACTTCTCAAGGTCGTCGGCAAGCGCCCGTTCCAGTCGATGCTCGATCTCGGCACCGGCACCGGTCGCCTTCTGGAAATTTTCGCACCGCTTTATCGTCGCGGCGTCGGCATCGACATGTCGCGCGAAATGCTTTCCGTTGCGCGTGCAAATCTCGACAAGGCGGGCGTCACCACCGCGCAGGTCCGGCAGGGCGATATTTTCTCGCCGCCGGTCGAACGCGACAGTTTCGACCTCGTCAGCATCCATCAGGTTCTGCACTATCTGGACGATCCGGCCCGCGCGGTGCGCGAGGCTGCAAGGCTTCTGCGCCCGTCCGGCCGCCTGATCATCGTGGATTTTGCCCCGCATTCGCTGGAGTTCCTGCGCGAGCAGCATGCCCATATGCGTCTCGGCTTCTCTGATCGCCAGATCGAGGAATGGTTTTCGGAAGCCGGTCTCGACATGGAAGAAACGCAGGATTTCGAGCCAGCCGGCCCGTCCGATGCGGGCCTCACCGTCAAACTCTGGCTTGGACGCGACCGCCGTCTGCTGATCGCCGATCCGGCCAATAATGAAACCCTTTTTCGGGAAACAGCCTGATGAACCAGTTCCGCTTCTCCCGTCAGCCTGACATTGGCGACAAGACCAGCGTTTCCTTCGAATTCTTCCCGCCGAAGAACGACGAGATGGAAGCAAGGCTGTGGGACACGGTCACGCGTCTCGCGCCCTTGCAGCCCGATTTCGTCTCCGTGACGTACGGGGCAGGCGGCTCGACCCGCGAACGCACCGCACGCACCGTCTCGCGCATCCTGAAAGAAACAGATTTGACGCCCGCCGCGCATCTCACCTGCGTCGATGCGGACAAAGCCGACGTCGATCAGGTCATCGCGGAATTCGCCGATATGGGTGTGAAGCGCTTTGTCGCCTTGCGTGGCGATCCGGCGGAGGGCGTCGGCGCGCGCTACAGGCCGCATCCCGATGGCTACACGAACGCTGCCGAACTCACTGGCGCGCTGAAGGCTGCAGGCGATTTCGACATTTCCGTCTCGGCCTATCCCGAAAAACACCCGGAAAGCCCGGATTTCGCGACCGACATGGATATGCTCAAGCGCAAGGTCGACAATGGCGCAACGCGGGCGATCACCCAGTTCTTCTTCGATAACGATCTTTACGAGCGCTATGTCGAACGCGTCCGCCGCGCAGGCATCTATATCCCGATCGTGCCTGGCATCCTGCCAGTGCATAATTTTGCGCAGGTCGCCAATTTCTCCGGCCGTTGCGGCACCCATGTTCCTGCCTGGCTTGCCGAGCGTTTCGACGGTCTGCAGAAAGATCCGCAGACGCATGCGCTGGTCGCATCCGCCGTTGCCGCCGAGCAGGTGCTGGATCTCATCGAGCGCGGGGTGAATGACCTTCACTTCTATACGATGAACCGCGCTGATCTCGTCTTCGCCATCTGCCACATGATCGGCATTCGTTCTCATGAGGTGGAGAATTCGGCTGCTGCTTGAGCTTGTCGAAGCACGCAACCTCAGAGCTGCCTCCTAACGAAAAGGCCGGGCGTTAAGCCCGGCCTTTGACGTAGTTTGATCCACCTGCTTTTGGCTATGGAAGGAATCCCATAATCAAGGCGCCGATAACTGCAAACGCAGCGCAAATCATTAATGTATTGATTGGCCGTGTCAGTCCCATAAGTCGCCTCCTCTTCCAACTGTTCCTACATCTAATGAATGCAGGTAAGCCTCTGTTTCCGCAGCGCTTTTTCCGGGAAATTAAAGTTTCCGTATCGGATTTTCGCGTCAGACCGGTGATTGGAGTCTAGGGGAGTTTCAGGCGCAGGCAAGCGTAAAACATGCTGCATTGCGACGGAATTGTGAATAAAGCGACGTTTTTGTGGCTCTTTCGCCTTGTTTTCGTTGCCCAATTCGCGCCGGAACATGGTTAAAAAATAATTCTTATCGGTGCCGTTCTACCGCTTCCGGATAGGCTCGAAAGAGGGATGCCGATTTGCCGGCACCATTTTTATCCGCGCTGCTAATCCGGCACGGCTTCGGCCAGGGCCATTCATCGAACGGAAAAGCGATTCCGATTTACCGCCTGATGCGTTAGGTTCAGACCAGCGCAAGCAAGGAGCATTCATGCAGCGATTCGAGAATGCACAGGAGGCGGCGCTTACGCTTCGCCCCGACGATCCGATTTACTGCTTTCGGCCCGAAGTGCTGAAGGCTGACGCCGTTCAGTTCATGGAGATGTTTCCGGGAAAAACCGCTTATGCGGTGAAAACCAATGGCGAGCATCTGGTTCTGAAAACGCTCGTCGAGGCGGGCGTCAAAGCGTTCGACGTCGCCTCGCCGGGCGAATTCGCAGCCGTGCGTCAGGTCGCGCCGGATGCCGAGATGCTCTACATGCACCCGGTCAAGGCGCAGTCCGACATTCGGCTGGCGCTGGAAAGCTACGGTATTCGCGTGATCGCGATCGATCATGAAGACGAAATCGCCAAGCTGACCCGCATCGTTCGTGCGCTCGACATCGATCCCGGTTCGATTACCGTTTTCGTGCGCATCCAGACCAAGGGACAGGCCGCCTACGAACTGTCGAAGAAGTTCGGTGCGGGACCAGCGAACGCCGTCGAACTCGCGCAGCGCCTGCATCGCACCGGCTACAAGGTCGGCATCTGCTTTCATGTCGGCAGCCAGATCGAAGACCCCGACACTTATGAGCGTGCGCTTGCGTCTGCCGACTGGGTGCGAAACCGCATCGGCTTTCCGCTGGCCGGTCTCGATGTCGGCGGCGGGTTCCCGGCCGAATATGGCCGCGACCCGAACAGCCGCAAACCCGAAATGCCATCCATCGGCCAGTTGATGTCGCGGCTGCGCGGCGATCTCAAGGAATGGCAGTTCGATGAAATGCCGCTGGTCGCCGAACCCGGACGCGTCATCGTCGCGCGCGCCTTCTCGCTGATCGTAAGGGTGCTGCTTCGAAAGGGCAGGCGGCTCTACATCAATGACGGCATCTGGGCGTCGCTGTCGGATTCGTGGACCGGCAAGATAACGCTGCCTGCGCGCTTCATTCCCGATCCGGCGATCCGTTCACGTAACGGTTCGGAAAAGACCATCGTGCCGTTCAAGGTCTGCGGCGCGACCTGCGATTCCGTCGATATCTTGTCGCGACCGTTCTGGCTGCCGGAGACGATCGACACCGGCGACTGGATCGAAATCGGCCACATAGGCGCCTATTCGCTGTCGCTGCGCACACGCTTCAACGGGTTTTATCCCGATACGTTTGTGGAGGTCACGACGCCGTTCGAGGAAGGCGAGGCCCCACAGGGATTGGCGAGTTTGGAGACGATGGGAAGTTGAGCGAATAGCGAATAGTAATTAGCGAATAGGGAAGTTCGATTTGATTTGACCTAACATCATGAATTCTTAGCCTATTCGCTATTCGCTATTCGCTATTCGCTATTCGCTATTCGCTATTCGCTATTCGCTATTCGCTATTCGCTATTCGCTATTCGCTTATAGATTCGCCAGCATCTCCTGCGTCGGCCAGCCGTCAACAGGCAAGCCAAGCTTGATCTGCTCCTGGCGAACCGCCTCGCGGGTGTTGGTGCCGAGAATACCGTCTATGCCGCCGACATCGTAGCCCTTGTCCTGCAGTTTCTGCTGGAGGGCTTTCATGGAGTCGCCGGTCAGGCCTTCCTGCGGCGAGCGCTTGTCGAAAGCGGGCTGTCCTGCAAGGCGGGCTGCGAGATTGGCAGCGGTCAGCGCATATGTCGCTGACTGGTTCCACTCAAGATAAACGTCGAAATTATCGTAGGTGAGGAAGGCAGGCCCCTTGTGGCCCATTGGCAGCACGACGCCAGCCTGCAGGCCATTGTCGTCGAGCGGCGAGCCGTCGCGCTTGGTAACGCCCCATTCGGAAAGCTGCTTCATGGAAAGCTTGTTCGTGCGGCCGGTCTGGTCCCACGGCATTTCGTCGGGAACGCGCACTTCCTCGATCCAGGGCTGGCCGCGCTTCCAGCCGCGCGACAGGATTTTGTTGCCGGTGGTCATGATAACGTCCGGTACGCTGTTGCGAAGATCGATGATGCCATCGCCATCGCCATCGACGCCGCGGCCCAGATAGTCGGAGGGCAGGATCTGCGTCTGGCCGATTTCACCGGCCCATGCACCCTTCACATCGGCTGGCAAAACGCCTTGGTCGATCAGTTTCAGGAGCGGGATGATCTGCTTGCGGAAAAGTTCGGGGCGGCGGCAATCATGCGAAAGGGTGATGAGCGCGTTCAGCGTGTCGAAATCGCCCTGCACGGCGCCGAAATCGGTTTCCAGCGCCCAGAATGCCGCGATGATCGGACCGGGAACGCCATATTCCTTTTCTGCGCGGTCGAATACATCGGCGTATTTCTTGAGGTTTGCCGCACCCTGTTTCAGACGGTAATCCGAAATCATACGGCTGGAGAATTCGACGAAGGTCTGGCTGAATACGTGCTGTGTGCGGTCGCGTTGCAGGACACGCGTGTCGATGTCGGCGCGGGTAAGCGCTGCATGGCCAAGCTCGCCGACATTGGCGGCGGTCGCTTCGGTCGAGAGGACCTCTTTCCACGCGTTGAAGTCGCCGCCGCACTCCTGCGCCAGCGCAGACGATGCCGCAGTCACGGAAAGCAGGGCCGCCAAGGCACTTACTCGAAAACCCATATTGTCGATCTCCTGTATGGATCAGGCACCTGTGCCCGCAGGAAATGTCAAAATGCGGGCAGAATGCTGGTCTCACGCACTTTGTGCGCGTTGTTCCACCGGAGATAGCATTTTACTTGGGCGCAAACACAGTGCTTAGATGCCACAGGTCGCCAATAAGTAAACGCAACCTTAATTTGTGTTTTCGCTCAGCCACTTCTTCCAGGCGGCTTCGCTTCCGTGGAAAACGTTGATGTCCGCATCGCCCTTGATGCCCGGAACGATGCCGGTGCCGGTGTACTGCCAGAAGGTGAAGGGGTGAGGGCCATAGCGTTCGGCGGGGTGGCCTGCGACCGAGCGCAACCAGTAGGGATAGCCCTTGAAGCTGGCAAGGTTGTTGTCGTCAAAAAAGTCGATTGATGTGTAGATGATCGGGCGCTTGCCGTAGTGGCGCTCGATTATGTCGAGGAATATCTTCATTTCGGCGCGCACGGTCGCTGGCGAAGGGCGCAGCTTGCAGCTTGGCGAAAGATGGTTCCATTCCATGTCGAGAACGGGCGGCAGGGCGGATGGATCGCGCGGCACGTTGCGGATGTACCATGCCGCCTGTTCGGATGCCGGACGGCAGAAATAGTAGAAATGGTAGGCGCTGCGCGGAATGCCCGCGGCTTTCGTGCCCTTCCAATGCTCATTGAAATATTCATCGAAGCGGTCGCCGCCTTCGGTCGCCTTGATGAAGGCGAAGGAAATGCCGCTGGCCTTTGCCTTCTCCCAATCTACAGAGGTCTGGTATTTCGAGACGTCCGTGCCATGCACCGCATGCTGCCACGGGTCGCGGCCGGTCCATGTGTGAGGCTTGCGATCGCCGAAGCGGGGATGGCGAACCATGACCGCGCCATGACCGGCAGAGCTGCCGCGCGACGCGACCGGGCTGGACGAGCCGCCGACAGGCGCCAGATCTTCAATGGTCGTGCAGGCTGCGAGCAGGCCGAGCATGATCATAATGGCGATACGGCGCATGGATGCTCCTGTTGACCGGGACTGACTGGCCGCATTGACGGCTTTTAATGATTTGCAAGACCGCCAACCCCAAGCAGCGAGCCTGCACCCATCCGTCATGGTCCAGTATGGTTGATTTTGTATTGATTGCGGATCGGCTGCGATAAAATTTGCGTCAGGACTACAAATTTTCCTGAAAATGTATGAGTTTCAGCGCGCTGGAGGAGCGTTTTCATGAAGTTTTTGCTGAAAATACTGAAATGGACTGCCGGGCTGGTGGTACTGGCTGTGGTTGCTCTGGTCGCCTGGCTCGGCTTTTTCCCGCCTGATCTCATTCGTGTCGGATCGGGTTATTCAGCGAAAATCGTATGCTCGAATGTCTTTCTTGCCGGGCGCAATCCGAAAGACGTCCTGGAGGTCGATGTGCAAGCGCCGGGGCATCCGCTGTTGCGGCTGATGTCCGTCGATGTCGATGAAGGTACCGGAACTGTTACCGCAGGGCTTTTCGGCTTGCTTGGCAAAAGCGTCGCGATCTACCGCGAAGGGCTCGGCTGCACCTCGTTCCCGAACGGTCCGGCAGATGTCGACCGGGTCGTGACCGGGCCGCTCGTGGAAGCCGCGCAGGGCGAGGGCATGTGGCCGGATGGCGGGCAGGTTCCGCCGCCATCGCCCGAAATTGCAGCGATCCTGAACGACAGCCAACTGGCCGGGCCGGGCATGCGCGCCATCGTCGTGGTGCGCGACGGCCAGATCGTCGGTGAAAAATATGCCGATGGCTTTTCCGACAAGACCCGGCTGCTTGGCTGGTCGATGACCAAAACGGTCAATGCCGCGCTGATTGGTACTGCGGTGAAGGCCGGAAAAATGAATATCGAGAGCGGCGGGCTTTTCCCGGCATGGAATGCGGACGGCCGCAGCGCAATCAATGTGGACAGCTTGATGGGCATGTCCAGCGGCCTCGAATTTAATGAGGATTATGGCGATGTTACCGATGTTACACGCATGCTTTTCCTCGAAAGCGACATGGCGCGGTTTGCCGAGACCAAACCGCTGGCCGGTGAGGCTGGCAAGCTGTTCAATTACTCCAGCGGCACGACAGTCATGCTTTCGCGGCTTTGGCAGGATGCGGTCGGCACCGATCAGGCTGTCGATTGGCCGAAGGATTCGCTGTTTTCGCCGATTGGAATGAACAATGCAGTGATGGAGATGGATGCCGCAGGCACATATGTCGGTTCGTCCTATCTCTATGCGACGGCGAGGGACTGGGCGCGTTTCGGACAATTTTTGTTGCAGGACGGGACATGGAAAGGCGCGGAAATCCTGCCGGAAGGTTTCGTCTCGTGGATGCGGCAGGCAGCACTGGCATCGGACGGATGGTATGGACGCGGGCAGCTATGGCTGAAAGGACCGGCGCGCGGGGACACCGACACCAACCCGGACAAACGTTTCGGCCTGCCTGCCGATACATATTGGATGCTTGGCCATGACGGGCAGTCGGCGGCAATCATACCGTCGAAGGGCTTGGTCATCGTGCGGCTTGGCCTGACGCCATCGAAATTCGGCTATCAGCCGCAGGGGCTGGTCTGGGCGGTGGTCAAGGCGTCCGAGTGACGGGGCCGATGGAGGCGAGCCAGGCATAGTCTTTATAAAGCGAGGTGAACTGGAACGCGCGGCCTTCTGCCTTTGCCTGGCCTTCCATTTCAACGGCAAGCGTCTGTCTCGGCTCGACATGAAATCTGGCAAGCCAGCCGTGCAGGGCTGAGCGAAACCATGATGGCAGGCGCTGCTGCTGGCCGAAATCGACGACATAGAGAAAGCCATCCGGTGCCAGCGCTTGCAATGCGGCAGCGATGGAGCGCTCCCAGCCCGGTATCATGGAGACAGCATAGGACAGGAAGATGCGGTCGAATTTCTCCTCGCCGAACAGTGCGAGGGGGTCGAAATCCGTCGCATCGCCGCGCGCCAGCGTAACCGCACGGAGATTTTGCCGGGCGAGCGAGTTTTTTGCCGTCTCAAGCATTTCACTGGAAATATCGAGGCCGAAAAATCGCGCTTCGGGATAACGCCGCGCGGCAAGCACGATGTTGCGCCCGGTGCCGCAGCCGAGTTCGAGCACGCTGCCGCCTGCCGGAACATCCAACTCCTCTATCAGCCTGTCGCGGCCAAGCAGATAATATTTGCGGGTCAGATCATAGATGTGACGCTGATGGCGATAGATGCCATCCATCATCGCCGAATGCGGGGTGGCCGCTTGCGTGCTCATCTCTTGCTTTCATAAAGATGGAAGCCGCCATAGATCGCCGAACGATCCTTGGCCGACAATTCGCGCGAGCGCGTCTCATTATAAGACCATTGGTCGAGCAGCGCAGGCGAGACGCGTCCGGTCAAAATGCTGGGTTCGGCTGCGGTGCGGAAAATAACACGCGCACCTGCATCCGCGGTGCGGGTGATTTCCGTCCAGAGCGCGTTCAATTGCTCGTCGCTCATCCAGTCCTGCGCGTCGAGCAGAATGAAGCGATCGACCGAACCGGCAGGCTTTTGCGCGAGAAGCTCGGTGAAATTGGCGTGGTGGATTTGAATGCGGTCGAGGTTCTTGCGGATGGTTCCGTAATTTTCAGTGGCCAGATAGGCCGGAACCGCCGCCTCACCATCTTTGGCATAATGGCGCGCAAACGCCTGCCAGGCGAAATAATTGTCTTTCAGCGGAAAATCGCAGGCGAGTTTTTCGAGGCGGGCGGAAAGCACCGACGCCATGGTTCCATCGCCCGATGTGATCAGCGAATCATATTGCGCAGGCGGAATGCCAAGACCGAACAAAGAAGATTTGCGCGATGTGGCGAAGCGCACGAGGCGGCGCTGAAAGATCGGCGCAAGCTTTTCATCGAAGAAGCGACGCTGCTCTTCCATCGTCTTTGCGTTCATCAGTTCGGAGACGTCCACGCCATAGAAGCGTGCGAGGCGGTGGCCCATCGCGATGCAAAGGCCCAAAAGGCCGCCGCGGTAGAAATTGTCGTCGAAAGCGGCGAGGCGTTTCTTGCCGCGCCAGTTGCGCTTTTCCCAATAGTCCCTGCTGGACGCATCGAGATAGGGCGCGACGAACTGTTCATAGGCGAGGGAATTGTGCGTATTGCCGGGGCTTCCGAAAAAGCGGAACAAATCCGCATGGCTCGGCAGATGCCGCATGGCGGCAAGTTTCATACGGTTCAGCGCGATGTGGGCGGCGTTCAAATCGACCGCATCGATATGGGCGGGAGAGCGGGTCAGATAGGCCAGCGCATTGCAGCCGCCCGATGCGATGGTGACGACGCGATGCCCCTCAGTAAGTTCCATCGCTTCCATATCGACTTCCGGGTCTTCCCATATCTGCGGATAGACGAGGCCGGAAAACAGAAGGGTGAAGAACCGCTCGGAAAGTCCTTCTTTCGACAAAACCCGGTTCTGGTAGACGGCGTTGCCAATTTTGCGTCGTCCGGCAACAGCGATTTCCGATGAAAGGCCGATCATGGCAAAGCGATTCCCCATTTGCTTTGAGGGATCGGGTAGCGCAGGGCCATGACAGTGCGGTGACAGGCGATTGTTGAAGGAGCGAGTGTCGCGGAAGAGTTTTCCAAGAAAAGCGCGTTCTGACGAAATGTTACTTCGAGTCAGGCGATGTGACGAAACCCTTTTGTTTTTTGCGCATTTACACCACGACCGCCCTTTAGAGGTGCGTTGGTTAAGTAGGAGAGATGTTATGAAAAAACTTATTCTAGCTTCAGTTTCCGCTATTGCGCTTTTTGGCGTCGCAGCATGCAGCGACAGCACGGATAACACGACCACGCAGAGCACGCCGCCTGCAGCAGATCAGGGCACGACCCCGCCTGCAGCAGCGCCTGAGCCGGCTCCGATGGAACCAGCACCGGCTGATCCGGCTCCTCCTGCTCAGTAAGAAGCTAGAGCATCGGACCGAAAAGTGGTTCCCGGTTTTCGGATTATTCCGATGCTCATTCAAAGTGTTAGATCGTCCTTTGTGCGTCCAATAGGACGCACGGCGATCTAAGCTTCTGAGTATGCGTAATTAAGCGTTAGGCGGCGAAAGCTGTCTCGGAAGGCCGGGCGAAAGCCCGGCCTTTCTTGTTTTTTAGATTTTCGACAAGGCGGACTTCTATAAGGCGCTTTGGCGGTCTATGAAGCGGCCATGTCGATCTGGCTCAGAATAGGCGACTTTGCCGCCAGCATATCCGCTTCAGCAACATCCGGCGTTGCCGATTTCGCGAAAGCGTTACGCACTGCTTTCAAAAACAATCAGGAACTTCGCCGCAAAGTCGCGTTTTCGGTGGCGATGATCGCGCTTTCCGCCAAAATGGCGAAGGCTGACGGCGTCGTTACGCAGGACGAGATTCGCGCGTTCCAGGAAATCTTCGTGGTTCCGCAGCACGAAACCCGCAATGTCACCCGGCTTTACGATATTGCGCAGGCCGATGTTGCAGGCTTCGAAAGCTATGCGAAAACCATGGCAGGGCTTTGCGGGTCAGGCCATCGCAATTGCGTGATGCTGGAAGACATTCTCGACGGGCTGTTCCATATCGCGAAGGCCGATGGGCTTTTGCACGAACGCGAGGACAGGTTCCTTCACAGGATCGCGGAAATTTTCGAGATCGGCGAAGAACACTACCAGACGATCCTGTCCCGGCACGTCAATCTGGGCGATGCAGACCCTTATGTCGTTTTGGGCATTGAGCGCGGTAAGCCCTTCACGGAAGTAAAAAAACACTATCGCTGGCTTGTCGCCAACAATCATCCCGACAAGCTGATCGCGCGCGGCGTGCCGGAGGAATTCATTGCCATCGCAACCACGCGGATCGCGGCGATCAATGCGGCTTATGAAATGATCGAACGGGGCCTGAACCCGATATGAGCGCATGGGCGCCGGACCATCCAGACGCCGAAGTGGTTCCATCGCCGAATTTCGGCCCGCGCATCGGCGTGACGGTGCCCGATATGATCATCCTGCACTATACGGGAATGGAAACGGGCGAGGGCGCGCAGAACTGGCTTTGCAATCCTGAAAGCCAGGTATCGTCGCATTACCTTGTTCATGAGGACGGGCGCATCGTACAAATGGTGCGCGAAAGCGAACGCGCCTGGCATGCGGGAAAGAGTTTCTGGGCCGGTGCGACCGACATCAACTCGCGCTCGGTGGGCATCGAGATCGTAAATCCGGGGCATATTCTCGGTTATTCCGATTTTCCGGCGGTCCAGATTGCGGCAGTTATTCGGCTTTGTAGGGGAATTGTGGCGAGATATGGCGTTTTTGCAGAGCGCATACTTGCACATTCGGACATTGCGCCGGGCAGAAAGGTCGATCCGGGCGAAAAATTTCCATGGAAAACGCTTTGTGATGAAGGCCTCGGGCGCTTCCCGATACCGGCCCACATCGGGGTCGATTTCGTGCTTCGCGCGGGCGACAGCGGCGAGAGCGTGCAAAACCTGCAGTCGCTGCTGGCACGCTACGGCTATAATATTGAAATCACCGGAAATTTCGACGCCGCGACCGAAACCGTGGTGACAGCGTTTCAGCGCCATTTTCAACCTGAGCGCGTGAACGGACAGGCGGACGCAACGTCTGTTCAAATACTGAAAACGCTGGTCGGCAGGACCGGTTCCGATATTGCCTGAAACGCTTTTCGTTACATCCTGTAATTGAATGTGATGCGGTGCGCCTTCATTGTCGCTATTTCCACCGTCAAACACCCTGTCAGTGAGGCGAGCGAAAACTTAATTCCGTTTCTCCTCAGTTTAATTTCTCATCTGCGAAGTCCTTCGCCTAGAAATAACTGAACAGGTCGTAATGAAAAACAGGAAGATATTGGCGGTAGCCTTCGCTACCGGTGTGGCAACTTTTGCGTTTATTGGATTTGCTGGGGCAACCAACAGCCTGAGGGCCGATAATTCGGGTCTTGCTTCAAAGACGATCGAGAAGACCGAGAAGGCTGCAAAGACTGAAAAGAGCGAGACGAAAGCAAAGAAGGTGACGTCCCGCTCCAAGAAAAATTCGAAGAGCAACCGGAAGACTGCCAGCACGACCCTGGTTTCGAAGAGCGAAAGCGGATACGCGTCCGGCGTTGATGAGATGAAGACTGCGGCTATCCCTAAAGCCGAAGCCAAAAGCGCGGGTAAATCCAAGGCTTCCGCAACGAGCCAGGCCAGGAAACAGTCCAAAAAGCAGAAATCCGCTGGCCGGAACAAGAAGGCCAAGGAAAATCAGGCTGCGGCGCCTGCAGTAACCGACAAGAAATACGGAACGATCGTGCAGCGCTATGCAGCGGCCTACGGTGTTCCTGTTTCGCTCGCTCATGCGGTTATCCGCGTCGAAAGCAACTACCGCCCGGATGCGCGCGGCAGTGCAGGCGAGATCGGCCTGATGCAGATCAAGCACGCGACGGCCCGTATGATGGGTTATTCCGGATCGGCCAAGGCGCTTTACGACCCCGAAACAAACATCAAATACGGCATGAAGTATCTCGGCATGGCCCGCAATCTGAGCGATGGCTCGACCTGCGGAACGATCCTGAAATACAATGCCGGCCACGCCGCAACCCGCAACAATCCGGTTTCGACCGCATATTGCGGCAAGGTCAAGCAGCTCCTTGCAGGCATTTAAGCGGCCGTTTGCAAATTCTACCCTGCCGGTCATCTGACGCGGTTTTCTGCGCTTCCGGTGCTCACGTACCAAATGTACGCTCCGCTCCGGTTCTCGAAAACCACGCCATATGACTCGCCAGGGCGAATTATCAAACAGCCTCTTAGAACTAAACTTTCAATTCCTCATAAAAAGCCGCGCTCGACGCGGCTTTTCCAATTGCGTTTTGTCCGTCAAACGTCTTTATACGCGTTGCCAGCCGGCCGGGCGGCCGCACCAGCGAGAGCCGAAAGGCTGCGGGTGAGGAAAGTCCGGGCTCCAGGGAAACACGGTGCCGGATAACGACCGGCGGGGGCGACCCCAGGGAAAGTGCCACAGAAAGCAAACCGCCACGCTTTATGCGGGGTAAGGGTGAAAGGGTGGGGTAAGAGCCCACCGCGCTGCTGGCAACAGGAGCGGCAAGGTAAACCCCACCGGGAGCAAAACCGAATAGGGATGGTACGAGGGGCAACTCTCAGGGCTGTTTCCGGCCCACCGTCCGGGTAGGTTGCAAGAGGCGCATGGTAACATGCGTCCCAGATGAATGGCCGCCACGTTGGACGCTTAGGCGTCTGGCCATACAAAACCCGGCTTATAGGCCGGCTGGCAGTCATATTTCAGTAAAATCAGATAGTTACAGATGGAATATCGACTGTGCGCCCCCGCGGCGCACGGCGATAAAGGTCGAGAGCATCGGACCGAAAAGTGGTCGCCGGTTTTCGGGTGATTCCGATGCTCACTCAAAGTGCTATAGCGTCCTTTGTGCGTCCAATAGGACGCACGGCGCTCTAGAATATCGACAGCAGCAACGGACCATGTTCCGAGCGCCATAGAAGATAGAGTGCTACGGCGATCAGTGGCATGCCGATCAACGATTTCTGAATAATGCGTTTTTCCATAATGCGCGGTGTTAGCCTCTTGTCTCTTGCGGTTCAATCCGCACCACACGCCCATTCCACCCAGTGTGTCATTTTAACAACGCCTGAAACGGTGTTTTGCTCCCGTTCTTTTTCGCGAAGCCTCGGGAGAATCGGCTTTCGCGCCGTCAATAAAGGGATCGTTAAGCTTAACAGAGCATAAAAGTCAGGGTGCCTTTTTCACTCCTCAAAGAGGGGCGAGGAAGGCTTCCGAGAAGCTGGTTCCCATTGACGCCCATAATGCCCCATGTTATCCCATTCGGATATTCAAGATATTGTTCTGGTAACGGGTGAAGCGTTCGCCAAATGCACGGCTGCAAAGGCTGTGGGTGGCGGCATTCGCGGTCGGAAGATTGTCTTCATTTCTGAAGCATCGGGTTGGGACGGCCTGGGCTTAATTTTCGAAAGGGGCAAGGCGGCGAAAGCCGCTGATTCGAAGTATGGATCGATTTCTGTCCAATGCGGTGAACAGGATAGACGGGAAGGGACGCGTTTCCGTCCCGGCTCACTTCCGCGCCGTATTGCAGAAGCAGGGCCACTCCGAGCTCTATGCGCTTCGCGCGCTCGAAACCCCGGCACTGGATGTCGGAGGTCCAAATCTCCTCGATCGTTACGAGCAGCGCATTGCCCAGGAAGACCCGTTTTCGGCGGCCGGGGACGACATGTCGTTCTTCTGCCATGGGGATGGGGTGTTTCTGAAACTGGATCAGGACGGCCGGATCACGGTCAGCGATTTTCTGCGCGAGCATACCGGAATTTCGAACGAGGTTGCATTTGTGGGGCGCGGACATTTCTTTCAGATGTGGGAACCGGAGCGCCTTCGCGCTTATGGCGCAGAAGTGCGTGCACGGCTTCTCAAGCTTCGGCAGGGGACGCCCGGGGAGCGACCGGAATGATGGCGGGTCACGGCGATGATATCGATGCCGTTGGCGGACCGGCCCGTCACATTCCGGTTCTCCTTGAGGAAGTTCTGGGAGCGCTTGCGCCTCAATCCGGGCAGACCATAATCGACGGGACGTTCGGCGCTGGCGGCTATACGCGTGCATTGCTGGAACGCGGCGCAAATGTCGTTGCGGTCGATCGCGACCCCGATGCAATCGAAGCCGGTCGCGCGATGGAAAAGGAATTCGACGGTCGCCTGCGGCTCGTTCATGGCCCTTTCTCGCAGCTCGACGATTATGCTGAGGGCGTTGACGGTGTCGTTCTCGATATCGGCGTGTCCTCCATGCAGCTCGATCAGGCCGAGCGCGGCTTCTCGTTTCGTGCCGATGGTCCGCTCGACATGCGCATGGCGCAGCAGGGCTTGAGCGCTGCCGATGTCGTCAACCGCTTCAAGGCTGGCGATCTGGCGCGCATTTTCGGATTTCTGGGCGAGGAGCGTCATGCGGGACGCATTGGCCGGATGATTGAAAAGCGGCGCGCTACGACCCCTTTCACGCGCACCCGCGATCTGGCCGAATCGATTGCCGATCATGTCGGGCGCAATCCCAAGGACAAGATCCATCCCGCCACGCGCGTTTTTCAGGCGCTGCGCATTTACGTCAATGACGAGCTCGGCGAACTGGCGCGGGCATTGTTTGCGGCGGAGCGATCGCTGAAGCCCGGCGGCCGTCTGGTCGTCGTGACGTTCCATTCGCTGGAAGACCGTATCGTGAAGCGTTTCATCGCGGACCGTTCGGGCTCCGTCGCCGGTTCGCGCTACTTGCCCGAAACGCAGACATCCGTCGCGACATTCGAAAAGGCAGGCAAGGTCATCGCCGCAAGCGAGGCCGAGACAGAAATCAACCCGCGTGCGCGCTCAGCCAAGCTGCGGGCGGCAATCCGGGCCAAAACGCCTGCGCGTGCTGCCGATTTTTCCATCTTCGGCCTTCCGAAGCTTCCTGAAATCCGATCAGGGGAGAAGTAATTCCGTGTTTCGCACCAGCGATATGATCCTCATTGCAGTCATGGTTTCGGCGGCAGCCTTTACCTACCAGACCAAGCACGACGCCGAGGAGCAACTCGGCAAGGTGCGCAGGCTGGAAGCGCAAATACGGTTTGAAGAAGAGTCGATCGATCTGCTGAAGGCGGATTGGAGCCTGCTTACCCAGCCTTCGCGCCTGCAGCGCCTCGCCGAAGTCTACAAGACGCAGCTCGATCTCGAGCAGGTGCAGGCACGCCAGATCGTCGGCCTGAACGAATTGCCGGAAAAGCCGATCGTGATACCCGACCCGTCCAAGCAGACCGAAAGCACGGCGGGACTTTCCATCGACGAGATCATCACCGGGGGTATCGACCAATGATCAGACGTTGGTGGCGCAAGAAGCCGATTGCTGGCGATACCGCGGAAAATGCCGAGCAGATCGTGCTGGACAGCGCGCGCAAGGCAACTGGCGGCAAGACGAAGACGCGCGTGGTCATGACCATGGCTGTGTTCTTCGGCATCTATGCGGTGATCGGCGGACGTCTCGTGCAGCTTGGCATGGCGGAACCGGACGCAGGCGCTGGCCCGGCTTCGCGCGTAACTGCGTCGCGCCCCGACATCGTCGATCGGAATGGCGAAGTGCTTGCGACCGACATCAAGACCGCGTCGCTGTTTGCCGAGCCGCGCCGCATCGTCGATGCGGATGAGGTGATCGAAAAGCTTTCCACCGTTCTGCCGGACATCGAAGTCGAGCAGACCTATCTGCGCCTGAAAAGCGGGGCTGGTTTCGTATGGCTGAAGCGTCAGCTCACGCCCAAGCAGCAGTCGGACATTATGGCGCTTGGCCTGCCGGGCATCGGGTTCCGTACCGAAAAGCGGCGCTTCTATCCGAGCGGCGAGACGGCTTCGCATATCGTCGGCCTGACCAATATCGACAATAAGGGCATTTCCGGTCTCGAAAAATATATCGACGATCAGGGCCTTGCAGACCTTCAGGCTTCCGGCCTTGCCGTCGCCAAGGATTTGCAGCCGGTAAAGCTGTCGATGGATCTGCGCGTGCAGCACATCGTACGCGACGAGCTGGTCGCGGCGATGGAAAAATATCACGCGATCGCTGCCGGTGCCGTCGTTCTCAATGCCAAGACCGGCGAGGTCGTGGCGATGGGTTCGTTGCCGGATTTCGATCCGAACAATCCTTATAATGCGCTTCAGAAGGACCGGCTGAACCGTATGTCTGCCGGTCTGTTCGAGATGGGCTCGACCATCAAGAGCTTCACGACCGCCATGGCGCTGGATTCCGGCAAGGTGACGCTCGACAGCACTTTCGATGCGCGCCGCCCGATCACCATCGGTCGTCAGACGATCCGCGATTTTCACGGCAAGGGCCGCATTCTGACCGTGCCGGAAGTCTTCATCTATTCATCGAATATCGGTTCGGCGCGCGAGGCAGATGTTGTCGGCATCGAAGGCCACCGCGAATTCCTGCACCGGATGGGCCTTCTCGATCGCATGAAGACCGAACTGCCGGAAGTGGCGCGCCCGACAGAGCCGCGCGTCTGGAAGAAGGTGCACTCGATCACGATCTCCTTCGGCCACGGCATGTCCACCACGCCGTTGCAGACGGCAGTTGGCGCAGCGGCACTTATGAATGGCGGCAAGCTCATGGAGCCGACTTTCCTGCCGCGCACGCAGGCTATGGCGGAAGCCAACGCGAAACAGGTCATCAACGAAAAGACCAGTGCCGAGATGCGCTATCTTTATCGCCTCAACGCCACGGCGCCGGGCGGTTCGGGCAAGCGCGCGACCGTTCCGGGCTACCGGGTCGGCGGAAAGACGGGTACGGCTGAAAAGGTCGTCAACGGACGCTACTCGAAGGACACGCGCTTCAACGCATTCCTCGCGGCGTTCCCGATGGACGATCCCCAATATATCGTTCTGTCCATTGTCGACGAGCCGAAGCCGGAAAAGCCGGGCATGGGCGCAACTTCGGGCCTGAATGCGGCACCGATCGTTGCGAATATCATCCGCCGTTCGGCTCCCATGCTTGGCGTGAAGCCAGATTTCGGCCATGAAAATGAACCACTGCTGGTATCCTACAGATGATTCTCAGGCGTGCCGGTGTTCGGCGCGCCATTTGTTTATGACGACTGGAACTCGATGAAGCTCAAGGATCTTGCCGGTATTCTGCCTGTCGAAGGGCCTGTTCCCGGCGACGTGGAAATTACCGGCATTTCGTCGGACTCCCGCAAGGTGTCCGCGGGCACCTTGTTCGTTGCCATTCCCGGCACGAAAGCCGATGGCGCGGCCTTTGCGAAGGATGCGGCCGCGCGCGGCGCAAGCGCCGTCATCGTTTCCAAAAATACCAGGCTCGAAGGCCTTTCCGTACCGGTTTTGACCGTCGATGAGCCGCGCCTTGCGCTTTCGCTGGCCGCCGCGCGCTTTTTCGAAAAGCAACCTGAAACCATGGTCGCCGTGACCGGCACGAGCGGAAAAACCTCGGTCGCCGCCTTCACGCGCCAGATTTGGGAGAAAGCGGGCCACGCCGCAGCCAGCATAGGCACGACCGGCGTGGTCGCACCCGGCCGCAACGATTACGGAGCGCTGACGACGCCCGATCCGGTCGATCTTCACCGTCTGCTGGCCGAACTTGCCGATGCAGGCGTCACGCACGCCTCTATGGAGGCTTCCAGCCACGGCCTCGATCAGCATCGCCTTGACGGCGTGAAGCTGAAGGCGGGCGGGTTTACCAATCTCGGTCGCGACCACATGGATTATCATCCGACCGTCGAGGATTATCACCGCGCCAAACTGCGGCTGTTCAATGAGCTGCTGCCCAAGGGTGCGCCTGCGGTGATCTTCGCCGACGATCCTTGGTCTGAGCCGACGATCGAGGCAGCGCGCGCTGCCGGTCTTGAGGTTTTGACGGTCGGCAAGCGCGGCTCGTTCCTGCGGCTGACGCGCGTCGAACATGAACGTTTTCGCCAGCGCGCCGAGATAGTTGCAAATGGAACTATCCATGAAATCGACCTACCGCTGGCTGGCGATTTCCAGATATTCAACGCGCTGGTTGCGGCAGGTCTCGCAATTGCGACCGGAACGGAAACCGGTATCGCCCTGCGTGCTCTGGAAAAGCTGAACGGCGCTCCGGGCAGGCTGGAACTGGTCGGCACAACCGTCAATGGCGCGCCGGTCTATGTCGATTATGCGCATAAGCCCGATGCGCTGGAAAACGTTCTCGCATCGGTTCGGCCTTTTACGACTGGCCGCGTGCTTGTCGTGTTTGGTTGCGGCGGCGACCGCGACCGGGGCAAACGCCCGATCATGGGTGAAATCGCGACGCGTCTTGCCGATGTGGTGATCGTTACCGACGACAATCCGCGTTCCGAAGTTCCAGCGGAAATCCGCTCTGCAATTCTCGACGCCGCTCCCGGCGCCATCGAGATCGGCGACCGGCGCAAGGCGATAGGCGAGGCGGTTTCAATGCTGCTTCCCGGCGATACGTTGATCGTTGCCGGTAAAGGCCATGAAGAAGGCCAGACGATCGGCGCGGAGACTTTTCCGTTTTCCGACCATGACGAGGTGCGCAAGGCGCTTCAGGGGCGGGCGGCATGAATTTGCTCTGGACTTCCGACGACCTCGTTGCCGCCATGGGCGGACGTCCGCTCGGCAACATGCCGGCTGGCATTACCGGCATTTCCATCGACAGCCGCACGCTGAAGCCCGGCGAAGCCTTTTTCGCCATCAAGGGCGACACGATGGACGGCCATGATTACGCGACCGCGGCGGTTAAAGCGGGTGCGGGACTTCTGATCGTCGCCGAAGGAAAACTGCCTGCGCTCGGACGGCTGACTGCGCCGATGATTGTCGTACCGGACGTTCTGGTGGCGCTCGAAAAAGTTGGGATAGCAGCGCGCGCCCGGGCCACCGGCAAGATCATTGCCGTTACCGGTTCTGCCGGAAAGACCAGCACCAAGGAAGCCTTGCGCCATGCGCTTTCTTCCGTCGGCACCGTGCATGCGTCGGACAAATCCTTCAACAATCATTGGGGTGTGCCGCTGACGCTGGCGCGTATGCCTGCCGATGTCGATTATGCGATCTTCGAAATCGGTATGAACCATGAGGGCGAAATTCGCCCGCTGGTGAAAATGGTGCGGCCTCACATTGCGATCATCACGCTGGTTGCAGCGGCCCATCTCGGCCATTTCCGTAGCCTCGACGATATTGCGGCTGCAAAGGCCGAGATTTTCGAAGGCATCGAGCCGGGCGGCACTGCACTTTTGAACCGAGACGATTCACGCTGGAAGCTTCTCGAAAAGCTGGCCACCGAAGCCGGTGTCGAACATATCGTCGGCTTTGGCGAACATATGCGGGCCAATGTGAAGCTGGTTCGCGCTTCGATGGAAGGCGACCATTCGCTGATTTCGGTGAAGCTGAACGGCAAGGAAATCGACCTGCGCGTCGGCACTCCGGGCAGGCATGTCGTGCAGAACGTGCTGGCCGTTCTTGGAGCCGCGCAGCTTGCCGGTGCAGACATCACCAAGGTCGCGCTTTCGCTTTCGGATCTGAGTGCGGAAGCCGGTCGCGGCAAGCGCCATCAACTGCCTCATCTCGGCGGCACGATCACGCTGATCGATGAAAGTTACAACGCCAATCCCGCCTCGATGAAGGCGGCACTTTCGCTCCTGGCGGATTCTGCCGTGACGGGAGAGGGCCGCCGCATCGCGGTTCTGGGCGATATGCTGGAACTCGGCGCGCATTCGGAAAAGCTGCATGCGGCACTTGCCAATTTCGTGGTCGCGGCCAAGACGGACATGGCGTTTCTCGCCGGTCCCGAAATGAAGACGCTGGCTGCCGCGCTGCCTGGCGAATTGCATGTCGAGCATCGCGAAGCCGTTTCCGATCTGGCGCCTCTGCTTTTTGCGGAATTGCGGCCCGGCGACGTCGTGATGGTCAAATCGTCCAAGGGCATCGGACTTTCGAAGATCGTTGATGCACTCATCAAAAAATACCCGGCGAAAGCCGGAAACTCACCTGTTTGAACGGGGTTGGAGATAAATCATGCTGACCCTGCTAGTTGAATTTTCAGACCACATCGCGGCCTTTAACATCTTCCGCTACATCACGTTCCGCACCGGCGGCGCGCTGATTACTTCGGCGCTGATCGTCTTCATTTTCGGGCCGATGATCATTAACGCGCTGCGCATCCGGCAGGGCAAGGGTCAGCCGATCCGTGCCGATGGCCCGCAGACGCATTTCAAGAAGGCAGGCACGCCGACGATGGGCGGGCTGATGATCCTGTGCGGTATCGTCGGATCGTCTCTGCTCTGGGCGAATATCTCCAGCGTCTATGTGTGGGTGGTGCTTCTGGTAACGCTCGGCTTCGGCGCGATCGGTTTTTACGACGATTATCTCAAGGTCACGAAGCAGTCGCATCTGGGCTTTTCGGGCAAGGCGCGCCTTGCCGCCGAATTCGTGATTGCCGCGATTGCAGCCTGGGTCATCATGTATAATGGTCAGGCGCCGTTCTCTTCGTCGCTGACCTTTCCTTTCATCAAGGATTTCCTGATCAATCTCGGCTGGTTCTTCATTCCCTTCTCCTGCATCGTCATCGTCGGCGCTGGCAATGCGGTGAATTTGACGGACGGTCTGGATGGTCTGGCCATCGTGCCGATCATGATTGCAGCGGCGTCGTTCGGCGTTATTGCCTATCTTTCCGGTAACGCGGTTTTCGCGGAATATCTGCAGATTCATTTCGTTCCAGGCACAGGCGAACTGGCCGTCATTCTGGGCGCGGTGATCGGAGCGGGGCTTGGCTTCCTCTGGTTCAACGCGCCGCCTGCCGCCATTTTCATGGGCGACACAGGCTCGCTCGCCATGGGTGGTCTGATCGGGGCGATTGCGGTCGCGACCAAGCACGAGATCGTGCTGGCGATTATCGGCGGCCTGTTCGTCATTGAAGCGCTATCGGTCATCATTCAGGTCGGTTTCTTCAAGATGACCGGCAAGCGCGTGTTCCTTATGGCGCCGATCCATCATCATTTCGAGAAACTCGGCTGGACGGAAAGTCAGGTCGTGATCCGCTTCTGGATCATCGCCGTCATTCTGGCGCTGGTCGGTCTTTCGACCCTCAAGCTTCGATAGGACCGGCTCGGTGATCCCGGCTCGGACATTCGGCGGAAAGCGCGTCGCACTCTTCGGGCTCGGAGGCTCAGGGATAGCGACCGCGCGCGCTCTCGTGGAAGGCGGCGCAGACGTGCTTGCGTGGGATGACAATCCCGAAAGCGTGGCCAAGGCGAACGCCGCAGGCATCACGACGCAGGATTTGCGAACCGTCGAGTGGCACGGTTTCTCGTCCTTCGTGCTTTCGCCCGGCGTTCCGCTGACGCATCCCAAGCCGCACCGCACCGTAGAGCTTGCGCGAAGTGCCGGCGTCGAAATCATCGGTGACGTTGAGTTGTTCGTGCGCGAGCGCATTGCGCAGGCACCCGATGCCCCCTTCATCGCGATCACCGGAACCAACGGCAAATCGACCACGACGGCGCTGACCGCGCATATTTTGCGCTCCGCCGGACGCGACGTGCAGATGGGCGGCAATATCGGCCGCGCGGTGATGACGCTCGATCCGCTGAAATCCGACCGGCACTATGTCGTCGAATGCTCGTCCTACCAGATCGAGCTTGCGCCATCGCTGAACCCGACCGCCGGTACCCTGCTAAATCTGACGCCTGACCATCTCGACCGTCACGGCACGATGCAGCACTACGCGTCGATCAAGGAGCGTCTCGTCGCCGGTGCGGATACCGCAATTGTCGGTGTGGACGATGCCTATTGCGTGCAGATCGCCGACCGGCTCGAAAAGGCTGGCAAAAAGCTGATCCGCATTTCCAAGCGCCTGCCGCTGACCGATGGATATTTTGCCGCCGGAAACAATCTGATGGAAGCGGTCGATGGCAATTACAGCCGCATCGGTTTCCTTGAAGGCATCGGTTCGCTGCGCGGCCAGCATAATGCGCAAAACGCGCTTGCCGCCGTCGCGGCATGCCTGAAAGTCGGTCTCGACCTTGGAGAAATCCAGGCGGGGCTGGAAAGCTTTCCGGGGTTGGCGCATCGCATGGAACAGGTGGCGCGCAAGGATCGCGTTCTGTTCATCAACGATTCCAAGGCGACGAATGCGGATGCATCGGCACCAGCACTTTCCAGCTTTCCGCGAATCTATTGGATTGCGGGCGGGCTTGCGAAAGAGGGCGGCATCGAACCATTGCGTGGCTTCTTTTCGCGTGTCGCCAAGGCCTATCTGATCGGTGAGGCGGCGCCCGCGTTCTCGGCAACACTTGGTGAAGCAATTCCTTATGAAATTTCAGGCACGCTTGCGGCTGCGGTCGCGAATGCTGCGCGTGACGCCGCTGCCGATGATTCGGACGAAGCCGTGGTGCTGCTGTCGCCAGCATGCGCGAGCTTCGACCAGTTCAAGAATTTCGAAGTGCGCGGCGAGGCGTTCAAGGACGCCGTTGGCGCAATACCGGGCGTAATGCCTATCGGAGGGACAAAGCCATGATGAGCCGTCTGGACAAAAGCCCAATCGCTACCTGGTGGTGGACGATCGACAGGTGGTTCCTCGCGGCTTTTCTTTCGCTCATGGGTCTCGGCATCGTGCTTTCCTTCGCGGCAAGCCCGGCAGTCGCTGAACGCATCGGCCTCGGCAGCTTCCACTTCGCGACGCGCCAGATCATCTTCATGATCCCGGCATTGGCCGCGATGCTTTCGGTTTCCTTTCTCAGCCCGCGTCAGGTCCGGCGGCTGGCGATCGTCATGCTCAGCGTATCGCTGGTGCTGATGGTTGCGGTTCTTTACATCGGCGTCGAGGTCAAGGGCGCGCGGCGCTGGGTGTCCATGCTGGGCGTTTCGATTCAGCCTTCCGAGTTCCTGAAGCCCGCATTCGTTATCGTCTGCGCATGGCTCTTTTCGGAGCATACGCGCCGCCCCGATATTCCGGGCAATCTCTTCGCCATGATCCTGCTTGGTCTGGTGATTGCGCTTCTCGTCGCACAGCCTGATTTTGGCCAGACGCTGCTGGTGCTCGGCACATGGGGCGTCATGTTCTTCATGGCCGGTATGCCGTGGTTCTGGATCATCGTGCTGGGCGGCGCAGGCGTCGTCGGCGGCCTGGCGGCATACAGTCTCTTCCCGCACGTCGCAGGCCGTATCGACCGCTTCATGACCGGTGAAGGCGATACGTTCCAGGTGGATATGGGCCGTGATGCGGTTATCCATGGCGGCTGGTTCGGCGTCGGACCGGGCGAAGGCACGGTCAAGCGCGTCATTCCCGACAGTCACGCCGACTTCGTGTTTGCGGTGGCGGGCGAGGAGTTTGGCATCATCCTGTGCTTCATCATCATGTCGATCTTCGCCTTCATCGTGCTGCGCGGCCTGAACACGGCGCTGAAGGAGCATGACGATTTCACGCGATATGGCGTGGCGGGCCTCGTCGTGGTGTTCGGCTTCCAGTCGGTCATCAATATGGGCGTGAATTTGCAGCTTATGCCCGCCAAGGGCATGACGCTTCCCTTCATCTCCTATGGCGGTTCGTCGCTTATCGCGATTGCGATTTCGATGGGCATGGTGCTGGCGCTGACCCGCAAGAAGCCGGAAAAGCGCAAGCAGTTCGGCGGCACCTTCCATCGCGCTGTTCCGGCGGAATAAGATGTCGAAAGGCACGATCATTCTCGCCGCCGGGGGAACCGGCGGCCATCTTTTTCCGGCCGAGGCGCTGGCGCATGAGCTGATCGAGCGCGGCTGGACGGTGGAGCTGGCGACCGACGAACGCGCGGGCCGTTTTGCAGGCCACTTTCCGGCATCGGCCTTTCACACGATTTCGTCTTCGACGATCGGGTCCAGAAATCCGCTTGCGCTGGCAAAATCGTTCTGGAGCATCTGGCAGGGCGTTCGGCAGACCTCGAAAATCATCGCCAAGGTCAAGCCTGCAGCCGTTGTGGGCTTTGGCGGCTACCCGACTTTGCCGCCGCTCTATGCTGCGGTCAGGCGGCGCGTGCCGACGCTGATTCATGAACAGAACGCCGTGATGGGCCGCGCGAACCGCGCGTTGGCTGGTCAGGTGTCAGCAATCGCCGGTGGCTTCCTTACGTCTGAAAAGGGCGGTGCGAATGCAGCGAAAATCGTCGTTACCGGCAATCCTGTGCGGCCTGCCGTGCTTCAGGCTGCCAAAAGCCCCTATGTCGCGTCGATAGAAGCCGATCCTTTCCGGCTGCTGGTGTTCGGTGGCAGTCAGGGCGCGCAGTTCTTTTCGGATGCCATTCCGCCTGCAATCGCCTCGCTGCCCGAAAATCTGCGCAGGCGCTTGAAGGTCACGCAGCAGGCGCGTGTCGAGGACATGGAGCGCGTTCGCGCTGCCTATGCCGAGCTTGGCGTTGATGCCGAGGTCGAGCCATTCTTCAACGACATGGCGCACCGCATGGCGCTGTCGCATCTCGTCATTTCGCGCTCCGGCGCGTCGACGGTCTCAGAGGTGGCCGTGATCGGGCGTCCGGCGATTTTGGTGCCTTACCCGCATGCGCTGGATCACGATCAGGCGGCGAATGCCGCAGCGCTTGCGCAGGCTGGCGGGGCGGAAGTGCATAAGCAGGATACGCTTTCGCGCGAGAAACTGGCCGAGCTTATCGGCCGCCTGATGCAGGAGCCGAAGAAGCTTGCTTCGATGGCTGCTGCCTCGCGAACAGCAGGCAAGCCGGATGCCGCGCGGTTGCTTGGCGACCTCACAGAGGCTATTGCGTCGCGAACGCCGCTGGCAGACTACAAAAAAGGAGTGCATCCATGAAGATGCCCGAAACGATCGGACTGGTTCATTTCATCGGCATTGGTGGCATCGGCATGAGCGGCATTGCCGAGGTGCTGCACAATCTCGGTTATCGCGTGCAGGGGTCCGATCAGGCTGAAAGCGCCAACGTCCAGCGTTTGCGTGACAAGGGCATCGAGTGCTTCGTTGGCCACAAGGCCGAAAATCTGGGCGACGCCGAAGTCGTCGTGGTCTCGACCGCGATCAAGAAAACCAATCCCGAATTGAAGGCCGCGCGCGAGCGCCTGCTGCCCATCGTACGGCGTGCCGAAATGCTGGCTGAACTCATGCGCTTCCGCCAAGCCGTCGCCATCGGCGGCACGCATGGCAAGACGACGACGACCTCGATGGTCGCGACGCTGCTGGATGCAGGCGGGCTCGATCCGACCGTCATCAATGGCGGCATCATCAACGCCTATGGCACCAATGCGCGCATGGGCGAGGGCGAGTGGATGGTGGTGGAGGCCGACGAGAGCGACGGCACCTTCCTGAAGCTGCCTGCGGAAATCGCGGTCGTGACCAATATCGATCCCGAGCATCTCGACCATTATGGCAGCTTCGACAAGGTGCGCGAGGCGTTCCGGCAGTTCGTCGAGAATGTGCCGTTCTACGGCTTCGGCGTCATGTGCACCGACCACCCGGAAGTGCAGGCGCTGGTGTCGCGCATCGAGGATCGCCGCGTCATCACCTATGGCGAGAACACGCAGGCCGATGTTCGTTTCGTCAATCACCGCATGGTGGGCGCGACATCGCATTTCGACGTGCTGGTGCGCGACCGCAAATCCGGCAAAGACGAGATCATCAGCGATCTGGCCTTGCCGATGCCTGGCCGCCACAATGTTTCCAACGCCACTGCGGCAATCGCCGTTGCGCATGAGCTTGGGCTTACGGCCGAGCAGATCCGCAAGGGCCTGTCGTCCTTCGGCGGCGTGAAACGGCGCTTCACGCATACGGGTTCGTGGAACGGTGTCGAGATATTTGACGATTACGGACACCACCCGGTCGAGATTAAGGCTGTGCTGGGAGCCGCGCGCGATGCCACGAAAGGCCGCGTCATTGCGATTGCCCAGCCGCACCGCTTTACGCGTCTGCGCGACCTGTTCGACGATTTCTCGTCCTGCTTCAACGATGCGGATACGGTGCTGCTCGCGCCGGTCTACACGGCTGGCGAGGAACCGATAGAGGGCGTGAATTCCGAAACGCTGACCTCGCGCATCCGCGCAGGCGGCCATCGCGACGCGCGCTACATCGAAGGTCCGGGCGATATTGCGCCCATTATTCGTGACGTTGCCAAGCCTGGCGATTTCGTCATTTTCCTCGGCGCGGGCAACATCACCCAATGGGCCTACGCGCTCCCCAAGGATCTTGGCGGGCAGTCTGTATGACGCGGGGTGAAGAGCTTCTTGCCTCGCTGGGGGACCGTCTTTCAGGACTGCGCGGGCGCTTAACGCCCGACGCGGAGATGGAAAAGATCACCTGGTTCCGCGCGGGTGGCGTGGCGGACGTGCTTTTCCAGCCTGCCGACGAGGCCGACCTTGCAGCTTTCCTGAAAGCCGTGCCGCGTGAAATCCCGATCCTCGTCGTCGGCATCGGCTCCAACCTTCTGGTGCGCGAAGGCGGCATCCGGGGCTTTGTCGTGCGTCTCTCGGCGAAGGGTTTCGGCGAAGTCGAAATCATCGATGCAACGCATCTGCGCGCCGGTGCTGCAACGCCCGACAAGCGGGTCGCGTCGGCAGCGCTCGAAGCTGGCATTGGCGGCTTCCATTTCTATTACGGTATTCCCGGTGCCATCGGCGGCGCGCTGCGCATGAATGCAGGCGCCAATGGCGTCGAGACGCGCGAGCGTGTTGTCGAAGTGCGCGCGCTGGATCGCAAGGGCGAGCTTCACATCCTGTCCAACGCCGATATGGGCTATGCCTATCGTCATTCCTCGGCATCAGCGGACCTGATCTTCACCTCGGCGCTGTTCGAAGGTTACCCCGAAGACAAGACCGTCATAAAAGAGGCGATGGACGCCGTTCAGCATCATCGCGAAACGGTGCAGCCCATTCGTGAGAAGACCGGCGGCTCCACCTTCAAAAATCCCGAAGGCACGTCTGCCTGGAAGGAAATCGACGCTGCGGGTTGCCGCGGACTGATGATCGGCGGCGCGCAGATGTCGCCGATGCACTGCAATTTCATGATCAATACCGGCACGGCGACGGGCTACGATCTCGAATATCTGGGTGAGTCCGTCCGCGTCCGCGTTCTGGAAAATTCCGGCATCCGCCTGCATTGGGAAATCAAACGGATCGGCGAGTTCCTGCCGGATCGGCACATCGACGAATTCCTCGGCCAGCTTCTTTAGCCGCTTCCTGTTTTGATGGAATCGCGAGGCCGTCTCGTGGGAAGGACAATTGCATATGGCACAGCCTACCCCCACTCCGCCTCGCTTTGCTCGGCACCTCTCCCCTCAAAAGGGGAGAGGAAACGCCGTCCGCAATGTTGGCACCCTTCCTCTCCCCTTTTGAGGGGGAGAGGTGGTTTGCGAAGCAAATCGGAGTGGGGGGTAGGCTGTGCCATATCCGATTGCCCTGCCTCGTGGGGCGCTGTCTCGCCAGCGTTTCTATTCACTCCGCTTTTGTGCCGGAATGAATCATGCCGAAGGCCTTTGATGCGGAATTTTCATACAAATTGAATCTCATTGAATCATAAGGGCTTGTCACGGAATCAACTCTCTGATTCTTTGGCTCTCAAGCGTTTCCTGATTTGAGTCGTCCGAGTGTCGGCCGCGTTTTTCGTCTGGGGGATTGGTCCCGCCGGAAGTGTAAGACTCAAGCCTGCGAAACATTGTTTCTGGACCTGCTCGATGAGGGGAATGTCGGGGTATGGCGTCTAAGCACGTGGCTGTATTGCTGGGAGGATTTTCGTCGGAGCGCCCTGTGTCGCTCTCTTCCGGAAATGCCTGTGCAGATGCCCTTGAAGCGGTCGGTTACAAGGTGACGCGTGTCGATGTGGCGCGTGATATTTCCTCGGTGCTTTCCGATCTGAAGCCCGATGTGGTGTTCAATGCGCTGCATGGTCCGTTTGGCGAGGATGGCACCATTCAGGGTGTTCTCGAATATCTCCAGATTCCCTACACGCATTCGGGTGTGCTTGCGTCCGCGCTTGCCATGAACAAGGAGCAGGCAAAGCGCGTCGCGAAGGCTGCGGGCATTCCTGTTGCCGAATCGAAAGTCATGAGCCGCTTTGCCATCAAGGGCGCGCACCCGATGCCTGCGCCCTATGTGGTCAAGCCGATCAGCGAAGGGTCGAGCTTCGGCGTCGTCATCGTTCATGAAGGGCAGTCGCATCCGCCGCAGATTTTGTCGTCTTCCGAGTGGAAGCTTGGCGATGAAGTCATGGTCGAGCGCTACATCCATGGCCGTGAGCTGACATGCGCGGTGATGGGCGATGTGGCCCTTGGCGTCTGCGAGATTATCCCGACGGGCCATTCCTTCTACGATTACGATTCAAAATACGTCGCCGGAGGATCAAAACACGAATGCCCGGCAAAAATTTTACCGAATATTTACCAAAAAATACAGACACTGGCACTCAAGGCTCATCAAGCAATCGGCTGCCGCGGGGTTTCCCGCTCGGACTTCCGCTATGACGACCGCCATTCGGAAAATGGCGAGTTGATCTGGCTGGAGGTTAACACGCAGCCGGGCATGACGCCGACGTCGCTGGTGCCCGAGATCGCAGCGGAAGCTGGGCATTCCTTCGGTGATCTCTTGAGTTGGATGGTGGAGGACGCATCGTGTTTGCGTTGAAACAAGGATATTCCGGAAGGCCGGGCGGTAAACGCCTGGGGCTTTTTGGCATGTCTTTTTCTGCCGACGGTTTCGTCCTGCCGCGCTTGCTTCGCAAGCCGGTGCGCATGCTTGGTCGTATGGTCAGCGGCGAGGTCGAGGCGCCCCGTTTTGCCGCGACGATCATGACCGCAACCTTTCTCGGCGCGTCGAGCGCTTACGGTGCCTATCTCGGCGGGCACATGCCGTCGGTCGTTCAGGCTGTCACGGCGCGTACGGGTTTTGCTGTCAATCAGGTGCGCGTGCTGGGTTATCGCCAGACGTCCGAAATCGACATTCTCGACAAGCTCGAACTCGACGGCTGGACCTCGCTGATCGGCTTCAGCGCGGATGCCGCACGCACGCGCATTGCCGATCTTCCATGGGTTCAGGAAGTCTCCGTCCGCAAGGTCTATCCCAATACGATCGAAGTGAAGATCGAAGAGCGCGACGCCTTCGCCGTCTGGCAGCAGGGCAGCCAGCTTTCGGTCATCGAATCGTCGGGCCGCATCATCGCGCCCTTCGTTCTTGGCCGTCACACCGATCTGCCTTTGCTGGTCGGTTATGGCGCGGCTGACGACGGTGCCGCATTCATCGCGCGAGTGAAGAAGTTCCCCGAACTCGCATCGAAAGCGCGCGGCTATATCCGCGTTGCGCAGCGCCGCTGGAACATCCGCCTCGACAATGGCGTGACGGTAAAACTGCCGGAGCAGGGTGAAGAGCGCGCAATGGCGGCACTTGTCGCTATGGACAAGGAAAACGGCCTGCTTTCGCGTGATATCGCAGCCGTCGATATGCGTCTCGACGATCGCGTCGTCGTTCAGCTTACCGAAGAAGCAGCCGAAAAACGCGAAGCTGCCCTCAAAGAACTCATGAAGCCAGGCAGAAAGCCGGCGGAGAAGCGGATATGAGCTTGTTCGGCGGTCAAAAGGACATTTCCTCAAAACAATCCGGCATCGTCACCGTTCTGGATGTCGGCTCCAGCAAGGTCTGCTGCATCGTTGCCGAACTCAAGCCGTGCGAGGAGCGCCAGATTCTGCGCGGACGCACTCATAAGGCGCGCGTCATCGGCATCGGGCATCAGAAGTCGCAGGGCATGAAATCCGGCGTCGTGGTCGATCTCGACCGTGCCGAACGCGCGATTCGTCTGGCTGTCGATGCCGCCGAGCGCATGGCCGGGCTGACGGTCGATTCGCTGATCGTGAATCTCAATGCCGGGCGCCTGAAAAGCGAAGCGTTTTCGGCGACGATCAATCTCGGCGGCCATGAAGTCGAGGCAAGCGACATCAAGCGCGTTCTGGCGGCAGGCGCAAAGCAGGCATTGAAGGCGGAGCGTGAAGTCGTTCATTCGCTGCCGGTCGGCTTCTCGCTCGATTCGGAGCGCAGCATTCGCGATCCGCGCGGCATGGTCGGTGATACGCTGGGCGTGGACATGCATGTGCTGACCGGCGATTCCGCGCCGATGCGCAATCTCGAACTTTGCATCAACCGTTCGCATCTTTCGGTCGAGCGCATGGTTGCAACGCCTTACGCGAGCGGCCTTGCCGCACTCGTCGATGACGAGTTGGAAATGGGTGCCGCCTGCGTGGATATGGGCGGCGGCACGACGACGATTTCGGTCTTTTCGGAAGGCAAATTCGTCTATGGCGACGCAATCCCGATCGGCGGCAATCATGTGACGATGGATATGGCGCGCGGTCTTTCGACGCGCCTGGAAGACGCCGAGCGCCTGAAAGTCATGCATGGTTCGGCGCTGCCCGACAGCGCGGACGACCGCGATCTCGTGACAATCCAGCCGATTGGCGAGGATGGCGACGTGCCCACGCAGATCCCGCGCTCGGTCATGACGCGCATCATCCGCGCCCGCATCGATGAGACACTGGAGCTGCTTCGCGACAGGCTCGCGAAATCTGGCTATGGCAATGCTGTTGGCAAGCGAGTCGTTTTCACCGGCGGTGCGAGCCAGCTTTCGGGGTTGCCTGAAGCCGCGCGTCGCATTCTGGGACGGAATGTTCGAATCGGTCGGCCACTGGGCGTTGCGGGTCTTCCCGAAGCGGCAAAAGGCCCGGCCTTTTCAGCAGCAGTCGGACTTCTGATCTATCCGCAGGTTGCGGATTTCGAGATCAATCAGGTCAAGGGATTGTCGAGTTTGCGTATGACGGGGACAGGCGGTCGGTTTCACCGCATGGGTCAGTGGTTGAAAGACAGTTTTTAGAGTTTGACGGGGACAGCCCCATAGGCGGCCGCGGCGGCGAAGCGGCGTTCAAGGCGAAAAAAAAGGACGAGGACTATGACGATCAATCTGCAGAAGCCAGACATAACCGAGCTAAAGCCACGCATCACCGTTTTCGGTGTTGGCGGCGGCGGCGGAAATGCCGTTAACAACATGATCACGGCGGGCCTGCGCGGCGTTGAATTCGTGGTCGCAAACACCGATGCTCAGGCGCTGACGATGTCGAAGGCCGACAGGCTGATCCAGCTCGGCGCGCATGTAACCGAGGGTCTCGGTGCCGGTTCGCAGCCTGAAGTCGGTCGCGCCGCCGCTGAAGAATGCATCGACGAATTGATCGATCATCTGTCCAACACGCATATGTGCTTCGTCACCGCAGGTATGGGCGGCGGCACCGGCACCGGTGCTGCTCCCGTCGTCGCCCGCGCCGCCCGCGAAAAAGGCATCCTCACCGTTGGCGTCGTCACCAAGCCTTTCCACTTCGAAGGCCAGCGCCGCATGAAGACTGCAGACCTCGGTATCGAGGAACTGCAGAAGTGCGTCGATACGCTGATCGTCATCCCGAACCAGAACCTGTTCCGTCTTGCCAATGACAAGACGACCTTCGCCGATGCATTCGCAATGGCTGACCAGGTGCTGTACTCCGGCGTTGCCTGCATCACCGATCTGATGGTCAAGGAAGGCCTGATCAACCTCGACTTCGCCGACGTTCGCTCGGTGATGCGCGAGATGGGCAAGGCGATGATGGGTACGGGCGAAGCTTCGGGCGAGGGCCGTGCAATGGCTGCCGCAGAGGCCGCAATTGCCAACCCGCTGCTCGACGAGACCTCGATGAAGGGTGCCAAGGGCCTGCTGATCTCCATCACCGGCGGTCGCGACCTGACCCTGTTCGAAGTGGACGAAGCAGCAACCCGCATTCGCGAAGAAGTCGATCAGGATGCCAACATCATCCTCGGCGCGACCTTCGATGAAGATCTCGAAGGCGTCATCCGCGTCTCGGTCGTGGCCACCGGCATCGACAAGACGGCAGCCGAAATCGCTGCCGCCCCGATCGCCATTCGCCAGCCGCAGCAGCCGAAGCCCGGCCTGCAGCGTCCTGCCGAAGCGCGTCCGATTGCGCAGCAGCCGATCCAGCAGGAGCCGATCCGCGAGTTTCGTGCGGCAGCAGATCCGGTAGCCGATGCGATCCGTCAGGCGGAAGTCAGTGCAGCACAGCGTCCGGCCGCTGCCCCGCAGGCGGATTTCCGCCCGCAGAGCAAGCTGTTCCAGGCACCGCCAGCAGCGCTTCAGCAGCCGCAGGTCCAGATGCAGCCACAGCCTGCACCGGCCCCCGTTCAGCTTCGCGAGCCGCAGCAGGCAGCGCCGGTTCAGCCGCGCATGCCGCGCGTCGAAGACTTCCCGCCGGTCGTTCAGGCAGAGCTGGAAGCCAAGTCGCGTGTTGCAGAGCCTTCGCACGACCATGACGAGCGCGGCCCGATGGGCTTGCTCAAGCGCCTGACCAACGGCCTTACCCGCCGTGAGGAAGAGCCTGCCCGTCTTCAGCCTGCGCAGCCGCGCGAGCCGAAGCTGCGCCAGCCTGCTCCTGAGGCCCGCCGTCTCGCCAGCCAGGACCCGCAGCTTTACGCTCCGCGCCGTGGCCAGCTCGACGAACATGGCCGTCTCGCACCGCAGGCACGTGCGCAGCACGAGGACGATCAGCTTGAAATTCCTGCCTTCCTGCGCAGGCAAGCCAACTAAACTTTAACGAGTTGGTAACGAAATGTTACAGGCGGGCATCAAGGTGCCCGCCTTATTTTTTGTAAAACCTTTTTAAAACAGAGATTTGCGTGGCTTTCCTGAGTTATCCACGGCGTTACAAAGGGAAAGAAACAGTGATTTGGAGACTCTCCGCGGCGCTACTATCTTCCGGCCAACTGAATAGTTGTGCCGGATTCCTTGGGGTTGGTGCCGGGCTGCTATTGCAAACGTCGTATTTTGACGGCGTATTTTTAGCTTTGGAAAGCTGGCGGATATAATGGGTACTGATTTGTTCGATCGTCAGACCACAATCAAGTCGCGCGTTTCCTTGTCCGGTATAGGTGTTCACAGCGGCAAGGATGTCGCGGTGCACTTTCACCCGGCAAGCGCGGATACGGGCATTGTGTTTCGCGGCATGGATAGCGCGGGGCAGGAGCTTCGCGCGTTGCATTCCGAGGTCGGCAGCACCGATCTCTGCACCATGCTGGGTGATCCTTCCGGCTATCACATCGGTACGGTCGAGCATCTGATGGCCGCCGTCTTCGGCCTCGGCATCGACAATCTGGTGATCGAAACGGATGGCAACGAAGTTCCGATCCTCGACGGAAGTGCCGCACTTTTCGTCGACGCCTTCGATCAGGTCGGGCTGGAAATTCTTGCGAGCCGCCGTCGTTATATCCGCGTCACCAAGCCGGTTCGCATCGAGAATGGCGCGTCATGGGCGGAGTTCAAACCTTATGACGGCACGCGTTTCGATGTGACCATCGATTTCGAAAGCCCTGCCATCGGGCGCCAGAATTTCGCGGTCGATCTCAACGCTGATGTGTTCCGCCGCGATCTTTCGCGCGCCCGCACCTTCGGTTTCATGAAGGATGTCGAGCGCCTCTGGGCTGCGGGCTATGCGCTGGGTTCATCGCTGGAAAACTCCGTCGTCATCGGCGAGGACAGCCGCATTATCAATATGGGTGGCTTGCGCTATCCCAACGAATTCGTGCGCCACAAGATGCTCGACGCCATGGGCGATCTGGCGCTTGGCGGCGCACGCTTCATCGGTGCGTTCCGCTCCTATCGTGGCGGTCACAAGTTGAATGCGGCAGCACTTCATCGTCTGTTGTCGGATCGTTCGGCGTTTGAAATCGTCGAGACGTCGAGCCCGGCGCGGGGACGTTCGGCGGAGATGATCGTGGTGAATGCGCCGGTTCACGCACCCTGGGTTTTGTGATTCGCGCGACTGCAATTTCGATGCGAAGCCATCGATCTGTTGCTGGAGCGTCGCATAAATCACGAAAAAACCCTGCAGGCGCCGCTAATGCGCCGATAAGGGTTCAGCGTGCCACAAAAATGCGCCATTGCCGGATGATAGCGTTGCCGTGCAATGGCACTTATGATTTATGGCACAATGCTTTCGAGTGAAATAATGCCGAAAGGGCGGAATACGATCATGGTCTTCCAGAAAGCCGCTCCTTCGGGCAGGCAGTTTCGTTTGGCGCTTGTTGCGCTTTCAGCATTTGCCGGCCCGGTCCTGCTTTCAGGCTGCATGTCTTCCGAGGCAGACGTCGATCTCTCTACCTATGTGGAGCAGACGGAGCCTGCGGACGTGCTCTACAATCAGGGCCTCGCCAATCTGAATTCCGGCCGCCTTACCGAAGCCAGCCGCAAGTTTGATGCCGTCGATCGCCAGCACCCCTATTCGGAGTGGGCGCGCAAATCGATGGTGATGGGCGCATTCGCGAATTATCGCCAGGGCAAGTATGAGGAAGCGGTCGCTTCTTCGCAGCGTTATCTGTCGCTCTACCCGAACACGGATGATGCGGCCTACGCGCAGTACATTATCGGCCTCAGCTATTTCCGCCAGATCCGCGACGTGACGCAGGACCAGAAGGAATCGCGCCGCGCCATTGAGGCGATGCAGGAAGTGGTCGATCGCTGGCCCGAATCCGAATATGTCGAAGACGCCAAGGAAAAGATCCGCGTTGCCCGCGACCAGCTCGCCGGCAAGGAAATGCAGATCGGCCGCTATTATCTCGAACGGCGCGAATATATCGCTGCCACGAAGCGCTTCCGCGGTGTGGTCGAGAATTATTCCAACACAAGACAGGTCGAAGAAGCGCTCGCGCGTCTCGTCGAAGCCTATTACGCGATGGGTCTGACTTCGGAAGCCCAGACGGCTGCCGCGGTGCTTGGACACAATTATCCGGACAGCTCTTGGTACAAGGATTCCTACAAGCTGCTGCAATCCGGCGGGCTTGAGCCTCGCGAAAGCGCGGGTTCGTGGATTTCCAAGGCCGGGAAGCTTATCACCGGGTAAGCGATGCTCTCGCGCCTGTCGATCCGCGATATTGTCCTCATAGAACGGCTGGATATGGATTTCCTGCCGGGACTTTCCGTCCTGACAGGTGAAACCGGGGCTGGTAAATCCATTCTCCTCGATTCATTGTCGCTGGCGCTTGGTGCGCGCGGCGACGCTTCCCTTGTGCGGCATGGCGCTAGCCAAGGGCAGGTGACGGCCGTCTTCGACGTGCCGGCCAACCATCCCGCGCGGCAATTGCTGATCGACAACGCCATCGACGACGAAGGCGACATCATCCTGCGCCGCGTGCAGACGGCGGATGGGCGCACGCGCATCTTCGTCAACGATCAGCCGTCAAGCGTGACGCTGGTGCGCCAGATCGGGCGTGCTCTGGTCGAAATCCACGGCCAGCATGATGAGCGCGCGCTGGTCGATCCCGGCGCGCATCGCAATCTTCTGGATTCCTTTGGCGGTCATGTCGGAGAAACGCTGAATTGCGGTGCCGCATGGCGGCGCTGGCGCGACAGCGAACAAGAGCTTGCCCGCGCAAAGGCGAGGGTGGATGCAGCCGCGCGCGAGGCGGATTATCTGCGCGCAGCGGTGGCCGAGCTCTCCGGGCTCGATCCCCAGCCGGGCGAAGAAACCGAACTGGCCGACATTCGCCAGACCATGATGCGGGTCGAAAAGATCGCGTCCGAGATCAAGGATGCGCAGGACGTCCTGTCCGGCCCGACATCGCCATTGCCCGCCTTAGCGAGCCTGTTGCGCCGCTTGCAGCGCAAATCAGCCGAAGCGCCGGGTCTGCTCGATGATGTCGTGACCTCGCTCGATGAGGCCATGCTGTCGCTCGACGCCGCGCAATCGAGCGTTGATGCGGCGATGCGGGCGACCGAATACGATCCGGCGCGGCTCGAGAAGGCGGAGGAGCGTCTGTTTGCGCTTCGCGCCGCCAGCCGCAAGCACAATGTCCCGGTCGATGATCTGGCCGAGCTTCGCGATAAGATGGAGGCAGACCTTGCCGACCTCGATGCGGGCGAAAGCCGTTTGCACGGGCTGGAAAAACAGGCTGTCGCGACACGCGAAGCCTATGATTCCGCTGCTGCCGGGCTTTCCGAATTGCGAAAAGCCGCAGCCGCTGGCCTGCAGAAAGCCGTGATGGCCGAACTGCCCGCGCTCAAGCTGGAGCGCGCCGAATTCATCGTCGAGATTTCCAGCGAAAAGGACAATCGGCAGGAAGAGGGCATCGATCAGGTCGAATTCTGGGTGCGCACCAATCCAGGCACGCGGGCAGGACCGATGATGAAGGTCGCGTCCGGCGGCGAGCTTTCGCGCTTCCTGCTGGCGCTCAAAGTCGCGCTTGCCGATCGTGGTTCCGCGCCAACGCTGGTTTTCGACGAAATTGACACGGGCGTCGGCGGTGCGGTGGCAGACGCCATCGGCCAGCGCCTGTCGCGTCTTTCGGCGCGTGTGCAGGTTCTGTCTGTCACCCACGCGCCGCAGGTTGCTGCGCGCGCCGCAACCCATTTCCTGATTTCCAAATCCGGTGGCACCGACCGCGTTTCGACGCGCATTGCCGAAATGGACAAGCCCGCCCGCCAGGAAGAAATCGCCCGCATGCTTGCCGGCGCGACCATCACCGACGAAGCGCGTGCAGCCGCTGAACGTCTCCTGCGCGAGAATGTCGTACCTAGCTGATTTTGGCAGTAGGGCGGTTCCTGTTTTGACGGAATCGCGAGACACCCCCCTCTGCCCTGCCGGGCATCTCCCCCTCAAGGGTGGAGATTGGCTGACATAAATATCCGCCTTTTTTCTGCAACGCGGGCAATTGATGCCGTGCGTTCATGACGGAGTAATCTCCACCCTTGAGGGGGAGATGGCCGGCAGGCCAGAGGGGGGTGCTGCCCCGCCAGCGTTTCCATTTAAAAAATGAAGAGCTTTAGGTTGTGCGCCGACAAGAAACGGAATTCCACTTTCATCGCGCTAACTCTATTGTGCCGAAAACATCCAGAAGCCGGAATTTTCGACATGGCAGACACACAAAAACCGGTAGAGACTCTGACTGAAGATCAGGCTGCGGAAGAACTTGCGCGTCTGGCCGAAGAAATTGCGGGTCACGACAAGCGCTATCATCAGGAAGATGCGCCGACCGTAACGGACGCCGAGTACGATTCTTTGCGTCTGCGCAATGCCGAGATCGAGGCTCAGTTTCCGAGCCTGATCCGGTCGGATTCGCCGTCAGTCAAGGTCGGGGCAACGCCGTCAGCAGCCTTCAGCGCGGTCCCTCACGTCAAGCCGATGCTTTCGCTGGACAATGTGTTTTCCGACGGAGATGTCGTTGATTTCGTCGGTTCCGTACGCCGGTTTCTGAAATATTCGGCTGAAAACGAACTGATTTTCACGGCAGAGCCCAAAATCGACGGACTTTCCATGTCGCTGCGCTACGAAAACCGGCAGCTCGTGACGGCAGCGACGCGCGGCGACGGATCGACCGGCGAAAACGTCACCGCCAATATCCGCACCATCTCTGAAATCCCCGACCGTCTGCCCAAGGACGCGCCGGATGTCGTGGAGGTGCGCGGCGAGGTCTATATGCGCCGTGACGATTTTCTGGCACTCAATGAAAGAATGGCCGAAACGGGCCGTGTTTTCGCAAATCCGCGCAATTCTGCTGCCGGAAGCCTGCGCCAGATCGACCCCAACGTGACCAAGACGCGGCCTTTGCGGTTCTTCGCTTATGCGTGGGGCGATGCCAGCGAGACGCTTGGCGACACACAGTATGACGTGGTGCAGCGCTTTGCCGATTGGGGCTTCAAGATCAACGATCGCATGGTGCGCTGCGCCAGCGTCGAGGAAATGCTGGCGCGTTATCAAGCCATCGAAATGGACCGCGCCGATCTGCCCTACGACATTGACGGGGTGGTCTATAAGGTCGACCGGCTGGATTTGCAGGAGCGCCTCGGCTTTCGTTCGCGCAGCCCGCGCTGGGCGACCGCTCATAAGTTCGCAGCCGAAAAGGCGACGACCGAATTGCTCGGCATCGACATTCAGGTCGGCCGCACAGGCGCGCTGACGCCGGTCGCTCGGCTCCAGCCCGTCACGGTTGGCGGAGTGGTCGTTACAAATGCAACTTTGCACAATGAGGATTACATCAAGGGTATCGGCAATAGCGGCCAGCCGATCCGCGAGGGCAGGGACATTCGCGTTGGCGATACGGTTCTCGTTCAGCGCGCAGGCGATGTGATCCCGCAAATCCTCGATATTTTCCCCGAAAAGCGCGCATCCGACAGCGTTCCTTATGTCTTCCCGGACCATTGCCCGGCCTGCGGCAGCCATGCGGTGCGCGAGGAAGGCGAGGTCGTGAAGCGGTGCACCGGCGGGCTGATCTGCCCGGCACAGGCGGTCGAGCGGCTTCGGCATTTCGTTGCGCGCGGCGCGATGGACATTGACGGTCTTGGCGAAAAGCAGATCGAATTCTTCTTCCATGCGGAAGACGAGGCGCTTCTGGTACGCTCGCCAGCCGATATTTTCACGCTGGAAGCGCGGCAGTCGAAATCCCTGACCAAGCTCGAAAACATCGACGGGTTTGGTGCAACGTCCGTTCGCAAGCTGTTTGCGGCGATAAATGAGCGGCGCAAGGTCGATTTCTCGCGCTTTCTTTATGCGCTAGGCATTCGCCATATCGGTGAAACCAACGCCAAGCGCATCGCGCGCCACTATGTGCAGTTCGACAAGTTCAAAGAAGCGGGGCTTGCCGCGCAAATGCCGGAAGGCAAGGGCGATCCGGGCAATAGCGCCTGGCAGGAACTCAACGCCATCAACGGCATCGGCGCAACGGTTGCGGAGGCCGTGGTCGAGTTTTTCGCGGAAGATCACAATCGCGCTGCCCTCGACGCGCTTCTGGCTGAGGTAAAGCCGCAGGACGAGCCGCAAGTCGGTGGCGTGTCGTCGCCCGTATCCGGCAAGACGGTGGTTTTCACTGGGTCGCTGGAGCGCATGTCGCGCGACGAGGCGAAGGCAATGGCCGAGAATTACGGGGCGAAGGTTTCGGGCTCTGTTTCCAAAAAGACCGATCTGGTGGTGGCCGGGCCGGGTGCTGGCTCGAAACTCAAGCAGGCGACCGATCTCGGCATAGAAGTCATCGATGAGGATGCCTGGTTCGTGCTCGTGGGGCGTGATTAACAACTTCATTGACGCTTTGGCTCAATGGAATTGGCGTGACATGGCAACCGTGCTGACCTAATCAGGTCGGTGGGAGAAGGTATGTCATCTCAAAATCAAAGCGGTGAATTTTGGCGCGGCGCGCGCCTCAGCGTGCCTATTGTCGTGGCATCCGCTCCGTTCGGCATGCTGTTCGGCGCAATCGCCGTCGATAATGGTTTTACCATTTTCGACGCCGTGTTGATGAGCGCGACCGTCTATGGTGGTGCGAGCCAGCTTGTCGGTATCGAGCTTTTCGGTCAAAAAGTTGCGCCGTGGCTGATCGTTTTGTCGGTTTTTGCCGTCAATTTCCGGCATGTTTTGTATTCGGCGGCGGTCGGGCCATACATAAAGCATTGGCCGATCATGCAGCAGGCGATCGGTTTTTTCCTGCTGGTCGATCCGCAATATGCCGAGACGGAACGCAAGGGCGAGCGCGGCGAAACCGTCAGTTTCTGGTGGTATCTGGGGCTTGGCCTGCCGGTCTATATATGCTGGTTGCTCGATGCCTTTATCGGTGCGGTGTTTGGCAAGCTGATCCCTGACCCGCACGCATTGGGCCTCGACTTCCTGTTGCCGCTCTATTTCCTCGGCCTCGTCATGAGCTTCCGCACGCGTCCGCTCTGGCTGCCTGTGGTGCTCGCAAGTGCTGCCGCCTCGATAGTTGCATATGTAACTGTCGGGTCGCCCTGGCATGTTTCGATCGGTGCTGCGGCCGGCATTCTGCTTGCCGCGATCGTTGCGCCGCGCGACAGGCATGGAGGCGATGTGCTGTGAACGAGACGTTCTGGATCATCTTCTTCTCGGCAATCCTGACCTATCTGACGCGCATCGCAGGGCATATGGTCATGTCGCGTTTCGAGCGGATCAATCCGCGTGTCGAGGCAGGGCTGAATGCTGTTCCGGCTGCCGTGCTGACGACGCTCGTTGCGCCGTCGATCCTGTCGGCAGGGCCTGCGGAGTTCGCTGCCCTGTTGATCGCGGGCCTCGTCTCATTACGCGGCGGGCTGATGACGATGTTCCTCACCGGTGCGGCCACGCTGATTATCTTGCGGTATTTTTTGGCTTAGGGCGGTTCCTGTTTTAACGGAATCGCGAGGCACCCCCCTCTGCCCTGCCGGGCATCTCCCCCCCAAGGGTGGAGATTGGCTTTCACAACGCTCCGCCTCTGTCTTGCAACGTCAGAAATTGGTGCGATGCGCTCATGACGGAGTAATCTCCCCCCTTGAGGGGGAGATGCCCGGCAGGGCAGAGGGGGGTGCCTCGCGCCTGCTTTCTATCTAAAAGTAACCGCCTAAAGCGCTGCCGTCGCTTCCTCGAGCCAGGCCAGCGTTTCGCCTTCGACCAGCGTGCCGATCTCTTCCAGAACGCGCTCATGATAGGCGTTCAACCATTCAAGCTCATCGCTGGACAACAATTCGACTTGCACCATACGGCGGTCGAAGGGCGCCAGCGTCAGGGTTCCGAAACCGTGCATGGCAATGTCGCCGTCTTCGATCTCTTCCGCCTTGTCGACAAGGATGAGGTTTTCGAGGCGGATGCCGTAGTGGCCTTCCTTGTAGTAGCCGGGCTCGTTGGAAAGGATCATGCCTTCCAGCAGCTTTTCCGTGCCGGTCTTGGCGATGCGTTGCGGCCCTTCATGGACCGAGAGATAGGAACCGACGCCGTGGCCGGTGCCGTGGGCGAAGTCGAGGCCCGATTTCCAAAGTGCGATGCGCGCGAAAGCGTCGATGTCGCAGCCGCGTGTGCCTGCCGGAAAGCGCAGCGTCGAAATGGCGATGAGGCCTTTCAGCACCAGCGTATAGCGCTCACGCATTTCCTCTGTCGGTTTTCCGATAGGAACGGTGCGCGTGATGTCCGTAGTGCCGTCCTGATATTGCGCGCCGGAATCGAGCAGGAAAAGCTCGCCGCTTTTCAGCTTACGGCTGGTTTTTTCGGTCACGCGATAATGCATGATCGCGCCGTTCGGGCCTGCACCTGAAATCGTATCGAAGGAGACGTCGCGCAGCGGCATCTGCATTTCCTCGCCGGTGCGGGTGCGGAATTGCTCAAGCTGTTTTACGACGGCGATCTCATCAAGCGATCCCGGCTTCCTGCCGTCCAGCCAATGAAGCAGCTTTACGACTGCCGTGCCGTCGCGAATGTGGGCGGCTTTTGAGCCGTCTATTTCGGCGCGGTTCTTGGTGGCTCTGGGGAGGCGTGCCGGATCAGCGGCTGAGACGACCGTGCCGCCATTTTCCTTGACCAGCGTGCGCAGCCTGTCTGCCGCCAGAACCGGATCGAGCGCGACGCGCGCGCCGTCTTTTGCCAACGCCGCAACGGCATTTTCAAGCTCGTCGGGCGCATGCAATTCGGTGAGTTGCGTCAGATAGGCTTTCGTCTCGATCGAGAATTTCCGCTCGTCCATGAAAAGCGAATGCTCGCCTTCTGCTGAAAGGATCGCGAAACCCAGGGCCAGCGGCGTATGGGGAACGTCGTTGCCGCGAATGTTGAACGCCCATGCAATGGATGACGGGTCGGTCAGCACGGCATGGGTCGCGCCGCTTTTGGTAAGCGCGTGCGCCAGCCTATCGAGTTTGCTTTTTGCCAGCTCACCGGCAAAGGCAATCGGGTGGATTTCCACCTGAGCGAGCGGCGGTTCCGGCTGGTCTTCCCAGATTTCGTTGATCGGGTTGGTGCCGAGCGCCACGAGTTCGGCGCCGGATTTTTCGGCGGCGGCCCGCAGTGCATTCACATCGGAAATCGTGTGAAGCCAGGGATCGAAGCCGATGCGCGCGCCCTTGCCGAGGTTTTCGCCGATCCAGGAGGGCGGCGGATTGTCGACGAGGCTTTCAATCTCGAAAATCTGCGTATCGACCTGCGAGCGCACCTGCAGCGTGTAGCGCCCATCGACGAAAACGAATGCGCGTTTCAGAAGGATCAGCGCGACGCCTGCCGAGCCTGTAAAGCCGGTCAGCCATTTCAGGCGCTCGGAGCGGCTGGCGACATATTCGCCCTGATGCTCGTCGGAGCGGGGAACGAGAAAACCGTCCAGCGAATGATGCTCCAACCATTCCCGCAACCGCGCAACGCGTGGTGCACCCACTGATGGATCGCTCTCGGATGTGAAGGACTGGAACATGAGGATTTGCTTTCCGAGTTTCGACTCTGACCGGGGCAAACTAACTGGCCTGAAACTGCCATGCAATGTGCCAAAGAAAGCGGCATTCTGACGCTTATTGTGCATTGCGATATTTCATCTCGCATATGCGAAATAAGATGGGTGCTATGCAAAATTTGCGTTACGGAATTCGAGCTATGCACCCTATCTTGAGGTCGTGGAGGATCATTCTTCTCAACCAGAGATAGGGAACGATAATGATCGATAAGAAGCCAGGTTTTTTCAAAAGCGCCATCAAGGCACTCATCGCCGCTCGTGAGCGCGAAGCAAAGCGTTACCTCGAGACGATGAAGCTGCGCGGATACGGCCAGTACTAAAAATACCGGGCTTCGACAGGCGCTTTCCAGCAGCTTGTCGAAGTCATCTCTTCAGATGAATAGTTACCCAGCCTTCTCGCGAAAGCGTGCTTACGTGCCGGAAGTGCTGCTGGGTGTATGCGGCGATCACCGCATTGCGCTGCCGGTCGAGAATTCCCGACAGCACCAGTGACCCGCCCGGCGAGACGAATTTCGTCATTTCCGGGGCAAGACGCATCAAGGGTCGCGCAAGAATATTCGCGACGATCAGCGGGAAGGGCGCACGCGCTGCAAATACCGGGTGATGAAACCCGGTTGCCGTGTGCGTTTCCACGAAAGCGCCAACCTCGTTCAGCTTTACATTCTGCGCCGCGACCTTCGTGGCTATCGGGTCGATGTCGGTCGCCAGAACCGGAATGCGCGCAATCTTCGCAATCGCGATGGCAAGCACGGCACTGCCGGTTCCGAGATCCAGAGCGTTTGCGGGCTTCTCGCGGCGGATGACTTCTTCCAGAACCTGAAGACAGCCGGAGGTCGTGCCGTGGTGGCCGGTGCCGAAGGCAAGGCCCGCCTCGATCTCGATGCCCATATCGCCTGGGCGCTTCTTGTCGCGGTCATGCGCGCCATGGACGAGAAAGCGCCCGGCACGCACCGGCTGCAGGCCTTCCAGCGAAAGCGTGACCCAATCTACATCCGGCAGCACTTCGCGTTCGATGGCGAATTTGAAGGATAGCCCGGCCAGCAGATCGCGTATCGTGGCTTCGATCTGGTCGAGGTCGCCTTCGGCATAGAGCGAGACTTCCTGAATGTCGTTGTCTTCGTCGCGCTCGAAGACGGAAATCGCATAGCCTTCATCCTCGAAGGCTGCCTCAAGTGCTGGAAATATTCTGGCTGCCTCGGCGCGGCCGGTTTCGAAATAAAGGCGCGTCTGGGTCATGATCTTCCGGGAATGAGAGGTCAGCTTTTTCCGGCCAGCCGCTTGAGCTTGGCAATCGCGGCGTCCGGATTCTCGCCATACGCTATGGTGCCGGCAAAATCACCCGATTTGTCCAGCAAAATGATGGAAGCGGTGTGGTCCATCGTGTAGTCGCCGCCTTCCAGATCGACCTTTTTCGAGAAAATGCCGAAGGACTTGGTCATTGCCTGCACTTTCGCGGGTTCGCCGGTGATGCCGGTGATGCGGTCTGAAACGTTGCCGACATAATTGTTGAGGATTTCCGGCGTGTCGCGCTCAGGATCGACCGAAACGAAATAGGCGCGAATGTCCTTGCCTTCGTCACCGATCGTCTTCAGCCAGCCATCCATCTCGAAAAGCGTGGTCGGGCAAATTTCGGGACAGTGGGTGAAGCCGAAGAAGACGGCGCTCGGATGGCCCCGGAAGGCTGCTTCGGTGATCTCGTTGCCCTGCTGGTCGGTCAGCGCAAAAGGCGCGCCATAGGGCTGGCTGCTGTTCTTTTCGCGATACCAGTCATAGCTCAACCAGCCTATTCCCGCGGCCATCAAGACCACCATGCCGACAAGTATCGTGCGCATAATCATATTTTTTACCGTGAAAAATTGGTCAGAAGCACCAGGACAGGCCGGATTCGACCATGGTGATGAAGATCGATGCGCCATGCTGTGCCCAAGCCGCAAAGGCAAGGCCGCTCGCTGCCGCGAAAGCCGCAACACCGATTGTGATTTTCGCAACGCCCGAAGGCGTAAGGGAAAACGGCCAATTCATGGACTATAGATAGCCTTTATGATGAAACAGAAAAAGATGGCATCTTGCCGCTGAACTCCTCTATTTGCTTTTATAACCGCGTTCCGCGATCAGTTTTTCGTGTAAATCAGGCTTGTAAGGCACAGTTTTTCTTCCCAATTGAGCCGGACCCATTCGGATGAAGAGGTTTTCGACGATGCGCGCAGCAGTTTTCGCTCTTGTTTCAGGTGCCTTGATCGGCCTTTCCGGCACCGCCTCCGCACAGAAGGTGGGCGAGGTCGGTGTCGACTGGCTGGGCAATGACATCATCGTCGAGGCGGTGAAAGACCCGAAAGTCGAGGGTGTGACCTGCCATGTGTCCTATTTCGATCGTGGCGTGGTGGATCGCCTGCAAAAGGGCAACTGGTTCGAAGACCCTTCTGATTCATCCATTTCCTGCCGCCAGACCGGCCCGATCACCATCGGTGAAATCGATTTGTCGGAGGATGGCGAGGAGGTGTTCAAGCAGGGCATCAGCCTTATCTGGAAGAAGCAGGTGGTGAACCGGATCTACGACAAGCAGAACGAAACCCTGATCTATCTCTCGCATTCGCGGCAGGTGCAGGACGGGTCTGCAAAGATGTCGATTACGACGGTTCCGCTTTACGGCCAGAATGTCGTGTGGACGAAAGCCAAGCCGGAGTAGGCTTGCAGGCATAAAGTTCGCGGCGTAAAGCCTGCTTATGAGCGAACAATCCGACCTGCGCTTCAAGGATTCCGAGCCCCGCATTCACCCGACGGCGGAGCTTAAATCGTGCCGCCTCGGCCGCTATGCGATCGTCGGCGAACGGGTGATCCTGCGCGAAGTGACGCTTGGCGATTTCTCCTATTTCGAGCGTCATGCGGAGGCAATCTACACCAGCATCGGCAAATTCTGCTCCATCGCCGCCAACAGCCGCATCAACGCGCTGGAGCACCCGATGGAGCGGCTGACCACGCACAAGGTTTCCTACCGGCCGAACGAGTATTTCCGCTATCTCGGCGTCGATGGCGATTTCCGGGAGAGGCGGCGCGGAAAGGCCGTCACGATCGGCCACGATGTCTGGATCGGGCATGGCGCGGTGATCATGCCGGGCGTAACGATCGGCAATGGTGCGATTGTCGGTGCCAATTCAGTCGTGACGCGCAATGTCGAGCCATTCGAGATCGTTGCAGGCGTGCCTGCGCGCAGGCTTCGCTGGCGCTTTGCGCGGGAGATCATCGAGCGCATTCAAAAGCTGCAATGGTGGGATTGGCCGGTGGAGACGCTGGCCGATGCAATCCCCGATATGCAGGCCATGGAAATTGGCGCTTTTCTGGATCGCTGGGAAAGCTGAATCAGGGCGCGAAGTTAACCATCGCCTTTAAGGTAAAATATTAAAGTTAAAAATTGGAAAACGAGTTGTATAGACCGAGTATCTCAATTTGAGATTGCAAGTATAGTTCGGGCATGGCTTAGTCGTAAGCGGAAGAACACCGCAAGGAAGTTGAGGGTTTTCTCAGCAACCAAAGGGAACCAAGTCATGAAGAAGTTTGTATTCGCAATCGCAGCAGTCGCCCTCTCGTTTTCCGCAGCTTCGGCTCAGGCCAATGGCTGGGGCAAGGGCACTTCGAACGGAAACGTCTCCAGCGGCCTGATCAATATCTCGCCGTCGATCCAGACCGGAAACCTCAAGCTGCTCAGCGGCACATCGATACTGAACGGCATCGGAATCCTGAATGGCAACAATGTTTCAGGCATTCTCAACGGCAACAAGACGGGTATCGTCAGCGGCGTGCTGAGCGGTATCGGCATCAGCGGCATTCTGGGTGGCAACAGCTACAAGGTCCGCAAGTAGGTCGTACCGTGGGGGAAAGCTTATGCTTTGGGGGCGGGAGGATTTTGTCCTCCTGCCTTTTTATATGCGAGTTCGCAGGCCCACAAATGCATCGAGCGTTTCTTTGCGGACATCCACGATTGTCGCAAGCGACCGGCTGAAATCGAGCCTGACGATCAGCGCGAGCTGCTTCGTCCAGTCATAGGTCGCCTCGGCATAGACGCCGCGTTTTCTTTCCTCGTTTTCGAGAAGCAGATTTTCCTTCACTTCGGCAAAGGCGCCGGATGCGAAAACCAGCTTTTCACGAACGGGTATTTTGATTTCGAACTCGCCGCGCTTGAGCCATGAGGCGAGCGGATCGTCGCTATCGGCCGTCTCGAAGCGGGCGAAAACCGCGCCGCGCAATTCCACCCCGTTGGCGAATATTTTCACAGCACTTAGCTGATAGGCGGGCCGTGTGTCGGAAAAGATGTCGAAGGCGCCGCGCAAGGTTTGAGCGCCCAGCCATCCGGTGATGGTCGTTCCATCCGGCGCCTGCCATCCAGCCTCGGCGCGCAGCGTATATTCCGAAAAGGATAGACCTACGGGTGGAAAGCCGAGAGGTTCGACCTTCACACGCGTCGCGGATGCTGCCGCTCCATAGGCGAATGTGCCGGAGGTGCGCACGACCTTTGCGCCCGCATGAATTCTGTCGCGGTCCGGGTCCAGTTTCGCCGGCTCGATAGGCAATCCGCTGAAGCGGCTCTTGCCGACGCGTTCGGTGCCGCTCGCAAGGTCAATGACCAGCGCCGTGCTGTTTCCCAGATCGACGCCGACTTGCGTCTGCACGCCGAAAACCTGCTTCAGGGTGCGCGTGCCGAGCGTGAACGGCCCAAGCTGCAAATCGTCGCCCTCGCTGGACGCGCTGTAGGTCAGCGTGCCGCGCAGTTCGATGGTTTCGTCGAGCCTTTTCCATGCTTCGGCGGAAAATGCGATGGCGCGGTCGTCTTCGATCGATATTTCATCGAAGCGTGTTGCCTGAAATTCCGTTCCGAATTTCAGCGACGCATCCTCGCCTTGCCAACCATGCTGCATGCTGCCGCGCAAGAGCGTGTACCAGTCCGAGACGGCATCGGCGCTGTCCAATGCGTTGGAGGTGAAATGCCGCTCGACGGCGGCAGTCGTCCTGGGAGAATCCTGTCCGGCTTCGGACGCCATCGGGCAAAGCGCAATCGCGATGGGCAGCCATTTGACCCGCATGGAAGCTCCGGTGAAACAGAACCCTTCCGCCATGCGGGGGTGTCGATGGCGGAAGGGCTGGAAGAACCGCCGTGAAGCGGGGTGCAGGTCTGTCTGCACGATTACAATCGCATGCAACTCGCAAAGGCGGCGTTTTCCCGTAATACAACTAAAAAGTGTATATGGTGGTGCTAACCTGCACGCCCGCCCCGAAAGGGAACGGCTTGGCATTCCCCGGCGTTTGAGTGCAGTTTCAGAGGGGATGTACGCGCATGGAAAGCGGTTTCGACCTGACCCGGATTCTGCTGGGAGAGGAGGAGACGGCGACGTTCGTCTTCTACCTCGAAGTCATTTTTCGAACGGTCATCATGTATCTCTACACGATCTTCCTTTCTCGAATGGTCGGGCAGGGCGGCGTCGGACAGATCGGGCCGTTCGAATTCGTTCTCGTCATCGCGATAGGCTCCGCCGCCGGCGATCCGATGTTCTACCCTGAAATCGGATTGCTGCAGGGCATTCTGGTCATCACCGTCGTCATCGTGCTGCACCGGTTCACCACCTTCATTCTGAACCGCCACAAAAAACTGGAGCGCAAGCTAGAAGGTGCTCCGCTTCTGGTGGTGGATGACGGCAGGATCGTCGACAAGGCACTGGGTTCGGGAACGCTGACGGAGCGGGAATTGTTCGCGCTTTTGCGGGTCGAGGGCGTTCGCGATACGGGCGAGGTGGAGCACGCCTATTTCGAACCGAATGGGCGTCTCAGTGTGTTTCGGTATCCGGTGACAAAACAGAAGAAGGAGAGGGTGACGCTTCCGGGGTGAGGGTGTTTGTGGGACGTCTCCTTTGAGGCTCACCACCATTGCAACGCATTGGCGGTTGACGGGGAGCAGGCACGGCGGGCATTTTGCGCCGATGAGTGAAACCGCGACTACCGACTGGCTGGATATCCTGAAGGAGCAGACCCGAACGGGCGAGCAGATGGGCAGGCAAGTGCCGGAAATGCTGGCAAAGCCGGAAATTACCGAGGGCCAGGTGAAGGCGCTTTTTCAGGCATTGGAAACGCAGGCGGAGTTTGTCGAACGCCTGACCGCGATACTCGAAGACAATGGGTATGATTTCGACATCATTTCAGCCGCCGAGCGGCTTGAAGATAAATATGCGGATCTGGCTGGCGAAGTGGCTGAGAAGCTGAAGGGTATGAAGGTCGAGACTTAGTGTCAGACGCTTTAAGCCGCGACGACAAACCCATCCAGCACGCGCTTTTGGCCTGCCTTGTCGAAGTCGATCGTCAGCTTGTTGCCTTCGACCGCGGCTATGTTGCCATTGCCGAATTTCTGATGGAACACGCGGTCGCCGACCTTGAAGGCCGAGGGCGTGTCGGAGACGGATTTCGCGACGAGTTCGCCGTCGATCGTGCGGCCTTTGATCGAGCCGCGTCCAGCGCCGAAGCCTGAATCGGTTTCGCCATAGCCGATGCGCTCGACCGCGTGGCCGGAGCGTGAGCCCCAATTGCGGTCGGTCGCTTCCGTGCGGTTCTGCTGGGCGCGTTGCCAGCCGGGGGTGGCGTAGGTGTTCGAGAACGAGCCGCCACCGCTGCCGACATTATCGAAACGCGAAGCGCCGTAAGGGTTTTGGCGGCCGCCGCCATAGCCACCGTAATTCTGGCCTGCCTCGGCCACCTCGACATGCGCTTCAGGCAGCTCGTCGAGAAAGCGCGACGGGATAGTGGATTGCCAAAGTCCGTGGATGCGCCGGTTCGACACGAACCAGATGTGCAGATTTTTCTTGGCGCGGGTGAGGCCGACATAGGCGAGGCGGCGCTCTTCCTCCAGACCGGAACGGCCGCCTTCATCCAGCGAGCGCTGGTGCGGAAACAGGCCTTCTTCCCAGCCGGGTAGAAACACCGTCTCGAATTCGAGCCCCTTGGCCGAGTGTAGCGTCATGATGGAAACGGCGTCGAGATTCTCGTTCTGCTCGGCATCCATGACCAGCGCAATGTGTTCGAGGAAGGAGCGCAGCGATTCATACTCCTCCATCGAGCGGATGAGCTCTTTCAGATTTTCGAGCCGCCCCGGCGCTTCCGCCGAGCGGTCGTTCTTCCACATGTCCGTGTAGCCGCTTTCTTCCAGAATGGTCTCGGCCAGTTCTGTGTGCGGTGTGTTTTCAAGGGCTGCCTGCCAGCGCGCGAAATTGGCCGCGACCTCGCGCAATGCGGCGCGCGGTTTTGGTTTCAACTCGTCGCTTTCAGCAAGCTTTGCGGCGGCTTCCAGCATGGGAATGCGCAGCGCGCGCGCCGTGTCGTGAACCTGCCGGATGGCCGCTTCGCCAAGGCCGCGTTTCGGCACATTGACGATGCGCTCGAAGGCCAGATCGTCCGCTGGTTGCGCAACCACGCGCAGATAGGCCATCGCGTCGCGGATTTCCTGCCGCTCGTAGAAGCGCGGGCCGCCGATGACGCGGTAGTTCAGGCCGATTTCGATGAAGCGATCTTCGAAGGAGCGCATCTGGAACGAGGCGCGCACGAGGATCGCCATGTCGTTCAGATTGTGCCGCTTGCCGTTGCGGTCCGGGCGCTGGTGCCGCTCGATTTCCTCGCCGATGGCGCGGGCTTCCTCGTCGGAATCCCATGCGGCGTGGACGTTGACCTTGCTGTCTTCCGGGTCTGACTGATCGGTGAACAGCGTCTTGCCGAGGCGGCCTTCATTATGGGTGATGAGGTGGGAGGCTGCGCCCAGAATATGGGCGGTCGAGCGATAATTTCGCTCGAGACGAATGACGGTTGCGCCCGGAAAATCCTTGTCGAAACGCAGGATGTTGTCGACCTCTGCACCGCGCCAGCCATAGATCGACTGGTCGTCGTCGCCAACGCAGCAAATGTTGACTGTATTTTCGCTCGCGGCCGTACCGCCCTTCGGGCTGGCCTCCGCGGGGGCGGGCTGACCGCCCGACGCCCGGTCGGGCTTGCGGCCTTCGGCCGGTTGAATGTCGTTCCGCTCTTTCGGGCGCTGGGCGAGCAGGCGCAGCCACATATATTGCGCGGTGTTGGTGTCCTGATACTCGTCCACCAGAATGTATTTGAAGCGGCGATGATACTCTTTGAGCACATCGGGATGCGCCCGGAGAATACGGATCGGGTGGCACAGGAGATCACCGAAATCGCAGGCATTCAGCGTCTGCAAGCGGTCCTGATACGCCTTGTAAAGCTCGCGGCCTTTGCCATTCGCAAATGCGCGCGCATCGCCTTCGGCGATTTCGGAGGGGCCGAGGCCCTTGTTTTTCCAGCCATCGATCATCATCGCGAACTGACGCGCGGGCCAGCGCTTGTCATCCAGACCTTCGGCCTGAATGAGCTGCTTTATCAGGCGGATGACGTCGTCCGTATCGAGAATGGTGAAATCGGAGCGCAGATTGGCGAGTTCGGCATGACGGCGCAGCAATTTCACGCCGATGGAGTGGAACGTGCCGAGCCACGGCATGCCTTCGACCGCTTCGCCGACAAGCGTCGCTATGCGCGTCTTCATCTCGCGCGCCGCCTTGTTGGTGAAGGTCACGGCGAGGATTTGGCTCGGATAGGCGCGGCCTGTCGCCAGAATATGTGCGATGCGGGTGGTCAGAACGCGCGTCTTGCCGGTGCCGGCGCCCGCGAGAACGAGAACCGGGCCTTCCGTCGTCTCCACGGCCAGCCGCTGTTCGGGGTTCAGTCCGCTCAGATAATCGGGCGCGCTGCCCTGGCGGGCCGCCATGGCGCGCGCGGCAATGCCGCCGCCCGCCGGAGGGGCGGGAGCGTTTGGGCGCGAGCGAGGAGCATCCTCGTCGAAAAATGGCATATCGTCTGGAAAGCCGGACATTTCACCGGAATGTAGTGATTCGGGGGAGAAAGGCCAGTCATTCATGTTCACGATGTGTGCCGCGGCTTGACGATCTGGCCAGTTTCTTTCAAATTTGCGCGGTTACGGGCCGGAGGCGGCCTGCAGTCCGCGCCTTCTCACAGGTTTGGCGAATGCCTCCACGATCCTTCCAATCCGGTTTTTCCGGCGAAGGCATCAGCAATGCGGACACTGGGTTGCCGTCATCGCCGAGAACAAGGACCGGACGATCATGCGTACATTTCAGGACGCCAAGGCCATGGCTGTCACGATGCGCGAGGCGCTTGCCGAAAAGAACCTCGCCGTTTCGCACAGCGAAGCACTGGAAATCGTGGCCCGGCAGTTCGGACTGGCCAGTTGGAATATTCTGTCATCGAAGATCGATGCGCCGCATGCAGGCGACATCAGCTTCGAGCAGGCCATACCCATCGTGCGCATCTTCGACGTGGCGAAGGCGCATGAATTCTATCTGGAGTTTTTAGGCTTCAAGGTCGATTGGGAGCATCGCTTCGGCGAGAATTTCCCGCTCTACACGCAGATTTCCAGAGGAGCGCTGAAGCTTCATCTCAGCGAGCACTCGGGCGATGCAAGCCCGGGCGGAAATATGGTGGTCAATCTGCGCGGCGTGCGCGCATTGCACGGCGAGCTCATCAAAAAGAACTACCGCTACATGAAACCCGGCCTCGAGGATGAGGAATGGGGCCTCGAAGTTACAGTCATCGACCCGTTCGGAAACCGGATACGGTTTATCGAGCGAAAAGGCTGATTTATCTGTTCAGATTCGACCAGTTGGAGGCGAATGTCGGGGACAGCGTGAAGCCCACCGGCAATTCGCAGTCCGGCGGCGGACGCCTTATGCCTTCCTGCAGATAGCGCAGGGAGGCAAGCAGCCCATTCAGCGTGTAGGGTTTGGCGATAACGCCGACTGCGCCTGCGAAATTTTCAGGGATGCGCTTCGGGTTCGCGGTCATGAAGATGACTTTCGAGAACTGCTTGTCCTCGATGTAGTTCGCAACATCGACGCCGGTTGGCCCGTCGGTCAGATGAATATCGACAAAGGCGATATCGGCTTCGATTTCATCGATCATCTTCAACGCTTCCTGCGAGGATGCCGCCCAGCCGACGACCGTATGGCCGGACTCCTCCACGAGCGTTTCGAGTTCCATCGCGAGAAGAGCCTCATCCTCCACGATCAATACTTTGAGAGGCTCATTCATGATTGCAGTGCTCCATTTGCCGGCTTATCGACCGGGATTTTGATGACAACGCGCGTTCCCGGCGAAGCGTTCCGCCATTCGATATCCGCGCGAAGCTGTCTGGCCAAAGACTTCACAAGTCGAAGGCCGAATGTGCTTCCTTCCTTCTCGACCATTCCGACGCCATCGTCCGAAACGTCGATGGTCAAGCTGTTCATCTTCTGGCTCACATTGACGCCGATCGTGCCGGCATGGCCGTTTTCGCGACCCTTGAAGCCATGCTTCATCGCGTTGGTGACCAGCTCGTTGATCATCAGGGCCAGCGGTGCGGCCTTTTCTGCCGGAATGAGAACGGGTTCCAGCTCAAGCACGCGCTTGTAGTTGTGGCCTGAGGCGGCGACCAGATCCGTCACCAGGTCGCGTACGAAATCCGATACGTCGAACGTCGTCACATCGTCGGACTGGTAAAGCCTGCGATGAACCGTGCTCAGCGCTTCGATACGCTCCAGCATGGATTTCAGGGAAGCCTTGATGTTTTCGTCGGGAATCGAACGGCTCTGCATGATGACCAGCGAGGAGATCATCTGAAGGTTGTTCTTCACCCGATGATCGACCTCATGCATCAGCGTTTTCTGGTTTTCGAGAGCGATTTCCAATTCCCTGGTGCGCTCCTTGACCGCTTTTTCGACGCGCTCCTTATCGACATGGACCTGCTGTTCCGCCTGCTTGCGGTCGGTCACGTTGAGCTGCGAAGCGAAATAGAACTGCAACTCGCCGTTCTGGTTGGAAACGGGGCTAATATAGAGCGCGTTCCAGAACTGCGAGCCGTCCTTGCGGTAGTTCAGAATATCTATGCCGATATCTTCGCGATGCTGAACCGCGTCGCGCACTTCATCGACGGACTGAGCATCGGTCTCAGGTCCTTGCAGAAAACGGCAATTGCGCCCGACGACTTCCTGTCGCGTGTAGCCCGTGAGTTTCAGGAACGCGTCATTTGCAAAGACAATCGGATTGTCGTTCTGGCGCGGATCGGTGATGATCATCGCCATGCGTGTCGCGCGCATTGCCGCCGCGAAGGGATCACCCTTGCCTTGCTCTGCGTGGAGATCGCTCGTCAAATGCCAAGCGTCTTCCGATTCATGCAGTACCTTGGGGCTCATTTTTCGCCTTTTTCCGGTTTCTATCCGGGGCGATAACGGCTCCAATGCAGTTTGGTTCAATGTATTGAGGGCTTACACCCTGTGTGGCGCGCGCTTTTTGCGTGCAGTCACAAGAATCTGGCGTGCATAAATCATGCGCATGGGAATGGGCTGACGGTCGCGCTCGATCCGGTACAATTCATTGTTGACCGTCTTCAGGGCACGCCAGAAATCATAGTCGGTCAATGAGCGATCCGAAGCCAGGCGGCTCGAAATCTGCGCCACGTCAATCTTCATGCTGTCCTCCGGAAGACGCGCTGCGCCTTTCCGACCGTTTGAGTCGTTCTGGCTCAATTCTGCGCCGGGGAGGATTTGGATCAAGCGCTGCGGTTTCATCATCCTGTGCAAAACCGCTACGAATAAAGAAGGTGTTGCCGGGTGGCTTCAGAGACGCACGGCTACGTCATTTGCGTTTGATGCCGATTGCGCGGCCCGCCCGTTCCGGGAAGGGCAGATCGGCATGCGCGGCGCGCATTTCGTTTACGCTTTCCATAATGTCTTGCGGGAAAGGCGCGACTTTGGGGCCTGCCATATCGATGTGAAGCGAAAGCGTCTCTGCCGTTGCAGCAAGCCAGCCATCCGCATGGCGGATTTCCTGATAAGCGCGAATCCGTTTTTCATCATTGTCGATAAGCTGGAGCGTCACCGTCACCTTGTCGTCGAGATGCAGTTCGCGCACGTAGCAGACGTGAAGTTCAGCCGTATAGATCGTGTGTTTGCGGCTGGACGCATAGTCCGGCCCCATTCCCATCAGGGCGAACGCCTCGTCGGAGCCGCGGTCGAAAATCACATTGTAATACGCCATGTTGAGGTGGCCATTATAGTCGATCCAGTCTTTCTCGACGGCCATTTCATTGGAGACGAATGGTGCTTGCAGTGTCATCGGGCTTCCTTGTTCGGCTCGAAAATATTAGAGCATGATCCCGAAAAGTGGGAACCGGTTTTCGAAAAAGGTCATGCTACAACAAAGAGATAGAGTTTGACTGCGATTCAGGGAAAAATCCTCAAACTCTATCAACGGTAACAGGTCAACAAAGCGGACCAAAGGTCCAATTGCGGAGGAAAACATGGCGCTGAGCGACCTCATATCGGTCGAACGCAATGAGGCGGGCATTGCGGCCGTCGTCGGCATATTGAAACAGCGTCTGGGCGAGCGCTTCCAGACTGGCCAATCCATACGCGAGCAGCATTCGCACACCACGACCTATATTCCCTCGCAATTGCCGGATGGCGTCGCCTTCGTCGAGACGACTGAGGAGGTTCAGGACATCGTGCGCGCCTGTGCGGAGCATCGCGTTCCAATCATCGCTTTTGGAACCGGAACCTCGCTGGAAGGCCAGGTGAATGCGCCGGGCGGCGGCATTTCCGTCGATACGTCGCGCATGAATCGCATTCTGGCGGTCAATTCCGAAGATCTGGATTGCACGATCGAGCCGGGTGTGACGCGCGAGGATCTGAACAGCCATCTGCGCGATACCGGCCTGTTTTTCCCGATCGATCCGGGTGCCAATGCAAGCCTCGGCGGCATGGCCGCGACGCGTGCTTCCGGCACCAATGCGGTGCGCTACGGCACGATGCGCGAAAACGTCCTGTCGCTCACCGCCGTCATGGCCGACGGGCAGGCGGTGACGACGGCGCGGCGCGCCAAGAAAAGCTCTGCCGGATACGATCTGACCCGGCTTCTGGTCGGTTCGGAAGGCACGCTCGGCATCATCACCGGGCTGACGCTCAAGCTTTACGGCATTCCGCAGGCGATTTCGGGTGGCGTCTGCCCGTTTCCAACCGTCGATGCCGCATGTCAGGCGGTGATTGCGACGATCCAGATGGGCATTCCGGTGGCGCGCATAGAGCTGGTCAATGCGTTGCAGATGCGGGCAATGAAGAACTATTCGAAGCTCGATTACCCCGAAAGCCCATGCCTGTTTCTCGAATTTCACGGCAGCGACAGCGGTGTTGCCGAACAGGCCGAAACATTTGGCGAAATCGCCACGGAATATGGCGGCGGGCCGTTTCTGTGGACGAAGGTGGCCGAAGAGCGTGCCAAATTGTGGAAGGCGCGGCATGATTCTTATTGGTCTGCGATGAGCCTGCGTCCTGGCGCAAAAGCGCTGTCCACGGATGTCTGCGTGCCGATTTCGCGCCTTGCCGAATGCATAGCCGAAACGGAAGCCGACATAGCGCGTTCGGGCCTGATCGCGCCCATCGTCGGGCATGTCGGCGATGGCAATTTCCACACATTGGTACTGATGGATCTCGATAATCCGAAAGAGATTGCCGCATCGGAGGAATTCGTCGCGCGATTGAACATGCGCGCCATCGCCATGGACGGAACTTGCACCGGCGAGCATGGCATAGGGCAGGGCAAGATGGGCTTTCTGGAACACGAGCTTGGCCACGGCGTCGCGATCATGCGGTCCATCAAGCAGGCGCTCGATCCGCTCAACATTCTCAATCCGGGCAAGATATTGCCTGCTGCACACTGAAAAGCGGTTAAGCCAAATTGCCTCTTTATGAACACGCCTATCAAGGTACAGTGGCACCCGGCAAAGGGTGATATACCGAAGCAATGCTGGCTAGAATTTTCGTCATCGTCGGGGGACTGATCGTAATGGCGCTGACCGTAGCGCTGATCGGTCCGTACTTCATCGACTGGACGGGCTACCGCGCGCAATTCGAGCGCGAGGCGAGCATCATTCTTGGCCGCAAGGTCACCGTCGAAGGTGATGCGAAAGCCCGCATCCTTCCATTTCCGTCAGTCACATTCACTGACGTTTCCGTTGGTGCCGAAACAGGCGGCGCGCCTTCGATGACCATCGAGGAATTCTCGATGGATGCCGAACTCGCGCCCTTCCTGCGCGGCGAAGTGCTGATTTTCGACATGCGTCTCGTGCGCCCGCGCGCAACGATCGACGTTGCGGAAGACGGCGCGGTCGATTGGGCGGTACGTCCCTCGACGCCGTTCGACCCGCGCAATATCCAGCTCGAAGATTTGACGATCAGCGACGGGCAGATCTCGATTCGCCATGCCGCGGGCGGTCGCCGTCACCTTCTGGCGGACATAAATACGAAGGTTTCGGCGCGCTCGCTGGCCGGCCCGTGGCGCATGGACGGCACGATGGTTGCCGATGGAATGCCCACGGCATTCGGAATTACTACTGGCTCCGTCGATGAAAATGGCCGAATGCGGGTTCGCATCAAGGCCGATCCGGAAGGCTATCCGCTGTCCGTCGAGACGGATGGCAATGTGGGTCTAGAAAAAGGGGCGGCCGTCTATTCAGGCGGTTTCAAGATTGCAGCGAAAGCGCAGGCCGCCCAAAACGCCGAGCAGGAGAAGGCCGCACCCGGCTATCGCATGAACGGGCGCTTCGCGCTCGACCACAAGCTGCTCGATCTCCCCGAATTCAGGTTCGAAACCGGCCCGCTGGACAATCCTTATACGGCTGACGGCAAGGCCAAGATCGATTTCGGCGAGGCGCCGCATTTCTCGGTCGAGGCGACGGGCGCTCAGGTGCGGTTCGACGAGGCCGTGGGCGGCGAGCAGGCAGGCACGAATCTGACGCTGACGGAGCGCATCACGGCACTTGAAGACGTGCTTGCGAAACTTCCTCATCCGACCATTCCGGGTCAGGTTTCGGTCGATCTTCCGGCGGTGGTTGCGGGCGATACGACTTTGCGCGACATCAGGCTTTCGGCAGAACCGACCGAGGGCGGCTGGGCGCTGAATTCGCTCGCCGCCACGCTGCCTGGCCGCACTGCGCTCGAAGCGCAGGGCAAAGTGCGGACGGATGGCGATTTCGGCTTCACCGGGTCGCTACTGCTCGCAGTCAAACAGCCGTCCGGTTTTGCCGCCTGGGTGTCCAAGGACGTGGATGACGCGATCCGAAATCTGCCCGCCGCCGGATTTCAGGCGAATGTTGAAATGACGCGTCGCAAGCAGGTTTTCAATGACCTCGAACTGGCGTTAGGCGATGCGAAATTCACCGGCACGATGGAAAGCCGCCAGCCGGAAGAGGCGAAATCCTCCGTTCTCATGAAACTCGAAGGCGGCGCGCTGGATGTCGAAGGGCTTTCAGCCTTTGCCTCGCTTTTCGTCAGCGAAAAGGGCGACAACCGCTTTACCGACAGCGATCTCGATTTCCAGATCAAGGCAGGGCCTTTGAGCGTCGGCGGTTTCAAATCCGAGACGGTCGATACGGCACTTCGGCTGCGCGATGGCGTTCTGGAAATCGACAGGCTGGCGCTGGGCGGGCTTGAGGGCGCTTCGATAAGTGCCACCGGGCGCATCAGGAATTTTCCGAAAAATCCGAGCGGGAACCTTGATGCCTCGATCGTCGCGGTCGATCTCGCGCCGCTGATTTCGGTGCTCGGGCAGCGTTATGGCGACAATCCGCTTATTGCCGGGATTGCCGAGCGAAACGCTGCCTATGCCGGGCTTTTCGAGGATTCGCGGCTGGACATCGTGGCAAGTGCCGCGCCCAATGACGATGAGACGACCGGCCTTGCCGTCAGCGCGCAGGGCGAGGTTGGCGGAACCGCGTTTTCCACGACGCTTTCGGCCAAAGGAAAGCTGCCGAACATCGATGGCGGTCCGCTGCTTTTGACGGTCAACGCCAAGAATGACGACATGGCGGATCTGCTGGCACTTTACGGATTTCCCGCGCTGCCGCTCGGTCTGCTCGGACCGGGACAAATGGATTTGACCGCCAAGGGAACGCTGGTCGATGGTCTGGAAACCGCGCTCAAGCTGAGTGGCGACGACTTTACCGCAAGCTTCGACGGCATCGCCAAATTTGCCGGTCAGGGCGCGAAGGTTGAGGGCGGGGTGAGGATCGACGCTGCCGATCTCGAGCCATATCTGATGACGACCGGCGTGAGCTTTCCCGGCATCGGGCTTGGCATGCCGGTCAGCCTTTCGGCTGCTGCAGATTATGGCGATGGGCTGCTGGTGCTTTCCGAACTCGCAGGCGCGATCAATGAAAACGCGATCGCCGGCGACATCAACAGCGAAATGAAGGATGGTCTGCCCAGCCTGAGCGGCGCGATCACCGTCGATGAATTCGACGTCGATCCGCTGGCGCGGATGATGCTGGGCGATGGCTCGACGGCGACGGATGCCGGGCAGTGGAGCACGACGCCATTTTCCTCGAAACCGCAGCTTCCTTTCACGGCGCAGCTCGATGTGACGGCTGGGGCGCTCTCCGCCGGTTCGGCGGCGACAGTTTATGATGCGCGTTTCGGGCTGGGCGTCGATGCGCAGGGGCTGCGCGTGTCCGACCTCAAGGGCCAGATGTTCGGCGGCGCGCTGAGCGGCCTGTTCGAGCTCAAGAATGTCGATGGCTCCGGGCTGGTTTCGGCGCAGCTTGAAATGAAGAATGCCGACATTGACGCTGTTTTCCCGCAAGCCAGTCTGGTCGGCAAGGGCGACACGTCGCTCGTTTTGTCTTCGAGCGGGAAGTCGCTGGAAGCGTTGGTTGCGGCAGCATCCGGTTCCGGCACGGTCGCTTTCCGCGATATGGCGATTACGGGCGTCAATCCGACAGCGTTCCCGGCATTCGTCGCCAAGGCCGACGAGATCGGGCGCGGCATCGACGCGCGCCAGACGGAAGGTTTCGCGCCCGAAATCGCCTCGGACGGAATTTACGAGGCGGCGGATGGTGATGCGGCTTTCACGCTGGCAGGCGGCATCATCAGAATGCCGCCGATGACCCTGAAGAACCCTTCCGCGTCGATTTCGGCTGATATTCGGGCGGATTTGAACGATGGTCAGGTTTCTGCGGATGGGTCGATTGCCTATCAGCCCGGCGACGAAGCCCTGGTCGGTTCGGAACCGGCGTTGCGTTTTTCGATGAGCGGTCCGGTCAGCGATCTTTCGCGACGCTTCGACAGCGCGCCTCTCGCGCAATTCCTGACGCAGCGCGCGCTTGAAAAGGAACAGGCTCGCGTCGAGGCGATGCAGTCGGCACTGCTCGAAAAGCAGAGGCTTCGCCGCGAGGCCCGCTATTATGCAGCCTTGCAGGACCAGCGCGTCCGTGCGGCCGAAGAGGCGAGGCTGAAAGCCGAGGCGGAAGCAAAGGCCAGGGCGGAAGCTGAAGAGGCGGCGCGCAAGCAGGAAGAAGCAGTCAGGCTTGCTGCGCAGGAAAAGGCAAAAGCCGAGGCCGAACGGGCGCAGGAAGAGCAGGCCGCGCCGCCAGCAAACGAAGAAAATGCGCCCGCTTCAGCGCCTCAACCGGGAGGTTTCGACGCAAATTCCATCGAGAATCTGCTGAAATCGCTTTGATATTTACGGCTTCGGACCGTTTTTCGCATTTTCCAGCACGAAAAGACGCAGTGCCGAGGACAGGTTGGCATCGCGCGGACGCGTTTCATCGACTTCGGTGATGAGGGCTGCAAGCGGGATTTCGCGCGCGGCGGCTATCGAGACGAGATCGTCGTAGAAGGGGCGTTCGAGCGAATAGCTGGTGCGATGGCCACGGATCGAGACGGAATATTTCCGCACCATGGTCATAGTCTGGGACTCATGTTTTCGGCGGTTCGCGGCGATGGGCTTCGATGAAGGAGACGGCTTTTTCCTGAGCGGCTTGCTGCTGCTCGCGCTCGGCCTTGGTGCGTCCGAAAAACGTGCGGTTCTGGGCAGCCGTCGTTTCTTTTTCGGAGCGCGCCTTGCGCTTTCTGGCCTGACGGAGATTGACGATCTCGGCCATCGGCGCTGATTATTTCTTGCGGAACGCGTCGAGCGAGACGACGTCGGCACCCTTGGCAGGCGGTGCTTCTTCCTCAGGCTCTTCCGGAGCCTTGTCCTTCTGCGCGGTCTTCTTGCGCGATTCGGCTTTTTTGGATGCAGCCGGGGCGATCGCCACTGGTTTGCTTTCCGGCTCCAGCTCGACGATCTCGCTCTCCTCTGCTTCCGTGGTTTCCGATTTCACGTCGAATTCGAGTTCGAAATTGACGGATGGATCGTAGAAACCACGAACGGCGGAGAAGGGGATTTCCAGCTTTTCCGGCACATCCGAGAAGGAAAGGCCGATTTCAAAACCGGCGTCGGTGACTTTCAGATCCCAATATTGGAACTGTACCACGATTGTCATCTGTTCGGGGTAGCGTTCGCGCAGGCGGCTGGAAATGCGAACGCCCGGCGCGCCGGTCAGAAAGGTGATGAAAAAGTGGTGATTGCCCGGAAGCCCGGTGCGCGAAACCTCCACAAGCACCTTGCGCATAACGCCGCGCAAAGCTTCCTGTGCAAGTATGTCGTAGCGAATGTGGTCTTCGGCCATCGGTGCAGACGCAAGTTCCGTTGAATCGGGTTGCTTACCTCTAATCAAGCTTGGGCCTGCCGTAAACCGGATATAGCAAATGGGTTTGGCGCGAACGGATTTTTCAGGAGCGGATGCGCGGCTCGACCTGCTGCCGGGCGGGGATGGAACCGGCCATTGGTGCCGAGTGGCCATAGGCCTTCAAAAACATCGCAACCGCATTGTTTGCAGCGGAAACGACCTCCGCTTCTGCGGGCGTCGTACCGGACATGAGCTTCATCTGGAGGTCGGCGTTGATGAGTGCCAGAAACTGCCGGGCTGCGACATCAGGGTCGTCAATTTCGAGATATCCGGCATGGGCCAGCCGCGCAAAACGGGCAGCGAGTGCAGAATTCGTCTTGCCTGGACCTTCATCGCGCCAGGCTTCGAACAGCTTTGGATAGCGTTCGCCCTCGGTCTGGAGCAGTTTGCGCAGGAATTTGCCGTCCCTGTTGCAGATGCAGTTCTGGTTCAGCCGCGTCGCGAATGCCACAAGATCGGCCCGCAAATCTTCGGGATGGTCGGGGAAGGTGGCAAGGGTTGCGAATATGCCCGCATTCACGCGCTGGGTAATTTCAGCAACCACCGCGACCAGAAGGCTCTCCTTGTCGCGGTGGTGATTGTAAACGGTCTGCCGGGAAACGCCTGCCTCGGCGGCAATCAAATCAATGTTCGAACCCGCAAATCCTTCGCGGCAAAAGACATCGGCTGCGGCATCCAGTATGGCGTCGCGCTTTGAAGCGTGGCTTCGGCGTTCGGGGGTGCATTTGTCATTCATCTAAAAAACAAGATAGTAGTGATTGACAAATTAGACAAGTGTGTCCAAAAATGTAGACAGTGCTGATATCCGCTCCGGGGAGGAGCCGGATCGTTTATGCGGCGCACGATTTTCAATCCGCCCCCGGCTCGTCGCCCCGGTCGGTCATTCAGAAGCGAAATATCATGACACCAAAGCTTTTGCGCATTGCGCTGGTTCTCGGCCTGCTTTCCGCAATCGGGCCGTTTGCGGTCGATATGTATCTCCCCGCGCTACCGTCCATCGGCGCTGAACTGAATGCAGGCAATACGGCCGTGCAGATGAGCCTGCTGGTCTTCTTTCTTTCAATGGGACTCGGCCAGATCGTCGTAGGGCCGATTTCCGACATGGTTGGACGCCGTTCACCGCTGTTTTTCGGCCTTATCCTGTTCGTGATCGGCGGCGTCGGTTCGGCGCTCGCACCGACCATCGAGTGGCTGATCGCGTTTCGCTTCATTCAGGGGCTTGGCGCATGTGCGGGCATGGTCGTGCCGCGCGCAATCGTTCGCGACCTTCATACCGGCACGGACGCGGCACGACTCATGGGCCTGCTGATGCTGGTGTTCAGCGTTTCGCCGATCCTTGCACCGCTTGCTGGCAGTGTCGTTATCGAATTCTTCGGCTGGCGTGCGGTTTTCTGGGCGGTGACGATCGCGGCATTCATCGCGATGGGAATGGTCGTGTTCATACTGAAGGAAACGCGGCCGGTCGAAAAGCGCGTCGGCAGCAGCCTGAAAAGCGCGCTTTCGGGCTATCGCTTTCTCATGGGCGACCGCAATTTTATGGGCATGACTTTCATCGGTGCGTTCAGCATTTCGAGCTTTTTCGTCTATCTGGCGAGCTCGTCGTTCATTCTGATCGATCATTACGGCCTGTCGCCATCGCTCTACAGCGTGTTCTTTTCGATCAATGCGGTGGCATTCATCGGCGCTTCGCAGTTCACCGGCACGCTGGGCGAGCGCTTCGGCATGCGCCGCGTGGTGCGCTTTGCTGTGGCGGGTTCTGCCACGGCTATGGTCGCGCTGCTGGCGGTGACGGTTGCAGGCGTTGACCGGCTCGATGTGCTGGCGGCAATCCTGTTCGTCGGCTTCGGCTTCATGGGCCTCGTCATACCGACCACATCGGTTCTGGCCCTTGAAGACCACGGCACTATTGCGGGAACGGCGTCCGCCTTGATGGGAACGCTGCATTTTGCGACGGGTGCGGTCGCAATGGCCAGCGTGGGCGTGTTCTTCGACGGCACATCGCTGCCAATGGTCATCGGCATTGCGGCCTGCTCGGTGGTCGCGTTCGCGCTGTCTCAGATGATGCTGGGACGCGCGCCGAACGCCGAAGTTCCGGCAGAATAATCGCTAAAGGCCGGTTTCAGCGCGTATGAAACCGGCCCGCTGCTCGACGGTACCCGGTTCGACGATGGTCAGGGCATAGTCTTGGGCGCTGTAGGCGTCGATCATGGCATCGTAGGTGCGCTGCGCCTCGTCGAAGGATTGCTTGCGCTCGCTGTCGCCCGAAAAGATTTCCCGCCAGGGCGGCAGTATGAAGACTTTGCGATTGTAGCGGAATTTTTCCGCCGCCCTGTGAAAGTGATCGGGAACCGGCAGCCCACTGAGTTTCAGATAGCCGATAAGATCGGGCATGCCGCGATCGAAGAAGACGGGGCCTGTTTCGAGGCTGGCCTGCCGATAATTGCGCATCTCCCATGACAGCATGAGTTCGGCAAAGAGGGCCGGGTCCTTCCAGGGAAGGGCAGGGCCATTGATGGCGGACTGATCCTGGATGATGCCGCGCCCGGCTTCGGGTGTGGTCGCGAAACCGGTGCGCTTCAAAGCTTCGAGCAGCGTGGTTTTGCCTGAGCCGGGTCCGCCGGTGAGGACATAAAAGCGTTCGTGGGTTTGCATGGGTGCCTTTCGTGCGGTTGTGCCTCGAAGGACGCAGTGAAAACAGCGCAATGACGTATCATCTGCGCGTAAGCTGAATAGTAGAATTTTGGGGAAATGAAGTGGAGGTTTCTGTTGCCAGGTACCTCCGAACCCCGCCTAGAAGTGCGAACCTCTAGGGCTTAATTTGAAGCTATCGCACCGCATTAAGCGGCGAGACGTGCTTCCGCATAGTTGTCATTTGCAACTACAAGTTTAGCCCGATAACGGTGGTACAATGCCGGGCAAAAGTACGATCTTTACACCTTCGTCGATCCTGTTTCGCCCCCAGCAAAAGCCGCTTCGAAAAGCGGTTTTTGGTGGAGGCGCCGGGTACCGCCCCCGGGTCCGAACGGCTTATTGCATCGCCTGTTTATCACCATAGTCAGTCAAGCTGACGGGTTTCATATAGTGCTTCGCCGCGCCGTTGGAAAGTGCGCAGGTGCTTTAGCCGCCGAAAGTTTAGGGACAGATACGCACAGAAGCGATGTTGCCCCGATGCAACCCCCACTTGACTTGGCGTAAGACACGCAAGAAGCTCCGTTTCGTGGGGCAGACGAGTTCAGGCACCGACATTCGCCGACTTCAAGCTTCACGTCGATTTCAGAGGAAGCTTTTACGGAGGGACAGATTGTCATGACTGATTATCTCGCGGACGTGAAAAAATACGATGCGGGCGCAAATCCCGATGTGGTCAACAAGATCGTGAAACATCTCGGAATTGCCCTGCGAAATCGCGATTCCTCGCTGGTGTCGGCGACCGACAAGAAAGAGCTCGACCGCGTTCGTGACAATTGGGGTGTGAAAAAGCTCGGCGTCGATGCGGCCAAGGCTGAAGTCGCCGTTGCGGCGACCGCCAAGGATCTTGCGGCAGACCGCACGAAAAGCCGCGTCACCTTCTACTATCTCGTGGCAAAACACCTCGGAAAACTCGAAACCATCTGAGTTTTACGAAGACTGTCGCAGGTTTTCATTATCGGCAGGCGCGGGCTTGCCGATGATGAACCGTGCGATTTTCTGCGGTCTGCTCGCGCAAATGGCCATATAAGTTTTGGATGAAACGCGTGGGGCGGTCGAAAGCCGTGCGCCGCGGCGCTTATCCGGGTTAGTATTCGGTTCCCGATTCTTTCGGGTCGTTGGCGCGTGAGTTCGTGCGCGCTGCCCGGACGCCTGCCGCTGGATCAAGACAATGCGACACCCCGAACATCAATATCTCGATCTCATGACGCATATCCTCGAAACCGGGGACAAGCGCATCGACCGTACCGGTGTCGGCACGCTGTCGGTTTTTGGGGCGATGGCGCGGTTCAATCTGCGCAATGGCGAAGTGCCGATCCTGACGACCAAGCGTGTCTACTGGAAAACGGCGGTCAAGGAGATGCTGTGGTTCCTGACCGGAGATACGCGGCTGCGGCCCTTGCTCGAGCAGAATGTTCGGATCTGGACCGACTGGCCGCTCGACAAATATCGTAAGGCGACCGGCGACCAGATCGAGCAGAGCGAATTCGAGAGCCGTATTCTTTCCGACGATGCGTTTGCCGAAAAATGGGGCGATCTCGGCCCGGTCTACGGCAAGCAATGGCGTCGCTGGATGGGGCCGGACGGGCGTGAACACGACCAGATCGCGACACTGATCGACACGCTTCGCAAGAATCCGACCAGCCGGCGCATGCTTTTTCACGCCTGGAACGTTGCCGAACTCGACCAGATGGCGCTGCCGCCATGCCATATGGTCTATCAATTCCATGTCGCGGACGGGCGGCTTTCCTGCCTTCTGCTTCAGCGGTCCGTCGATCTGTTGCTCGGCGCGCCGTTCAACTGGGCCGAGACTGTGGCGCTGCAGATGATGATCGCGCAGCAGGCCGATCTTGAACTGGGCGATTTCGTCTGGGTCGGCGGCGATGTGCACCTTTATCTCAATCATCTCGAGCAGGCGCGCGAGCAGCTTTCGCGTGAACCGCGCGCGCTTCCGAAGATGCGGCTTTTGCGCAAGCCTTCGAGCATCGACGGCTATAAGATCGAGGATTTCGAGGTGAGCGAATACGAACCGCATGCGCCTATTCACGCCGAAGTCGCGGTTTGAAGGGGAGCTTATGTTAAAGGACCAGCAATCGCCTTTCCTCCGGCCGCTTTGGCGGCGCATCGCGCTTGTCGCGTTCTGCGTGGCGTGGGCGCTTTTCGAATTGTCGAATGGCGAGACATTCTGGGCGACACTCGTCGGAGCATTCGCCGCTTATGGCGCGTGGGTTTTCCTGATCGCCTACAAACCACCGGTCGAGAAGCAAGAGGCTGCCGAAGTTGCGCCTTCCAACGATGAAGCAAAGGACGGCTGATGGATATTGCGCTCTATGTCGCCATTGCGGAAGGCGGGGTGATCGGCAGGCAAGGCGGGTTGCCGTGGAAGCTGTCGACCGACATGAAGCGCTTTAAAGCAACCACGATGGATAAACCAATCGTGATGGGGCGCAAAACCTGGGAGAGTTTTCCCAAGCGTCCCTTGCCCGGCCGCCTTAACATCGTCGTGACGCGGGACGCGAATTATCGCGCTGAAGGCGCCGAGGTTACGGGGTCTGTGGAGGAGGCGATTGCGCTTGCGAAAACGCGCGGACGCTGCACCGGCATTGGTGAAATCGCCGTTATCGGCGGTGGAGAAATCTACAGGCAGGCTCTGCCGATCGCCGACCGTCTTCACGTAACGCATGTTCTGGCAAAGATCGACGGTGACACGTTTTTCCCGCCGATCGACAGTGCGCAATGGCACGTTGTTTCGTCTCTGGATGTCCCCGCCGGTGAAAAGGACAGCCATGCGACACGCTATACAGTTTACGAAAGGCGCCGGGACGTGCATTGAGAGGCGTCCCAGGGGCTATTTATCAGTCATAGTCTCTGAAAAGAGCATTACGGGGAGCGGCTGCGTTGAAAGCGCGGCAGCGGGTCCCTATAGAAGGACAAAGGGAGCGTGCTGGCGAAGCCGGTGCGTTGGGTTTTTAGCGAAAGGACATTCATGCCCTGGAACAATCAGAGTGGCGGAGGAGGCGGCGGCGGCCCATGGGGCGGCGGCGGCGGTAACAATGGAGGCCCCTGGGGACAAGGCCCACGCGGACCAAGCGGACCACAAGGTTCGCCTCCTGACCTTGAAGACATTATTCGCCGCGGACAAGACAGGCTGAAAAACGCATTGCCGGGTGGCAGCGTTGGCGGCTCGTCGCTGTTCCTGCTGATTGCAGCCGGCCTCGTTCTGCTTTGGCTGTTTCAATCCATCTATACGGTCCAGCCTGATGAAATGGCGGTCGAGCTTCGCTTCGGAAAGCCGAAGGAAGAGCTCTCAGGCCCCGGTCTGCATTTCCATTGGTGGCCGATCGAAACGGTCGAAAAAGCCAATACGGCTGAAAAGCTCATCAATATCGGCGCAGGCGGCAATGACCGTTCGAGCTCCGGCCTGATGCTTTCGGGCGACCAGAACATCGTCGATGTTCGTTTCTCGGTCGCTTACGCGGTTTCCGACCCGAACGCTTATCTGTTCAACGTTTCCGACCCGGACGATATGATCCGCCAGGTTGCGGAGAGCGCGATGCGCGAGGCAGTCGGAAGGCGTCCGGCACAGGATATTTTCCGTGACGATCGTCAGGGCATTGCCACCGACGTACGCGATATTATCCAGGGTTCGCTCGACAGTTACGGATCGGGCCTTTCGGTGAATGCAATCTCCATCGAGGACGCAGCACCGCCACGCGAAGTGGCCGATGCGTTCGACGAGGTGCAGCGCGCCGAGCAGGATGAAGACCGTTTCGTCGAAGAATCCAACCAGTACTCCAACCAGAAGCTCGGTCAGGCCCGTGGCGAAGCAGCGCAGATCCGCGAAGAAGCGGCTGCCTACAAGAACCGTGTCGCTCAGGAAGCCGAGGGTGAAGCGCAGCGCTTTATCTCGGTCTATGACGAATACGCAAAAGCGCCTGCCGTGACGCGCCGCCGCCTTTACCTCGAAACGATGGAAAGGGTGTTCAAGGATTCCAACAAGGTGATTGTCGAACAGGGTAATGGACAGGGCGTAGTGCCGTATCTGCCGCTGCCTGAGCTTCAAAGGCGTGCGACGACGGGAGGAAACAACTGATGTCGAACAAACTTCCAGTTATCGGCGTCATCGTCGCAGTTATCCTCTTCCTCGCTTATTCCTCGGTCTTCGTCGTAAACGAACGCCAGCAGGCCATCGTGCTTCGCTTCGGTGAAATCGTCGACGTGAAGAGCGAACCGGGCATCTACTTCAAGGCGCCTTTTGCCTTCCTTGAAGCAGACAATGTGCAGATCATCGAGGATCGCGTGCTGCGCTTCGATCTGGACGACATGCGTGTCCAGGTTTCGGGCGGCAAGTTCTACGAGGTCGATGCGTTCGTTGCGTATCGCATCTCCAATCCGCGCCTTTTCCGTTCGACCGTTTCCGGTAGCATTCCGCTTGCCGAGCAGCGTCTGCGCACACGTCTCGATGCAGCTTTGCGTCGCGTATACGGTGTTCGCGGCTTCGAAGCGGCTCTTTCGGAAGAGCGCGGTTCGATGATGCGCGAAGTGGCAGAACAGCTTCGGCCGGACGCCACCTCGCTTGGTCTCGAAATTCAGGACGTGCGCATTCGCCGTACCGACCTGACTGCCGAAGTCTCGCAGCAGACCTATGAGCGCATGAAGGCGGAACGTCTCGCAGAGGCTGAAAGGCTTCGTGCACGGGGCCGCGAAGCAGCGCAGCGCATTCGTGCTCGTGCCGACCGTGAGGTCATCGAGACGGTTGCCGACGCCCGCAGGGAATCTGAAATCCTGCGCGGTGAAGGTGAAGCCGAGCGAAGCGCTACTTTTGCCAATGCGTTTCAGCGCGATCCGGAGTTCTACGAGTTCTATCGCTCGATGAGCGCCTATTCGGAAGCGTTGGACAACACCGGTACGACCATGGTGCTTTCGCCGGATTCGGAATTCTTCCGCTTCTTCCGCGATCCCGCCGGCATGGTCGCTCCGGCTGCAACGCCGCCTGCCGGAAACTAACGACAGGTGTCGGATTTCCTAGCTGCCGTGGGCCTGGTTCTCGTTTTCGAGGGTCTGGTCTACGGCGGTTTTCCGGGCTTCGCCAAACGGCTCGCCGCGGACGTTATCCATATACCCGACGGTACGCTGCGTAGCGTCGGTCTTGCCGTCATTGCGGTAGGCGTGGGCGTGGTCTGGTTCGTTCGCGGATGACGAAAGATTGTAAAATCACCCGTCTACAAAGCCGCAAACACGCCGTATTCTTCACCAACATGGCGGTCTGACGAACCGGTGCGCGCCGCCGGTCTTTCCGTCGAGGGACATCCGGAGGCTATAGAATGATCGCCAAGACTTTCCTGTCCAGAGCACGCCAAACCTTTACTGCCGGCACCGCTGCAATCGTGCTTGGCGCGTTCGTCGCGCCCGCATTGGTCGCGCCTGCCTATGCCAATGGGCCGGAATCGGTCGCCGACCTCGCTGAAGGCCTGCTCGGCGCCGTGGTCAACATCTCGACCTCGCAAACCGTCAAGGGAACCGAGGGGCCGGGCGCGGTGCCTATGCCGGAATTGCCGGAAGGCTCGCCTTTCCAGGAATTTTTCGACGATTTCTTCAAAAACCGGCAGGGCCAGGGCGGCGGTGGCGGCGGCCCGCAAAAGGTTCAGTCGCTCGGCTCGGGCTTCGTCGTGGATGCGGAGCAGGGCATTGTCGTGACGAACAACCACGTCATTGCCGATGCCGACGAGATCGAAGTCAATTTCTCAGACGGCTCCAAACTGAAAGCGGAGTTGCTCGGCACGGATACCAAGACCGATATTGCGGTTTTGAAAGTCGATGCGAAGGCCAAGAAACTCACCGCGGTAAAATTCGGCGATTCCAACAAGATGAGGATCGGTGATTGGGTGATGGCGATCGGCAATCCGTTCGGGCTTGGCGGAACGGTGACGGTCGGTATCGTCTCAGCGCGCAACCGGGACATCAATTCCGGCCCTTATGACGACTTCATCCAGACCGATGCTGCGATCAATCGCGGCAATTCCGGCGGCCCGCTGTTCAACATGGATGGTGACGTGGTCGGTATCAACACGGCGATCATTTCGCCTTCCGGCGGATCTATCGGTATCGGATTTTCCATTCCATCGCAGCTTGCTGCCGGTGTCGTCGATCAGCTTCGTGAATTCGGCGAAACGCGCCGCGGCTATCTCGGCGTTCGCATCCAGCCGGTGACGGATGAGATTGCCGAAAGCCTCGGCATGCCATCCGCAAAGGGTGCGCTGGTCGCTGGCATCATCAAGGGCGGTCCAGTCGACAATGGCGTTATCCAGCCGGGCGATGTGATCACCAAATTCGACGGCAGGGATGTCAACGAGATGCGCGACCTGCCGCGCGTCGTGGCGGAAAGCCCGGTCGGCAAGGCCGTCGATGTGCTGATCGTCCGCAAGGGCGAGGAGCAGACCGTGAAGGTGACGCTCGGACGCCTTGAAGACGGCGAAAAATCTGCCGAAGCGGAAAGCGCGGATGCAGAGGAAAGCCAGCCTGCGGAGCCGGTCGAGACGACAAGCGTGCTCGGCATGACGGTTGGCGAACTGAACGACGAGGCGCGCAAGAAGTTCGGCATCGGCGCGGACGTTTCGGGCGCCGTCGTGACCGATGTTGCGCCGGACTCGGCAGCCTCGGATCGCGGCGTTGTCGCAGGCGAAGTCATCACCGAAATCGCGCAGGAAACAGTGACGTCAGCCAAGGAAGTGGCAGATCGCATCGACGCTCTGAAGAAGCAGGGCCGCAAGAACGCGTTGCTGATGCTGTCTTCGAAAACGGGTGAGTTGCGATTCGTGACGATCCGGATGGATTGATTCCGGTAAGGGCTACAAGTAATTGAAATCACTTTAGAAAATAGCGTCGATTATTGGCCGGCAGCAGGCCTGCTCTTATCGCCGGCGGCGAAATGAGCCACTTGATCGGCGCGCGCCTTCCTGAACGAAGGGCGGTCGGTCATACGTGTCACGTAGGCATCTGTTGCTGGGCGATCGCCGAAAGAGCGGACTTTCGAGACGCGGAGCACATCTGCCATCAGCAGGTCCGCGACCGTGAAACGATCCGCTGCCAGCCATTCCCGCTCGGTCAGAATTTTTTCGAGCTGGTCGAGGCGGCTTTCCAGCCAGTCGGCAAGGCGGTTGTCCTTCGTGCCGGATATTTCCAGAAACCACCAAGGAACGCTAACCATCTCGATGGAGTTGAGCGCGGCGATCGTCCATTCAACCGTTTCGGCTTCTCCAACCGGCTCGCGCGGCATCAGCTTTTCGCTCTTGCGGGCCAGATGCAGCAGTATGGCGCCGCTCTCGAACATTTTCAGTTCGCCATCGTTCAGGAATGGAACCTGACCGAAGGGTTGGCGTGACAAATGATTGGTCTGTCGCCCCTTGAAGGGGACTGTTTGCACCGAATAACCGAGTCCAGCTTCTTCGCATGCCCATCTCAGCCTTAGATCGCGGACAAAACCGCGGACGCTTTCGGGCACCCAATCGTAAGTCCAGATGATCAGCTCGGTCATATTTACCGGTCCCACTCTCCAAAGCCTCCGATCAAGAACGGCAGTTGAAGTTTCGAGTTCCGATTATTCCATATTTGATTTGGGGCCGGGCTACTTCGCCGCTCTTTTTTGTTTGTGCCAGTCCGCCCGGTCGAGCTTGTAGAGCACATGCCGTTTCAGGTGGGCATGGGAATTTGGAACGTCGGGATGATGAAAATCGTAGCCTACCTGATGCTTCATGCCGAGCCGCTCCATTACGGCGATCGATTTGGCATTGTTCCAGACGGCGAATGAGACGACTTCCGGTTTGTCGAGCTTGTCGAAGGCAAAATCGAGAAGGGCGCTTGCGGCTTCGGTGACATAGCCCGAACCCCAGAATTGCGGCGCCAGTCGCCAGCCGATTTCGATGGAGCCCCGTGCGATGAAGGGTTTGATTTCTACGTCATGAAGGCCGACAAAACCGATGCATTTGCCGGTTGAGGCGAGTTCGACCGCTGTGAAGCCATAGCCCAGGCGTTCGGCTTCCTCGCGCAATTCCTCCATCTTGGCGTCGGACTCGGCCCGATCGCGGCGGAATGGGAAAAATTCCATTACGCGTTCGTCCGAGTTGATCCGGTGGAAAAGGTCGCCGTCTCGCGCGACCCAGTTGCGCAGGATAAGCCGGTTTGTGCGGATAGGCTTCATCGCGCGAACTCTTCGCTTGTGTAGCCCTGAATGTAGAGGAGGGCTGTCAGGTCGCCGTGGTCGATGCGGGCATCCGCCTGTTCGGCAACGACCGGCTTGGCGTGGACGGCGACGCCTATGCCGGCAAGCCGGATCATGTCGAGATCGTTTGCGCCGTCGCCGACTGCGATTGCATCTGCAGGCGTCAGGCCAAGCCGGGCGGCGATTTCGTGGAGCGCTTCGGCCTTCGCGGCACGGCCAAGAATGGGCTCTGCGACGCGGCCGGTGAAATGGCCGCCAGATTCGAGCAGGCGATTGGCACGGTTCTCATCGAAGCCAAGCTTTGCGGCGATGCGGCTGGTGAAAACTTCAAACCCGCCAGAAACGAGGGCGGTCCAGCATCCATGCGCCTTCATGGTCTGCACCAGTTCGCGCCCGCCGGACGCGAGCGTCAGCCGGTCCGAGACGATGCGCTCGACCACGGAAGTCTCGAGGTTTTCGAGAAGTGCCACGCGCTCGCGCAGGGCCGGTTCGAACTCGATTTCTCCATTCATCGAACGCGCGGTGATGGCCGCGACGCGATCTTTTACGCCGATTTCATCAGCCAGCTCGTCGATGCATTCCTGATCGATCATGGTCGAATCCATGTCGGCGATGAGGATTTTCTTGCGGCGGCTTTCAGCGTCGTGCACGACGATATCGAACGGCTCCGAGGCAAGTGCCGCGCGCAGCGTTGCGAGCGCTTCGGCTTGCGCAATGCCTTCCGGCAAGGCCAGATCGCATGCGACAGATTCCGCGAGCCAGCGAATGCCGCTTGCGCCAACCGCCTGCAACGCCATATTCGCAGCCGCAGGAGTGAGTTCTGGCCGGGCCGGATGGGAAATGAGCGTAGCGACAAGTGACATGAAGGCATCCGGTGACAAGGGGCAGGGCGTTCCGATCAGGAATGCAATCCTGATAGCGGGACCGACCGCCAGCGGCAAGTCGAAGCTGGCACTGGACCTTGCCGAAAAGCATGGCGGCGTGATCGTCAACACGGATTCGATGCAGGTCTATTCCGTTTTGAACGTGCTGACCGCCAGACCGGCAAAAGACGATCTGGCGCGCGCGCCGCACCATCTTTACGGGCATGTGAGCCCCGCGACCGCCTATTCGACCGGTACATGGGCGCGCGACGTTTCCGATCTCGCGGCAAGCGGGGTGTTCGAGGAAAAACGTCCGATTTTCGTCGGTGGGACCGGGCTTTACTTTCGCGCGCTCAGTGAGGGCATTTCGGAGATGCCGGAAATCCCAGCCGAAATTCGCGAGCGCTGGCGCTGCAGGCTGGCGGAAGAAGGCCCGGCCAGGCTTCATCGCATTTTGATGCATGAGGACGGCGAATGCGCGCTCGTGCTGCGCGCCTCGGATGGGCAGCGCATCGTGCGGGCGTTGGAGGTGCTGGAAGCGTCGGGCCGTTCGATCCTCGCATGGCAGGCAGAGCAGGGCGAACCATTGATCGATGCCGCGTCTGCACGGTTCTTCGTGATCGATGCCGAGCGCGAGTTGCTGATCGAGCGCATCGAGCGGCGTTTCGATACGATGATCGAAAATGGCGCACTCGAAGAAGTGCGCGCGCTGGCCGCAATGAACCTGTCCGACGACCTTCCGGCGATCAAGGCGATCGGCTTTCGCGAGTTGAATGCAGCCGATAGTGGGCTTTTAACTTTCGAGGAAGCAATTTATCGCGCAAAAGTTGCAACAAGGCAGTATGCAAAGCGGCAGGCGACGTGGTTTCGTAACCAGCTTTCGCCTTCGTGGCAGCGTCTTGCGCTTGCAAATGATGGTACATTAGGAGAGTTGAAACTTTAGGTTAAGTCTTTTGCCAAACGCATGTTCACGAATGGAAAAATACAATCAAAAATTGTAGGTATTAACTCTCCGTAAGGCGGATTATGCGATAACCAATGTGAGCATGCAGTGGGGAGAATATGCGTTTCCACAAGTCGGAATCGGCTTTTTTCGTCTTTATTGCCGTTATCCTGCTGACAGGCGCGGTGACGCTGCATGCCTATGCCGTTTTGCGGGAGTCGGCGGAGATGCTCTATCTGCCGCAACGCATGGAAGGTGTTTCCTATCTTGCGCAGCTTTTGTTCCTGATCGGCGCCCTGCTCGCAACCGCTCTTGTTTTCGGCATTTTCTTCATCTTCCCGCTCATCCGTACGCAGGTGAGGGAGCAGAGCAAGCTCAAGGCGATGACCAAGACGCTGAGCGCGCGTTCCGAAACATTCCAGCAGGCGGCACTGACCGACGCGCTGACCGGAATGCAAAATCGCCGCTATTTCGACGATGCGCTCAAGGAATATCTGGTCGAGTTCCGTCGCATCGCGAAACCGGTGGGTTTGCTGATCGTCGATCTCGATCACTTCAAACTCGTCAACGATACACATGGCCACGATATTGGCGACGAAGTTCTGCGCGCCGTCGCCAAGGCGCTCAAGGATACCTCTCGCCATCACGACATCGTTGCGCGGCTGGGCGGTGAGGAGTTTGCGGTCGTCGCGCCGAATATGAATGCGGCCATGCTCGGCAATTTCGCGGAGCGGCTTCGGCGCGCGATCGCAACGACGCAAGTTCATGTCGGCGGCACCACGCTTAAAGTCACGGCCAGCGTGGGCATGGCCTCATGGGATGGCGAGGAGCGGGCGGAAGAGTTTTTCCGGCGCGCCGACAAGCAGCTTTATCATGCCAAAAGACAGGGCAGGAACCGCGTCAGCGCCTAGCTTCAGGTGAGGACGGGCTGCAAATGGCGATATTTGCGCTTCCGGTGCTCACGTACCAAATGTACGCTCCGCTCCGGTTCTCAATATCACCATTTTCGCCACGTCCTGACCTGAAGCTACCCGCGCATCAGCCCCAAATCCTTATTTTCGACCAAGCAAGACGCATCATGGCGGGCGATTTCGATTCGAATTTCAACGAGGAGAAGCCGTGTATCTGCTGCTCGCCATCTTTCTCGGCACACATGTTCTGCTACCGCTTTTTTTCATTTACGGGCTTTGGGCGGGCGTAAAGGACCGCAGCGATTGGCTGATGCACGCGATCTATGGCGGCATCTTCATGGTGTTCCTGTTCGTGCTTGGTCAGTGGTTCTGGATAAGCTACGAGGTGCGATATGCGAGCCTTGCGGTCTATGCGATTGCGGTCGCTGCATCGGGCTGGCGGCATCGCGACAAATCATGGCGAGCGCCCGGCACACGACCGTTCCTGCTTCGGCATGGCTTCATGGCGTTCATGTGCGTCGTTTTCATAGGCATGATCGGTTATGCGATTTCGGGATATCACCCGGAACATGAGCCGGTCGAGTTGGCCATGCCGCTGGAGGACGGGCGCTACGTCGTCGCTCATGGCGGCGACAATTCGTTGATCAATTATCACAACAGTCATAACAGCCAGCGCTATGCACTCGATATTCTGAGGCTGAATGGATCGGGTGCGCGGGCTTCGGGGCTTTTTCCATCGGAACTCGAAAGCTACGCAATTTTCGGAGCGAAAATCTCAAGCCCTTGCAATGGTATTGTGAGAGCGGTCAGCGACGGCGCGGCCGATAATGTTCCCGGCGAAACAGCAACTGGAGATCCCGCCGGCAATCATATTGTGATCGAATGCCAGGGTGTCCAGGTGCTGCTCGCGCATTTCGTGAAAGACTCCATCGCGGTTTCCCAGAACCAGAATGTCGCGATCGGCGATGCGCTCGGCCTTGCGGGCAATTCGGGAAATTCGACCGAGCCGCATTTGCATATCCATGCTTTCCGTAGCGCGGATGGCGACTATCAAAGCGGGGAAGGCGTGCCGGTTTCCTTCGGCGGCCGTTTTCTTGTCAGAAACTCGACCTTTTAGCCGTCAGAAGCCCGGTTTCACACCGAATGTCGTTTCCTTAAGGCCGAAACTCACATCGAGGTCTTCGATCGGCGCTGCAAGTGTTGCGGGCTTGCGGTATTCCGTATCGCCGGCCTGTCTTTGCGTGCTGACCTGTTCGGCATAGCCGAGCGCGATCTGCGGTCTTGGTACGTTTCGCAGCTTCTGGACGATTGAAACCAGATCGACCGAATCCCGCCCATTGCCACGACTAACCGGCTCTGCATGTCCCGCAGAACATGGAATGAGCGATGGCGTCACATGGTCGAATTTCATGCGCATCGTGGTTGCGACGCCTTCACCGAAGGCAATCGCCTCGCGTTGGCCCATCGATGACAGGAATGACAGCGAGGAAGCAGACGAATCCGCCATCGCCGATCTGATGATCGCCTGATCCTGCTCGTTTGCGAGACGCATCGCGAAGATCGTCGAGCATTGGGACAGAATTGTCGGGTCGAGTTCGCCCGGACGCTGCGTGACGACGCCGAGATAGCAGCCATATTTGCGGCCTTCCTTGGCAATGCGCGAAAGCGCGTGGCGCGTCGGCGCAAAGCCAAGCCGTGGATCGGACGGCATATAGCGGTGCGCTTCTTCGCAAAGCAGAAGCAAGCGCAGTTTGCCTTCGCTCCAGAAGGCGAGGTCGAACGCGAGGCGCGCCAGAACCGAACAGACCGAGTTCACCACTTCCGGCGGCATGCCTGCCATCTCGAAACAGGTGACGGGCCTGCCATTATGCGGCACGCGGAAGATGTTGCCGATCGTTTCGTGGATCGTATCTTCGATCAGGCGCGAATTGAACATGAAACGATAGCGCGGGTCGTTGATTGCGGATTCGATGCGCGTTTTCAGCGAACGGCAGACCGGGCGCTCCAGCTTGCCTTCCAGCATGCCCATGCGCTCATCCAACTGCCGGATGAGATCGGCCACACGATAAGGCACAGGCGTATCGGCAGTCAGTGCCTCGCCGCCGCGCTTGAGAAACGCACCGCTGTTCGGATTGCGATAAAGGCTTTTCGCCTGCGGGATGATATCGCGCAGAATGTCGATTTCTTCCGGCACGGTTTCGCGCCCGCGAAACAGGACTTCCGCAAACTCTTCCAGCTTGAACAGCCAGAACGGCAGATCGAGCGTGCTGGTATCGACTTTTACGCAATGATCGGGCAGGGCGGCTGCAAACTCATTATGCGGGTCGAGGATCAGCACACGAAGATCGGGCTGCGCTTCGATGGTCTTGCGCAGGAGAAGCGATACGGCGGTCGATTTGCCGACGCCTGTCGTGCCGACCACGGCGAAATGGCGTGCCAGCGTGTCGTCGATGGCGATCAGCGCGTCGATGCTTTCATCCTGTGAAAGCTGGCCGATGGTGATCGAGGGACGCCCGGCGAGATCGTAGACCGCCTGAAGGTCGCGCTTGCGGATGCGATGGGCGATGGCACCGATATATGGGTAATTGGTGATGCCGCGGTCGAATACGGGCTTGCCCGTTGGCGGCTGATCGCGCACTTCGCCGACCAGTTCGACGCTGACTTCGATCTGGTTGCCGACGCCGTGGTTCCACACGCGATCCGATTTGCCGATGGCATAGACGAGGCCGACCGTGCGGATATTGCCAAGGTTGATCGAGATCATCTTGCCGACGGTCCAGATGCCGTTGACCACACCTTCGGAGGTGTCGGCCACGGCACTTATGGTCGCGCGCGCGCCGTCGCACTGCACGACATGGCCAAGCACACGCGAATCCGGCTGCTGTTCGTCGCGCCGCTCCTGTGCCGCGTTCGTCCCGGCTGCTGCTTCACCCTCTGGAGACATTATTGTCGATCACCCCAACCCATCAGAGGGCACGTTTACAGGTCCGCGGTTAAAACCGGGTTCCGAGGGATGGTGTAGGTGGTGTTAAGAAAACATGGGGCCTTTTAGAGACCTCCATTTAAAAATGGAAACGTAGGCGGGACAACACCCCCCTCTGCCCTGCCGGGCATCTCCCCCTCAAGGGTGGAGATTACTCTATCATGAACGCGTGGCACCAATTGCCGACGTTACAGAATGAAGGCTGAGAGTTATGTCAGCCAATCTCCACCCTTGAGGGGGAGATGCCCGGCAGGGCAGAGGGGGGTGGCCTCGTGATTCCATCACAAGAAGAACCGCTTCAAAGATCGCAATCAGTGCAAGATTCATGATTGACAGGGGTGCGATTGCGCCATTATGTTTCGCGCCATGAATACGAAACTCATTCTCGTAGTAGGAAGGCGTGTGGGCAAGGCGGTGTAACCGCCGGGCGGAAGCCTCCCATACGCAAGACACAGGCTCCCTCGGGGGCCTTTTTTATTGGCAAAAATACCGATACGACCAGCAAACATAAAAAGCGGAAGAGACGGAACCAGACCGATGAGCAACGGAAAGAACGAGACCGGACGGCGGGAAATGAGCGGCGCCGAGATGGTGGTGCAGGCGCTGAAGGACAATGGCGTCAAGCATCTCTTCGGCTACCCCGGCGGTGCGGTTCTTCCGATTTACGACGAGCTTTTCCAGCAGGACGACGTCGAGCACATTCTCGTTCGCCATGAGCAGGGTGCCGGGCACGCTGCCGAGGGCTATGCGCGCTCCACCGGCAAGCCGGGCGTCGTGCTCGTCACTTCCGGTCCTGGTGCCACGAATATGGTGACGCCGCTGCAGGACGCGCTGTCGGATTCCATACCGCTGGTCTGCATCACAGGACAGGCACCCACGATGCTGATCGGCACCGATGCCTTTCAGGAATGCGATACGGTCGGCATCACGCGGCCCTGCACCAAGCACAATTGGCTGGTGAAGGACGTCAACGAACTCGCAGGCATTCTGCACAAGGCCTTCCATGTCGCGACTACTGGCCGTCCAGGCCCGGTCGTTGTCGATATTCCGAAGGACGTGCAGTTCGCCAAGGGCATCTATACGCCGCCGCCTGCGCAGGCTCTGGAGAGCTACAGCCCGAAACTCGACGGCGACATGGAGAAGATCAAGGAAGCCGTTGCGCTGCTGGCAAAGGCCAAAAGGCCGATCATCTATTCGGGTGGCGGTGTCGTCAATTCCGGCCCGGAAGCCAGCCAGTTGCTGCGCGAACTGGTCGAACTCAGCGGTTTTCCGATCACCTCGACCCTGATGGGCCTCGGTGCTTATCCGGCGAGCGGCAAGAACTGGCTCGGCATGCTGGGCATGCACGGCTCGTATGAAGCCAATATGGCGATGCATGATTGCGATGTGATGCTGTGCATCGGCGCGCGCTTCGACGACCGTATCACCGGGCGCCTGAATGCGTTTTCGCCGAATTCCAAGAAGATCCACATCGACATCGACCCGTCTTCGATCAACAAGATCGTGCATGTCGATGTGCCGATCATCGGCGATGTCGGTCGCGTGCTGGAAGACCTCGTGCGGCTCTGGCGCGCGACGACGAAAACCGACAAGAAGGCGCTCTTTCCCTGGTGGGAGCAGATCGCCCGCTGGCGCGCGCGCGATTCCTTCGCTTACAAGAGCAATGACGATGTGATCATGCCGCAATATGCGATCCAGCGTCTCTACGAGCACTCCAAAAATCGCGACACCTACATCACCACCGAAGTCGGCCAGCATCAGATGTGGGCGGCGCAGCATTTCGGCTTCGAGCAGCCGAACCGATGGATGACATCGGGCGGACTAGGCACGATGGGCTACGGCCTGCCGGCAGCGCTTGGCGTGCAGATCGCGCATCCGGACGCTCTGGTCATCGATATTGCAGGCGATGCATCGATCCAGATGTGCATTCAGGAGATGAGCACGGCGGTTCAGTACGGAGCGCCGATCAAGATATTCATCCTGAACAACCAATATATGGGCATGGTGCGCCAGTGGCAGCAGCTTCTGCACGGCAACCGTCTGTCGAGCTCCTATAACGAAGCGATACCTGATTTCGTCAAGCTGGCGGAAGCCTATGGCGGCCACGGCATTCGTTGCGAAAAGCCGGGCGAGCTGGACGATGCGATCAAGGAAATGATCGAGGTCAACAAGCCGGTGATCTTCGATTGCCGCGTGGCAAGCCTTGCGAATTGCTTTCCGATGATCCCGTCCGGCAAGGCGCACAATGAAATGCTTCTTCCCGACGAGGCGACCGATGAGGCGGTGGCAAATGCCATCGATGCCAAGGGCAGAGAGCTGGTTTAACTCCAGCTCCTCGAACGTCTCGTCACACAGAACACATTCAGAAAGACCCGACCATGAACGCACAGCTACAGCCAACCGGTTCTGCCTACTTCATTTCCAAGGAAACCGAACGGCCCGAAACCCACACGCTGTCTGTGTTGGTGGACAATGAGCCGGGCGTTCTGGCGCGTGTCATCGGGCTTTTCTCCGGGCGCGGCTACAACATCGAAAGCCTGACGGTTTCGGAAACCGAACATGAAAAGCACCTTTCGCGCATTACGGTCGTGACGCGTGGCACGCCGCATGTTCTCGAGCAGATCAAGCATCAGCTTGAGCGCATCGTGCCGGTTCACCGTGTCGTCGATCTTTCGGTTCGCGCGTTCGAACTCGGGCAGGACAAGCCGCTGGCGCGTGAACTGGCACTCATCAAGGTGGCGGGAACCGGCGACGAGCGCGTCGAGGCGTTACGGCTTGCCGAAGCCTTCCGCGCCAAGGTGATCGATGCCAACACCGAGCATTTCATTTTAGAGATTACCGGCGCGGTTTCCAAGATCGAGCAGTTCATCGCCATCATGAAGCCGCTTGGCCTCGTCGAAGTCTGCCGCACCGGCGTTGCAGCGATGAACCGTGGCCCGCAGGGGATGTAGGCTTGCAGAGATAACTGCTAAAATGTATATACATTGGTATATACATGGAGATCGCAATGACTCAGGTGCAAATTTCAAAGTGGGGCAACAGTTCTGCAATTCGCCTGCCCAAGGCGGTGTTGGACGAGCTCGACCTGAAGCCCGGTCAAACGCTCGAACTGACGGTCAAGGACGGCAAGGGCATATTCGAGCCTGTAAAGAAGCAAAAACGCACTTTGGCTTGGATCATTTCGGAAATGGATCGGCTAGGAACCGAGAATGCGCCGGATACAATTGAGTGGGGATCGGATAAGCCCGGTGAGACTATTGACGATGAATATTCTCGCGGCGAGATCACTTTGAATGACCTCATTCGAAGCCGGTGACATCGTCTGGATCGATCTTGATCCTGTAAAGGGAACTGAGCAAGGCGGTCGACGACCCGGAATTGTCCTGACGGGCTCAGAATTCAATTCCCGTGATCAAAGATCGATTATCTGTCCGATTACCCGCAATCTTTCTCCTTGGCCGACAAAGGTAATTTTACCGGATCATTTGCAGACAAAGGGCGCAGTACTGGCAGATCAACCGAGGACGGTGCATCGCCTGGAGCGCGGATTCCGGTTAATCGAAAAGGCACCGGAAGACATCCTCAACGCCGTCCGTGAGATTCTCGGCGAATTGCTCCAGATCGCCAATCGATAATTTTTGCGTCGTTCCATAAGGTTCGTTCCAATGTCTTCCGAGACCCTGTTTGCACTGATCGCCTATGCGTTCGTGACATCAATTACGCCTGGGCCCAACAATTTCATGCTGTTGGCTTCCGGGGTCAATTTCGGATTCTGGCGCACGGTGCCGCATATGCTGGGCATCGGCGTTGGCTTTCTCATCCTGCTTCTGGCGATCGGGTTTGGCCTCGGCGCGCTGCTGACCGCCTTTCCCGCACTTCATCTCGCGCTGAAGATCGCCGGCGGGGCCTACCTGCTTTGCCTCGCATGGAAAATCGCCATGTCTCGCTCGATGGGCAAGAGCGGTGATAACAATGCGCAGCCGATGACATTCCTGCAGGCCGCTGCCTTTCAATGGGTCAATCCCAAGGCGTGGGTCATCGCATTGACGGCGATGGCCCTCTACACGAACCCGCAGGCGCCGGTTCTTTCCGTAGCGCTCATTTCGCTGGTCTTTGCGGGGGTGAACCTGCCGAGCGTTTCAAGCTGGGCCGGTTTCGGTATGGCTCTGCGCGGATTTCTGGCCGATCCGGTACGGCTTAAATGGTTCAACATCGCTATGGGCGTGCTGCTGGCCGCTACGCTTTGGCCGATGCTGAAGTAGAGGCTTGCCCGCGCGGTGCGAATCCTGTCTTTCAGGGCGATGGAACTCTCTCCCCAACAGGATGACGCGCTGCAGGCCGTCGCACGATGGCTCAAAGACGGAAAGCCGCAGGTATTTCGCCTGTTCGGCTATGCCGGTACGGGCAAGACCACGCTCGCGCGCTATTTTGCCGAGCATGTCGATGGCTCGGTGCAATTCGCGGCTTTTACCGGCAAGGCAGCACAGGTGCTGCGCTCCAAGGGGGCAACGAATGCCCGCACGATCCATTCGCTGATCTATCGCCCGCGCGGCGAGGAGGCGGTCGAGGATGAAAGCACCGGCAAGACATCCATGTCGCCGACCTTTTCGCTCAACCGGCAAAGCCCGATTTCCAAGGCGAAGCTCGTCATCATCGACGAATGCTCGATGGTGGACGAGCAATTGGGGCGCGATTTGATGTCGTTCGGCACTCCGATCCTCGTTCTTGGCGATCCGGGCCAGCTTCCGCCGATTTCGGGCGGCGGGTTTTTCACCGAATACGACCCTGATTTTCTGCTGACCGAAATCCACCGTCAGGCCCGCGACAATCCGATTATCCGGCTGGCGCTGGATGTGCGGGAGGGGCGCGAGTTCGGCGAGGGCGATTACGGTGCTGCCAGCGTGATCAGCAAGGGCGAGGTCACGCAGGATCTGGTTCTCGATGCGGACCAGGTGCTGGTGGGGACCAATCGTACGAGGCGGCGCTACAACGCCCGGCTTCGCGAGTTGAAGGGTTTTACGGCGTCCTATCCGCAAGCGGGCGACAAGCTCGTCTGCCTTCGGAACGATCCGGCCAAGGGATTGCTCAACGGTTCTCTCTGGAAAGTCATGACGTCGTCGCGCGAGACGGTGAAACCGGGCATCAACCTGCTGGTTTCGCCGGAAGAAGACGATCCCGATCGCGGCGTTGCCAAGATCAAGTTGCTGAAAGCCGCATTCGAGGCGCCGGAAACGGAAATTTCCTGGCAGCAGAAGAAGCGCTTTGACGATTTCGATTATGGCTATGCGCTGACGGTTCACAAAGCGCAGGGCTCGCAGTGGAACAACATCGTGCTGTTCGATGAGAGCTATGCCTTCAAAGACACGCGCCAGCGCTGGCTTTACACTGCGATTACAAGGGCGGCTGAGAGGCTGACGATTGTCAGGTAGGACGCACCTAGCTCAATCAAGCATCCTCGACCGGCTTCGCCTCGATCCAATCCCAAGCATCCGCCTCATTTTCAAAATGCTTCAACTCGATAGGAATTGCCGGCGCGAAGAAACCACCGAGCCTCGTCGTCCAATCGGGCGAGCCGATGGCGGCGCAGCGTCTGACATGCGCGATTGCATGTTCTTTGCCGATTTCGACCGTTTCGTCTGAAACTTCGCTCCAGTCGATGCCGTCATAATCGACGATGCGGACAAGAAGGTCGATGCGGTCGTGGAGGGCATAGGCGGCTTCGAGAAGGCCATAAAGGTTTTCGACATCGGCTGAAGTCACATGACCGGCGATCTCGAATGCGAATGCATCGGGGCGGTCCGTTTCGATGCGTCGGACGGCGGGAACGGGGTCCAGTGGGTGCATTCTTCTTTCCTTTCGGCTACTCTAATTTTTGTGAGCATCGTAATTTTTGCTTGATGTCCTAACGTTGATGAACACACAAATTGGCTGTCCGTTCCGAACAAAGCCTTTATAACCACTGGTTGAAATTGCATCTCAAGGTCAGTCATGCCCGCAAGCCTTTCCGTAAACCTCAACGCCATCGCCATGCTGCGCAACCGGCGCGACCTGCCGTGGCCGGATGTTTTGAAGATCGGGCGCATCGCGCTGCAGGCAGGCGCTCACGGGCTGACCGTTCATCCGCGGCCCGATGAGCGGCATATACGGTTTTCGGATCTGCCCGGCATTCGCGCGCTGATCGACGATGAATTTCCGCGCGCCGAATTCAATATCGAAGGTTATCCGACGGAAGATTTCCTCGAGCTTGTGGAAAAGACGCAGCCGGAGCAGGTGACGCTTGTGCCGGACGATCCTTCGCAGGCGACATCGGATCATGGCTGGAATTTTAAGCAAAACGCGGAATTCCTGACGCCGATCGTCAAAAGGCTGAAAAAGGGCGGAATGCGTGTTTCGCTTTTCGCCGACCCGGACCCATCATCGGTCGGCACCGCTTTCGAAATCGGCGCGGATCGTATCGAGCTTTACACAGGGCCTTACGGAAGCTTCCATTCGGATTCAGAAAAAGCCGCCAAGGAGTTGGAAAAGCTTGGAGAAACGGCAGACGAAGCGCATCGGCATGGGCTTGCCGTCAATGCCGGACACGATTTGACGGTCGCCAATCTGCCGGCTCTGGCTCGGCGCATTCCCAATCTTTCGGAAGTATCCATCGGTCATGGTTTGACGGCCGATGCACTAGAATACGGTATGACAGAAACGACGAGGCGTTTTTTGAAAGCTTGCGGCTGGTAACTCGGTCAAGCCTGGCGAGGGATGTCGCCAGCGCATGACTGAGGCTCCAGCCTGCACAAAGCAGCATTTGTTGTTGCGGTGCGGCAAGCGTAGAGCAGCGCCCGTTTACCGGAGTGTTTGCCTATGACGCTTGCCAATATTGGCGGTGAGGCGGGAACTATCGAACAGCCGTCCGAAGCGGCTGACCATCCTTCCCAAGATACGAAAATGCTTATGCTGGGCGCGCTCGGTGTCGTTTATGGCGATATCGGCACGAGCCCGATCTATGCGTTTCGCGAAGCCTTGATTGCGTCGTCGGGCGGCAATGTTGCGCAGCGCGAGGATATTCTGGGCGTTCTTTCGCTCATCATCTGGGCGCTGGCGATCATCGTGACCGTGAAATACATCTTGTTCGTGCTGCGTGCGGACAATCGCGGCGAGGGCGGAACACTGTCGCTGATGGCGCTTGCGCAAAGCAGCTTGAAGAAACCTTCGCTGTTCATTCTCGGCATCGGTATTCTGGGTGCAGCGCTTTTCTACGGCGATGCGGTAATTACGCCTGCGATCTCGGTCCTCTCGGCTGTCGAGGGTATGAAAGTGGTGACACCGGCCTTTGAGCCTTATGTCGTGCCGCTGACGCTGGTTATTCTGGCAATCGTTTTTGCGGTTCAGCGCTATGGCACCAGCAAAGTTGCGACGGTTTTCGGTCCGGTTACCGCCCTTTGGTTTCTGGCCATCGGCGCATCCGGGGTCATGCATATTGTCGATGATCCCGAAATCTTGCTGGCGGTAAATCCGGTCTACATCATCTATTTCCTGATGAATTCGCCGGAAGTCGCCTTCATCACCATTGGCGCAATCTTCCTCGCTGTTACGGGTGCCGAGGCGCTTTATGCCGATCTTGGCCATTTCGGGCGCAAGCCGATCGTTCTGGCATGGTTGTCGATCGTCTTTCCGTGCCTGCTTTTGAATTATGTCGGGCAGGGTGCCTTCGTGCTCAGTCATGGCGGTGTTGTCGGCCATCCATTCTTTGAAATGAATGAAGGCTGGATGCTGATTCCCATGGTGGTTCTTGCGACCGCCGCAACGGTTATTGCCAGCCAGGCCGTTATCTCCGGCGCCTATTCTCTCACGCGTCAGGCGGTGCAGATGAACATGCTGCCGCGCCTGGACATCCGGCATACTTCGGAGACGCAATCCGGGCAGATCTACATGCCGCGCGTGAATTTGCTGCTGGCAATCGCCGTTATGCTGCTTGTGGTCGGCTTCGAGGAATCCACCGCACTTGCATCTGCCTACGGCATTTCCGTCACCGGCAATATGCTGATGACGACGATCCTGCTTTACGTGGTCATGCGCCGCATCTGGAAATGGCGTCTTGCCCCGGCAATCGCGCTGACGGCATTGTTCGCCTTTATCGATATCGGCTTTTTCTTCTCCAACATCGTCAAGGTGCTGGATGGCGGCTGGGCCTCACTGATGGTTGGCGGCGTAATCGTCGTGATAATGGCGACATGGGTGCGCGGCACCGGTCTGCTTTTCGACAAGACACGTAAAAATGAGATTCCACTCGATTTTCTGGCCAAGAATCTCGACGAAAAGCCGCCGCATATCGTCAAAGGCACGGCTGTTTTCCTGACGAGCGATCCGCAAAGCGCGCCAACTGCACTGATGCACAGTCTGAAGCACTACAAGGTGCTGCATGAGCAGAATGTGATCCTGTCCGTGGTGACGGCGCAGCAGCCAATGGTGCCGGAAAAAGAGCGCGTCAAAATCGAAAAGATCAACGATCGCTTCATGCGGGTTACGCTGAAATTCGGCTATATGGAGCGGCCAAACGTGCCGAGCGCATTGGCCATATGCCGAAAACTCGGCTGGAAGTTCGACATTATGACGACGTCGTTCTTCCTGTCGCGCCGTTCTCTGAAACCTTCACCGAATTCCGGCATGCCGAGATGGCAGGACCGCTTGTTCATCGGGCTGGCAAGGACGGCAGCCGACGCCACCGGCTACTTCCAGATACCAACCGGGCGCGTGGTGGAAATCGGCACGCAGGTCGCGATCTGATCCGATTGCGTGAGACACGGGAGCGCATTGCAAACGCCTCGCGTTTCGAAGAATGTCCGCCCGCACGAGGGCGGACATGAAGACACTGGATATTGCGATTGCGGGCGCTGGCCCTGCAGGACTGGCGGCAGCGCTTTTTCTGAAACGCGCCGGTCATCGCGTCACGATATTCGAACGCTTCGGCCAGCCGGAGCCTGTTGGGTCGGGCTTGATCCTGCAGCCGACCGGCCTGACGGTGCTTGGCGAACTTGGCCTTTTCGATGAAATCTCCGCCCTTGGCAGCAGGATAGACCGGCTCTACGGCGCAGATGCGCGCTCAGGCAGGCCCGTACTCGACGTTCGCTATTCGGCGCAACGCGGCGGGCGCCATGGCATTGCCGTTCATCGCGCCGCACTTTTCAATACGCTTCATGCGGCAGCACTTCGCGAAGGCATTCCGATTGAAACCGGTTCCGAGATCGCATCGATCGACGCCAGCGGCCAGAATGCAGTGCTTTTCGATGCACATGAAAAGCGCCTTGGCAGCTTCGATCTTGCAATCGATTCGACCGGCGCACGCTCGAAACTGCGTCAATATTCCGATGTTCCCGTAGAACAGAAGCGACTGACTTACGGTGCCTTTTGGGCCTCGCTGAAATGGCCGGAAGGCTTGTTTGACGAGCGGGCGCTTTTGCAGCGCTACCGCAGGGCGAGCGTCATGGTCGGCGTCCTGCCTATCGGCCGGGCAACAAGAGACGGCGACAAGATGGCGGCCTTCTTCTGGAGCCTCAAGCCGAAGGACGCCGAGGCTGTTCAGGCGCGGGGCCTTGATGCCTGGAAGGAACAGGTGCTTTCGATCTGGCCGGATTGTGTGCACTTTACTGACCAGATCACCAGTTTCGACCAGCTTTCGCTGGCGCGCTACGGTCACCACACGCTGAAGCTTCCGATCGGGCGCAAGCTCGCGATCATCGGGGACGCTGCGCATTCGACCAGCCCGCAGCTCGGGCAGGGGGCAAATATGGCGCTTCTGGACGCCGCAGCCCTCGTGCATGCGCTTGAGAAAGGCGCAAGCATCGAGGAAGCGCTTGGGCTTTATGCTTCTGCGCGGCGTTGGCACATGCGGGTGTTTCAGGCGCTTTCCTATGCCTTTACGCCATTCTATCAGTCCGATTCCGTGGCGCTTCCTTTTATCCGGGACAGGCTTGTCTCGACGCTTGCGACGATACCGCCCGCACCCCAGTTTCTGGCGTCGATGGTTGCCGGTACGATCATCGATCCGTTCAAGGCGATAGGGCTTCGCGAGCGCGACTGGACCCTGAAATCTGCGGATCTGGCGCAAACTCAAGCTTGCAATTGACATCGCTCTCCGGCATATAGCCCGAACCGTAACGTACGGTACGGCAACTGGATCGAGCCTGTGCAGGAAGCAACCGAAATTGGAAGCGAAGACGCGCCGACCGCCCGGCAGGGTGAGGTTCTGGACGCTGTTCTCGATCTTCTGGTCGAAGGCGGCGATGCGCTGACCATGACTGCGGTGGCGCGGCGCGCGAGCTGTTCCAAGGAAACGCTCTATAAATGGTTCGGCGGGCGCGACGGACTTTTGACCGCGACGGTTCAATGGCAGGCATCGCGCGTTCGCGCAGGCAATTACGACCGCCAGCATCTCGATATTGCGGCTTTGCGGGTCAGCCTCGAAAGTTTTGGCGAAAACTGGCTGCGGGTCATTTCGAGCCGCACATCCATCGCGCTCAACAGGGTGGCCGTGAGCCATGCCGGTTCCGGCAAGAGCAATCTCGGAAAGATCGTGCTTGCCAATGGCCGTTTTGCCATCGGAAACCGTCTCAAGCCGTTGCTGGAAGCGGGTCGCGACGCTGGTTTGCTCAATTTCGACGATAGCGAAGAAGCGTTTCGCACGTTTTTCGGCCTCGTCGGGCGCGATGTGCAGATCAGACTGCTTCTGGGCGACGACATGGAATTGACTGATGCGGAGCTTGCGCGCGATGCCGCCCATGCCACGCAGCAGTTTCTCGTCTTGTTTGGCGCGGGCAAAAAGGATCGTGCGTCCTTCGATGCTCGCCCTTCGGGCTTCACACCTCAGGATGAGGGAGTGTAGCGCCAGACCATCCTCATCCTGAGGCGCGAGGCGACAGCCGAGCCTCAAAGGACGCAATCAACAATCAAACTTCACGTAACTCAAAGGGAAGGAAACCCACAATGCGTGTCTATTACGATCGTGATGCCGATCTCAATCTCATCAAGGGCAAGAAAGTTGCCATCATCGGCTATGGCTCGCAGGGCCGTGCACATGCGCTGAACCTCAAGGATTCGGGCGCCAAGGAACTTGCCGTCGCGCTGAAGCCCGGCTCGGCAACGGCCAAGAAGGTCGAGGCAGACGGCCTTAAGGTCATGACCGTGTCGGAAGCCGCCAAGTGGGCCGACCTCATGATGATGGCGACGCCTGACGAATTGCAGGCCGACATCTACCGTGACGAAATCGCTCCGAACATCCGTGACGGCGCGGCAATCGCATTCGCGCACGGCCTCAACGTGCATTTCGGCCTCATCGAGCCGAAGAAGACCGTTGACGTTCTCATGGTCGCTCCGAAAGGCCCTGGTCACACGGTTCGCGGCGAATACCAGAAGGGCGGCGGCGTTCCTTGCCTCGTTGCCGTTCATCAGGACGCTTCGGGCAATGCGCTCGACCTCGGCCTTTCCTATGCATGCGGCGTCGGCGGCGGTCGTTCGGGCATCATCGAGACCAACTTCAAGGAAGAGTGCGAAACCGATCTTTTCGGTGAGCAGGTCGTTCTTTGCGGCGGTCTGGTCGAACTCATCCGCGCCGGTTTCGAAACGCTGGTCGAGGGCGGCTACGCTCCCGAAATGGCTTATTTCGAGTGCCTGCACGAAGTGAAGCTGATCGTCGATCTGATCTATGAAGGCGGCATCGCCAACATGAACTACTCGATCTCGAACACAGCAGAATGGGGCGAATACGTCACCGGCCCACGCATCATCACGGATGAAACCAAGGCCGAGATGAAGCGCGTCCTGAAGGACATCCAGTCCGGCAAGTTCACCTCCGACTGGATGCAGGAATACCGTTCGGGTGCAGCACGCTTCAAGGGCATCCGCCGCATGAACGACAGCCACCAGATCGAAGAAGTCGGTGCGAAGCTCCGCGGCATGATGCCTTGGATCGCCAAGAACCAGCTCGTCGACAAGGCGAAGAACTAGTCCCTAAAGGGGACAGCTCGCGGTAGCGAGACAATGGGAAGGGCCGATGGAGAAATCCGTCGGCCCTTTTTGTTTCATTTCGATACATTTTGAACTGGCATGGAATTCGCAACGCTACGTGCGTAGGGAGAATTTCATGAATTCGGCGTGGCCGATTGGCTTCGACGAGACGGTCGCCCTCCAAGGGAGTTATCGATCACGCAAATGATTGATGCTTGCGGGAAGGTGGAGGTGCGCTGGTGCACGATCGCGGAACATGGGTGGCGTTCGCGTAGGAAGTGAAGCCGGTTGAAAGCTACAGGGGCGGGGGCCCCTGTTTTCAGCCGGTGCCAAAGGGGTTTGGCTCATTTCCTGAATGTCAGGGGTCCGTCCGGTCTTGTGCTGGCGCACACTTAAAGAAGCGGCACCGCGTAATGCGGTGCCGTCTCGTCTCGAGGGATGCCGCAAGGCGTTCAAGCTATTCGACCACGTACCGGCAATAAAAAACGGCACCGCTTTCGCGGTGCCGTTTTTTTGTCAGCTTTTTATCAGGTGTAAGGCGACCAGCACTGCTGGCGCGGGCCGTTATAAGGCTGGAACGTGTTGTCATATGGCCTGTATGAGCGGTAGCGGTTCAGGCACCAGTCCACATGTGCACGCGAAAGGTTCGTGCGATAGGTCCTGCGTGGCGGTGCATAATAGCGTGGCTGCTCATATCGATATGCCGGAGCGCCGAAGCCGAAATAGATGCCGGAGCCGCCACCGCGGTAATAGTCGCGACGCCATCCATCGCGTCGATGATGTCTGCGCCAGTCGTCACGCCCTCCATGGCGTCGCCAGTCATCACGACGTCCGCCGCCGCCTCGCCAATCACTGCGTCTGCCATCCCCGCGTCGCCAATCGCCGCGCCTGTCGTTTCTGCGCCAGTCACTTCGGTCGCCGCCACCGCGGCGCTGCTCGACGCGCCGTTCGGAATTGCGTCTGCCTTCGCTACGCGGTCCCGAACGGCGAATGACATTGTCACCGCGAGTTTGAGAGCCGCTGTCATATTCGTTGCGGACCTGAATGAAGTTCGAATTTACAGTCTGCGGCGAAGATGGAACCAGTTTGATAGGGGCGGCAGCCGACGGGGAAGCCAAGCTCATGGCCACGCCTAGCGCCAGTACGCCAACTTTTGCTGCTGTAAAAAGGTAGTTTTTCATTTTTAATCTCCACGGACAGGGATCCGCTTCAAACGCCCGATAGCCGGATCGATGCCGAACATTGCGCTTGTTCAAATGAATGCGCGATGAATGGAAAAGTTCCTCATGTCCTGGTTAATCACGCGACGCTTGGGGCTTGTGTTCGGGCGCGCTTGCGGGCAATTGTCGATGCCATGTCGCTTCGCCTCGCCACGTTCAATGTCGAAAACCTGATGAACAGGTTCGATTATTCCGGTTTTCGAAACCAGCTCAATCAAGACCGCACATTGGCGCTGTTCCAGATCAAGGACGAAGCCGAATACAAGCTGCTGGAGCAGGCGCGGGCAATCGCCTATGCCGACGATACGCGCCAGATGACGGCACTTGCCATCGCTGAAACGCGCGCCGACATCATCTGCCTGCAGGAAGTCGACAATATCGAAGCGCTGAAAGCCTTCGAATATGGCTATCTCTTCAAGATGGTGGGCTTCGGCTATCGCCAGAAATACACGACTTCGGGCAATGATTCGCGCGGCATAGACGTGGCCGTCATGATGCGCACCGAAACCGCTGAGGGCGAGCCGATCGAGTTCGTCCGCATGACCAGCCATGCGCATGTGACGTATGAGATGTTCGATCTGCATACGCCCGAACTTGCCGCAATCAACGAACTGCCTTCCGAGCGGATTTTCCGGCGCGATTGTCTTGAAATCGATGTGAAGATCGGCGGCAATCCGCTGACAATCTATTCGGTGCATCTGAAATCGATGGGGCCGCCACGCAACGGCTTGAATGGGCGCGATGCGTCCATGCCGGTACGTATGGCCGAGGCAAAAGCAGTCCGGCGCATAATCGAGGATCGTTTCGGCTCGGAGCATGCCGCCGACAAACGCTGGGTGATCTGCGGCGATTTCAACGATTATCGCGAGCGGATCATCATCGGCGGGGATTCGCATTCAGGTTACAGTTTCGAACCGGCGGCCGAGGAGCAGTCCTGCCTGAATGTGCTTCTGGCGGACGGTTTTGCGGTCAATCTGGTGGAGCGGCGCGATGAGATGGATCGCTGGACGCTCTATCACACTAGAGGTCCGGCGGAACGCCACCTTTGCCAGCTCGATTACATATTGGCCTCGCCATCCTTCGCGCAGCAGAATGCGGATGCCGTTCCCGACATCATTCGCGGCGGTCAGCCATACCGGACGATTTTCCCGCCGGGGCAGGAGGTGGAGCGGTTTCCACGCGCCGGCTGGGACAGGCCGAAGGCGTCGGATCACTGCCCGGTCGCGGTAACGCTCGACGTAAAATAGGTATTCAGAAGTATGGCATTCGATCTTCCGCGCAACGTCATCTTGCCCGTCGACAGCGTCGATGTGCGGCTCGTGCCGGAACAACATCCGTTCGAGAGAGACAATCTCCCGGCAATCGAGGAAAATTGGCTCGCTGAAAAGGCGGCGAAACCAGCCGTGTTCGACGGCACCGTCGTTCTGCTTTCCGAACTGGCGTATCGCGACAACCGTCTGGTCGGGCGCTGTCATGCGGTGCGCTTTGCGACGTTCCTTTACTGGCGCGGCAACCGCTCCGTTTCCAGCGCGGAACATGCCTTTGCGCATGCGGTTCTGGTGGCTGAGGACAACGCGCTGGTGGCGATCCGCATGGGCGCGCATACGATCAATGCGGGGCGGGTGTATTTCGCTGCGGGGTCTTTCGAACCTGACGATTTTGCCGATGGGCTCGTTCAGGTTGATGCGAACATGATCCGCGAAGTGGGCGAAGAAACCGGGCTGGACCTTTCAAACGTGCCGCGCGGCAAGCGCTATTACGCGCTTTCGACGGACAGCGGCACGGTTGTTTTCCGCCGCTATCACTATCCCGAAAAAGCGGACGAACTCGCGGCTAGAATCGATTGCTTTGTGGCAGCGGACGAAAATCCGGAAATCTCCGGCGCGGCCATCATCCGCAATGCCGAAGATCTGCCGGAAGGGCTAATGCCGCATATGAAGGCCATCGTGGAATGGCATTTTTCGGGTGCGGAATAAGCGTTATTCGTGACGCAAAGCGTCAATAGGGTCGAGCCGCGCGCCGCGCAGTGCCGGGAAAAACCCGAATACCATGCCGATCAGGGCCGAAAAGCCGACCGCCAGCATGATGATCGATAGGCTTGGGCTGAACGGTATCGACAAAGAGAGCGATGCCGCGCCCGCAAGCGCCAGGCCAAGCGCTATTCCGATCAATCCGCCAAGCAGCGATAAAACAGTCGCCTCCACCAGAAACTGGATGAGAATGTGTTTCTCATGCGCGCCGATGGCCAGTCTTATACCGATTTCGCGTGTTCGCTCCGTTACCGACACAAGCATGATGTTCATGATGCCGATGCCGCCTACAAGCAGGCTGACGCCAGCGACTGCGCCCAGCATTCCGGTCATCGTGGTCGTGGTGCTGGTCATGGCATCGGCGATTTGCGTCATGTCGCGGACCGAGAAATTATCCTCACCATCGAGCGGGATACGACGGCTATCGCGCAGAATGTTTTCGATGCGCTCCTGCACGACCGATGTGGCAACGCCATCTTCGGCAGCGACATAGATGTTGTCGATCTTGCGATTTCCGGCAATACGCCGCTGGAAGGCCGAAAGCGGCATCATGACGACATTGTCCTGATCCTGCCCGAAGCCGGAATAGCCTTTCGGCTCCAGCAGCCCGATGACCTTGCAGCTCATGCGGTTGACGCGGATGGTGGCGTCGTCCGGCGTGCCGTTTCCGAAGAATTGCTGGCGCACCGTTTCGCCGATCAGGCAGACGCCCGCGCCGCCGCGCACTTCGGATTCGCTGAACGGGCGCCCCGATATGATGTTCCAGTCGCGGGCGACGAAGAAGGCCGTATCCGTGCCGGTGATCGAGGATGTCAGGCTTTCAGTGCCGAAAACCACGCGTACCTGTTTCTGCGAAGCTGCAGAAACAGCGCGTGTGCCGGTGAGGTTCTTTGAAAGCGCTTCGACATCCTTTTCGCCCAAATCGCGCGTGCCCTGTTCGGGCGGTGAGCCGGGAACAGGCGGGCGGCCTGCGCGAACGACCAGAAGATTGCTGCCGAGCTTCGAAATGTCGGCTTTGACCTTCTCGGTCGTTCCATTGCCGATGGTAATCATGGCGATTACGGCGGCAACACCGATGACGATGCCGAGCAGCGTCAGAAACGAGCGCAGAACGTTGCGGCGTACCGAGCGCAGAGCGAGGCGGAATGTTTCGAAAAGCATCAGACCGCCTCCAGCATCATCGAATCGGACGAGACATTGCCGTCGAGGAAGGCGATGGTGCGGTTCGCATAGGCGGCAATGTCGGCCTCATGCGTGACCATGACGATGGTCAGGCCCAAATCCTCGTTCAGGCCGGTCAGCAAGTCCATGATCTCATGGCTGCGGGCCGTATCCAGATTGCCGGTCGGCTCATCGGCGACCAGCAGAGTGGGGCGGGTGACGATGGCGCGGGCAATCGCGACGCGCTGCTGCTGGCCGCCGGAGAGTTCGGCGGGCGTATGGTTTTCGCGGCCCTTGAGGCCGACTTGCTCGAGCGCATTCATGGCAAGTTCGCGCCGTTCGCCTACTGGCACGCCACGATAGATCAGCGGAAGCTCGACATTTTCGGCGGCGGTGGTGCGCGGCAGAAGATTGTAGCCTTGAAAAACGAAGCCGATATAGAGATTGCGCAGCACCGCGCGCCTGTTGCGATCTAGACGGCCCGCATCGACGCCCAGAAAGCTGTAGGTGCCGCCGGTCGGCGTATCGAGACAGCCGACGATGTTCATGGCCGTCGATTTTCCCGAACCGGACGGTCCCATGATGGCAACGAAAGCACCGCGATCGATGGAAAGATCGACACCGGCCAGCGCGTGGACGCTCGCTTCGCCCTCGCCATAAGTCTTCCAGACGTCCTCGAATTTAATCAGGGAGCTATCGGCCATGGCGCTCAGTTCCGCGCCGGGGCTGATGCGGTGATCACCTGATCGCCTTCGGACAGGCCGGAAACGATTTCCGTGAATTCGCCATCGGTCGAGCCGATCTTGACCTGCACGGCCTCAGGCGCGCCGTTTTTCAGCACGTAAAGCGTGCGCGTTCCGTCCGATGCCGTTGCAGAGCGTGCGTTCGGGCCGCGGTTCGGCCGGCCCATGCGCGGCGGCATGAACAAATTCTGCAGGCTCCATCCGCCCCTGCTTTCCGTAACCTGCGGTCTGTAGCGCAAGGCCGCGGTCGGGACGGTCATGATGTCCTTGGATTCCTTGGTGACGACAGCGACGGTTGCAGTCATGCCGGGACGTAGAAGAAGCTCTTCATTGTCGACATCGAGGCGCGCATCGTAGGTCACGACGCCATCGGTGGTGACGGATGCATAGGCGATGTCGCGGATTTCAGCGTCGAACTGGCGTTCGGGAAAGGCATCGACGGTAAAGCGCGCATTCTGGCCGGGCTTTACCCCGCCAATATCGGCTTCGTCGATTGCCGCTTTCAGTTCCATCTTTTTCAGATCGGCAGCGATTACGAAGAGAACGGGAGCCTGTAACGAGGATGCGACCGTCTGGCCGGGATCGACCGAGCGCGTCAGCACAACTCCGTCGATAGGGGCGTAAATCGTGCTCTTTTCGAGGTCTGCCTGCTGCAGTTTCAAATCCGCAACCGCGATTGCGAGATTGGCTTCCGCGCTTTTGACGGCACTGTCGGCCCGGTCGCGGGTGGCGACGGCCGTTTCAAGCGCCTGCTGCGTCGTCATTCCGCGTGCCGCAAGCTGTTCGGCGCGCACCCGCGTCTGCTCGGTTTCCTTCAACGTCGTCTTGGCTTCGGTGACTTTCGCATCGGCTGCGGCAGCGGATGCTTCGGCGCGTTCCACCTGTGCGGCCAGCCGCGTCGTGTCGAGCCTTGCCAGAACCTCGCCTTGGGCGATTTCCTGGTTCTCGTTGACCTCGACCGTGCGCACCACACCGGAAAGCTCGCTCGAAATATCGACCTGCGTCAGCGGCTGCAACGTGCCGGTTGCGGAAACCTCTATCGTCAGGTCGCCGGTTTTGACGGGCGAGGTGGAATAGACGATCCGTGCGGTGGGCTGGGAGGACCAGTAGTAGAACGCGCCAAGTGCGGCCACGGCCATTGCCAGAAGCGCAACGTAACGCCATAGGCGGCGCGGCTTGGGGCTCTTGCCGTTTTCATTCAGCCCAAGAGCTGCCTGCACCGATTGCGTGCTTTCGGCAGCCGGTCGCTTGATGATCTGGTCCATCCGGACCCTTTCAATTGTTTTCAAAAGTCCCTACGAAATGACAAATCGGCCCTATCACACGGAAATTCAAATTAAATTTCGCTCATGTTCGGGGCGCGCCGCAGAAAGAGAGCACGCGATGACCACGCTTCGCTACGCGATTTATGACGTTTTCACACGGGAGCGTCTGTCCGGAAATCCGCTTGCGGTCGTCATGGATGCGGATGGTCTCGACACGGAAACGATGCAGCGCATAGCCGGCGAGTTCAACCTTTCCGAGACGTCGTTCGTTCTGAAGCCGAAGAATGAAATTCATCAGGCGCGCGTGCGGATTTTCACGCCGCACTACGAAATGCCGTTTGCCGGGCACCCGACTGTCGGCACGGCGATTGCGCTGTGCGAAACTGAAGATGGCGATGAGGGTTCACGGATTCTGGTGCTTGAGGAGAATATCGGCCCGGTGCGCTGTGCGGTTTCCGTGGTCGATGGAGTGCGGTTTGCCGAATTCGATCTGCCGCAACTGCCCGAACGGCAGGCTTTATCGACAAGTGCGGATATGGTTGGGGCGGCTTTGGGCCTGGGACCACACGAAATCGGCTTCGAGAATCACAAGGTCGCCTGCTGGTCGGCCGGTGTGCCTTACGTGACCGTGCCGGTCGCCAATCTGGAAGCTGCCGCGCGAGCGAAGCTGAATGTCGATGCGTGGGGGCAGATTGCGCCTCAGAAAAGCGATGTCGCCTACGCTTCGGCCTATATCTACACGCGGGAGACGGTTCACCATGACAGCGCTTTCCATTCGCGCATGTTCGTCCATGGCAGCCCGTCTTACGAGGATCCGGCAACGGGTTCGGCGGCGGCTGCCTTTTCGGGCGCGGTGGTCGAGTTCGATGAGCCGGTCGATGGCAAACTGGAAATCTGGATAGAGCAGGGGATCGAGATGGGCCGCGCCTCGCGCCTGCGTCTTGAGATCGAGATCGATCAGCAGGCAATCAAAAGCGCCCGCATCGGCGGCCATGCAGTGAAGATCGCGCAGGGCGAACTTCTGGTTTGAGAAACAAAAAAGGCCCGCTGAGCGGGCCTTTTTCGAACAATCGGGTGATTAGTATCGGTTGTTGTAATAGCGCTCGTCGCAAGGCGCGGTGTAGACGCGGCCGTCGCGAGCCTGATAGCGGCAGAGTTCTTCGCCGCGACGCTTTGGCGTCGTTGCAGTGCCGACAGCGGCACCAAGAAGTGCGCCGCCTGCAGCGCCGACGAGGGTCGAACCGGTGTTGCCACCGATGGCCTGGCCTGCCAGGGCGCCAACGCCGCCGCCGATCAATGCGCCGGTTCCCGCGCGCTGGTTCTGTTCGCTGGTTTCGCAGCCTGCTACGCCAAGGGCGAGTGCGGCGACGATGGAGAGGGTAACGATACGCATTTTCACTGTGTTTTCCTCACTCAAATGGATCAATAGCAACTGATCTAGTGCAGCAAGCGGATAAGTCCCGTTCGCGCAGGATAAAATTCTATAGCATTTGAAACAACAACGCGAGACGGCGGGCGAACAAGCTTGGATACAGATTATTGCGGGCTAAGCCTCGGGTCTGGAACTGCGAGAACCTTTTCAGCGTTGAGGTTTTGGCGAGGTGCGACTTCAATAAGGATCATTGCCATGAAACGCATTGTATTCGGAATCGCGGCTCTTTTGATGGTTACGGGGCCGGGCATCGCTGCCGAGCCTGCCTTGGTCGCAAAAACCCCCAACGGAAATGTCTATACCGACGCCAAGGGCATGACGCTCTACACCTTCGATAAGGATAGCGCGGACAAATCCAACTGCTACGACAAATGTGCCATGATGTGGCCGGTCCTGAAGGCCGATGCCGCGGCGAAACCTATGGGCGAGTGGAGCGTCGTGGAGCGCAAGGACGGTTCCAAAATGTGGGCTTACGACAAGAAGCCTCTCTACACCTACGTAAACGACAAGAAAGCCGGAGACGTGACCGGCGATGGCGTGGGTGGCGTTTGGCATGTCGCAAAAGCGGATTAGCGCGAAGCGCTTACGTCCTTATCACACAGTCGGCGCGGTCATTGCTGACATTGCCCAAATCGCGCCGACCGCCGGCAAGGATATGATCCTTGCTTCCGATAAGTAGCGCCTGTTTGTTTTGCTTCAATCAGATTGTCGAACACGCTTTGATTTTCTTTTGCCGCCTTGATACCGTGAGTTTAAACCTGTCTAAGCGTCAGAAGAACCTTTCAGGCTGGAGGCGTTTCCGTGAATCTGGCTGATCTTTTTTTGACATAAGTGGCTGATTTCATTGGCGAAGAAGAGACTTTTTATTGTCGGTAATGGTCCGCTGCTCTCCGATATGTCGGAGCGTGTCGATGCTTCCGATCATGTGATCCGGTTCAATGAGCCAAAAGCGTCAATCGGTATGAGCGGTACGAAAACGGGTTGGCTTTTCGTATGCAATACCGGAAAGCCCATGGAAAGACGGATCAAGAATCCCGATTATCCGGGATCGCCAATCGTCCAGGCTGCTGAACTCATTATTCTCGTCTCGCATCCGACAGCCGTTCAGAAATACGCCCTGAAGCCGAGCCTATGGGCGCGGATCAAGGGAAGGCGCGCCGAGTGGACCTGGGCGGCCATCAAGATGTATGGCGATGCAGGAAAAATGGTAGCCATTCTGCCTCCGGCCTATTACGCGGCCGGTTGTGAAGAACTGGGTTTAAACCTTTCCACCTTGTTGGACGAGCGGACATTTCCCAGCACCGGATATTTCGGGATTCGATACGCCCTGGAGCATTTTCCGGCAGATGAATGGGATGTCGAAATCGCAGGTTTCGGCTGGCAAGGTTGGCATAACCATACCTGGGACCCCGAACGTGAATGGGTGGCGCGCCGGGCGGGAGAGCGAAACATAAAAATCTGGCCTGCTGGCGAAGAATCGAAGCCGAAATACGCGAAAAAAGACAGATACAGTCGAAAAAAAGCGTGATTCGAACGCGGTCCGTGCGTATCGGAGGAAGAATGAGACTGTTCGTCATCAATCTGGATCGTCAGCCAGAGCGATTTAAACGCATGTCGGCAATTTTTGGCAATCTTGGGCTACAGCTTGATCGCGTCAGCGCCGTTGATGGTGCGACATTGTCCGTCGATGATCTCATACGGTTGCGGGACAATGCCAAAGCGCGTCCCGGCGAGACCGCTTGCTTTCTGAGCCATAGGGAGTGTTGGCGGCGCATTGTTGATGAGAAGCTGCCCTATGCGGCAATTTTCGAAGACGATCTGCATATGGGGGATGGGGCAGCCAGTGTTTTGAGTGAAGGCGACTGGATTCCCGCTGACGCGGACATTGTCAAAATTGAAACGATGAATCGTCCAGTCAAAATAGACAAATCACCCGCGGGGCTTGTGGGCGACCGTAAAATCCATCGGTTGCGCGGCAGTCACACCGGCGGCGGAGCCTATATTCTGACGCGAAAAGGCGCAAAAAAGCTACTGGAGACAAGTGAGTTATTCGACAACCCGGTCGATCATTTCATGTTTAATTTCGAATTGCCTTGGGTTAGGTCACTCGAAATATTCCAGCTTTCCCCAGCCGTCTGCATTCAGGATTTCGTGCTCGACAAGCAGGCAAGCTCCTTCATCGGCTTAGGCAGCGATCTGCACCATGAGCGGACCACGAAGCCAAAAGGGCTGGCAAAAGCGTGGCGCGAGATAAAACGGCCGTTTATTCAGCTTTTTAGTTTTATCAGAAGAACGGCTTTCAATCTGCTGACCGACAAACGCTGGGCAATCGTTCCGTTCAGATGAGGCACGCAGTCTTATCCGCCTGCAATTCACTCACCTCTTACGATTGGCGAACACGAGCGCCGCGCCGGTCGCGGCAAGCACGCATCCGAAAACGAATGGCGGGATGAAGTAGGAGAGGGCTTCGGTGTCTTCCCAGCGAAGCCGGAAGCTGTTGCAGCCATTCGGGCTCATGCCGCAGGCGAATGCGTTGAGCCAGACCCAAAAGCCGAATGTCACGATGCAAAGAAGCAGGCCGACGCTGGCGACGATGTAACCGAATATGCGCAGGATCGAGCCCTCAGATTATCCGGCAGCCTGTGTGGCGCGCGCTTCGCGAAACGAGACGAGGCGGCGCTTGTTCTCGTCCCACAGGACAAGTTTGACGGTTCCCAGGCTTTCGAAAAAGGTGATCCGGCCGATGTCGTGAAGTTCGGGAAGGTCGCGCAGCACTTGCGGAAGCCTGTAGAACGGTACTTTGCTCGACAGGTGGTGGACGTGGTGAATGCCGATATTGCCCGAAAACCAGCGCAGCACCGGGTGAAGATCGTAATGCGAGCTTCCGTGAAGAGCTGCATTTTGATGGTTCCAGTCCTTGCCGTCCGACCAATGCGTTTCCTCGAACTGGTGCTGAATGTAGAACAGCCACACACCCGCCGTTGCCGCCATCAAAATAATGGGCATCTGTATCGCGAGGAAGGGGCCAAGGCCGATCAGCCAGATCAGGCCGGCCGCCAGCAGTGCGATGCACAGATTGGTCATCAGGGTCGATACCCATGGCTGGGCACCGTCACGCATCATTCCGATAGGTAATCTGTACTGACAGACGAACAACCACGCCGGTCCAAGGCCGAACATCACCATCGGATGACGATAGAGCCAATAGCGGGCGCGTCCTGACCACGGCAACGCCTGATATTCCTTGACGGTCAATGTATCGATATCGCCAATTCCGCGCTGATCGAGATTGCCCGCCGTCGCATGATGCACGGCATGGGAGCGGCGCCAGTAATCGTAAGGGGTGAAGGTCAGAATGCCGAGGGTTCGGCCGGTCCAGTCGTTGACATCGCGTCGCGTGAAAAGGGAGCCGTGGCCGCAATCATGCTGGAGAATGAACATCCGGACGAGAAAACCGGCAGCAGGGATAGTCAGAAGCAGGCCCCACCAATAGCCATATACGACAGCTATCGAAGCGGTTGCCCATAAAATCACAAACGGAATTACCGTGATCAGAATCTCAAATGTGCTGCGGGCCGTGCTTGGCTGACGATATTTCGCCAGTGCCGCATTCCACGACCGGACTTTTTTCGAAGTGGCGCCCAAGGCGTCAGCATTTGTCATGACTGTCCAGTCTGCGGCTTACGACTGTGTCACAAAGCGGCATAGGAGGTGGCAGAAGAACTCAACGATACCTGACAAACTAGGCAGGTTTAAGTCGCTGTAGCATCTGTTTAGCAATTTGAAAAATAATCAAATCCAATATTTGCAAACAAATGGCCGCAGTTGTTTCTTTAAACCGGCTTGGTTCTACTGAACTCTGGCCGCGACCTCAGATATGGTTCTGAGGTCCATCAAAAATATCAATGTTTTGAAGAAATGGTGGGTGCGACAGGGATCGAACCTGTGACCCGCTGATTAAGAGTCAGCTGCTCTACCAACTGAGCTACGCACCCACACAAGCCGGAAAAACCAACTTGGCGCGGGATATAGCCACAGCTTTCGGGCCTGTCTAGTCCATATCGGAATGTTTTCTTCGAAAGGTGCATTTGTTCTCCGGAAACGTGCCGATCACGCATCGTGTCGATCATGCAACAATCGGTGATCAATTGACCGTGTTGGGTCGATAAACATTTGTGCAATGCAAAAACCGCGTGTTAGTCCGGCGAATGTTCCGAGTGATCGTGCCTTGGTTGCACGAGATTTGCCACAGCAAGTCCGCGGATTTTTCGCCATGCTAAAAACAAAGACTATCGTCCTTACCACCTTGTTCGCGCTTGCATTTTTTCCGGTAGCGAATGCCTCCGACCAGCGCGGTGTGATCTGGTCGCCTTCGCGCGTATCCGACAGTGCGTATCAAATGCGCATGGGTTCGAGATTGCCGACCCGCCTTGAAACAAGTGCCGGCACGGATGTCGGATTCGTCGGCGAAGACTCCCGCAATGGCGGGGTCGCGCCGGGATCGCGGGTCAATTTCTGGGGTTCGGTTAAATTGCCGGCGGCCAAACGAAAGGCCGTTTCCACCGGCGCCGTCGTCAATATGCGTATGAATCCGGCCAGCGGACGCCGCTCCCTGTCGTTCAGCAATACGGGCAAATGGGACATCACACCTGAATGGGCCGCCGAGATTCAGGACAATTACAGTGTGGATTTCGATTGCTGCGGCACTGATAAGCTGAACAGCCGCACCAGCAAATCCGTGCGTATTTCTTCGAAAACCACCGGAACGTCGGTTGTGGCGCGCGGTTCACGTACGGGTACCGACAGTCATTGGCACACAAATGTCGGGCTGGAACAGCGTATCAGCGGAAATTTGAAACTGCGCGCCAATCTCAACGATCTGGCTTCGGATAATGGCACGCAGACGCTTCGCGCTGCCTATTCGCATCGGTGGTAGCTATTCGACGATGGGTTCGCCGCAGGGCTGATAAAGCGTTTCGATAAACCAGTTGCCGTTGTGATTCGGGCGTGTGGCCGTGTCGCCTGCGATGCTATCCACGCCGATACACCATTTGACGAGGCCCGGCGTCAGCCCGAATTCCTGAGCCAGAAAGCTGGATGCCTCGTCCAGTCCTTCGCTGCAATCGTCGGATTTGCAAAGCTGCGCCTGACGGGCGACGTCCAGAAGGGCTTTTTGGCCGCTGGAGGTCACCCAATACCAGATGCCGCCTGCGATAATGGCCAGCATAATGACAAGTGCGCCAAGGATTTTCAGATAAAACGCCATGCGCGGGAAAATATTGCCGCCACGCGGCGGACACAAGGCGTAGCGCGGGATTCAACAGAGAAAGGCGGCTTTTGAAGCCGCCTTTTTCAGGTTCAGTACGGCGAGTAGCAGATTTGCCGCGGACCGTTATAGGGCTGGAACGTATTGTCCGAGGCGCGATACGAGCGGTAGCGGTCATAGCACCAGCGGATATGCGCGTTCGACGCTGCCGGTTGACGATAGACCGGGCGGGGGCGGTAGACGGGGGCGGGCTGAGCGATCGCGCCGCCGACAATTGCGCCCATCGCGAATGCCGCAGGCGGGAACCACCAGCCATTGTGCTGACGCCAGCCGTGACGCGACTGCCTGTAGCCGCGATGGCCATTGTAATAGTGGCGTCCACCGCTTCGATAATAGCCGCGACGATTCTGGATTTGCTGAATGTCGGACTGAGTTTCGACTTTCATAGGCTTCAGCGGCGCTGCAACCACAGGCGCGGAAGTTGTGGCAAAGGCAGTCAGGGCGACCGTCGATGCGCATATCAGCGAGAATATTTTTCTCATGTTGGGCTCCTCAGGAATTAATTTTATTGTGACGCCCTGAAAATCGCGCTCAGACGATGAACGGAAGCTGAATATGAGCATTACATTTTTGTAAGCATTTGCCCCGGCAGCGAATTGACTGATCGTTGCCCCGCAGCTAGCGTTCAATCTGGAATTGGTTCCGCGCAAGCGGATCAAAAGGGAACACGGTAAGGCCTTCAGGCCAAAGCCGCGACTGCCCCCGCAACTGTAACCGGTGAGCAAGCTTCCACTAAGCCACTGACGGCGCATTCGCGTTGTTGGGAAGGCGGAAGATGGCGACGACCCGGAAGTCAGGAGACCTGCCTTTTCCAGTCATCTAGCTTGGGCGCGGGGCGCGGCCAGGTGCGGTTTTCCGTCGCGGTGACATCTGAAAAGTGTTGCCGCGCGCTGGCAGGGCCGGGATACGCAATCATTGCGTCCATTTCTCACCCGTTCAGACCGTGCGGTTTCGATTGAAACCATGGGCGCGTGTGGCGCCCGCGATGCATTTGGGTGGGCAGATATGCAGAAATGGACAATTTACGCCGGCGCATTGGTGCTGGCTTTCTCGAATAATGCTGGTGCGCAGGAGCCGGACGACCGCGACGCGGACGCAATCAGGCTCGACCCGGTCGTCGTCACGACGCCGCTACGGCGTGAAACCACGCTGGCGCGCTCAACCTCGTCAGTTACAGTGATCGACCGCAAGGAGATCGATCAGTCGGCCGCGCCCGATCTGCCTTCGTTGTTGAAATCCTATACCGGCGTTTCTATCATTTCCTATGGAGGGCAGGGGGCGTCGGCCAATGTCTATCTGCGCGGCATGTCAGCCACGCAGACGCTCGTGCTGATCAATGGCGTGCGGGCAAGCTCCGCCACCAGCGGAACGACATCAATCTTCAATATCCCGCTTGCCTCGATTGAACGTATCGAGATCGCCAAGGGTGCGCATTCCGCACAATACGGTGCCGATGCGATGGGCGGTGTAGTCAACATCATAACGAAGCAGGGCGGTGCTTGCGCCGACGGTCGCAACACCTGCGCGACGCTCACAACCGGCGTCACCCATCCCTGGGGCGGATATGTTTCTGGTACGGTTCAGGGACGCAGCGAAAGCGGCGTAAACTATGCGCTCGGTGGCAACCTGCTCGGTACGCGCGGCTATGATTTCACTACGCCGCTCGCCTGGGGTCATGAGCCCGATGATGACGGATTCCTGCAAGGCTCGGCCAATCTTTCATTTTCGAAGGATTTCGACTGGGGACGGCTTTACGCAGATGGTCTTTTCGCACGTGGACGCAGCCAGTACGATGACACATTCCCGTTCGCCAACGAAGTCGATACCACTACATTTGCCGGAAAACTGGGCGCGCATGTCCTTCATTCCGACAGTTGGTCTTCGACAGTGGAGGTGAGTTCAGGCCTGGATTATTCGACGAATTTCCGGGACGACGTGCCTGGCAGCAGCCAATTTGACACGCAGCGCTACGGCATCTTCGCCTCGACTGAGAAACGCTTCGATACCGGCAAGGCCAATCACATCTTCACCGGTGGTGTGGAAGCTTATCGTGAACATGTCGATTCGACCGTCGATTTCGCTGTAGATTCGCGCGACTTGGCCGCGGTGTTCAGCCAATATTCGCTCGAATATGAGGCGCTGCGCGTCGATGCGGGCGTCCGCTACGACCACAGCAGCCAGTTCGGCGGGGCGACCACTTACAATGTCGGCGCGAGCTACGAGGTGCTGCCGGATCTCGTACTGCGTTCTTCTTACGCCACTGGTTTTCGCGCGCCGACCTTCAATGATCTTTACTATCCCGGCTTTTCAAACCCAGACCTGAAGCCTGAAAAATCCCGCTCCTATGAGGTTGGTTTGAATTGGCAGGCGACGGCAGGCACCAGTCTCGATCTCGCTTTCTACCAGACGTGGCTGACTGACGCGATCGCCTTCATTTCTCCGATCCCGTTCAACGTCGCCCGCGCCCGCATAACCGGTTTCGAGGCGACGCTGGCACACCGCTTTAGCGACGAGTGGAGCAGTAAGGCCACGATCGACATCCGCGAGCCGCTTAATCAGGACAATGGCAAATACATTCCCAACCGCGACCGCTTCAAGGCGACCGCCGAGCTCACCTACAGCCCGACCGAGCAGCTCGACCTGATGGCAAAAGTCCTGTATGGCGCGGCGCGCTACTCCAACGCGGCCAACACCGAAAAATTGCCGGACTATGTGACCGTGGATTTTACCGCGCTTTATGCGCTCGATGCGCAATCGCAGTTCAAATTCTCGGTCGAAAACCTGTTCGACGAGGAATACGCCACCGTCACAAACTACCGGGCACCGGGACGCACCTTCAATCTGAGCTTTACGCGAACGTTCTGAACGGAGAGGTTCAGCATCGGGCCTTCTCTTGAGGCCTGATGCCTGGAGAAAAGCATGAAACGGATCATCGCGATCTTGATAGTTTCGGTCCTCAATAGCTGGGCGGCATTTGCCGCTGAAGCCCCGCGCCGCGTCGTTTCCATGAATGTCTGCACGGACCAGCTTGCCATGCTGATTGCGGGCGAGGGGCAATTGTACTCGGTGTCCTATCTTGCGGGAGACAAGACGAGTTCGGTGTTGGCAGATCAGGCCGGTCGCTATGTCGTCAATCATGGTCTGGCGGAGGAAATTTTCCTGATGCAGCCCGATCTGGTGATTGCAGGCACGTTTACCACGCGCACGACCGTTTCGCTGCTTAGACGGCTCGGTTTTCACGTCGAGGAATTTGCGCCGTCCAACTCGTTCGAGGACATAAGGCAGGATATTTTGCGTATGGGCGCGCTGCTCGACCGGCAGGCAAAGGCTGCGGAGTTGCTGGCGGAACTCGATACCGGCTTGGCCGAATTGGCGAAACAGGAGCCGACGGGCAAGACCGTCGCGCTCTATTACCCAAACAGCTACACGTCCGGTTCCGGCACGATGGTCGATGCCATCGTCAAGGCTTCCGGGCTGACAAATCTGGCGGATACACTGGGAATGACTGGCACGGTGAAACTGCCGCTGGAATCGCTGATTATGGCGCGGCCGGATTTGATCGTCGGCGGTTCGGGCGATTATGAAGGTCCGGCACTCGCCGATCAGGGCTTTCAGCATCCGGCATTTCAGGCGCTCGCAACGGATCGGACGCGCGTTTCCGTGCCAAGCAAATACACGATCTGCGGCGCGCCTTTCACGCTGGAGGCCGTGCGCATGATGTCAAAGGCGGCGAAATGAGCGAGACCGCCAGATACCGATTTCTGCTTGCGGGACTCGCGCTGGCGACCGCGATCCTGTTTGCGCTTTCGCTGACAGTTGGCCCCGCCGCAATCGCGTTCTCCGACAGTATCGCGGCGCTTTTTTCAGGAAAAGCCGATGCAATCGGGCTGATTATGCGCGAAATTCGCCTTCCGCGTGCGATTTTGGGCCTGCTTATCGGCGGAACTTTGGGGCTTTCCGGCGCAGTCCTGCAAGGTTATCTGCGCAATCCGCTGGCCGAACCGGGGCTGCTCGGCGTTAGCGCATCTGCCTCGCTCGGCGCAGTCATCGTGATCTACTCAGGGCTGACGGCGGTCTTTCCGCTGGCGCTTCCATTTGCGGCGCTCGCCGGTGCGGTGCTTGCCGTCATCGTCGTGCAGGCGCTGGCAGGGCTTCGCGGCGGGGCATTGACCATCATTCTGGCGGGCGTTGCGGTTTCGAGCTTTGCGGGTGCGATGACCTCGCTGGCGCTCAATCTTTCGCCAAACCCGTTCGCCTCGCTCGAAATCGTATTCTGGATGCTCGGTTCGCTGACCGACCGCTCGATGACCCATGTCTGGCTGGCCGCACCCTTCATCATCGCCGGAAGCGCGATGCTTTTGAGCCTTGGGCGATCGCTCGACATTCTGACGCTCGGCACCGATGCGGCGGCCAGCATGGGCGTCAATCTCAGGCATGTGCAATTGCTGGCAATCCTCGGCACTGCCGCATCGGTCGGGGCTGCGACCGCCGTTGCGGGTGCGATAGGCTTTGTCGGGCTTGTCGTGCCGCATGTGCTTCGCCCGCTTGTCGGGGCGAGGCCGGGCAGGCTGCTGCCTGCAAGCTGGTTCGGCGGGGCAATCGTACTGCTCGCAGCGGACATTCTGGTGCGGCTGATTGCGCCGGAAAAGGATCTGAAGCTCGGCGTTCTGACCGCGATCGTCGGCGCGCCGTTCTTCCTCTGGCTCGTCTTCCGCACACGGAGGTCGCTGCTATGACGCTTCTGTCCTTGAAGAATATCAGCGCCACGCTTGGAAAAACCGAAGTGCTTCATGGTGTCTCGTTGGATGTCGGCAAAGGCGAACTGGTGGGGTTGATCGGCCCGAATGGCGCGGGAAAATCAACGCTGCTGCGCGCCGCACTCGGGCTGGTTCAGGCAAAAGGCGACGTATCGATTGCCGGAAAGCCGGCAAAAGGCATGAATTCGCGCGAAATGGCGCGTTATGTCGCTTATCTGCCGCAGGAACGCGAGATCGGCTGGGCTGTTTCTGTGGAAATGCTGGTCTCGCTTGGACGTGCGCCGCACAGACCGGCTTTTGCCGCGCTGGACGACACGGACCGGGCGCTGATCGAGGCCGCGATGCGACACATGGATGTGGAAAGCTTCCGCGACAGGCCTGCCAACGCGCTTTCGGGCGGCGAGCGGGCGCGGGTGCTGATTGCGCGCGCGCTGGCGCAGGATGCGTCGCTTCTTCTGGCAGATGAGCCGACCGCTGGGCTCGATCCTGCGCATCAGATCGGCTTGATGCAGTCATTCCAGAAACTGGCCGGCGCAGGCAAAAGCGTCGTCGTTTCGCTGCACGATCTGGGCCTCGCCGCGCGCTGGTGCACGCGGCTTGTGCTGCTGGATGGCGGCAAAATCGCTGCCGACGGCACGCCGGAGGACGTGCTGACGCCTGACAATCTTCATCGGGTTTATGGCGTCGAAGCCTATCTCGAACGCAAGGCGGACGGGCTGATCGTGCAGCCGACAGGTCTTTTGCAACGAAACTGAGGGGAGGAACAGATGGCGGGAGATTTGCATCAACTCGTTCGCGAAGGGCTGATCGACTGGCAGACCGGCTGGAGCATGGGGACGTTCGGCGCGATCGCCGAATTCCATCAGGATCGCGACGAACCGGCTGTCATCGACGATTCCTACGCGCTGAAGCGCGCGACGCGGCGCGGCGGCATCAGCCTCGATCACAAGATGCTCGATAGCGTGGTGCCGGTTGCCTACGAGACGATCAGCCCGCGCCCGCATCGCTGGAGCCACGCGATCTCGCTTTGCCTGCCGGAAGCCGAGGCACGGCGCGATGCGCGCAACGTTTTGACGGAAATTGGTCCCGACGACGACGCGGTGCGGGGTATCGACCGCACCGGCATATTGTTCGACATGGGACTTTCACTGCCGCAATGCGATTTCTGCATCCGCACCAGCGATCCCAAGCTGCTCGGCGTATTGCGGGCGCATCTCGGACGTTCGCTGTTCGAGCATGACAATCCGGCAATGGGGGCGATTCTGTCTGTGCATCCGCATCGTGTGGCGCTGACAAACCTCGGGCGCGTCGAGGTTTATCAAAAGATCGGCGGGCCGGACACGGGCGGGGTTTCGCCACCCGGACCGCATACGCATGTGCTGCCGAAATTGCTGCGCAGCGGGCGTACGCACTCGGCCAATACGCCGATACCGGCAGATCTGCTGCCGGTCGGCGCTTTGCATCCGGGCAACCCGGTCGTCGGGCCGCTGGGTGAGGAGCGCGCTTTCGATGGCGCTTTACATGAGCGGTTTCAGCGCCTGTTTGAGCATTATGGTCAACGCGAGACGGTTCTGCTCAAGGAGAGCGTGCTTTCTGCGCTGAATTCCGGGCGCGGCCCTGATGGGTTTGAGGTGCCGGGCGACCGTTTCGGACGCGCATCCATGCGGCTTGCCTTGCGCCAGCAGGCGCGGATCGCCGAATATGAGCGCAATGACGAACTGGCGACGCGCGTAAAATCATGGCGCGCTGCGTTTGATCCGGTAGATGATGTGGCGGATTCCGAAGAGGAAGCGCCGGGGCATTAAACGCTCTTAGAAGCGCCGGCGGGACAGCACCCCCCTCTGCCCTGCCGGGCATCTCCCCCTCAAGGGGGGAGATTGGCTGACATAGCTCTCCGCCTTCATTCGGCAAGGTCTGCAATTGGTATTCCGGGTTCATGACGGAGTGATCTCCACCCTTGAGGGGGAGATGCCCGGCAGGGCAGAGGGGGGTGCTGTCCCGCCTGCGTTTCTATCTAGGGCTCTGATCTGATTATTTGTTGGAAACACCAGCTTCGGCAAAGCTTGCCATGCCGTTGTGGCATTCGAGCGCGGAGCGGACGATGTTGACCGCGAGGCACGCGCCGGATCCTTCGCCGAGCCGCATGCCGAGGTCGAGAAGCGGCGTGAGTTCCAGCGCTTCCAGCAGGCCGCGATGCCCGGCTTCGGCTGAGACGTGGGCGGCAAGTGTGTGGGCGAGTCCGGTTTTATTGAGGCGTGCGAGTGGTGCTGCGGCAGCCGTGCAGACAAATCCGTCGAGCAGAACCGGCACGTTGCGATGGCGCGCGGCGAGGACGGCACCGAGGATTGCAGCGAGTTCGCGCCCGCCGAGGCTGGCTGCGAGCTTCAGTGGATCGTTCAGTGCTTGCGTGTGAAGGGCGAGACCTTTCTGGATTGCGACGATCTTGCGGTTCAAACCTGCATCGTCGATGCCGGTGCCGCGTCCGGTCCATTTCGCGACATCGCCGCCGAAAAGCCCGGCTGCGATCGCTGCGGCGGGCGTCGTGTTGCCGATGCCCATTTCGCCGAAGCAGACCAGATCGAGATCTGCATCGACGGAATCGTAGCCTTTTGAGACGGATTCAAGAAAATCGGCCTCATTCATCGCGAGTTCTTGCGTAAAATCCCCGGTTGGGCGCTCGATTTCGAGCGGAATGACCGACAATTCGGCATTTGCAGCGCGCGCCAACTGGTTGATGGCTGCACCGCCTGCAGCGAAATTCGCGACCATCTGGACCGTTACTTCAGCCGGGAAGGCCGAAACCCCTTGTGCAGTGACGCCGTGCGAGCCAGCGAAGACGATTACTTTTACACGGTCGAGGCGTGGTTTTTCGCGGCCCTGCCAGCGCGCCAGCCACGCGGCTATCGATTCCAAGCGCCCAAGGCTTCCCTGCGGCTTCGTCAGCGTGTCCTGACGCGCCAGTGCCGCCTGTTCCGCTTCGACGTTTCCTGTCGGGAGATCGAGGCAGGCAGCGCGAAGTTCATCGAATGATTTGAAAGGCATAGAGAAAAAATCTCCGAAATTGAATCAGGACAGGGTTGCCGACGCGATGAGAAAGATTGCAATTTCCGCGATCTGTTGAAGCGCACCCAGCGTATCGCCGGTCTGGCCACCGATTTGCTTCATGCACAAATGCCGGAAACCGAAAAAGCAGATTGCGAGAATGATGATTGCGATCAATGCGGTGCTCAGGCCAAGAAGCAGCAGACCGGCCAGCCCCAGCAGTGCGGCAACAATGGCCACTTCGCGTGACGGTTTTCCCGCAACGGCTGCGAGCCCTGCCTGTCGGGCAAGCGGCGTGATATGCATGAATGCCGGGAGCAGACCGCGCGAGGCCATGTGTGCTGCGATCAACGCGACGACCACCGACGAGGGCGCGCCGATAGCGGCAAGCGCGCTCCAGCGCAGCAGGACCGAGACGAGAAACGCCGCAGAGCCATAGCTGCCGATGCGGCTGTCATGCATGATTTCGAGCTTGCGATCGAGCGTCGCGCCGCCGCCGAACCCGTCCGCGGTGTCCGAGAAGCCATCTTCGTGCAGGCAGAAGGTGGTGAGCATTGTGGTGGTGACTGCAAGTGCGGCGGCGGGGCCGGTGGAAAGGCCGACAGCAATCGCGCAGGCATAGACGAGACCTGCGAGCAGCGCGACGATGAGCCCTGCCAAGGGTGCCGCCCAGATTGCGCGGGCAAGCTTTATACCTTCGAGATCAAGACGCGGCAGGGGCAGGCGGGTGAAGAATATGACGCAGAAGGCGACATCCTGAACCAATGTGCGGGGCGGCGGCATGTTCATACGTCAGGCCCTCGCAATGGCATGAAAGAAGGTGCCGCTGACATTTCCGCGCCTGCCGCCGAACGGGCCGAGCGCATTGCCCTGACCGTCGGCAAGTTCTCCGAGCGGCTGATCCGCCCCCTTGTCCAATATCGTTGCATAGTGGAATTCGTGGCCGCGGATAAGCGTATCTGTCTGGCCAAGCGGGCATTTGGAGGTGAGCCGCGCCTGACGGTAGCCGAGGTTCATCTTGCGCTTGGCAAAGCTCGTCGCGTGGCCGAGAAGTCCGAGCATTCTATGGGCAGCGCCATCGGCATCGACGATGCTTTCGCCAAGCACCATGAAGCCTCCGCACTCGCCGTGAACAGGGCGTGTTTCGGCAAAACGGCGCACGCCTTCGCGGAAATTTTCTGCCCGCGCGAGCGTTCCTGCATGAAGCTCTGGATAGCCGCCGGGCAGCCAGCAGACATCGCAATCCATCGACGGTGCCTCATTCGCCAGCGGCGAGAATGGCACCATTTCGGCGCCTGCGGCACGCCAATGAGCGGCGACATGCGGATAAAGGAAGCTGAACGCGGCGTCCTGAGCAAGCGCGATACGCTGGCCGGGCGGGGGCAAGGCGTCATTCGCATCGCCTTGCGATGGGGCAATCGGTTCCGCCAGCGCGAGGATAGCGTCGAGATCGAGCGAGGCTTCGGCCATGTCGGCCAGGCGATCGAGATGGCCGATCAGATCGGAATGTTCGCTGGCCTGAACCAGTCCGAGATGGCGTTCCGGCAGCGAAAGCGTGGGATCGCGCAGGATTGCGCCGATGACCGGCAGGCCGAGCGCTTCGATGGCATCGCCGGTCAGGCGTTTATGGCGCTCGCTGCCTAGGCGATTGAGCACGACACCGGCGATGCGCACGTCAGGATCATAGGTGGCAAAGCCTTTTGCGATGGCTGCGGCGGTTTGCGATTGGCCGGAAACATCCAGCACAAGTAGCACCGGCAGGCCGTATAGCCGCGCCAGATCCGCCGCCGAACCGGAGCGACCGGCGGGGGCCGGAATGCCATCGAACAGGCCCATCGCGCTTTCAAGGATGACCAGTTCAGCATCGTCTGCGGCCTGCGTTGCCAGCGCGTTGAGAAGCGGCGGCGACATGGCCCAACTGTCGAGATTGACGCCCGGACGGCCGGTCGCTGCCGCGTGAAAGGCTGGGTCGATATAATCAGGGCCGGATTTTGCGCCGCGAACCTTGATGCCGCGCCGCGCGAATGCGCGCAAAAGGCCGATGGTGACGCTAGTCTTGCCTGAGCCGGAGCGTGGCGCGCCTATGATGATACCGCGCGCGGTCATGGGCGGCCCAAAAGTTCTGCGCGCATCGAGACGATGCCGCCGATAACGATCAGGACGGGCGACACGACATTCGCGCGCGCGGCGGTTTCGACCAGCGTGCGAAGCGTCGCGGTCACCGTGCGCTCCTGCGGCAGCGAGGCATTCTCGACCAGCGCTGCCGGCGTGTCGGCCGGCAGCCCGCCCGCTATAAGGTCCGCCACCGTGTCGGCCATATGCGTAAGGCCCATATAGATGATGATGGGCTGGCCGGTGCGAGCAAGCGCTGTCCAGTCCGGCCTGTCGTCCGAGGCGGCGGCAAAGCCGGTGGCAAGGATGATCGCGCCGTTGACGCCGCGCACAGTGGCCGGAATGCCCGCCGAGGCAAGGCCGCCGAGCGCCGAAGTGATGCCGGAAAGCACGCGCCAGGGAATGTTTTCGCGGGTCAGCACCAGCGCTTCCTCCGCGCCGCGTCCGAAAACGAAAGGGTGCCCGCCCTTCAGCCGCACGACCTTGCGACCCTCGCGGGCCAGCTTTACCAGCAAAGCGTTGATGTCGCCCTGCGGGATCGACAGCCGCCCGCCGCGCTTGCCGACGAAGAATTTTTCGGCCTGGCTCGCGATGTCGACTATTTCGGGCGACACCAGCGCGTCATGCACCAGCGCGTCGGCTTGGGAAAGCGCCGAAAGCACATCGAGCGTCAGCAGTCCCGGATCGCCCGGACCGGCACCGGCAAGCCACACATGGCCGGGCTCGAGTTTCTTCGGCGTGTATTTCAGGCGGGCGATTGCTTTTTCGAGACTCATGAATGCCGCTTTCGCCGATGACGTAGGGCTCGCGCAAGCCTATAGAACGGATCATGAGCGAAGAAGAAAGCCCACTGAGGCGCGGATGGACGACCGGCGCATGCGCGACCGCTGCCACCAAGGCCGCGTGCGCCGCACTTGCGACGGGTGTTTTCCCCGATCCGGTCGAGATTACGCTGCCCGGCGGCAATGTTACGGCTTTCGCGCTCGCCAATTGGGAACTGCGCGATGGCGAAGCGCAGGTCGGCATCATCAAGGATGCCGGTGACGACCCGGATGTCACGCATGGCGCGCTGGTCACAAGCACGGTGCGAATGGGTGCTGCCGGAAGCGGCATTATCTTCAAGCGCGGTGAGGGTGTCGGGCTGGTAACGCGGCCCGGTCTGCCGATCCCGCCCGGCGAGCCTGCGATCAACCCCGTGCCGCGCAAGATGATCGCTCAGGCGATTGGCGAGATCGCCGGAGATGCAGTGGATTTCGAAGTCGAAATTTCCGTCGAGGGCGGGCAGGAAATGGCGCAACGCACGCTCAACCCGCGATTGGGCATTCTTGGCGGCATTTCCATTCTGGGAACGACGGGTATCGTCATTCCCTATTCCTGCTCGGCCTGGATTCACTCGATCCATCGCGGCATCGATGTGGCGCGCGCTATGGGGTTCAGCCATGTCGCTGGCTCTACGGGCAACGCATCCGAAATGGCGGTCCAGAAGTTCCACGATCTGCATGAGGTGCAGTTGATCGATATGGGCGATTTCGTCGGCGGGATGGTCAAATATATTCGTGCGCATCCGGTGCAGCGCGTGACGATTGCCGGTGGCGTCGCCAAGATGACCAAGCTCGCCCAAGGCATGCTCGACGTTCATTCCAAGCGCGGCGCGGCGGATCTCGATGCTCTGGCAAATGTCGCGGAGACTGCCGGGGCCAGCGCCGATCTTGTCGGTCGGATACGCTCTGCGAATATGGTGGCCGAGGCGTTTCAGCTTGCGGTCGCGGAGGGCGTGGACATTGGAAACGCGATAGCGGCAAGCGCCTGGCAAACGGCGGCGGGCGCATTCAACGCGCCGGAGATCGAACTTGAAATCCTGATATTCGACCGTGAAGGCCAGTTGATGGGGCAAGCGCCCTTCGCATCCGCTCATGGACCCTCACGCCCCCTGAAGCGGCGCTGATAATAGGCATCGTAGAGCGAGCTTTCGCGAAATCCTTCGGCGGCCAGCGACTTTCCGACGAAAATGATCGCGGTGCGCTCTATCGGGTTTTCTGCAAGCATCGCCTCGATGTTCGAGAGCGTACCGCGCAGGATGCGCTCTTCCGGCCAGGAAGCGCGAAAGACGATGGCGACGGGGCAGTCCGCGCCGTAAAGCGGCGTGAGTTCCGCGACAACGCGGTCGATTGCGTGGATCGCCAGATGGATCGCCAGCGTCGCGCCGGTCGCGCCGAAGGCTTTGAGCGTCTCGGCTTGCGGCATGGGCGAAGCACGTCCCGAAATGCGCGTCAGCACAAGGCTTTGCGCGACTTCGGGAATGGTCAGTTCGCGGCCAAGGGCTGCTGCTGCTGCGGCGAAGGATGGCACGCCGGGCGTCAGCGTGTAGGGAATGCCGTTGCGTTCCAGACGGCGCATCTGCTCGGCAACCGCGCTCCAGACGGAAAGATCGCCGGAATGAAGCCGCGCGACGTCCTGTCCGGCCTGATGCGCTGCCACATATTCGCGCTCGATCTCGTCCAGCGACATCGGCGCAGTATCGATCAGCTTCGCGTTCGGCGGGCAGTAATCCAGCAGTTCGGGCGACACGATGGAGCCGGCATAGAGGCAGACCGGGCAGGCGGCGAGCAATTTTGAGCCGCGCACGGTGATGAGGTCGGCAGCGCCCGGTCCGGCGCCGATGAAATGGACGGTCATGGCTCGTCTCCGCTGACAGCGATGGCGCAGGTGACGTCGCCCTCGACATGGCGAGGCCCAAGCAAACGCGAATTTTTGCCTGCAATGGCAAGCGCCGATGCCTCGGACACTGATGGCGTTCCAGCAGCGCTTAGGGACGCCTCGGATCGGGTGAGGAGTTTGGCGTCTACGGCAGCAATCGCGTCGTCATTGGCGATCAGCAGCGGTTTTGCGAGTGTCCTGGCGGCAGCGATGATGCCCGTTTCCTGCGCTTTCAACTGAATGGTCGCGAGTGCTGAAAGTCGCGTGCTGGCGAGGCAGTGGGTGGATAGAGCCGCGTGAGTTGCAGCCAGAACTTCGTGTTCAGTCGCGCCTTTGCGGCAACCGATTCCTGCAACGATCATGGCTTCACCCAAACCCATTGCGTTACCGGCATTGCGGGACGCCAGCCATGCATCGCGCCGACCGGAACTGTGCGGGAAACTGAGAGGCGCAGAAGTTCGCCGCCGCGCGCCGCATGTTGCGCGAGAAGCAATTGTTCCATTTCCAGCGTGACCGCGTTTGCAACGAGCCTGCCGCCTGAGCCGAGCACATCGATTGCGGCATCCAGAACGCCTGCTTCGCTGCCGCCGCCGCCGATGAAAATCGCGTCGGGTTGTTCAAGTCCAGCGAGCGCTTGAGGGGCTGTTCCTTCGACGAGGGTGAGGCTAGGGACGCCGCAGGTGCCGGCGTTGCGCCTGATGCGCGCCGCGCGATCTGGTACGGATTCAATTGCGATTGCGCGCATGGAGGGGTGGGCGAGCATCCATTCGATACAGATCGAGCCTGCGCCAGCGCCGATATCCCATAGAAGTTCGCCGCGCCTCGGAGCCAGCGATGAAAGCGTGACGGCGCGGGTTTCACGCTTGGTGAGCTGACCGTCATTCTCGAAAAGATCGTCGGGCAGGCCGGATGTCAGCGGCAGGATTCGCGCTTGCGATTCTGATTCCACTTCGATCGCCAAGATATTGAGCGGATTGATGTTTTTCAGATCGAAGCTGAAGGCGGTGGCGCTTCGGATGTTCTCGTTTTCACCGCCCAAGGCTTCCATAACCGAGAGGCGCGACTGGCCGAAGCCGTTTTCAGCAAGAAGCGCTGCAATTGCTGCGGGACCGTCCGCATCCGACGTGAGCGCGAGAATGCGCGTCTTTGTGTGAAGAAGTGGCCGGATAAGATCGATGGGCCGTCCATGCAGCGAGATTTGCTCGACATCCTGTAGCGCCCATCCAAGCCGTGCCGCGGCAAGCGACATGGAGGAGGGCGAGGGAAAGACGTGCATTTCGGATGCAGGAACATGCCGGGACAGTGTTACGCCTACGCCGTGGAAAAACGGATCGCCTGAGGCGAGCACGCAAATCCGTCTGCCGCGAAGTGCCAGCACGTCGCGCATCGCCGCGTCGAACGGGCTTGGCCATGCCCGCGCTTCGCCGGAAATCGCGTCTGCCGCGAGTTCAAGGTGGCGCTTGCCGCCGAAGACGATCTCGGCCTCGCCAATCGCCTGCTTGGCCGCGTCGCCAAGACCGGCTAAACCGTCTTCTCCAATGCCAACGATTGTCAGCCAGCGATCACCGGCGCTCCGTTTTTCAGCAGGCATGATGACCCACCGCATTCTCATTCTGGGCGGCACGATCGAAGCGCGTTTGCTTGCGGGCAAGCTTTCCGAACGCGCAGAATTCGACGTGACGCTCTCGCTCGCCGGACGCACCGAAAAACCGGTCGATCACCCTGTTCCGGTTCGAAGCGGCGGTTTTGGCGGGGCTGACGGGCTCGCGACCTACCTCCAAACCGAAAAAATCGACCTGCTGATTGACGCGACGCACCCTTATGCCGCGCAGATTTCGCGCAATGCAGCGGAGGCTTCGCGCATCAGCGATGTGCCGATCATTGCGCTGCGCCGACCTGCCTGGGAGCAGGTTCAAGGCGACCGCTGGACGCTCGTTGACGACGCATCGGGTGCGATAGAGGCGCTGGGCGATGCGCCGCGCCATGCATTTTTGGCGCTCGGACGGCAGGAAGTCGCGCAATTCTCGCAAGCGCCGCAGCATTCCTATGTCATTCGCAGCGTCGACCCGATCGAGCCGCCGCTCAACGTGCCGAACGCCGAATACATTCTCGACCGCGGGCCTTTTCAAGAGGCGGTTGAACTGACGCTTCTGAAAGGTCGCGGCATCGATGCCATCGTCGCCAAAAACAGCGGCGGGAGCGCCACCTACGGCAAGATTGCTGCCGCGCGTCTGCTTGGCATAAGTGTGATTTTGTTTCGTAGACCGGATTTGCCCGAAACGCCGTCCGGCAAAAACGTCGCCGAGGTGATGGCGCTCATCGATCATGCGTTCGGGCCTGCCAAAAAGCGCGGCGTGTAAACGAGGCTTGGGCGCTCGCCGCGCTCGATGATGCGGGTTTCCGGCGAGCCGATGATGACGCAGGTTGCCATATCGGCGTTGGCGGCATCCGCTTCGCCAAGAGGCGCGACGGCGATGCGCTCGTCCGGGCGGCCTGCGGCACGGCCGAAAATGACTGGCGTCGTTGCAGGCAGCGTCTGGCGCAAAATCTCGAACGCCTTGCCAAGTTGCCACGGACGCGCCTTGCTGATCGGATTGTAGAGCGCGATGACGAACCCGGCGCGCGCAGCGGCTTCGAGCCGGTTTTCGATGATTTCCCAAGGCTTCAGATTGTCGGAAAGCGAAATCGCGCAGAAATCATGTCCGAGTGGTGCGCCGATGCGGGCTGCCACGGCCAGCATCGCGGTCACGCCGGGGATGATTTGCAGATCGATGTCGCGCCATTCTGCCGGGCCTGCCTCGATTGCCTCACAGATTGCGGCAGCCATTGCAAAGACACCGGGATCGCCGCCGGAAATGACTGCGACTTTAGCGCCGCCCGCTGCTTTTTCGAGCGCGGCATTGGCGCGGGCGAGTTCTTCGCGATTGTCGGAGGCAAGACGCGTCTGGTCCGGGCGCAGCGACAGGCGGTCGAGGTAGGGTCCGTATCCGAAGAAAAACTCGGCCTCCTGAGCAGCTTTTGCGGCTTGCGGCGTGATCTGGTCTATATTTCCCGGCCCCAGACCGATGACGGTTAAGGTGCCGCTCATGTCAAGCTCTCCGGCTTACCTGCCCAGCCGGGCACAAGCACGATGGAAAAGTAAGGCGCTGTGTCGTCGGCCTTGTCGGCAAGCGGCGTGGAGACGGTATTCGCCATCGTACCGCGCTCGACATAGATCGCCTGTCCCAGCTTTCCAGCAGCCTCCAGTGCGCGCCGGATTTTCGGCAGGTTGCGGCCGACCTTCATGATGACTGCCGCATCCGTGTCGGACAGGCGGCGCGTCAGTTCGAACTCGGCCATCGTGCCGGGAAGGACGCTCAGCACATCGTCGCCTTGTACAATGGGCAGGCCGGTCTGCGACCAGCAGCCGGACATGGCCGTGACACCGGGGATAACTTCGGTCGGGAAACGTCCTGAAAGCCTGACATGCAAATGCATGTAGGAGCCGTAAAACAGCGGATCGCCTTCGCTCAACACAGCGACCGTGCGACCGGCAGTCAGATGCTCTGCCACGGCCTGCGCGGATTCTTCATAAAAACCGTTGATCGCCGTGCGGTAATCGTCGTGGTTTTTATCGATTTCGGTGGTGACTGGATAAAGCAGGGGCAATTCGATTATGCCGGGCTTCAGATGCGCGCCGATGATTGCGCGGGCATTCCCATTGTTGCCGCGTTTTGCAAAATGCGCGATCACATCGGCTTCGCCCAGCGCGCGAACGGCTTTCAGCGTCAAAAGCTCCGGGTCGCCGGGGCCTGTTCCGACGCCGATCAAACGGCCTGTTGGCACAGCGTTCAAAGACCCGGCCTCGCAAGTGAATTGACCGCTGCGGCGGTCATGGCGCTGCCGCCCATGCGACCGCGCACGATGGCGAAGGGAACGCCGAAACTGTTTTCAGCCAGTGCGTCCTTCGATTCCGCCGCGCCGACGAAGCCTACCGGCATGCCGATGATGGCGGCAGGTTTCGGCGCGCCGTCGCGTAGCATTTCCAGAAGGTAGAACAAAGCAGTCGGTGCATTGCCGATGGCGACGACCGCGCCGCCCATGCGCTCACCCCACAAATGCATCGCGGCGGCAGAGCGGGTATTGCCGATTTCCCTGGCGATTTCCGGCGTTTTCGGGTCGCGCAACGTGCAAATCACCTCATTATTGGCAGGCAGACGCGCATGGGTGACGCCGCGCGACACCATTTCTGCGTCGCAGAAAATCGGCGCGCCGTTTTGCAGGGCCGTTCTAGCCGCCGACACGAAGCCTTCCGAAAACACGAAATACTGTGCGGCCTCGACCACGCCGCAGGCATGGATCATGCGGATCGCAACATCGGATTCGGCCTCGGAAAAGCGGGAAAGGTCGGCCTCGGCGCGAATGATGGCGAAGGATTTTTCGTAGATCGCATTTCCGTCGTGAATATAGTCGTAAGCGGACATCGTCATCCTTGTCTGAAGGCAGCGGCGAGGCGGGCGGCACCGATTTTTGCGAGCGTCGCGACCGTGGTTTCCCCTGCGCTGCGCTGCATGCGGATCAGTTTCGCCACGCGACCAAATCCGTCGGCGGGTTCATATCGCGGCGTATAGGATGCGGGAAGCCCTTTTGCCGTTCCGCAGACGACAAAACCGGCCCCGTTTTCGCCGCCGACGATGGTAAGCGCAGATGAAGCGGGGTGCGCGCAGCCCTTGGCGCAGCCGGAAATGTGGAGCGTGACGGAGGGATCGAGCACATCGCCGGATTGTTCGGCTATGCGTTCGGCGATTTCGCGTGTTTCGATTTGGCCCGATGCGCAGGCCGGTGCGCCGGGGCACGCGGCGATGCTGCGGCGGGGGTCGGAAGCGTCGGTGATGAAGCCGAGCGTTGCCGATTCGGTTTGGAGGGTGGCGCAGGTGTTGGTGGAGAGGCCGAGGATGAGGAGGCGACGTTGCAAGGCGGGCCGGATTTCGGATGCGCCGTGTTTCGCCGCTGCGTCGCAGATTGCGATGAGCGTTTCGGCAGTCACGCTGCCATAGGGCAGGGCGATGGATAGGGCGTGGGCTTGGGTGCCCAGATCGACGATGCCTAGCTTTGCAATTTGCCCCTCATCCCCCTGCCGGGACCTTCTCCCCGCAGGCGGGGAGAAGGAGGTTGTCCGCGACGCTTGAGCTTCATTCTTCTCCCCGCAGGCGGGGAGAAGGTCCCGGCAGGGGGATGAGGGGCCGTTTGTGAGTATGCCCAAAACGTTCTGAGAAATTAGATCGCGTGCTCGCGCGTCGCGACCGCGCTCGGCGATGCTTTCGAGGATCGAGATGGCTGCTGTCGGGGCGTCTTCGGTCGATACGCTTCGAAGGAAAGTCGCCGTACCTGCATCGCCTGCGATGGAAAGCTGCCATATATCGCCATCCGCAGTCAGTCGAATGTCGGCCTGCACACTGTCCATGCCGAACTGACCACCGCCATCGACCACGACCGATACTTTCGGGCCAAGACGTTCGGAAAGGTCGCGCTCTGTAATGGCGGCGCGGATGCTTTCCGCAAGTGGCGTCGGGTCTGCGGTTTCGGATGGATCGAGACCGGCCAGCGGTCCGGTTTCGACGGGAACGCCTGTGCGCACGGAAATCCCCAATGCATCCACTTCTTCCGCCAGAAGCGGTGCGCTTGTCTCGGTCAGTCCGCGAATTTGAACGCTGCCGCGCGCCGTTACCTCGATGATGCCATTGCCGTGTCGCAGGGCGGATTTGCAGAGTCCTATCAGAGTCTTGGGCGGCAATCCTTGCGTGATTGGATTAAGCCGGACGAGAAGCCCGTCGCCGGTCTGCATCGGCGCAGAAAGTGCGGGACATGCGCCGCGCCTTGAAAATACGGTCACGCGGCTGCTCCCAGCGCGACGGCTTCTGCAATCAGGGCAGCCAGATCGTCATCGATGGAATTGCGCAACGGGTGCCAAAGCCCGCGACGGCGCGCGGCCGCGAAACGCTCTGCGATGACTTTTGCGGCGGCGGGGTTTTCGCGCAGGATGAAGTCTCGCACGCGCTCATTGCCGAGATAGGCGGCGTGCACCGCATCGATCAGTGCGCCGGGAATGGCGTTTGTGGTTTCGGCAAAGCCGATCAGCCGGTCTACGGTTTCGGCAAATTCCGAGGCACCGCGCGGGCCATGCCGCATCTGCCCTTCGATGAACCGCGCATTGACGGCGCGGGCGCGCACGACGCGTCCGACCGCTTCAGCAACCGAGCGCGGCTGCGGTTTTGCGGGGTCGGTCGTATCGAGCACGATTACGTCGGCATTCTTGCCCAAGGCGGCGATTGCGGCTGAAAACCCGCCGATGAAAGCGACGTCTGCGGAGCCTTCGAGAATGTCGCGGCCGGGATCGTCGCCGGTGTGGACGAGCAGATCGGCGTCGGCCAGTCGTGCCGCGAATGCACCGGGCTGGGCGGCACCTTCGCCTTCCGCTCCGCCATAGGCGTGCGAAGTCGCGTCGAGATAGGCGCGGCCGAGTTCTTCGCGGCTTTCCCAATTGCCGCTCGAAAGCAAATCCTCCAGCCCCGCGCCGTAAGTGCCGGGCGAGGAGCCGAAGATGCGCGACGGCACTTTGCCGGATGCGCGCTGCGCGGCGGCGAGTGGATTTTCGCTCTCGTCCTCGTCGCGCGTTGCGACGGCGGAAGCCGCAGCGTCGATCAGCGCAATCTGCGTTGGGAACATATCGCGGAACAGGCCGGAAATGCGCCACGTCACATCGACGCGCGGGCGACCGAGCGTTGCGGGCGGCAGGACTTCAATGCCGGTCACGCGTCCGGTCGAAGCGTCCCATTGCGGGCGGCAACCCATCAAGGCGAGGCCTTGCGCGATTTCCTCGCCGCCGGTGCGAAGGCTGGCGCTGCCCCACAGATCGATGACCAGCGAGCGCGGCCAGTCGCCATGCGCCTGCATATAGTGCCGAACGATTTCGTCAGCAGCCAGGCGGCCCAGATCGAAGGCGGTAGGCGTCGGCATTGTGCGCGGATCGGCGGTGAAGAGGTTGCGGCCGGTCGGCAGCACGTCGCGGCGTCCGCGCGCCGGTGCGCCGGAAGGCCCAGCCGGAATGTGATGGCCGTCGAGGGCGCGGATCAGGCCGGAACGCTCGGTCGCGGCACTTGAGATGCGGCCTTCGTCGTTTTCGTCCGGTGCGTTGCGGCCATAGATGTGGAGGCCGTCCTTGATCGCAAAGTCTTTCAGATCGCAAAGCCACGCATCAATGCGGCGAAGCGCTTCGTCGGGCGCGTCGGATTGCGCGACGCCCGCCTGTGAGGCCAGTCCGGTTTGCGCGGCGGTTTCGACAATCAGCTTGGCGAGGCGGTCGCGGCGGCGGCGGTCGAGGCCGTCCGCCTGCGCGTATTCGTCGACCAGACGTTCGAGTTTCTGCTGGTGTTCGTCGAGACCGGCTTCGGTGAGAGGCGGCGGCAGGTGGCCGAGCGTGACGGCCGCAATCCGGCGCTTGGCCTGCGCCGCTTCGCCGGGATTGCTGACGATGAACGGATAGATGACGGGCAGGGAGCCGGTGACGATTTCGGGAAAACAGGATTGCGAGAGCGCGACCGTCTTGCCGGGCAGCCATTCGAGCGTGCCATGCGCGCCAACATGGATCAGCGCGTGGGAGGCGAGGGTGTGGCGGAGCCAGAGGCCGAAGGCCATGAGTTCATGCCGGGGTGGTAAGGTTGGGTCGTGGTAGTCACCGCGTCGATCTGCGGAACGTCCGCGGTCGGGGGCGAGTGCTACGGTGATATTGCCGAAATGCGCGGCGCGGAAGTGGAAAGATTCCCCCACTCCGCCTCGCTGCGCGAGGCACCTCTCCCCCACTTCGTGAGGGAGAGGAAGGGCGTCTGGCTGGATGCCATTTTTCCTCTCCCCATTATGGGGGAGAGGTGCCTCGCGCAGCGAGGCGGAGTGGGGGTCTGCGCCGGGCTTGGAATTTATTTTCCCCCAAGCAGCCTCCACGCTCGCGCGGGCCTCCGCGGGCAAGGTCGAGCTGAGGGAATTGTAGGCCTCCAGCGTCATGCCTTTCGTGCCAATCTCCAGCAAATCAAGCAGCGCGCGCGGAGATTCAGGAATCCCTTCAACTGCATAGCCCTCGTTCTTCAGGTCATGCAGCATGGCAAGCACGCTGTTTGGCACGTCGAGACCGACGGCATAACCGGTGCGTCCGGGTGCGCTGGGATAATCGGGAATGAGGATCGTTACGCGGCGCTCGTCGCGCCTTGTGTTGCGCAGGCGCAGGAAGGCGGCGATGCGATTTGCGACCTGAGTGACACGATCGGGTTCGGGCCGGTTGGCGAAGGCGCGGAAGCCGAGTTCGGCGTCGGCTTCCGTTTCAGCCTTGAAGGAAATCGCGCCTGCGAGGATGCGTCCGTCAAGCTCAGGCATGACGACATGCATTGCGAGATCGGCAGGGGCCAGACCGCGCGGGCTTTCCTGCCAGCCTTCGCGGCGGGTCGTTGCGACGATTACTTGGAAAACCGGCACGCCGGCACGGTCGAAAATCGTCTCTACGCCGGGTTCAGCACCCGTCGCGAATGCCGTTGCGGTGATGATTGCCAGGGGTGACAAATCGGCCAAGGCATTTTCGACGAACTTTATCGAGGCCGGTTCCTTGAGGCTGGAAACGAAGATCGGGGCAGGCGACATGCCTTTGCTGCGCAAGGCTTCGCAAAGCGCATCGATGGGCGCTACGTCTGCCGCCAGCAGCATCGATCTATAGAAGAGGAGGGGGACGACCGGCTGGCCGGGCGTGAGGTTCGGCAACTCGACCGGGCCAACGCCCGGTTCGTAGAAGCCTGCCTTTGGAACGGCAATCGTTTCGGGCGTCGATGTCTCGCCGCGTGCGAGCGCCGTGAGGCTTTGGACGAGGCCGCGCATATTGGCCGGGCCGCCTTCGCGGAAATAGGAAAGCAGGCCGTCGAGTTCGGTTCGGGGCAAGGTTGAACCCTCGATCAGTCGAAGGTCTTCCTCCCGGCATTCGCCGGGCAAAAGCGCCAGCTTTATACCCTTGGCGCGCGCGGTCGCGGTTAGCTGGTCGCAGCCGTAGCGCCACCAATCATAACCGCCCAGAATGCGCACCAGAATGACTTTGGCGTGGGCGGCGACACTGTCCACCCAAAGATCGACGGACATGGGATGGCGCAGATCGCGCAGCCGTGCCAGCCGCATCGAGGGCTGATTATCGCCGCCGGTTTTCCATGCGGCGGCGATGCCCGCCAGATCGCTGTCGGTAAAAGACAAAGCCACAATATCCGCTGGCTGCTGCCGCAGATCTACCGGCTCGACCAGATCGTCGAGCGAGGTGGATGTGGTCGTCAATATATGCATGCGAATGCATCTTCTATCTGTCAGGTGCCGTTAGGCCGCGAGTATACGCTCGATTGCTTCCCGGTTCAGTCCTTTCAGGCCGATAACCACGAGCCGCGAGCGGCGCTCGTCATTGGCGTTCCATGCGCGGTCATAATAATGGTTCACGCGCGGGCCGACCGCCTGAACGAGCAGGCGCATAGGCTTGCCGCCGACATCGACGAAGCCTTTCACGCGCAGCACGTTTTCTTCTTCGGCGGCCTTGGCAACGCGGACAGCAAGCTCGTCGGGGTTCGAGATCGACGGGATTTCGATGACGAAGGTGTCGAAATCGTCATGCTCGTGGTCGAACGCGCCATCGTGATGCGTCTTGCGGTTTTCGATGTCGTCTTCCACGGCAAGACCGAGGCCGAGCAGCACCGATGGATCGACCTTGCCGTTGGACGATTGCACGATCTTGACCGCGCGCTTGATGTGCTGATCGATCACCGCATTGGCGCGGGCGACACCCGCATCGTCCATCAGGTCGCGCTTCGACAGGATGATGAGGTCGGCGCAGGCCACCTGGTCCTCGAAGACTTCTTCGACGGGATCATCATGGTCCAGCGTTTCATCTTCGGCGCGCTGGGCGGCGAGCGCATCCATGTCGGACGCGACCTTGCCTTCGGCGAGTGCCGGACCATCGACAACGGCAATGACGCCGTCCACCGTCACGCGGCTTTTGATGGCGGGCCACTGGAATGCCTGAATCAGCGGCTTCGGCAGGGCAAGGCCCGATGTCTCGATCAGGATGTGATCGACTTTCGGTTCCAGCGAGAGAATCTGGTCGAGGGCGGGTGCAAAATCGTCGGCCACAGTGCAGCAGATGCAGCCATTGGCCAGTTCGACGATGTTTTCTTCCGGGCAATCCTCGACGCCGCAGCTTTTCAGAATGTCGCCATCGATGCCGACATCGCCGAATTCGTTGACGATGATCGCGAGGCGGCGGCCTTTCGAGTTTTCGAGCAGATTGCGAATGAGCGTGGTTTTGCCTGCACCCAGAAAGCCGGTGACGACGGTGCAGGGAACGCGAGAAACGGTAGAGGTCATGAATTGTCCTTCAGAATATCGATCGGAGGAATGCGCGCGATGAGCCCGCGCTTCAGAGAATCAGGGCGACCACGCCACGGAATGAGAAGATCGAGCGAGCTTGCGAAAAGCTTTGCGCCCTCGACGAGATCGTCGCCGCTTTCAATTGTAAGGCCGCCGAAGACATAGCTCCACGCGCCATCGCGCAGAACGGCGGCGCTGAGCCGGCGCTTGCAATTGCCGAGGCATTCGACCTCGCGCACCTTGATGTTCGTATTTGCTGCGGCGCGGCGCGTGTCATCAGCGAGAACAACGCCGGCGCGGGGCGGGCCGTCGGAACCGTTTTCATCGCGACACGACGAACACACGACGATTGTGACATCGCTCGCGGCGCCGGCGTCCGGTTCGGGAAATTTACCGTCAAAGTCCAAGCAGTACTCCTTTCCCGGGACACCCGCCGGGCAGTCGGATTATGTTCTAGACGGCAGGTCTCCTGGCTCGCGAGTCGTCACCTTTGCCGCCTTCCCGGGGAAAACCCAGTGGCCTTCGGCTAAGGCTTTTCGCTTACAGTTGCGGGGACAGCTTCGGCTTCGAGACTGAAAATCTCACACCGAATTCCCTCTTAGCTCCTTTCCATGAAGAAAGGAGACCGTCACGTCGCGCAATCTAGGCTTTGCGCCGGTATCGTGTCAACGCGCCGCTAAGCCCGCGCGGCGCATGACACGGGAAGATTGCCGCATCTGTGTCATTGATTTCCAGCGATGCAAAGGTCTATTCCTGCTTCGATCCCGGTCGGGTAATGATCATCGAAAGACAATGAGCAGCAAAGCAGTGACGAACGCAGATAATTCAATGAAAGACCAGCTACGCAGCCTGCCTTCGCTGAAAGGTCCATTTCGCGATGTGGATATGGGCGATTTGCCCGATACGCCGCGCGCGGCCTTTCGACTATGGCTGGAGGAGGCGATTGCAGAGGGCATAAAAGAACCTCACGCCATGACGCTTTCGACCGTCGACGAGCAGGGCTGGCCCGATGCACGCGTTCTCATTCTAAAGAATGTCGATAAGCGCGGCTGGCACTTCGCCATAAAGGCCGACAGCCCCAAGGGGCAGCAGATTGCAGAAGCCCGTCACGTCGCGCTGACATTCTACTGGCCGCAATTGGGACGGCAGATTCGTCTGCGCGGAGAGGCGATCGAGCTTCCGAGCGAAGAATGCGCTGAAGACTTTCTCGGTCGTCCGATCGGATCGAAAATCAGCGCACTGGCCTCGAAGCAGAGCCAAATTCTGGACACGCCGGATGAATTCAAGCGCCGTATAGGCGAGGCGAAAGAGTTTCTGGAAGCCAACCCGGAACATATTGCGCCTGCGTGGAAGGTCTATGCGGTTGCGCCTTCCGTGGTCGAGTTTTGGCAAGGCGCGACGGACCGCGTTCATAAGCGATTGCGGTATGTGCGTTCTGAGACCGGTGAAAACTGGAAAAAGCAGGTTCTTTGGCCGTAATGGTAGAACAGCCCCGCTGCTATAGCGATCTGAGGAGCGCTGGTGCGAGATCGCCTTTTTCGTAGATTTCAAGGCGCTCGAGCCCCAGCCATTCCTGCATGAGGCGCAGCTCGTCCAAGAGTTCCGATGCGGTTTCGGGCGATGCGCCGGGTTCGGCGTGCGAAGCAAGAACGCGCAAGACGCTTGCGGCGCGGTCGGCTTTCAGGTCGAGGCGGGCAACCAGTCTTTCGCCAAGCAGGAACGGGAAGACGTAGTAGCCATATTGGCGCTTGTGGGCGGGCGTGTAGATTTCGATCCGGTAGCGGAAATTGAACAGGCGTTCGGTGCGCGCGCGCTCCCATATCAGTGGATCGAAGGGCGCGAGCAAAGCGCGCGCCTGCACTTTCCGCGGCATACGCGCTGCGGTGTGAAGATAGGCCTGATGCTGCCAGCCTTCGACGCGCACGGGCAGGAGCGTGCCTTCCTCTACCAGTTCGCCGATGCGGTCCTTCACGTCGGCGGGCGAGAGGCGGAAATAGTCGCGCAAATCGTTGATCGTCGCGACGCCCAGCGCTCGTGCCGAAATGCGCAGCAATTCGCGATGCGCATCGGCGGGCGAGGGCGGCGGCGCGGAGACGAGCTCCGCGGGCAGCACGCGTTCAGGCAGGTCATAAAGCCGTTCAAACCCGCGCCGCGATGCGGCCGTCAGCCTGCCTGCCCAAAACAGCCATTCGAATGCCTGCTTGGCATCGCTCCAGCCCCACCAGCCGCCCGGACCCTTGGGGCCTTCCATTTCGGATGCGGCAGTTGGGCCGCGGTTTGAGACTTCCTGAAATATCTCCTCGATATAGTCGGCGCGCTCGCGCCTGAATTTCGCGAGGCCGGAATACATTTCGCCGCTTTGCGCGCGCTCCATGCGCCAGCGCATAAGAGGGTATGTCTCGATCGGCAGAAACGAGGCCTCATGTGCCCAATATTCGAAAAGGATGCGCTTTTTCGGACCAGCCGCATTGTCGAGCACTTCGCGCGGGTAGTTCCCGAGTCGCGAGAAGAGCGGCATATAATGAGCGCGCACGACGACGCTGACGGAATCAATCTGCAGCAGGCCGATGCGCGAAAGCACCTTGTTCAGATGGCGCCGGCTTATTTCGCCGGCGGGCCTCGCCTCGGCAAAGCCTTGCGCGGCGAGTGCGATGCGCCTTGCTGCGGCAAGCGATAGTTTCTCTTTCATGGGCGCATCTTCAAAACGGTTCCTGTGACTTCAGAGCAAGTAAACATCTCGTGCGCAAGGAGTTCTACCCGTGAACTACCCCCAGCGTTATGGCAGGATTAAAAGTGGAGTAAAAAGTGAAGGAAATCAAATATTCAGCAAACTGCCATGATTTTGAAAATGTGACGGGAAGCATCCTGATTTTCGCCAATGTTAGACTTGCTTCGCCCTTCCTGCTGCGCTAACCCTCGCCGCATTGCAGCATGGTTCTGACCGACCTTACGGCCGAGCCAAACTGTCGCGGCACGCTTACCCTCGCGGGTGCTATATAAGTTCAGACGCGTGATCGCCATTAATTGGAAAGTCGGAGCATGAACGAGCTCTTAAGTTCATATCTGCCCATCGTGATCTTCATCGGTGTGGCGCTCGCAGTCGGTCTTGCGCTTATCGCAGCGCCCTACCTTGTCGCCTACCGGAATCCGGATCCCGAGAAGCTTTCGGCGTATGAGTGCGGGTTCAACTCGTTCGACGATGCGCGCATGAAGTTCGACGTGCGATTCTATCTCGTGTCGATTCTCTTCATCATCTTCGATCTGGAAGTGGCCTTCCTGTTTCCGTGGGCTGTCGCCTTCCGCGAAATTGGAATGCTGGGCTTCTGGTCCATGATGGTATTTCTCGGTGTGCTCACCATCGGCTTCATCTACGAATGGAAGAAAGGAGCGCTGGAATGGGATTGAGCGATTCAACCGGTACGCTCGTCGCGCCGCGCCCCAGGGGCATAATCGATCCGAACACCGGCAAGCCGGTCGGCGCGGATGATCCGTTCTTCACCGAGATCAACAATGAACTCGCGGACAAGGGCTTCCTCGTCACCTCGACGGATGCGCTGATCAATTGGGCGCGCGGCGGTTCGCTGATGTTCATGACCTTCGGTCTCGCGTGCTGCGCAGTCGAGATGATCCACACGTCCATGCCGCGTTACGACAGCGAGCGTTTCGGCATCGCGCCACGCGCCTCACCGCGTCAGTCGGACGTCATGATCGTCGCAGGCACGCTGACCAACAAGATGGCTCCCGCGCTCCGCAAGGTCTACGACCAGATGCCGGAACCGCGTTACGTCATCTCGATGGGGTCGTGCGCCAATGGCGGCGGCTACTATCACTATTCCTATTCGGTGGTGCGTGGATGCGACCGCGTCGTGCCGGTCGATATCTATGTTCCGGGTTGTCCGCCTTCGGCTGAAGCGCTGCTTTACGGACTGCTTCTTCTTCAGAAGAAGATCCGTCGCACCGGCACGATTGAGCGGTGATCTGAATGAGTGAAGCTCTCAACGATCTTTCGGCCTATATTTCCGAAAAGCTCGGTTCCAAGATCGGCGAAGCAGTCATCGCTTATGGCGAATTGACCGTAACCGTCGAGCCGGGCGACATTATCGATGTGCTGAACTTCCTGCGCAACGATGTGCAGTGCCAGTTCATTTCATTCATCGATATTTGCGGTGCCGACTATCCGGCGCGCGCAAAGCGTTTCGATGTGCTTTATCACCTGCTTTCGCCGCGCCAGAACCAGCGCATTCGTGTGAAAGTTCATGCAGACGAGGAAACGCTGGTGCCTTCGGCGACCGCCGTCTATCCCGGCGCGGACTGGTTCGAGCGCGAAGCCTACGATCTTTACGGCATTCTGTTTTCGGGACACCCCGATCTTCGTCGTATCCTGACCGATTACGGTTTCGAGGGGCATCCGCTTCGCAAGGACTTTCCGCTGACCGGTTTCGTCGAAGTGCGCTACGACGACGAAGCCAAACGCGTCGTTTACGAGCCTGTCGAGCTGAAGCAGGAATTCCGCAATTTCGATTTCCTCTCGCCATGGGAAGGGACCGATTACGTCCTGCCGGGCGATGAAAAGGCGAAACAATAGAGCGAATAGCGAATAGTGAGTAGCGAATAGGGAAAAAGGAGGTTGTAAAACGGCAATCAATTCGTACAGAGATTTGCTGGTCTGGAAGGCCGCCATGGAATTGGCGGTGGCCTGTTATTCGATAACTAAGGCTTTTCCAAACAGCGAAGTTTACGGAATGACATCGCAGATCAGGCGATCGGCTGCTTCAATAGCGGCAAATATCGCCGAAGGTCATGGCCGGGAAAGTACCGGTGCGTTCATTCAGTTTCTTCGTGTGGCGCAGGGTTCTCTGAAAGAATTGGAAACGCATCTCATCCTATCGGGACAAGTCGGCTTGGCAAACGAGACGGAATTGTCACCTTTGCTCACCAAAGCGGAGGATATCGGTAAGATGCTACGTGCGATGGTCCGGAGCTTGCAACAGAAGATATCATGACAAAAACGCTGCTTTTTCCCTATTCGCTATTCGCTATTCGCTATTCGCTTAACGCCGAAGGCGTGTCCAATGGCTGAAACCTCCGTCCGCAATTTCAATATCAATTTCGGCCCGCAGCATCCGGCGGCGCACGGCGTTTTGCGTCTTGTGCTGGAGCTGGACGGCGAGGTGGTCGATCGCGTCGATCCGCATATCGGCCTTTTGCATCGCGGCACCGAAAAGCTGATGGAGGCCAAGACCTACCTTCAGGCTATTCCTTATCTTGATCGTCTCGACTATTGCGCGCCGATGAATCAGGAGCATGCGTTCGCGCTTGGCGTGGAGCGGCTGCTTGGTATCGAAGTGCCGAAGCGCGGCCAGCTTATCCGCGTGCTCTACTGCGAAATCGGCCGCATCATGTCGCACATCCTCAATGTGACGACGCAGGCGATGGACGTCGGCGCGCTGACGCCTCCGCTTTGGGGCTTTGTCGAGCGTGAAAAGCTGATGGTGTTCTATGAACGCGCCAGCGGTTCGCGCATGCATGCTGCCTATTTCCGTCCGGGCGGCGTTCATCAGGACCTGCCGGACGAACTCGTCGAAGACATCGGCAAGTGGATCGACCCGTTCCTGAAGACCATCGACGATCTCGACAATCTTTTGACCGGAAACCGCATTTTCAAACAGCGTAACGCCGATATTGGTGTGGTTTCGCTGGAAGATGCATGGGCCTGGGGCTTTTCGGGCGTGATGGTGCGCGGTTCGGGCGCTGCGTGGGATTTGCGCAAGTCGCAGCCTTACGAATGCTATCCCGAAATGGAATTCGACATTCCAATCGGCAAGAATGGCGATTGCTTCGACCGTTATCTCATTCGCATGGAAGAGATGCGCCAGTCAGCAAAGATCATGCGTCAGTGCGTGGATCGTCTGCTCGGCACGGAGCGTCAGGGGCCGGTTTCCAATCTCGACGGCAAGGTCGTTCCGCCCAAGCGCGATGCGATGAAGCGGTCGATGGAAGCGCTGATCCACCATTTCAAGCTCTACACCGAGGGCTATCACGTTCCGGCTGGCGAAGTTTATGCCGCTGTCGAAGCGCCGAAGGGCGAGTTCGGCGTCTATCTCGTGGCAGACGGCACCAACAAGCCCTACCGCGTAAAGCTGCGCGCGCCGGGATTTGCGCATTTGCAGGCGATGGATTTCCTCTGCAGGGGCCACATGCTGGCCGACGTTTCAGCCGTGTTGGGTTCGCTCGACATCGTGTTCGGCGAGGTCGATCGATGATCTGCGCCTCATTCCTCGACTGCAGCAACAAAGTGACGAGTTAAAATGTCCGTTCGCCGTCTTGCAGAACCAGAATTTCAGCCCGCAACCTTCGCCTTCGACGAGGCGAATGCAGCGTCGGCGAAGACCTGGATTAAGAAGTACCCGGAAGGCCGTGAGCAGTCCGCCGTTATCCCGCTGCTCATGCTTGCGCAGGATCAGGAAGGCTGGGTCACCAAGGCTGCCATCGAGCATGTGGCCAAGACGCTCAACATGCCGCTGATCCGGGTGCTGGAAGTTGCGACCTTCTACACGCAGTTCCAGCTCAACCCGGTCGGCACGCGCGCCCACATTCAGGTTTGCGGCACGACGCCATGCATGCTGCGCGGCTCGGAAGCGCTGATGGATGTCTGCCGTTCGAAAATCCATCACGACCAGTTTCATCGTAACGATTCCGGTACGCTTTCCTGGGAAGAGGTCGAGTGCGCAGGTACCTGCGTAAACGCACCGATGGTCCAGATTTTCAAGGACACCTATGAAGATCTGACGCCGGAGCGCCTTGCCGAAATCATCGATCTTTTCGAAGCAGGCAAGGGCGGCACTGTTACGCCCGGTCCGCAGATCGATCGCTTCTATTCTTCGGCAGAGGGCGGCCCGACGGCACTTCTGGATGAGAAGGCCGTTCTGAAATCGACGCGCGACAAGGAAACGAAGGCTGCCAAGAAGGCAACGCCCGCTGAAGCCGAGCAGGTTCCGCCGTCAAACGCGGCCAAGCCGAAGACAGATGCGCCGGAAACCGATCCAAGCATCAAGTCGCCTGCTGCCGGCAAAGTCGCCCGCAATGGTGAAAAGAGTGCAAGCGTTGCGCCCGCGACTGCTACCGGAGAAGCCAACAAGGCTGACGAAAGCGTCGAGGCAGTCTCCAAGCAGCGCAAATCCGCTACGCCGAAAGCGCAGCCAGCATCTGCTTTCAAATCGCCAGAACTCAGCCATGCCAAGGCACCGGCTGCTGAAGCGAAGCCTTCACTGGAAGACAAGAGCAGGCCGAAAGGCATCGAGAAGCCCGCTGCCGTGGACGATCTGAAACTGATCTCCGGCGTCGGTCCCAAGATCGAAGGCATTCTGCATTCGCTCGGCATCTTCACCTATGCGCAGGTCGCGTCGTGGAAAAAGGCCGAGCGCGAATGGGTTGACGGATATCTGAAATTCCATGGTCGCATCGAGCGCGAGGATTGGGTCAAGCAAGCCAAGGCTCTCGCCAAGGGCGGCGTTGACGAATATATCCGTGTCTTCGGCAAGAAACCGGTCTGAGGGACGATAAATGCTTCAGGACAAAGACCGCATTTTCACGAATATCTACGGCCGCTTTGACAAGTCGCTGAAAGGCGCAATGTCGCGTGGCGCGTGGGATGGCACAGCCGGCATCATCGGCAAGGGCCGCGACTGGATCATCAACGAAATGAAGGCTTCCGGCCTTCGCGGACGCGGCGGCGCGGGCTTCCCGACCGGCCTCAAATGGTCGTTCATGCCCAAGGCATCCGATGGCCGTCCGTCCTATCTCGTCGTCAATGCCGACGAATCCGAGCCGGGCACCTGCAAGGATCGCGACATTCTGCGCCATGACCCGCACACGCTGGTCGAAGGCTGCCTGATTGCCGGTTTCGCGATGGGTGCAATCGCTGCCTACATCTATGTGCGCGGCGAATTCATCCGCGAGCGCGAAGCTTTGCAGCGCGCGATCGATGAAGCCTACGATGCCGGCCTGATCGGCAAGGGCAACAAGAACGGCTACGATTTCGACATCTACGTTCACCACGGCGCGGGTGCTTACATCTGCGGCGAGGAAACGGCACTTCTCGAAAGCCTCGAAGGCAAGAAGGGCCAGCCGCGCCTGAAGCCGCCATTCCCTGCGAATGTCGGCCTTTACGGCTGCCCGACGACCGTCAACAATGTCGAATCCATTGCGGTCGCGCCGACCATTCTGCGTCGCGGTGCATCGTGGTTTTCGTCCATCGGCCGTCCGAACAATGTCGGCACGAAGCTGTTCATGCTGGTCGGCCACGTCAACACGCCGTGCACCGTGGAAGAATCCATGGGCATCACGTTCCGCGAACTGGTCGAAAAGCATGGCGGCGGCATTCGCGGCGGCTGGGACAATTTGCTTGCAGTCATTCCCGGCGGCGCTTCCTGCCCGGTCGTGAAGGCGGAAGACATCATCGATTGCCCGATGGATTTCGACGGCTTGCGCGAGCGCAAATCGTCCTTCGGCACGGCCGCGGTGATCGTCATGGACAAGTCGACCGACATCGTGAAGGCGATTGCGCGGCTGTCCTACTTCTTCAAGCATGAAAGTTGCGGCCAGTGTACGCCTTGCCGCGAAGGCACGGGCTGGATGTGGCGCGTCATGGAGCGTCTGGTGCGTGGCGAAGCGCAGAAGCGCGAGATCGACATGCTGCTGGACGTTACCAAGCAGATCGAGGGACACACGATTTGCGCGCTGGGCGATGCGGCCGCATGGCCGATCCAGGGTCTGATCCGCAATTTCCGTCCCGAAATCGAGCGTCGCATCGATGAATTTTCGCGCAATGCGCACCGGGTAGAACCCGCACTTGTGGCGGCAGAATAACCAACGAAAGAACGCAGAGCAGCAACCGAAACGGAAGGAATATCAATGTTGTTATTTCCGATGACCGGTCTGTTCGACGCACAGAAAACTGAACGGATGACCACGAAACCACCATTTCAAATGCCGAACGACCTTGCCGGTGCCGCCAATCTCATGGCGCATCCGATGGCAGGGGCGGCCGCGTTTTCCGCGCTGGGCTTCGGCTTTGCGGGACATGCGTTCGGCATCTGGATGGGCGCTGCTGCCGGTGCAGTGGAGGCTTCGAACAAGTTTTTCGCGAACGCTTTCGAAGACGCTTCTGAGCCTGAAGAAAAGAAGCCTACGGAAACCGCTTCAGCCAAGGCGAAGAATGCGGCGCGTGCCGTGATCGACGATGCGCAGGCTGTGGCCCGGCAAACGGCTCATCTGACGCTGGTGCCTTCGCCGCGCGTCGAGAAAGCCAAGCAGGTTTCAGCGCGTAAGCCGAAATCGATCGAGCGGCCGGCGGCTCCCGACGATCTCAAGCAGATCGACGGGATTGGACCGAAGCTAGAGCAGGTGCTGAACGGGCTCGGTATCTGGACCTATTCGCAGATCGCGGGCTGGAAGGCTCACGAGATCGACTGGGTGGAAGACCATCTTTCGTTCAAGGGCCGCATCGTGCGCGATGGCTGGCTCGATCAGGCAAAGAATCTGGTAGCGAAGATAAATTATTGATTTTACGAGGAAAGAGCGATTTGAACGATGCTCTTTCGGATAGTGCGGACACAACCGCAGGGGTTTGAAGCGACATGGCGAAGCTGAAGGTCGACGGCAAAGAGATCGAGGTTCCCGATCACTATACGCTTCTGCAGGCAGCGGAAGATGCGGGCGCGGAAGTGCCGCGCTTCTGTTTCCATGAGCGTTTGTCGATCGCTGGCAACTGCCGCATGTGCCTCGTCGAAGTGAAGGGCGGACCGCCCAAGCCTGCCGCATCCTGCGCCATGGGCGTTCGCGATCTGCGTCCCGGCCCGAATGGCGAGACGCCGGAAATCTTCACCAACACGCCGATGGTCAAGAAGGCCCGCGAAGGCGTGATGGAATTCCTGCTGATCAACCATCCGCTCGATTGCCCGATCTGCGATCAGGGCGGCGAGTGCGATTTGCAGGATCAGGCGATGGCGTTCGGCGTGGATTCGTCGCGCTACACCGAAAACAAGCGGGCCGTCGAAGACAAATATATCGGCCCGCTCGTCAAGACGATCATGAACCGCTGCATTCACTGCACGCGTTGCGTTCGTTTCACGACGGAAGTCGCAGGCATTTCCGAACTCGGCCTGATCGGCCGTGGCGAAGATGCCGAAATCACCACCTATCTCGAAGAGGCGATGACCTCCGAATTGCAGGGCAATGTCATCGACCTTTGCCCGGTCGGCGCGCTGACTTCGAAGCCATACGCGTTCCAGGCGCGTCCTTGGGAATTGACCAAGACGGAATCGATTGACGTTATGGACGCCGTCGGCTCGGCGATTCGCGTGGATTCGCGTGGCCGCGAAGTGATGCGCATCATGCCGCGCGTTAACGATCAGGTGAACGAAGAGTGGATTTCCGACAAGACCCGCTTCATCTGGGACGGTCTGCGCACGCAGCGGCTCGACCGGCCTTATGTTCGCAAGAACGGCAAGCTTGCACCGGCAAGCTGGGCTGAAGCATTTGCGGCCATCAAGAGCGCTGTTTCCGGCAAAAGCGCGGACAAGATCGGCGCGGTCGCTGGCGATCTCGCGGCTGTCGAGGAAATGTATGCACTGAAGCTTCTCATCCAGTCGCTCGGCTCGTCGAACATCGACTGCCGTCAGGATGGTGCTGCGCTCGATCCGTCGCTTGGCCGTTCGAGCTATATTTTCAACCCGACCATCGAGGGCATCGAACAGGCAGACGCCGTTCTGATCATCGGTGCCAATCCGCGCTTCGAGGCATCGGTTCTCAATGCGCGTATCCGCAAGCGCTGGCGGCACGGCGGTATGCCTGTCGGTGTGATCGGCGATGTCGGCGATCTTCGCTACGAATACGAAGCGCTGGGGGCAGGGCCTGACACGCTGAAGGATCTGGCTGGCGGAAACGGCAGTTTCTTCTCGGCGCTCAAAGACGCGCAGCGTCCACTGATCATTGTCGGACAAGGCGCGCTTGCGCGGGGCGACGGTGCTGCGGTGCTCGGTCTCGCGGCCAAGCTTGCAGGCGCGGTCGGCGCGGTGAGCGAAGAATGGAACGGCTTTGCCGTTCTCCACAATGCAGCGTCGCGCGTTGGCGGCCTCGATATCGGCTTCGTGCCGGGCGAAGCAAAGCCGGTCAGCGATATCGTTGGCGGATCGGAAGTGCTCTTTCTTCTTGGCGCGGACGAGCTGGACCTTTCGAAGGCTTCGAACGCGTTCGTCGTTTATGTCGGTACGCATGGCGATGCTGGCGCACACCGCGCCGACGTCATCCTGCCGGGTGCGGCCTACACGGAGAAATCCGGCACCTACGTCAACACGGAAGGCCGCGTTCAGCAGACCAACCGCGCAGGCTTCGCACCGGGCGATGCTCGTGAGGATTGGGCTATCTTGCGCGCCCTGTCTGATGTACTTGGCCATAAATTGCCGTTCGACTCACTTGGCCAGTTGCGCGCGAAACTTCATGCAGAATATCCGCATCTTGCGGAAATCGATGAAATCGCAGCCGGAAATGGCGCGGATATCGCGAAAGTCGCGGCACTTGGCGGTCGGCTTGGCAAGGAAAGATTCGTGTCCCTCATCGGGGACTTCTATCTGACCAATCCGATTGCGCGCGCCTCCGCCGTCATGGCCGAATGTTCGGCCTTGGCGAAGGGCGGCTTCAAACAGGCAGCCGAGTAGGGCGATTATGGATTCTTTCTTCTCCTTTTACGTTCTGCCCGCGCTGATCATTCTTGCGAAGTCGGTTGCGCTGATCGTCATCCTGCTGGTCGTCATCGCCTTCTTGCTTTACGCGGATCGCAAGATCTGGGCTGCCGTGCAGCTTCGCCGTGGCCCGAACGTCGTCGGTCCTTTCGGCCTTTTGCAGTCCTTTGCCGATCTTTTGAAGTTCGTCTTCAAAGAGCCGATCATTCCATCGGGCGCGAACAAGGGCGTGTTCCTGCTTGCCCCGCTGGTTTCTGCGGTTCTGGCCATCGCCACATGGGCGGTCATTCCGGTCAATGAAGGCTGGGCGATCGCCAATATCAATGTCGGCATTCTCTACGTGTTCGCCATTTCCTCGCTCGAGGTCTACGGCGTCATCATGGGCGGCTGGGCATCGAACTCGAAATACCCGTTCCTCGGCGCGCTGCGTTCGGCTGCACAGATGGTTTCCTATGAGGTTTCCATCGGCTTCGTGATCGTAACCGTGCTGCTCTGCGTCGGTTCGCTCAATCTCACCGACATCGTTCTGGCACAGCGCGACGGTCTCGGAACCATGATGGGCCTGCCGAATTCGTTCCTCGACTGGCATTGGCTGGTGCTGTTTCCGATGTTCGTGATCTTCTTCATTTCCGCGCTGGCGGAAACGAACAGGCCGCCTTTCGATCTGGTCGAGGCCGAGTCGGAACTCGTCGCCGGTCACATGATCGAATATTCGTCGACGCCGTTCCTGCTGTTCTTCCTCGGCGAGTATGTCGCGATCGTTCTGATGTGCGCGCTGATGGCGATCCTGTTCATGGGTGGCTGGCTGCCTCCGTTCGATTTCGCGCCGTTCACCTGGGTTCCGGGCGTCATCTGGTTCGTGCTGAAGGTCTGCCTCGGCTTCTTCATGTTCTCGATCGTCAAGGCGTTCGTGCCGCGCTACCGCTACGACCAGCTCATGCGTCTTGGCTGGAAAGTGTTTCTGCCGATCTCGCTGTTCATGGTCGTGGCAACTGCTGCGTTCCTGAAATTCACGGGAATGGCATAATGTCTGCGGGCCTGATCGGCGCGCTTGTGGGGCTGGTTATCGCTGTGGTGGATTTTGCACTGCTGCGGCTTCTGGCTTCGCGGGTCGATCTGCCCGAGACGAAAAAAGTGTTGAATGTTACGGGAGTGAGCCAGTTCGTGCTTCTCCCGATCGTGGGCTACTTCGTTGGCCCGCTGTTTGCTGGAGAATAATGATGTCGGCGTTAGCCCAGGCTGCAAAATCGCTGCTTCTTAAAGAATTCGTGGGAGCGTTCTTCCTTTCGATGCGCCAGTTCTTTGCGCCGAAGGAAACGATCAACTACCCGCACGAAAAAGGCCCGATCAGCCCGCGCTTCCGTGGCGAGCATGCTTTGCGCCGCTATCCGAACGGCGAAGAGCGCTGCATTGCCTGCAAGCTGTGCGAAGCGATCTGCCCGGCGCAGGCGATCACCATCGAAGCTGGCCCGCGCCGCAACGACGGCACGCGCCGCACGGTGCGTTACGACATCGACATGGTGAAGTGCATCTATTGTGGCTTCTGTCAGGAAGCCTGCCCGGTGGACGCCATCGTCGAGGGACCGAATTTCGAATTCGCGACGGAGACGCGCGAAGAGCTTTATTACGACAAGGACAGGCTGCTTGCGAATGGCGACCGTTGGGAGCGCGAAATCGCTCGCAATATGTCTTTGGATGCACCGTATCGCTAAGGCTAGAAATATGGACGGCGCCGCAAGCGTCGTTTAAGTGGACACGCAGCTTTGAACCCGGAGGCGGGGCAGAGCGACAACGGGCGAAGTGCTTATGCGCAGGCCCGAAATGGAAACCCGGGGGAACCCATGCTTAACGGACTTGAGGCGGTATTTTTCTACCTCTTCGCCTTCATCGCGATCGGATCGGCCTTCATGGTCATTTCCGCGCGCAATCCCGTTCATTCGGTTCTCTATCTGATCCTGACCTTCTTCAATGCGGCCGGGCTCTTCCTTCTGACGGGCGCCGAATTCCTGGCGATGATCCTGCTGGTCGTTTATGTCGGCGCGGTGGCGGTTCTGTTCCTTTTCGTGGTGATGATGCTCGACGTCGATTTTGCCGAGCTGAAGCAGGGCGCTCTTCAATATGCGCCTATTGGCGCGATGGTCGGGTTGATCCTCGCAGCCGAGCTGATCGTCGTTGTCGGCGGCTACACCTTCGCGCCGCAGCTTGCGGACACGATTGCGCAGCCGACGCCTGATATCGTGACGCGTCACAACACGGCGGCGCTCGGCGACATTCTCTATACGGACTACATCTTCATCTTCCAGATCGCGGGCCTGATCCTGCTAGTCGCAATGATCGGCGCGATCGTGCTGACGCTGCGCCACAAGCCCAATGTCAAGCGCCAGAGCATCGCGGAGCAGGTGAGCCGCACTCCCGAAAACGCGATCGAGATCAAAAAAGTCGAAACGGGCAAGGGAATTTGACGATGGAAGTCGGCATCTCACATTATCTGACCTTATCGGCCGTGCTTTTCACGATCGGCATTTTCGGCATCTTCCTGAACCGCAAGAACGTCATCGTCATTCTTATGTCGGTCGAGTTGATCCTGCTTGCCGTCAACATCAATTTCGTCGCCTTTTCGGCGGCTCTTGGCGATATGGTCGGCCAGGTGTTCGCCCTGTTCGTGCTGACGGTTGCCGCTGCCGAAGCTGCGATCGGACTTGCCATACTCGTCGTCTTCTTCCGCAACCGCGGCTCGATCGCGGTCGAAGACGTCAACATGATGAAGGGCTGAGCGGATTATGTATCAGGCAATCGTCTTCCTGCCGCTTCTCGGCTTCCTGATCGTTGGGCTTTTCGGAACGTCGCTCGGCGCGAAAGCGTCCGAATACATCACGTCAGGCTTTCTGGTCATTGCTGCGGCCCTGTCATGGGTCGCGTTCTTCATGGTCGGCCTTAGCGGGCAGGAGGCGTTCACCGTTCCGGTGCTGCGCTTCATCCAGTCCGGCGCGCTCGAAGCAAACTGGGCTTTGCGCATCGACACGCTGACGGTGGTTATGCTCGTCGTCGTGAACACGGTTTCCGCACTCGTTCACATCTATTCGATCGGCTACATGCATCACGATCCGCATCGGCCGCGCTTCTTCGCATATCTGTCGCTCTTCACCTTCGCCATGCTGATGCTGGTGACGTCGGACAATCTGATCCAGATGTTCTTCGGCTGGGAAGGCGTAGGCCTCGCGTCCTATCTGCTGATCGGCTTCTGGTACAAGAAGCCATCGGCAAGTGCTGCCGCCATCAAGGCATTCGTCGTCAACCGCGTCGGCGATTTCGGGTTTCTGCTCGGCATCTTCGGCCTGTTCGCGCTGACCGGCTCGGTGAATTTCGACACGATCTTTGCCAATGTCGCAGCTTTCATTCCTGTTGAAGGTGCCGCTGAAAGCACCGATACCGCACTGAACTTCCTTGGCTACGCGCTGAACAATCAGGCAGCACTTACAGTCGTCTGCCTGCTGCTGTTCATGGGCGCGATGGGCAAGTCGGCGCAGGTTCCACTGCACACCTGGTTGCCGGACGCCATGGAAGGCCCGACGCCGGTTTCCGCGCTGATCCATGCCGCGACGATGGTCACCGCCGGCGTGTTCATGCTGGCGCGCTTGTCGCCGGTGTTCGAGCTGTCAGTCACGGCACTCACGGTCGTCACCTTCATCGGCGCGTTCACGGCATTTTTCGCCGCGACTGTCGGTCTTGTTCAGAACGACATCAAGCGCGTCATCGCTTATTCGACCTGCTCGCAGCTCGGCTATATGTTCGTGGCGCTCGGCATGGGCTTTTACAGCGCGGCCATCTTCCATCTGTTCACGCATGCCTTCTTCAAGGCGCTGCTGTTCCTTGGTTCGGGTTCGGTCATCCATGCCGTTTCTGACGAGCAGGACATGCGCAAGATGGGCGGTCTACGCAAGCTGATCCCAAGCACCTACTGGATGATGGTCATCGGAACGATCGCGCTGACTGGCGTCGGTATTCCGGGCACGATCATCGGCACTGCAGGCTTCTTCTCGAAGGACGCGATCATCGAAGGTGCTTTTGTCGGCCACAATGCGGTTGCGGGATTCGCCTTCGCAGTTCTCGTCATCGCCGCCTGCTTCACCAGCTTCTACTCATGGCGTCTGATTTTCATGACGTTCCACGGCAAGCCGCGCGCGACTGCCGACGTCATGCACCATGTGCATGAATCGCCGCCGGTCATGCTGGTGCCGCTGTTCATCCTGGCGGTCGGCGCATTGTTCGCAGGCGTGATTTTCCATGAATACTTCATCGGTCATCACTATGAGGATTTCTGGAAGACGGCGCTGTTCACGCTCGAAAGCAACCACATCCTGCACGACTTCCACGATGTTCCGCTGTGGGTGAAGCTTGCACCGTTCGTTGCGATGCTGATCGGCTTCGCGGTGGCGTGGAAATTCTACATCCGCTCGCCGGAAATGCCGAAGGAGATTGCAGCGCGCCATCGCGGGCTGTACGCCTTCCTGCTCAACAAGTGGTATTTCGACGAACTCTACGATTTCCTTTTCGTGCGCTCGGCCAAGTGGCTCGGCACATTCCTCTGGAAAAAGGGTGACGGCGTTGTCATCGACGGCTTCGGGCCGGACGGTGTGTCGGCGCGCGTGATCGACATTACAGACCGCGTCGTCAAGCTACAGAGCGGTTATCTCTATCACTACGCATTTGCCATGTTGATCGGCGTCGCAGCCCTCGTCACCTGGATGATGCTCGGGAGCAGCTTCTGATGACTGATTGGCCGATCCTATCTACGGTCACGTTCCTGCCGCTGGTCGGTGCGTTCCTGATCCTGCTCATTCGCGAGGAAGGCGAGGGCGCGCGCCGCAACATCCGTAATGTTGCGTTGCTGACCACGGTATTCACCTTCCTGCTGTCGCTGCTCATCTGGATCGGCTTCGACAATGTCGAACCCGGTTTCCAGATGGTCGAGAAGGCTGCCTGGCTCGATTCCGGCATTTCGTATCATATGGGCGTGGACGGCATTTCGATGCTGTTCGTCATCCTCACGACTTTCCTGATGCCGCTCTGCATCCTCGCATCGCTGAGGTCGATCGACACGCGCGTCAAGGAATACATGATCGCGTTTCTGGTTCTGGAAACGCTGATGATCGGCGTGTTCTGCGCGCTCGACATCGTGCTGTTCTACGTGTTCTTCGAAGCAGGCCTGATCCCGATGTTCATCATCATCGGTGTGTGGGGCGGCAAGCGCCGCGTTTATGCAAGCTTCAAGTTCTTCCTCTACACGCTGCTCGGTTCGGTGCTGATGCTGCTCGCCATCATGGCGATGTTCTGGCAGGCCGGTACGACTGACATCCCGACGCTGCTTGCGTATGACTTCCCGGCCAACATGCAGACATGGCTATGGCTGGCCTTCTTCGCGTCCTTCGCGGTGAAGATGCCGATGTGGCCGGTCCACACCTGGTTGCCGGATGCGCACGTCGAAGCGCCGACCGCCGGTTCGGTCATTCTGGCGGGCATCCTCTTGAAGATGGGCGGCTACGGCTTCCTGCGCTTCTCGCTGCCGATGTTCCCGCTTGCGTCCGACATGTTCGCGCCCTTCGTCTTTGCACTTTCTGCCATCGCGATCATCTACACATCGCTGGTCGCGCTGATGCAGGAAGACATCAAGAAGCTGATCGCTTATTCGTCGGTCGCGCATATGGGCTATGTAACGATGGGCATCTTCGCGATGAACCCGGAAGGCATTCAGGGCTCGATATTCCAGATGCTGAGCCACGGCCTCGTTTCCGGCGCGCTGTTCCTTTGCGTCGGTGTCGTCTACGACCGCATGCATACGCGTGAAATCGCGGCCTATGGCGGTCTGGTCAACAACATGCCGAAATATGCGGTGGTGTTCCTGATCTTCACCATGGCCAATGTCGGTCTGCCCGGCACGTCCGGCTTCGTCGGTGAGTTCCTGACGCTGTTCGGCGTGTTCAAGGTCAACACCTGGGTCGCATTGTTTGCGGCATCCGGCGTCATCCTTTCGGCGGCCTATGCGCTCTGGCTCTACCGCAAGGTCATGTTCGGAGCGCTCACCAAGGAAAGCCTGAAGGGCATGCTCGACCTTTCCGCCCGCGAAAAGCTGATCATCTATCCGCTGGTCGTGCTGGTTATTTTCTTCGGCGTCTATCCGGCTCCGGTCCTCGATGCGACCGCTGCCTCGGTACAGGCGCTGGTAAACAACATCACCGTATCGCTCGACGCCGCGCAAACCGCGGCGGCGAACTGACAGGAATGCCCCTATGACGCCGGAACTTCAGACAAGCCTCGCGCTGGCAACACCGGAACTGATCCTCGCCATCGGTGCGCTGGTTCTGTTGATGGTCGGCGTCTTTTCGGGAGAGCGCGCCAACACGACCGTTACCGGTCTGGCCGTTGCGGTTTTCCTCGGAGCAGGCGCATGGCTTCTGCTGTTCGGCGGCGAGGGCAAGGCATTCGGCGGTGCATTCATCGCCGATCCGTTCGCGACCTTCATGAAGGTTTTGACGCTCGTCGGCTCGCTGGTCACGCTGATCATGTCTGTGGGTTTTGCGAAGGCCGAAAAGTTCGACAAGTTCGAATATCCGGTCCTGATCATGCTTTCCACGCTCGGCATGCTGCTGATGATCTCGGCAAACGACATGCTGGCGCTTTATGTCGGCCTCGAGCTTCAGTCGCTGGCGCTCTATGTCGTGGCGTCGATCAACCGTGATAATGTCCGCTCGACGGAGGCAGGCCTGAAGTATTTCGTGCTCGGCGCGCTGTCGTCCGGCATGCTGCTCTACGGTATTTCGCTGGTTTACGGCTACACGGGCAACACCGGTTTCGATGCGATTGCCGCAGCCCTTACGGGTGGAGAGCGCCAGCTTGGCCTGGTGTTCGGTCTGGTCTTCGTGCTTGCCGGTCTCGCGTTCAAAATTTCGGCTGTGCCGTTCCACATGTGGACACCAGACGTCTATGAAGGCGCGCCGACGCCGGTTACCGCCTTCTTCGCCGCGGCCCCGAAAATGGCTGCGATGGCTTTGCTGGTGCGCGTCACCATGGGCGCCTTCGAGCCGATCGCAGCCGATTGGCAGCAGATCATCGTCTTCATCGCAATTGCCTCTATGGCGCTCGGCTCCTTTGCGGCCATCGGCCAGAAGAATATCAAGCGTCTGATGGCCTATTCGTCCATCGGCCATATGGGCTTCGCACTGGTCGGTCTTGCGGCCAACACCGAAGCGGGCGTTCGCGGCGTCGCGATCTACATGCTCATCTATCTGGTGATGACGCTCGGCACATTCGCCTTCATCCTCGCCATGCGCCGCAAGGATGGCAATGTCGAGCAGATCAGCGACCTTGCCGGTCTTTCAAGCACCAACCCGGTCATGACGTCGATCATGACGATCCTGATGTTCTCGCTTGCCGGCATTCCGCCGCTCGCCGGGTTCTGGGGCAAGTGGTACGTCTTCCTCGCCGCGATCAACGCCAATCTCTACGCGCTGGCGATCATCGGCGTCCTGACCTCCGTCGTCGGTGCTTTCTACTATCTCCGCATCATCAAGATCATGTGGTTCGATGAACCCGTCGGCGGCTTCCAGCCGATGGCTGGCGAGTTGCGCCTCGTACTTGGCGTGTCCGGCGCGTTTACGCTGCTCTATGTGCTTTTCGGCGGGCCTATAGCCGAGATGGCGCAGGCTGCGGCCAGCACGTTCTTCTGATGGGATTTTCGCTCGCGCCGACTGCCGTTCTGGAAGGCTTTCGCCTCGAAGCGCACGACACGGTAAGCTCCACAAACGCAATCGCGATGGAGCGCGCGCGCCAAGGCGATCCGGGAAAGCTCTGGATCGTTTCCGACCACCAGCAAAGCGGGCGCGGCAGGCGAGGGCGCGAATGGGTTACGCCCAAGGGCAACCTCGCAGCGACCTTGCTTCTGGTGCCGACCTCCGATTTGCGGCTATCGGCAACGCTCGGTTTCGTTGCTGGTCTGGCAATGGCCGATGCATTGGCGGCGGTCATCCCGGATGGCCGGATTTCCATCGGGCCGGATGGCGGAAGCGGGCCGCATGGCAATCGTTTCGAACTGAAATGGCCGAACGATGTGCTCTCGCATGGTTCGAAACTCGCAGGCATCCTGCTTGAATCGACAATGCTAGAAGGCGGACGCGCTGCGCTTGCAATCGGTATCGGCGTCAATGTTGTCGCGCATCCATCGGAAGTTCCTTATCCCGCGACCTCACTGAAGATGATGGGCGCGAAATGCGACGCGCAAACGCTGTTTCTCGCGCTTTCGGACGCCTGGAGCGAGAATAGCCGCATCTGGAATGAAGGTGCCGGCCTGGAGCAAATCCGCCGCCGCTGGCTTGAGCGCGCAGCCGGCCTCGGCAGCCAGGTTGCGGTGCGCGTCGATGGCAATGTCTTGCGCGGCGTGTTCGAAACCATAGACGAGGATTGCCGTTTCATCATTCGTGACGATAAAGGTGAGATCGTAAAGATCACTGCCGGAGACGTACATTTTGGCGCAGTCGCTTCGGCTGCAGCCGTTTGACAGACAAAGGCGCGGCTTCCGCCGGGCCAAAAGGAACTATTATGGCGAAATCCGAAAATGCCGAACTCGTATTCGTCCCGCTAGGGGGCGTCGGCGAAATCGGAATGAACTTCGCGCTCTATGGCTACGGGCCGGTCAACAGCCGCGAATGGATGATCGTCGATGTCGGCGTCACCTTTCCTGACGCGACGCTGCCGGGCGTCGATCTGGTGCTGCCCGACACGCGCTTCATCGAGCAGGAATTGCGCAATCTTCGCGGCATCGTCATCACGCATGCGCATGAAGACCATTACGGCGCGCTTCTCGATCTCTGGCCGCGCCTGAAGGCTCCTGTCTGGATGACGCCTTTCGCGGCTGGTTTGCTGGACGCCAAGCGGCAGTCGGAAAGCGGCGCGCCCAAAATTCCGGTGACGATCTACAAGGCAGGCGAGACCTTTAAGGTAGGTCCGTTCGAGATCGAGGCGATCCCGGTTGCCCATTCGATCCCTGAGCCGATGTCGCTGGCCATCACCACGCCAGCCGGCACTGTCGTCCACACCGGCGACTGGCGCATTGATCCCGCGCCAACCATCGGCCCCGCAACCGATGAAGCGCGCTTCCGCGCCATCGGCGATAAGGGCGTGCTGGCGCTGATCTGCGATTCCACGAACGCCATGCGCGAAGGGGATTCACCTTCCGAACAGGCGGTTGGCAAAGGGCTTCGCGAAGTCATCGAACAGGCCAAGGGCCGTGTTGCCGTCACCACCTTCTCGTCCAATGTCGGGCGCATCCGCTCCATCGCGGAAGCCGCGCGCGATGCCGGACGTCAAGTGCTGGTGCTCGGCCGCTCGCTAAAACGCGTCATCGATGTGTCGGGCGAACTCGGTTATATGGACGGCCTCCCGGAATTCGTTTCCGAGGAAGATTACGGTTACATCCCGCGCGAAAACCTCGTCGTCATCTGCACGGGCAGCCAGGGTGAGCCGCGCGCTGCCCTTGCCAAACTCGCACGTGACGAGATGAAGAATGTCGCGCTGTCGCCGGGCGATACGGTCGTTTATTCGTCGCGCGTCATTCCGGGCAACGAAAAAGCCATCATAGAAATCAAGAACCTCCTGATCGATCAGGGCATGAAGATCATCGAGGATGGCGACGCGCTGGTTCACGTATCGGGCCATCCGCGCCGCAACGAATTGCGCAAGATGTATGAGTGGGTCCGCCCGCGCATTGCCGTTCCGGTTCACGGCGAGGCGGCGCATCTCGTCGCGCACGGTTCGCTTGCCAGCATGGCCGGTGTGCCCGAAGTCGCGCAGATCCGCGACGGCGACATGCTGCGGCTTGCGCCGGGGCCTGCCGAGATCATCGATCAGGTGCCGGTAGGGCGCATCTACAAGGATGGCAAGCTGATCGGCGACGATCAGGTCATGGGCATCAAGGATCGTCGCAAGCTTTCTTTTGCCGGTCACGTCGCGGTCAATGTCGTTCTGGACGACAAATATGAACTCGCCGGCGATCCCGATATCGTCCCGATCGGCGTTGCCGAAACGGATGCGCGGGGTAACAGCATCGAAGATCTGATGCTGGATGCGGCAATCGGCGCTGTAGACTCCATACCGCGTGCCCGGCGAAAAGACCTCGATCTTGTGCAGGAAGCGGTTCGCCGCGCAGTGCGCGGATCGGCCAACGAGGTCTGGGGCAAAAAGCCCATCGTTACGGTGTTTGTTACGCGGTAGCGGCAAGGAAGCCACTGAACGGGAGGCAGGAATGCTTGGACGCCTCAATCATGTCGCCATCGCCGTGCCGGACCTGACGGCCGCAACGGCAATCTACCGCGACACGCTGGGCGCCCGCGTAACCCAGCCGCAGGTTCTTCCCGAACATGGCGTGACGGTCGTTTTCATCGAAACCGGAAACACCAAGATCGAATTGCTGGAACCGTTGGGCGAGGGCTCGCCGATTGCAGCGTTTCTCGAAAAGAACCCTTCGGGCGGCATGCATCATGTCTGCTACGAAGTGGAGGACATCATTGCGTCGCGTGACAGGCTTAAAGCAGCGGGTGCGCGTATATTGGGTGATGGAGAACCGAAGATCGGCGCGCATGGCAAGCCGGTTCTTTTCCTGCATCCGAAGGATTTTCTGGGTACGCTGGTCGAACTCGAACAGGTTTGAGCTGCCCTCTACCGTGCCGGTTCGTCCGGCGCATGATTGGAGTCTCGTCCCATGACAGTGATTTCGCTGATCGCACTCTCGTTCGTCGTCTGGTGGATCGTGCTTTTTGCCGCTTTGCCTTTCGGACTGCGCACGCAGGAAGAAAATGGCGAAGTCGTGCCGGGAACGGTGGCAAGCGCGCCGGGCAGGCCGCATATGGGCAAGGCGCTTATCCGCACGACGATCGTCACGATCATCATCATGGCGCTTTTTTACGGCGTAACGCGCGGTCTTGGTCTGACCATCGACGATCTTCCGATCTTCATACCGATCCGCGATTGAGCCTGAAACCGCATGACGCAAGGTCATGCGGTTTCTCAATTTAGTCAGCTAAGTTGATGATTGCACAAAAAAAATGCAAGGCACAAGGCCTTGCAATTTAAACGCGTCGATCTGCTTTCCGTGTCCGGCGGCGGCGTGTTAACGCGCCTAGATCGCATCCTCCCAAGACTTTGACCGCGTAGGAAGACAGATTTTCTTCTGCCTTCTCGATTATTAGAACAACATAGCCTGACCTTTTCGGGAATGTCACGAAAATTCTTGCCTTAAATCCCATCAATATGTGCTGCAGTGCACAATAGTTTTGCACGATATGCTTGATCGGTGACCATTTTCCATTGGTAGACCAACCGCCGTCTGCGGGTTCCCTTGCGGCCTTGAAATGGCTATGAAGCGGGTGCAAAAACACTCCTTGGCGCCGATTCTGGCGCGTTCAGCATTTTTACGGATATTCCATGCGTCTTTCGCGCTACTTCCTGCCTATCTTGAAAGAAAATCCCCGCGAGGCCGAGATCGTCTCGCATCGCCTCATGCTCCGTGCCGGCATGATCCGACAGCAGGGGGCGGGCAGCTTTTCCTGGCTGCCACTGGGCAAGCGTGTGCTCGACAAGATCTGCCGCATCGTGCGCGAAGAGCAGGACCGTGCAGGCGCGCTCGAAATCCTCATGCCGACGATCCAATCCGCGGATTTGTGGCGCGAAAGCGGCCGCTACGATGCGTATGGCAAGGAAATGCTGCGCATAAAGGACAGGCACGAGCGCGACATGCTGTTCGGCCCGACCAATGAAGAGATGGTCACGGAGATTTTCCGGTCCTATGTGAAGTCCTACAAGGATTTGCCGCTCAACCTCTATCATATTCAGTGGAAGTTCCGCGACGAGGTGCGTCCGCGCTTCGGTGTCATGCGCTCGCGCGAATTCCTCATGAAGGATGCCTATTCCTTTGATCTGGATTTCGAGGGTGCGCGCGCTGCCTACTACCGGATGTTCGTTTCCTACCTGCGCACCTTCTCGCGGATGGGTCTCAAGGCAATCCCGATGCGCGCCGATACCGGCCCTATCGGCGGCGATCTCAGCCATGAATTCATCATTCTGGCCGATACGGGCGAAAGCCAGGTCTATTGCCATCGCGATTATCTGGAACTTGACGTTCCAGGCGCGGACACGGACTTCTCCAACGATGCGCAGATCGAAGGCATCGTGAAGGATTGGACCACGCCTTACGCCGCGACCGATGAAATGCACGATGAAGAAGCGTGGGAAAAAGTTGCCGAAGGCGATCGCCTTTCCGCGCGCGGCATCGAAGTCGGTCACATCTTCCATTTCGGCGACAAGTATTCCAAGCCCATGGGCGCGACCGTGCAGGGGCCGGATGGCAAGCAACATGCCGTTTCGATGGGCTCATATGGCATTGGCCCGTCGCGTCTGATCGCTGCGATCATCGAGGCAAGCCATGATGAGAACGGCATTATCTGGCCGGAAGCCATCGCGCCCTTCGATGTCGTCATCATCAACATGAAAGTCGGCGATCCTGAATGCGACCGCGTTTCGGAAGAGCTTTATGCCGCGCATGAAGCTGCCGGTCTCGACGTGCTCTATGACGATACGGACCAGCGCGCGGGCGGAAAATTCGCGACCGCGGATCTGATCGGCGTTCCCTGGCAGGTCATCGTCGGGCCGCGCGGCGTGGCCGCAGGCGAAGTCGAGGTCAAGCGGCGCTCGACCGGCGAGCGTGACACGAAGCCGATTTCCGCTTTGCTCGCCTCGCTGGATAAATCTGCATGACAAACACCGCGACCGCTGCTGTTGCTGCTGCGCCGGAAAGGCCTGCCGGTGCGGGGCCGTTTTCGACGTTCGAACGCATGGTCGCGTGGCGTTATCTGCGCGCGAAGCGCAAAGAGACGGTGATTTCCGTCATTGCGTCGATTTCGTTTGTTGGAATCATGCTTGGCGTCGCGACGCTTATCATTGTCATGGCGGTGATGAACGGCTTTCGCGCAGAGCTTCTGACGCGGATTCTGGGTATCAACGGCCATCTGATCCTGCAGCCGGTCGATATGCCGCTGGATGATTACGCGGCTGTTGCCGATCGCATCAACGGTGTTGCCGGTGTGAAATATGCCATTCCGCTGGTCGATGGTCAGGTGCTTGCGCAGGGCAATGTCGGTGCCGGCAGCGGCGCGCTGGTGCGCGGTATTCGCGGTTCAGATTTGGGAAAAATCTCGCTCGTCGCAAACAACATCAAGCAGGGTTCGCTCGTCGGCTTTGACGAGGGCGAGGGCGTCGCTATAGGCACGCGCATGGCCGAGAATATGGGGCTGGCGCTGGGCGACATGATAACGCTCATCTCTCCCGATGGGGACGTGACGCCGCTTGGCACGACCCCGCGCGTAAAAGGTTACGAGGTGACGGCGATCTTCGAAGTCGGCATGTCGGAATACGACCAATCGATCGTATTCATGCCTCTTCAGGAGGCACAGCTTTATTTCAATCAGGAGAACCGCGCCCAGACCATCGAGATTTTCGTCGATAATCCCGATATCGTCGACCGGCTGAAACCTGCCGTCGAGGAGGCGGCGCAGCGGCAAATCTATCTGACGGACTGGCGGCAGCGAAACCAAACCTTCTTCTCGGCTCTTCAGGTCGAGCGGAACGTCATGTTCATGATCTTGACGCTGATCGTGCTTGTTGCCGCGCTCAACATCATTTCCGGGCTCATCATGCTTGTGAAGGACAAGGGCAGGGACATTGCCATTCTGCGAACCATGGGGGCTACGAGAGGCGCGGTCATGCGCATCTTCCTCATGACGGGGGCAGCAATCGGCCTGACCGGCACACTGGCAGGTGTGGCTCTCGGCATCGTCGTCTGTCTGAACGTCGAATCGATCCGCCAGTTCTTCTCCTGGCTGTCGGGAACAGTTCTGTTTAACCCTGAACTCTATTTCCTAAGCCGCTTGCCCGCGCGAATGGATTTCGGTGAGACGCTTTCTGTCGTTCTCATGGCGCTCATCCTGTCGTTCATCGCGACGCTGTTTCCCGCGTGGCGTGCCGCAAAGCTCGATCCCGTCGAGGCTCTGAGGTACGAATGATGCGCCGCGAACCGGTTATCGAGCTCAAGAGCGTTGAGCGGCACTATGTGCAGGGTCCGCGCAAGCTGACCATCCTCAACAAAGCGGATTTCGCGCTGGTTCCCGGCGAAATGGTTGCGCTCGTCGCGCCATCGGGTGCCGGTAAATCGACCCTGTTGCATACGGCCGGTCTTCTGGAGCGGCCGGATGCTGGTGACGTCATTCTTGGCGGCCGCGCCTGCGGACGCCTCTCCGATGATGAACGCACCGCGATCCGCCGCAACGACATCGGTTTCGTCTATCAGTTCCACCATTTGCTGCCGGAGTTCTCGGCCATCGAGAACATCATGATGCCGCAGCTCGTGAAGGGACTTACCGTACCCGTCGCGAAAGAGCGCGCCTTGCAACTGCTCGACTACATGCAGATCGGCAAGCGCGGCGAGCATCGCCCGTCCGAGCTGTCCGGCGGTGAACAGCAGCGCGTTGCGATTGCGCGCGCGGTCGCCAATGCGCCGCTCATTCTGCTGGCCGACGAGCCGACAGGCAATCTCGATCCGGTTACGGCACATTATGTGTTCGATGCTCTCGCTGCGCTGGTAAAGCAGTCCGGTCTGGCTGCTTTGATTGCCACGCATAATCATGAGCTTGCCTCGCGCATGGACCGCCGTGTCACGCTGTCCGATGGCAAAGTCGTCCAGTTCTGACAAACGGGCCGTTTAAAGCTCCTTTCCGACGTTTCCCCTTACGCAAGACGATGCTAGCCTGATCATCGCTGCGAGGGGCGATCAGATTGGAGAATGCGGTGTCGGACTTCATAATGTCGGCATTGATCGGGCTTGCCTTCGTGGCAATCGCAGTGACGATCGTTCTCGGCAGCTACTTTCTCGCCCGCAAGCTTCTCAGCACCGGTAATGAAGGCGACAGGACGCATGATGCGGCCAGCACGGTCGCGGTGCGCATTGCAGCCCTTCATGGCCTCATTCTGGCTCTGGTCTATGCGCAGGAGCTTGACGACTATAAGGGCGTCCGCTCCGTTCTGACGGAGGAGGCTGTGTCCATCTCCGATATCTTCAACGATATAAGGCGCTATGGCGGGCCGGATGTGACGCCGGTGCAAGTCGGATTGGCGCAATACGTCAACACAGTCGTTTCGAAAGAGTGGGATTCGCTTGGCAAGCATCAGGGGTTGCTGGCGCAGGCGTGGATCGAGTGGCAAGGCGTTTATGAGCTGCTCCTCAATCTCGAGCCGTCCACAGAGCGGGAGCGCTTCCTGGCGGAGCGCATGCGCGAGCGGATAACGTCCGTGGCGCGCGACAGGCAATTGCGGGAGGCGACTGCAGGCGGCGGATTCAGCGGTCTGTTCTGGGGGCCGGCGCTTATCGGTCTGTGCCTTGTGGCCGTCCCGTTCTACGTCTTTCGCCCGACACGAACCCACGTCGTGCTCCTGTCTATATTCGGCATATATTCGGGCGTGATCCTGTTTTTCATCTTTGCCTTTTCGAATCCGTTCCATCAGCCCGGACGCCTTGAGCCAAAGGCTTTCAATCAGCTTCTCAAAGGCGATCTCGGCAAGATCCAACTTCCTGCCGGAAGCTGAAAAACTTCATACTCTAAATCCACAGGCGATCACGTCGCTGTGGATCGCAAAACCCGCAATTACCTTTTCTTAACCTTCACAAAAAGGCAGCGCGAACATGCGTTGACTTTGAAACAAATATGGAACAAATTGAGAACATAAGAGATACAGGAGCTGATTATGACCGATTTCGTTCAGGATGTAGCATCGCTGGTATGCATGAGTGCGTTTCTTGTTTCCATGGCTGTCTGGATCGGAGCGCTTTGAGTTTCAAGCGTTTTGACGGCACGACAAATACGTCGGAGGAGCAAATGCACCTCCGAAAATTGCGGCTCGAAGCTGCAAATGAAATCAGGAAATTTCCGGAGAATGTGAATTCGGCTGGTGATTTTTGGCAGGGCCGAACACTTCCTCGAAAGCGCCTTTGAGTGCCAGATCGAGATCGGCCATCGTAACCGGCAGGCCAAGATCAACGAGGCTTGTCACGCCGTGATCGGCAACGCCGCATGGCACGATGCCGCTGAAATGGCCGAGTTCCGGTTCGACATTTATCGAGATGCCGTGAAAGCTGACCCATCGGCGAAGGCGGATGCCGATCGCGGCGATTTTATCTTCGGCCAATGAGCCATCGGGCAGGGGCGGGCGATCCGGCCGCACCACCCATACGCCGACACGATCTTCGCGGCGTTCGCCTTTGACGTTGAAGGCGCCAAGCGTTCGGATGATCCAGTCTTCGAGCGCGGCGACAAATGCGCGGACGTCTTCGCGGCGTCGCTTCAAATCCAGCATGACGTAGGCCACGCGCTGTCCGGGGCCGTGATAGGTATATTCGCCGCCGCGGCCCGCATCGAAAACCGGGAAACGGTCTGGATCGACCAAATCCTTCGACTGCGCGCTGGTGCCTGCCGTATAAAGCGGCGGGTGTTCGACCAGCCAGACCAGTTCGGGCGCGCCTTCATTCCTGATGGCTGCGGCACGTGCTTCCATCACGGCAAGCGCTTCCGGATAAGGTGTCAGGCCTTCTTCGATTCGCCATTCTACCGGCTGGGAGCCATGCGAAGGCGTAAACGACGTGGCGATTTGGCTGCGTTCGGTCATGAGACGTTCCGTTTCACGCTCATATGGAGGTAGAAAACGCAAACGTCCAGTCGGTTAGGGTTGCTGAAACCGCATGGCAAGCTCGCAAAAAGCTGCGTTAAAGCGCGATTTTCGCAGCCTTTTCAGAGAATACAAAACTTAGTCGATGTTTGGTCGAATAATAGCGCCAGTGCACTTGCTCCGCAGGAAACCATTTGCTACATGCCGCTTGCCGGTTTCGACCGGCTCTTTCGTGACGTGCGGTCGTGGCGGAATTGGTAGACGCGCAGCGTTGAGGTCGCTGTGGGGCAACCCGTGGAAGTTCGAGTCTTCTCGACCGCACCATCACGAAGCTTCCGGTGGAAGCTATTGATCCTCAAAGGATTTTACCAATCAATAGCTTAAATCCCGGAGCCGGATAGGCGCGTAAGGCGCCTATTATTCGATCCTTCAGCTCATATCCAGAATTTCAGCTTCCTTGGCCGCGTCCGAGAAGGCGCGTCTTGCCGTTTCCGGCGGCTCGCTTCCGCCCAGCACGCGCATGCATGCCATACGGGCCTGTATACGAATGCCCGTCTCGCCGATCGGCCATTTGTAGAGAAGCATCTCTGCTGCTTCGCGCGTCGTTGAGACTTCGATTTCATCGCCTTCCATCACAAGATGGACGGGCTGTTCGAAGTCTCCGCTGTCGATCCAATCGGCCATAGTAATTCTCCTTTATCCAGGGAGTTTACGTGCCAGCACATGCAATAGTTGCGTCACGTATTCGCGGCGATGATTACAAATTGTGAGATTGGCAATCGAACAAAGAAAAACCCCGCCGGTTTCCCGACGGGGCTTTTTAAAAACTATGAAATGAAATTCCTAGAAAACAGCAAGGTATTTCAAAAGCGAGATGATGCCGATCACGATAACGATGATCTGGACGATCTGTTTGGCGCGTCCATCGATAGGCAGGCGCTGCACCAGATACAGGATGAGAACGATAACGAGAAAGGTGATTAGTGCACCGATCAATACTGAAGAAGCCATGAACCCCACTCCGGTTGGCTGGCCTTGCGGCCGGTAATGCATAAACTATGCACTCCTAAACGGGAAAATGTTCATTGGGTTCCATGGCTTGCGCTCAAACGGCTGGAAATTTCCGGCTAACAAAGGGCGAGGACGCCAGGCCGAAGCGCCAGGGCATTTCGGCAGCACGGGTGATGCCTATGCGCGTCGCGACAATTACTTCGCGAGGATCTTGCGCAATCTCCAGGGAAAATGGCGGTCGATAAAGCGGCAGTGCATTCAATTCGATGTCTATGCCGAGCGCCTGACACAGCCTGCCTGGTCCTGAACACAGATTTCGCAGCGGGACATTTCCTCGCCGGGCTTCCATCGCCGGGATGCCGCGCGTTGGTGCCAGAGCGCGCAGCAGGACTGCGGAGCCGGGCATGCACACGAAATTCATGCACCAGTGGATGCCGTATGAGCGGTAGACATAGGCATGGCCGGGCGGGCCGAACATCGCGCCATTGCGCGGTGTTGGACCGTTGAAGCTGTGCGATGCAGGATCGTCCGGTTCATACGCTTCCGTCTCAACGATTATGCCGCCCACGCCATCGACCGTGAACTCCCAGCCGATCAGGTCGGGCGCGACTGCGAGAGCAGGGCGGGCGAAAAATGAGATCAGTTCTGCATCGTTCATGCTGAGTTTCTAGCTGCAAGCCCCGTGACTTGCACAGGCCGGTCCGCATTTCTTTTTTCGGAACGAGGGCGGATGAGACGAGTTGACTGACAAGGAGACCTGCCCACAAAAGGAATTGATCCGATGAAAACTCTGCTGGCTTTGACGATGCTTCTTGGCGTGAGCGCGCCTGCGCTTGCGCAGCAAACGGAAACGGCGACCGCCAAATTCGAGAACATGAAGGGCGAGGCCAATGGTGAGGCCAACCTAACGGGCACGCCAGTCGGCGTTCTGATCGAGTTCGAAGTCAGTGGTCTTCCGGCAGGCCAATGGGTCGCTTTTCATGTCCACGAGACAGGCAAGTGCGACGCGGCCAGCCATCATGAATCAGCGGGCGGCCATTTCAATCCGACGGACAAGGAACATGGCTATATGTCCGCAACTGGTCCCCACGCGGGCGACATGCCGAACATTTATGTCTCGGAAGATGGCATTGCCCGCGCGCAGGTTCTGAACAGTCAGGTGAAGCTCGACAAGAGCGAGACTGGCATCGTTGGACGTGCGCTTATGATTCATGGCGGCGCGGACGATTACAAAACCCAGCCGACCGGAGATGCGGGCGATCGCCACGCATGCGCGGTCATCGAAGTGAACTGATTTTCATCGAACAAGAAAGATTTGATTATGGACCCGAAGAAGACGCCCGATCCGGCTGTGCCGGAAGACGAAGCTCTGGATGCGCCGACAATTGCCGAGCAGGATTGGGAAGCGATAGAGGGCGGTGAGATATTACCCGATAGCGTCTCCGAGAATGGCGATATTCGCTATGATGTCGAAAAAAGCGGCGAGCTTCCCGAGGAAGACGAGGACAATGCTTATCAGAACAGCGACGAGGCGCTGCCGGACGATCAGGATGAAAAGGCTTTAAAGAGAAATCCCTCGAAAGAGGGCGGTCGCTTCGACGAAGTTTAAAATAGCGAACGGCTCACTCTCTGGAATGAGCCGTTTTCAATTCGATCTCAGGCGCGGTTTTCGGGGATCGATTTTTCGATGGTTTCGAACGCCACGTTGCGGCCCTGGCGGATCGCGGATGCGGCGATCAGATTGACCAACTCACGGTCCGATAGCCCACAGTTCGGCATCACCGTTCGTATGGCGACCACTGCCTGTCCTGTCGAAATAGGTAAATCCGCACGCCTGCGCGTTTCGATATAATGGTCCACGACCTGAGTAGCGGATTTTGGTGAGAAGGCCCTTTTAATCATCTTATTTTTCCTCCCTCAAAGCTTACCTTGGGGCAATCCAATTTGGACGGCAATTAAAAATATTAAACGCAATCACGACATTGATGAATCAGTGCCGTTCAGGCGCCGTTTTCCCCTCATTGTGAGTCAAAACTGCGACGCCCGTACGACAGATTTGCGATTGGGATGATTTCATGAGGGCGTGGCAACGAACGCATTTGCGGTGCGTTGAGAAAGTTCTCAGAAGCGAAGGAATCTTCCATCATGACGGAAAATCTCACCGCATTTGCGCTCAATTGTTCACTCAAGCGCTCCAGTGACGACGAAAAAAGTTCCACTGACAAGCTGCTCACCGACATGCTGGCTGCCCTGAAACCTTACGGCGTGTCGGGCGAGATCGTTCGTGTCGCCGATCACGACATAAAGCCGGGCGTTTATTCCGATATGGGCGATGGCGATGAATGGCCGAAATTGCGCCAGCGCATCGTGGAAGCGGATATTTTCATTCTGGGCATGCCGATTTGGATGGGGCAGCCCTCCAGCATTGCCAAGCGTGTCATGGAACGCATGGACGCATTCCTTTCCGAGACAGACGATCGTGGCCGCATGCCGGCCTTCGGTAAGGTTGCCGTCGTCGCTGTGGTGGGCAATGAGGACGGCGCGCATCATTGTCACGCGGAAACGTTTCAGGCGCTCAACGATGTAGGCTTCACCATTCCGGCAAATGCCGGTGCCTATTGGGTAGGCGAGGCGATGGGCGACGTGAACTATGTCGATCTCAAGAAGATGCCAAAGAAAGTGGAGGAGACGCTCGCCATGTTGGCCTCAAATGCTGCGCATCTCGCATCCCTGCTCAAAAAAACGCACTACCCAGGGCTGAAAAAATAATTGCGTGAGCCATATGTTTTTTTCGAAGGCTGAAATTATAGTTCGGAACTGATCTCTCAGCCGGAAGAATGAGGGGATTCACATGACGGCTTTCTTGGCGGTATTGGTGGGCCTCATCGGCCTTTGCCTTGCGGGCGGCGGCGTATGGCTCATCGCACTTGGCGGATCATGGTATTATCTCATAGCGGGTTTGGGGTTTCTGATTTCCGCGTTCTACCTTTTTAGGCGCAGCCCCCTCGCTCTTTACGTCTTTGCTCTGGTCATACTCGGCTCCATGGCGTGGGCCGTTTATGAGGTGGGTTTCGACTGGTGGGCGCTGGCCCCACGCGGCGCCCTTATCGTCATTCTCGGCGTACTTATGCTCATCCCATGGTTGCGTGAGCGGCCTGAACGCATCGGTACCGCCTGGCCTGCATGGTGCGCGGGCGGATTTGCGCTGCTGGCTTCCATCGTCGTGGCCGCAATCGTCGCGGGCTATTCAATGGCCACCGATGTACATGTCATAGAAGGTCAGGTGGCCGAAGCACCGGCGGGTGCAACATTGCCACCTAGCGAAGCATCCGTTCCTGCCGATGAATGGCTGGCTTACGGCAGAACGCGAGGCGGAAGCCATTATTCGCCGCTTGATACGATAACTCCGCAGAACGCCGGGACATTGCAGCGCGCCTGGGAATACCGAACCGGCGATGTCCGTGGCCCCGAAGATCCTGAGGAGACGACTTACGAAGTCACCCCGACAATGGTCGATGGTCTGCTCTATATCTGTACGCCGCACCATGTTGCCATCGCTCTCAATCCGCAAACCGGCCAAGAGCGCTGGAAGTATGATGCCGATGTCGGCATCGACAAGAAGCGCCAGCACCAGACATGCCGCGGCATAACGCATTACACGGTCGAAGCGACTGCTGCTGATGCGTCCTGCTCGGCTCGCGTGCTCCTGCCGACTTCCGATGCAAGGCTGATCGCGCTCGACGCGAAAACCGGCACGCCTTGCGAAGGCTTTGGCGAAAACGGCACGGTCAATCTCTGGGCCAACATGCCGAATGTCTATGATGGCGCATATTATTCGACATCGCCGCCTGTCGTGGCAGGCGGATTGATCGTCATCGGCGGTGCCGTCAACGACAATGTCTCGACGACCGAGCCTTCGGGCGTGATCCGCGCCTATGATGCGGTGACGGGCGCTCTTGTCTGGAACTTCGATTCAGGAAATCCGGAACAGACCGAACCGCTTGCTGCCGGTCAGGAATATGTCGGCAACTCGCCGAACGCCTGGTCGCTGCTGTCGGTCGATGAAGGTCTTGGCATCGTCTATGCGCCGATGGGCAACCAGCCGCCGGATCAGTGGGGCGGCAATCGCTCCGAAAACACCGAGCGGTTTTCGTCTTCCATCACCGCGCTCGATCTGCGCACGGGTCAGGTTCGCTGGGTGTTTCAGGCCGTTCACCATGATCTTTGGGACATGGATACGCCGTCCCAGCCTCAACTGGTCGATGTGACGACCGCAGATGGTGTCGTGCCTGCACTGGTTCAGGCAACCAAGCAGGGTGACATCTATGTGCTGGACCGCCGCAGTGGTGAGCCGATTCTGCCAGTCACGGAGGAACCGGCGCCGACCGGGGCAGTGGAGGGTGATTTCACCGCGCCGACGCAGCCCACATCCGCAATGAGCTTCAAGCCGACGCCGCTTCGCGAAAGCAATATGTGGGGCGCGACGATGCTCGATCAGCTCTACTGCCGCATACGCTTCCACCAGCTTACCTATGAAGGCCGCTACACGCCGCCATCGGTAAACGGTTCGATCGTCTATCCGGGCAATTTCGGCACGTTCAACTGGGGTGGCGTGGCAGTCGATCCAGTGCGGCAAGTGGTGATTGCAAACCCGGTCTATCTCGCATTTCAGGTCACGCTCATTCCGCGTGCGGACGATACGACGAGCTATGTTTCGGAGGAAAAGCCGGGGTTCAACGAGAATTTCGGTGCGCCTTACGCTGCAAGAATGCGCCCGTTCATGTCGCCCTTGGGTCTGCCATGCCAGGCACCGCCCTGGGGCTATGTTGCGGCCGCAGATTTAAAAACCGGCAAGGTGATCTGGCAGCATAGAAACGGCACCGTGCGTGATCTTTCGCCACTGCCTCTGCCGTTCAAGATGGGCGTTCCGAGCATTGGCGGGCCGATCGTGACGGCTGGCGGCGTCGCTTTCCACAGCGGCACGCTGGATTATTATGCGCGCGCGTTTGACGTAACCACAGGCAAGGAATTGTGGAGTGATCGGCTTCCGGCAGGCGGGCAGGCAACGCCCTCGACCTATCGTGCCGCCGACGGCAAGCAATATGTCGTCGTCGTTGCCGGCGGGCACGGATCGACCGGCACGAAGGCTGGCGACTGGATCATCGCTTATCGCTTGCCCGATTAAGCGAGAAACAAATACATGCCGTCCGCATCATTTGCGGGCGGCATGTATTTCTGTCGTATTCTGATCACAAAACAACTTTATCGGCGGGCTGGGAACGCTCTGTGCAAAGAGCGCATTTCGTTTGATATTTTCATACATAGATCGCCGTGCGTCCTGTCGGACGCACAAAGGACGATCTAAATATTTGATGGAGCATCGGAATATTCCGAAAACCGGATTCCACTTTTCGGTCCGATGCTCTAGGGGATAGACCTGACGCAAATCATTTCCCGATATTCAAAAAAGGGAGGCGCTCGTGGAAAGCCAGCCAGACCACACGACCGGCCCCGATGCAGCCGAAGATATTCACGCCGACATTTATGGCGAAGACGGTGTGATTCGCGCCTCCTACCTGACCCATATCGGCGCAGCCATTGCCGACCGCGACACGATTGCGCTCAAGCATGATGTCGAAAAGCTCCACCAATCCGAGCTTGGCGACCTTCTCGAAGCCCTTTTACCTGAGCAGCGCCGCGCGCTTGTCGAACTCATGGGCGCGGATTTCGATTTCTCGGCGCTGACCGAAGTCGATGAAGTCATTCGTCTCGATATCGTCAACAGCATGCCGAATGCGCAGATTGCGCAGGCCGTGCAGGAACTCGATTCCGACGATGCCGTCTACATTCTCGAAGATCTCGATCAGGAAGATCAGGACGAGATTCTCGAACAACTTCCGTTTACCGAGCGCATTCGGCTTCGCCGTTCGCTCGATTATCCGGAAGAAAGCGCCGGCCGTCGCATGCAGACTGAGTTCGTCGCCGTGCCGCCATTCTGGACGGTCGGGCAGACGATCGACTATATGCGCGACGACAAGGATTTGCCGGAACGCTTCAGCCAGATTTTTGTCGTAGACCCGACCTTCAAGCTGCTGGGCGCCATCGATCTCGACCAGATCCTGCGCTCGCGCCGGGCTGTGAAGATCGAAGAGGTGATGCATGAGACGCGTCACGCCATTCCGGCAACGATGGATCAGGAAGAAGCGGCGCGCGACTTCGAACAATACGATCTTCTTTCCGCCGCCGTTGTGGACGAAAACGAGCGCCTCGTCGGCGTGCTGACCATCGATGACGTGGTCGATGTGATCCAGCAGGAAGCCGAAGAGGATCTTCTGCGCATGGGCGGCGTCGGCGACGAAGAGCTCTCCGATACGGTGAGGGCGACATCACGCTCCCGCGCGCCATGGCTGTTGGTCAATCTCGGAACGGCCTTCATGTCGGCTTCCGTCATTGGCCTTTTCGAAGGCACGATCGAGCATATGGTGGCGCTGGCGGTGCTCATGCCGATCGTCGCATCGATGGGCGGCAACGCCTCGACGCAGACGATGACGGTTACAGTGCGCGCGCTGGCGACCCGCGATCTCGACATCTACAATTCGGGCCGCATCATTCGCCGCGAGGCGGCGGTCGGGCTGATCAACGGCATCATCTTTGCAACGATTATCGGGCTGGTTGCCGGTTTCTGGTTCGAGAATGGTCATTTGGGCGGCATCATAGCGACCGCGATGGTCATCAACATGATGGCGGCTGCAATGGGCGGCATCATGATCCCGCTTTTGCTTCACAAATTCGGCGCCGACCCGGCAATCGCATCTGCGGTGTTCGTGACGATGATCACCGATATCGTTGGTTTCTTTGCGTTTCTCGGTCTGGCGGCCTGGTGGTTCGGCTTTTACTAAAGCTTGTCCTGCGCTTTAGTTTTTTCCTGCTCATATCTTTTTCTTGAAACCGCACCACACTTTCGGGAGACATGAGTTGAGGGATCAAAACTTATCCGGCTTTGCGTCTCTGATTGACTTTTACGTAAATGCCGTGGCAGGATGGCGGCGCTGGACTATCCGGCGCTGGAGCCCATCATGCGGGAATATTACTCGATCACCGAACTGACCCGCGAGTTCGATATCTCGACGCGTACGCTGCGGTTTTACGAGGATGAGGGGCTTATTCAGCCCGTCAGGCGCGGCAGGACGCGCCTGTTTCGTCCCACCGACCGCCATCTCGTTCGCCAGATCATGCGCGGCAAGCGGCTCGGCTTCTCGATCAACGAGATACGCGAAATCATCCAGATGTACCGCGAACCGCCGGGCGAGGTCGGGCAGCTCAACCTCATGATCAAGAAGATCGAGGAAAAGCGCGAGGAGCTACGCCAGAAAAGGCGCGACCTCGAAGAGACGCTGGCCGAACTGGATCACGCCGAGGAATCCTGTGTCGAACGGCTGGTCGAGCTGGGCGTCACGACTTAAATCCAACGCCTCACGCTTTTCGCATAATCCCGATATTTCTTTCCAAAACGCAGTTCGAGATGTTTTTCCTCGCGTTCGATGGCGAGTTTTTGCGTGGCGAATGCCGCAATCAATCCGAACAATATGAACCAGGCGACGCCCGTAATCAGCGCGATTGCGATCATGATGACCGTGTTGGCGAGATAGATCGGATTTCGGCTCAGCGAAAAAGCGCCGTGCGTCACCAGATGGTCCGTGCCGCGATGTGGCAGGATCGTCGTATTTGCCTTTTTCATGGCCCGTGTAGATGAAACGTAGAGCGCAATCGCGCCGAGTATCGACAGCCATCCGATAGCAAAAAGCATGTCGGAAAGCGGTTCGCCGATCCATGGTAGCGGGTAAAGAAAATTCAGGATCGACGCCAATGCAATTGCCGCCAGATAGATGATCGGCGGCCAAGGCAGGACGTTGGGTGTGTTTGCCCGGTCGTTCATGGCGTTCCTCCCTCAAGCATATTCTCGTCGGTTTGCGCGGTACATATGGCTGCGAAGTCGCCGATCTTCGTTTGAAGCTCGTTATTCTGGCCGCCTGTGAAGAGCTTGTCGAGCGCGCCTTCGGCCTGGATGGAATCCAGCATGCAGACGCAATAGGCGGTGCAGAATTCGGTGTCGCGCAGTTCCTCACAGGATGTCTGGCACGATTTCAGAAATTGCACTTCGCGGGTTTCGACCTGTGCCGGCACGATCTGCGAGAACAGCCAGATGCAGGCAATCAGCACCGGCTGATGGATCAGATAGAATGCCAGGCTGTGTTTGCTTGCAAACAGCACGGGCTTTGCCCAGCTTCCGGGCGTGTAAGGCGCCAGACGCTCCAGAAGGCCGGTGCCATAGGCGATTTTGGCCGAGGCAAGACCAAGCAGCACCGCGCCGAACCATGGAAAGAGCGGCACATAGTCGTTTGAACGCGGATTGACCGAGGAAAGCCCGACCCACCAGAACGCCGCATGGTCGAAAAACGGTGAGCGGAGAAAGAATGGCGCCGCAATGACTGCAGCGGCGGCCAATATTGTAACCACGGCAGGGACACGCAAAAAGGCCAGGCCGAGCACGCTTGCCAATGCGATCTGATGCAGAATACCGAAGAAGATGAAACCGCCGGGCACCGCGAAATAGGTCACGGCAGAGATTGCCAATGCCGCCCCGGCAACCATCGCCAAGCGCCACGAGAAGCTTCGCCAGCGAACGCCGTTCACATGGGCGAGAAACAGGCTGAAGCCGACCAGAAACAGGAAGCTGGAGGCGATGCAGCGGGCAAAGAGCTTCCAGCCGCCATGCGCCGTCATGCCCGGATCGGTATAGCCGAAAAACTCAAGATCCCAGGTGAAATGATAGATCGCCATCGCGACCAGAGCCGCACCGCGCGCCAGATCGACTGCGGAGAGCCGCGGCGTCTTTTTGGGCGGCACAGGCTGAACATTCATTGCGCAACAGACTCGGAACGCAGCCGGGAATCGACTGCTCACATCCGTAATCTTAGGCGAGCCTGCGAAAATTTGCATCGAAACCGGGTGTAGCCGGAATGTTTCAACCGCTTTCATGACGTTTCGGGAAGGTTACGTGGCGTAATTTGGTTTGCTGCGACGTAACATTTCAATATAGTGAGCCTGTCGTCGGTTCCAATTGGAACAATAGGGAATGCGGTGAGAATTTCGGTTCAAATCCGCGGCTGCCCCCGCAACTGTAAGCGGCAGCTCTCCCCAGATGCCACTGAAGCAAAAGCTTCGGGAAGGCGGGGAAGGGCGCTTTAATCCGCAAGCCAGGAGACCTGCCGATGACGGAAGAAACTTAAATCGCAGCCCTCGGGTGGAGGGCCAAAGGATTGGACATGAATACAGCAACTTCCGCGCTCGGCGCATCGGCCTCCTCGGCCTCTCGCGTCACCCAGTTGAGCTTCGCGGCACTTTTGGGAATTTTCGTCGTCGGCTTTGTCGGCTTTTCACACATGGATGTGATGCACAATGCCGGCCATGATTATCGCCATTCGATGGCGTTTCCCTGCCACTAAGGAAGGTCTGACATCATGACACTGTTTCGTAACGTCGTTTTCATAGCGGCGCTCGCCGGGCTTGTGTCCGGCATTCTGATGACGGCCCTTCAGGCCTACGCAACTGTTCCGCTGATCCTTCATGCGGAAACCTACGAGAATGCCGACGAAGGCCATTCGCATGACACTGCGGCACCCGCAGCAGACGGCCAGACAGCCGAAGCCGCCCCTGCCGCTCACGAACATGAAGAAGAGGCATGGGCGCCTGAAGACGGCTTTGAGCGCTATGCCTATACCGCTTTGGCCAATGTCATCACCGGCATCGGCTTCGCGCTCGTTCTTGTCGCCGTGTCCGAACTCGCCGGCGGCATAGTCGGCTGGCGTCAGGGCGTATTCTGGGGTTTTGCGGGCTTTGCAGTCTTTACGCTGGCGCCGGGCCTTGGCCTTCCGCCGGAACTTCCCGGCATGCCTGCCGCCGATCTGGCCGCGCGTCAGGTTTGGTGGATCGGCACCGTCATTGCTACTGCTGCCGGACTTTGGCTGATCGCGTTTCGCACTTCCATCGCCTTTGCGTTGATCGGTGTCGCGCTTCTCGTCGTGCCGCACATCATCGGTGCGCCACAGCCGGAAAGCCACGACACTGCGGTTCCGGGCGATCTGCACCATCAGTTCGTCGTCGCAGTCACGATCACCAATCTGATTTTCTGGGTCGTACTGGGCGCGGTTGCGGGCGTCATTCGCAACCGTTTCGTTGCGTCGGCGCAGGGTCTGCGGGACAGCTTTGCCTGAACGCGGACATCTGACCTTTCTGCTCGGCGGTGCGCGTTCTGGAAAGAGCGGCCACGCCGAGCAGCTTGCAACGTCATTTCCAACGCCTTGGGCCTATATCGCAACAGCGCAGGCCTATGATGAGGAAATGACGGATCGCATCGCGACCCATCGCTCGCGTCGCGGCGAGGGGTGGGAAACGATCGACGCGCCGCTCGATCTTGCCGAAGCAATCGCGCGCGTACCCGATGGCCGTCCTCTGCTTGTGGATTGCCTGACGCTCTGGCTTTCCAATCACATGCTTGCCGAACATGATGTGGAACACGAATGCGGGATTCTCGAAGCTCAATTGTCGAATCCGCGCGGGCCATGGTTCGTGGTTTCGAACGAGGTTGGCCTCGGCATAGTGCCCGATAACGCGCTGGCCAGACGGTTTCGCGACGCAGCCGGAAGGCTGAACCAGCAGATCGCTGCCCGCGCAGACCGCGTGCTTTTCATGGTGGCCGGTCTGCCCATGCAGGTGAAATGATGAAAGACATAGACGAGCGGGAAGAACAGAAGCACCGCGCCAAGATGGCGAAACGCAAGGCGGTGCAGGACGCCGAAGTGGCGGGCAAGACCGTCACCGAAAAGGGGCTTCTGATCGTCAATACCGGTCCCGGCAAAGGCAAGACCACGGCCGCCTTCGGCCTCGCATTGCGCATGCTTGGCTATGGAAAACGCGTTGGCGTCGTGCAATTCGTCAAAGGTGCATGGCATACGGGCGAAAAGGACGCCTTTGCCGCGTTCGGCGACCGCGTCGTCTGGCACACGATGGGCGAGGGTTTTACTTGGGAAACGCAGGATTTGAAGCGCGACGTTGCAGCAGCCGAGGCAGCGTGGAGCAAGGCGCTTGAATTGATCGCCGACTTTTCGATCGATTTGATCGTGCTCGACGAGCTCAATATCGCACTGCGCTACGATTATCTGAATCTCGAAAACGTCGTCGCCGCTTTAAAGGCGCGCCGCGAGGGGCTGCATATCGTCGTCACTGGACGCAACGCGAAACCGTTGCTGACCGACGCTGCCGATCTCGTCACTGAAATGGGCGCGGTAAAGCACCATTTCTCGGCGGGGGTAAAAGCCCAAAAAGGCATCGAGTTTTAGATAAGCACTGCAATCAGCCCGAAAGGCACGACCAGCAGGGCATCGGCTGTCCAGTAAAGCCGCAGCGCTTTTCTGATGTCGGCGGGGTTGGCTTCGCGCCGCCCTCCAGCGCCCATGAATTCGTCATCGACCATCACGCCGCCATAGCTGCGTGGGCCAGCCAGAGCCAGACCGAGCGCGCCAGCCATCGCGGCTTCCGGCCAGCCTGCATTGGGCGAACGGTGATGCGACGCATCGCGCCGTACCGCGTTCCATGCCGCCGAAGGGTCGGCGCCCTTCACAAAATAGGCTGCGGCAACGATCAAAAATGCTGTCAGCCGCGAGGCTGGAAGGTTGATCAAGTCGTCGAAGCGCGCCGCTGCCCAGCCGAACGCTTCGTGACGCGGTGTGCGGTGGCCGATCATGCTGTCGGCGGTGTTGGCCGCCTTGTACGCCGCGCCGCCTGCCAGCCCGCCGACGCCCAGCCAGAAGGTTGGCGCGACGATGCCGTCCGAGAAATTTTCGGCAAGGCTTTCTATTGCGGCACGGCTTACGCCCGCTTCATCGAGTTGTTCGGGATCGCGACCAACGATCTGCGATACGGCCTGTCGGCCCGCTGCAAGTCCGCCGGTTTCCAGGGCATCGGCTACGGCTTTGACATGGCTGGCGAGGCTGCGTTGGGCAATCAGCGACGATGCCAAGATCGCGGTCAGGATGATGCCGAAGGGCAGAAGACCGAACAGGCGTTCGATAGAGAGCGCGATGATTGCCGGAACCAGAACCAGCACGATAAGTGCCGCGATGCCCATCATGCGACGTGTCGCGTCGGCGGCGGTCGCGCGGTTGAGTGTGCGGTCGAGGAAGGATATGAGACGGCCAATCCAGATGACGGGATGGCCGATGGCGCGGACCAGCCGATCCGGGTATCCGAGGCCCAGTTCGGCGAGAAGCGACAGGAATGCGAGCGGAAATGACATGGCGCTTCTGAACGAAAATCCGGCTTTACCCGTCGATCATGGCGGAAGCTTCGAGCGCGCGCGCAAACTCTTTCCGAATGCGCCCGAGCCGTGGATCGACCTGTCGACCGGCATCAATCCGCACTCCTATCCGCTTTTCGACCTGCCCGCCACCGCCTTTACGCGCCTGCCGGAGCCATCGCGGGCAAAGGAACTGACGGCGATTGCCGCAAAGGCATATGGCGCTGCCTCGTCGCGCCAGATCGTTGCCGCGCCCGGAACACAAATCCTTCTGCCGCGTGTCGCCTCGCTTGTTGGGCCGGGCAGGGCGATGGTGCTTGGCCCGACCTATGCCGAGCATGAGCGCGCGGCGAGGATCGCAGGTCACGACGTGTCGATTACGGGTGATTTCGAGGCGCTTTTCGGGGCCGATCTGGCGATTCTCGTCAATCCGAACAACCCGGATGGCCGCATCGTTCCTCGTCAGGACGTATTGAGGCTGGCACGCCACCTTCAAGCAAAGGGCGGTCTGCTCGTTGTGGACGAAGCCTTCATGGATGTCGGTCCGCGCGAGGAAAGCGTTGCAGGCGATGTCGCGTTAGGCGGCCTGGTCGTGCTGCGTTCGTTCGGGAAATTCTTCGGACTGGCCGGTGTTCGTCTCGGTTTTGGGATTTCTTCCGAGGAAATCGCTGCGAAGCTGGATGCCGAACTCGGGCCGTGGGCGGTCTCCGGTCAGGCGCTGGAATTTGGCATCAAGGCGCTTTCGGATGAGGTTTGGCAGAGCGAAATCCGCGTTCGCCTTGCGCTGGAAGCGGGGCGTTTCGCGTCTCTTTTCTCGCGATTTGGCGTGGAAGTGAGTGGTGGAACGAGCCTTTTCTCGTTTTTCCGAATTGAAAAAGCGCAAAACCTGTTCGAGTTTCTCGGAAAAAACGGCGTCATATTGCGGAATTTTGCAGACAGGCCGAATGATTTTAGAGCCGGTCTGCCAGCTAGTGAGGCCGAATGGCAGCGGCTTGAAAGCATTCTGCAGCGCTGGGCGGAAGAGGAAAACGCATCATGATCGTCGTTTGCCCGCTGTCGAAAGTCGAAGAAACCGTCGCTTCCGTGAAGGCGCAGCGGCTGCTTTCGCTACTGTCACTCGGCACGGAAATGGTGCGGCCCGCTTCGATCTTGCAGGACAATCATCTGCTGATTTCGATGCACGACATCGCAATTGCGCAGGATGGCATGACACTGCCCGGCGAAGAGCATGTGCGCAGCGTTCTCGATTTCGCGAAGGGCTGGGACCGCAAAGCGCCGCTGGTCATCAATTGTTATGCCGGGATCAGCCGCTCGACGGCTTCCGCCTACATAATTGCAGCGGCTTTTGCGCCGGAGCGCGATGAGTTTGAACTCGCTAAAACGCTGCGTCGTCTTTCGCCGTCAGCCACGCCCAATCCACGATTGGTGGCGGTTGCGGATCAGATTTTGGGGCGGGAAGGGCGGATGGTCGAGGCTATCAAGTCGATCGGGCGCGGTGCGGACGCTTTTGAGGGCGTACCCTTCACACTAAGTCTTAGCTAAGCCAGTCGGCAAGGCGCGCTTTGCGCACATCTTTCAGTAGCCGGATGAAGCCATCCGCCTGATGTTCTGCGGTGAGTTTGCCTTTTTTGGCGGTGGCAGCGCTGGCATCGCCGACCACGCCATGCGGGTTCAGGTCTGTCGCGATCCAAGCGAAGGAATGCGGGCTTTGATGGCGCAGGAGGTCGAATTTTCGTTCGGCTTCGACGATGTTCGAGACGAAATTCTCGGCCTTTTCCATGTCGACCAGATCGGGCCGGAAATGCAGCATCAGCGATGTTTCGATGTCGCCGCCATGGATTCCGCGCCGCACTTCATCGTCGCTGAAAAGGCCCTCGGGGCGACCGAAACGCTCCCAGCTCGTTTTCACGGCGAGCATTTCGAACCGCACCCGCAAATTTCGCGCGATGATGCCGATGATTTCTTCGTTTCCGCCATGGGAATTGACGAAAACGATCTTTTTAACGCCCGCACGAGCGACGGATGCACCGATTTCGGTCCATGAGTCGATCAGGGAAGTGGCTGGAATAGTCAGCGTTCCCGGTGCATAAAGATGCTCGTCCGATTTTCCGATAGCCTGAACTGGAAGAATGCGGACATCCATATCGCCGGGCAGGCGCTCGATGACAGCGTCCAGCATGCCTTCCATGATGGCAGTATCAGTCGAAATCGGCAGATGGGGGCCGTGCTGTTCAATTGCGGCGACCGGCAGGATCGCGATGGTACGTTCGGCATCGACCCATGCGAAATCGGCGGCGTTGAAATCGCCCCACCAGATTTTTCGCTGTTTTGTCACGCCAAACCTCACCTGCTTACGTGAAATACGCCTACAGGCTGAAACGCAATCTGTCGAGTTGGCCTACATGCGAACCCTTTCAGCCTTTGGGTCATACATCGGTTTTAGAGAGGCTTCGGCCTGGAAACGCTCGCCCGCGATCTCGATTTCGTAGGAAGAGCCCAGAATATCGGCCTCGCTCTGGCCTTTTGCCGGCACATAGCCCAAGCCGACCGCACCACCCAGATGATGCCCGTAATTGCCCGATGTGATGATGGAAACGATCTCGCCATCGCGCACCAGCGCTTCGTTGTGGAACAGCAGCGGCTCGGGGTTTTTCAGGCGGAATTGAACGAGCCTGCGGTTGAGGCCACCATCTTTCTTTCGCAGAACGGCGTCGCGTCCGATGAAATCGCCCTTAGCGGTTTTGACGGCAAAGCCAAGACCTGCTTCTAGCACATGGTCCTCATCCGTAATGTCATGGCCGAAGTGGCGGAACGCCTTTTCGATGCGGCAGGAATCCAGTGTGTGCAGGCCGCAGAGTTTCAGGCCCGATGCGGCACCCGCTTCCTCCAAGGCCTCGAAGACATGGGCGGTCTGGTCGGCGGAGACGTAAAGTTCCCAGCCCAATTCGCCGACATAGGTTACGCGATGGGCGCGGGCGAGGCCCATGCCGATCTCGATTTCCTGCATTGTGCCGAAGGGAAATGCCTCGTTCGAGAAATCATTCGGGCTGATGCGCGAAACCACCTCACGCGCTTTCGGCCCCATGAGGCAGAGCACGGATTCGGCGGCGGTGACATCGGTTATGACGACGAACTCGTCCTGCAAATGCTTTCGAAGCCATGCAAGATCGCGTTGCAGCGTTGCGCCGGGAACGACCGCGAGGAAGGCCGCTTCCGACAGGCGGGTGATTGTCAGATCGCTTTCGATGCCGCCCTTTGCGTTGAGCATCTGCGTGTAGACGATCTTGCCCGGCTCGACATCCATTTCGTTGGCGCAGAGCTTTTGCAGAAAAGTCAGCGCGTCGCGCCCCTCGATCCTGATCTTGCCGAACGAGGTCATGTCGAACAGGCCGACGCCACTGCGCACGGCCAGATGTTCCTCGCGCTGGTTGTCGAACCAGTTCTGCCGCTTCCACGAATAGCGGTATTCGCGCTCCTGTCCCTCGCGGGCAAACCAGTTTGCGCGTTCCCAGCCTGCGACTTCGCCGAAGACGGCGCCGCGATTTTTCAGATGTTCGTGGATCGGCGAGCGGCGAACGCCGCGCGAGGTCGCCATCTGGCGATAGGGGAAGTGGTCGGCGTAGAGCAGGCCGAGCGTTTCGGAAACGCGCTCCTTGAGATAGGCGCGGTTCTTCTGGAATGGCTGGGCGCGGCGGATGTCGACTTCCCAGAGATCGAAGGGCGCTTCGCCATCATTGATCCACTGCGCCAGCGCCATGCCCGCGCCACCGGATGAGACGATGCCGATGGAATTGTAACCGGCGGCGACCCAGTAGCCTTTGAGTTCGGGCGCTTCGCCAAGGTAGTAGCGATCATCCGGCGTGAAGCTTTCGGGCCCGTTGAAGAAGGTGTGAATGCCGGCGTCGGCCAGCATCGGCATGCGGTTCACGCCCATTTCGAGGATCGGCTCGAAATGCTCGAAATCCTCCTGCAACTGGTCGAAGCAGAAATCCTCCGAAATGCCGTTCATGCCCCAAGGCTTGGCTTTCGGCTCGAACGCGCCGAGCATCATCTTGCCTGCGTCTTCCTTGTAGTAGGCGCACTCGTCCGGCACGCGAAGGACGGGCAGGCGGCCAAGCCCCCGAATGGCTTCTGTGACCAGATAGAAATGCTCGCAGGCGTGGAGCGGAATGTTGACGCCGGACATTGCCCCGAAATCGCGCGCCCACATGCCTGCGCAGTTGATCACGACATCGGCCTCGATCGTGCCCTGTTCTTCGCCCTGAACCCAGGAAACGCCGGTGACGCGGCCATCCTTCTTGTGAACCGCGCTGACTTTGACGTTCTCAAAAATCTTCGCGCCGCGCTGGCGGGCGCCCTTCGCAAGAGCCATGGCGATGTTGGCGGGGTCGCACTGGCCGTCGAGCGGCAGATGAACGGCGCCGACGACATCGGCAATGTTCAGATGCGGGTACATTTCCTTGACTTCGTTAGGCGAAATCTCGCGAACATCGACATTGAACGCGCGGGCCAGCGAAGCCTGCCGGTAAATCTCGTGCTTGCGCTCTTCGGTCAGCGCGACGGTGATCGAGCCGACCTGCCGCATGCCGGTCGCGACGCCGGTTTCTTCCTCCAGCTTGACGTAGAGGTCTGCCGAATATTTGGCGAGCCGCGTCATATTCTGCGAACCGCGCAACTGGCCGATAAGCCCTGCCGCGTGCCATGTCGTGCCGCTGGTCAATTGCTTGCGCTCGAGCAAAACGACATCTTTCCAGCCAAGTTTTGCCAGATGGTAGGCGACCGAACAGCCCGAAATGCCGCCGCCGATGATGACGGCTCTTGCCTTGGCTGGAATGTCTTTCGAGGGCGATGCGCTCATGCGGATTTGCTCTTGGCTTGAAAGGGATAGGAAGAGGCGAAGCGTTTCAGGCGATGGGCGGCCTCTTTCAGCGTGTCTTCCGGCTGGCAAAGGCTGAGGCGAATGTGGCCTTCGGCTGCTTCGCCGAAGCTCGAACCCGGCATGACGGCGAGTTTTTCGGCTTCCAGCAGGCCCCATGCGAATTTCTCGCAATCCGGCTCGATGTCGCGAATGTCGAGCATGATGTACATGCCTCCTTCCGAACCGCGCACAGTGAAGTCGTTGAAGCCGCGAAACGCATCGAGCATCAGTTCCCGGCGCGCCTTGTAGCGTTCCGCGATCTCGGCCACGCCGAAATCGTTTTCCAGCGCTTCGACGGCGGCATGGCTGACGAAATCGGTTAGGCCGTAAGTGGTGACGAGGTTGAGGCTGATCAGCAGTTCGATCAGCGCCTTTGGCCCCGTCAGCCAGCCGATGCGCCAGCCCGTCATGCCGTGGCTTTTCGACATGGAATTGATGACCAGCGTGCGCTCCGCCATGCCGGGCAAAGCGCGGGGCGAAAAATGCTCGCCGCTGCCAAGCGTCCAGTAGACCTCATCGGAAAGCAGCCAGAGGTCGTGTCTGCGGCAAATATCGGCAATGCCTTCCAGCGTCTCGCGGCTGTAGACCGCGCCGGTCGGGTTGTTCGGCGTATTGATGAGGATGGCGCGCGTGTTCGGTTCGATTGCCTTTTCGATTTCCTCCGGCAGCGGCTGGAAGCCATTGTCCGGCTGCGCTTCGACCACGGTGAACCCTGCGCCTGCCGCGCGGAATGTGGCGGGGTAGGTCGCGTAATAAGGAGCAACGACGATTGCGTGGCCGCCGGGATCGAGCGTCGCCTGCACGGCCGCGAAAAGCGCCAACTGACCGCCGGGCGTGGCGATGACTTCCGAGGCTGACGTCTCGACGCCCGTCATGCGCGTCGAAATCCTGGCCATTGCCGCGCGAAGCGGCGGGATGCCGGGAAGTTGCGTGTAGTGGTGGAATCCGCTGCGGACGGCAGTCACACAGGCTTCTACGGTTTCGGCTGGCGTATCGAAATCATGATCGCCTGCCGACAGCATGATGATTTCCTCACCTGCTAGCCTGCGGGTCATGGCGGCGAAATGCACTTCCCATCCATCCTTGCCCGATGGGGTGATGCCGGAAATTCGTGACGATGGGTGGGGCATAAAGTTATTCCTTTAATCATTTCCGTTTCGATTGCCCCTCATCTGCCTGCCGGCATCTTCTCCCCGTAAACGGGGCGAAGAAAGGTTGCGGCGACGTTTCAGCTTCTTCCTTCTCCCCGCGCTTGCGGGGAGAAGGTCGCGGCAGCGGGATGAGGGGCCGTCTACGCTTTTAATCTCTCGTTCTTCGGGTCCCAGAGGGGTTGATCTTCCTGAACCACAGCGGGGAAGTTTTCGCCGAAAATCTCCACTTTTAGCTTCTGGCCGGGAATAGCCAGATCGGCGCGGATGGTGCCGAGCGCGATGGATTTGTCGATGCGATGGCCCCAGCCGCCGGATGTCGTTTCACCGACGATGCGACCATCGTGCCAGACCGGCGACATGTAAGGCGCATCGCATTCGCCGGCTTCGACCACTAAGGTAACGAAACGCTTTTTTACGCCCTGCTGCTTTTCGCTCTGAAGTGCGGATTTGCCCTTGAAGTCCGGCTTGTCCCATTTCACGAAGCGCTCAAGCCCACCCTGCAGCACCGTGTAATCGGTCGAAAGATCACCTTTCCATGCGCGGTAGCCTTTTTCGAGACGCAGACTGTCGAGCGCGTACATGCCGAAGGGTTTTAGGCCATGCTTCTGGCCTGCCTGCCAGACCGCGTCGAAAATTACAGCCGTGTCCTCGATCTTGGTGTGGATTTCCCAGCCGAGTTCGCCCGCGAAGGACACGCGTACGAGCTGGCACCATCTGTCGGCAATCTGAACGGATTGATGCGAGAGCCACGGCAGCGTGAGATCCGCCTGGCTCACATCGGCCAATATGGCGCGCGAATTCGGCCCCGAAAGTATCTGGCAGGAGAAAGTCTCGGTGACGTTTTGCAGAGTCATTTCCGTGCCTTCCGGCTGATGTTTCTGCAGCCACTCGAAGTCGTGCCACTCGGCAACACCTGCCGTGATCAGGAAGAAAAAATCTTCCGCGAGTGCCATGACCGACATTTCGGTGACGATACGGCCCTTGTCGTCGGCGAAATAGGCAAGGCCGATGCGGCCGGGTTTCGGCACCGCGCCGGTGATGAGCGAGGAGAGCCAATCGCGCGCGCCCGCACCTTGCAGGCGATATCGCGAGAAGCCGGGAAGGTCGAGAATGCCAGCCGTATCGCGTACCGCTAGACATTCCTCGCGGATGCGGGCCTGCCAGGGGCCTTCGCGGTGGAAGGTCTGGGTGGCTTCCTCCGATGTGTCGTCGCCCGGCTGCGCAAACCAGTTGGCGCGTTCCCAGCCATTGTAGGAGCCGAATTGAGCGCCGAGTGCGGCTATCCGGTCGTGGATCGGCGAAAGCTTCTGGTTGCGGCCCGCGGGCCATGAGTGGCGCGGGAAATGGATCGCATATTCATGGCCGTAGATTTCCTTGCCCTTCTCGACGGCATAGTCGTGACCCGCGGCAAAGGCTGTGAAACGGCGCGGGTCGCAGGACCACATATCCCATTCGGTTTGGCCCTGTGTGATCCATTCGGCCAGTACCTTGCCAGCACCGCCGCCCTGCGCGATGCCGAAGGTGAAGACGCAGGCCTCGAACGCGTTCGGCACGCCGGGCATCGGGCCGATCAGCGGATTGCCATCTGGCGTGTAGGGAATCGGGCCGTTGATGACCTTGGAAAGCCCGGCAGTGCCAAGGATCGGGACGCGCGCGATTGCATCGTTCAGATGCCATTCGAGGCGTTCCAGATCGTCCGGGTAAAGCTGGAAGGAAAAATCGTCGGGCATTGGATCGTCGGGAGTTGCCCAATGGGCGCGGCAATTGCGTTCGTACGGCCCGAGATTCATGCCGTTCTTTTCCTGCCGCAGATAGTAGGAGGAATCGACATCGCGCAGCAGCGGCAGTTTTTTGCCGTTTTCCTTCGACCAGGCGGCGAGTTCGGGAATTTCTTCGAACAATATGTACTGATGGCTCATGACCATCATCGGCACTTCGCGGCCGAACATTCTGCCCACTTCCTGCGCGCGATAACCGGCAGCGTTGACGACATATTCGCAGCGGATTTCGCCATTGGGCGTCGAGACGATCCACTCGCCGTTTTCGCGACGTACGCCAGTGACCGGGCAGAAGCGCGCGATCTTCTGGCCCATGTCGCGCGCGCCTTTTGCAAGCGCCTGCGTCAACTGTGCGGGGTCGATGTCGCCGTCGCCCGGATCGTAGAGCGCGCCTTTCAGATCCTGCGTGTCGATGAAGGGGTAACGGCCCACGATTTCGTCGGCGCCGATCACGTCGATATCCATGCCCTGATAGCGGCCCATGCCCTTCACGCGCTGGAATTCGCGCATCCGCTCATCCGTGTGGGCGAGGCGCAGCGAGCCGGTGACGTGGTAGTTCATCGGATAATCGACTTCTTCCGCCAGCCCGCGATAGAGTTCGGCGGAATAGCGCTGCATGTTCATCAGTGACCATGACGACGAAAAAGTCGGGACATTGCCCGCCGCATGCCATGTCGAGCCGGAGGTCAGCTCGTTCTTTTCGAGAAGCACACAGTCGATCCAGCCCGCCTTGGCAAGATGATAAAGAGCCGAAACGCCGACGACGCCGCCACCGATAATGACCACGCGCGCGGTCGAAGGAAGTTCGGCCATTCAATCTCTCCTCAATACACCGGTGGCGAGATGACCCAGATCACCACTGCCGGTTCTGTTCCCGGGTTCTTCCAGCGGAAAGGTTTGCCGCTGAAGCGGAAGCTGTCGCCTTCTGTGAGGCTGTGCCAGATTCCGTCTATTTCGAGGTCGAAGCGGCCGGAAACGACATAGCCTGCTTCTTCGGTGGGCCGCTGCGAGGCGACAGCAAGTTCGGCACCCAGCGCGAATTCCGAGCGCAGCATTTCGAAACTACCGCCGAGATCGGGTGAAAGAAGCTCCTCCACCAGACCCGAATCGCTTGTGCCAAGCGCGCGCCTGCCGGCACTTCGTACGATGACGCCGCGCTCGCCCTCGTTTTCCGGCTCATGACCGAAAAACAGGCTGATCGGCACTCGAAACAGTTCTGCAAAAGCGCGAAGGTCGCTGATCGAAGGAGTGGAAAGCCCGCGCTCGATTTGGCTCAGCCAACCGACGGAGCGCCCGAGGCGGCCCGCAATATCAATCAGCGTAAGGCCTCGCGCACGGCGCAGCGCACGCAAATCGCTCGCCAGCAATGTGCCTTCTTCGGAAAAGTCGTCTTCATCGAGCGCAAGGTTGGTCGGCATGAAAATTCTCCGGATAATTTCATGGAGCCTGATTTCCGTGAAAATTTCAAGTATAATTTCATGGGGTGCCGTCGCTCTTGCGAAGTGGGCGAGGGTGGTGCAAATGCAGTCTTCGGACGTGATCTGAGGGACGCCCGCTCGAAATCAGCATCAGGGTCGGAAGCTGGCGATGCATCCGAACAGACGGTGTCTCACCATCCGGCCTTATAATTGAGTTCATATCCCAGGGACGACCAGACATGCTGGCACCTAAAAAGACGACCCATGTGGCGGATGAAACCGCCATGGTGGACGATGCAATTCTTTCGCGACGCTCCGTGCGCGCTTTCCTGCCGGACCCGGTGGACGAGCAGGCGATCAAGGACATTCTCGAAGTCGCATCGCGCGCGCCATCCGGCACGAATATGCAGCCGTGGAAAGTTTACATCGCAACCGGCGAGACGCGGCAGCAGATCGGCGATGCGATCCTGAATTCAGGCATTCGCGCCGAAAAGGTCGCGTGGGACGAATACAAATATTATCCCGACCAGTTTTTTGAACCCTATTTGCAGCGTCGCCGCGAAAACGGTTTCGGCCTTTACGGCGTGCTTGGCATCGGCCGCCGCGACGTCGATAAGATGCGCGCCCAGCATGACCGCAATTTCGTGTTTTTCGATGCGCCGGTCGGCATGATCTTCACGATCGACCGCAGGCTGAACAAGGGTTCGTGGATCGATTACGGCATGTTCCTGCAAAACATCATGATTGCGGCGCGGGGGCGGGGGCTGCACACCTGCCCGCAGGCGGCGTTCGCGCCTTATCACAAGCAGATAAGGCCAATCCTCGACATTCCCGAAGAGGAGATCGTCGTGTGCGGCATGGCGCTTGGTTACGAGGATACGTCGAAGGTCGAAAACACCTTCCGTACGCCGCGTGCACCGCTGGAAGACTGGGTCAAGTTCTGCAAATAACCGGCAGCGTTTCCGCCGCCGGTCTTTTATTCCTTACGACAGGAATTTCAGCAGATCGTTGTTCAAACGGTCCGCAGCAGTGTGGTAGAGGCCATGCGGCTGGTTTTCGTAAATTCTGTATTCCGCCTTCGGCAGCAGTTTTGTCGTTACCCCGGCTGAAGCGTCGATCGGCACTGTCTTGTCATCATCGCCATGGATGATGAGGGTCGGGATGTCGAATTTGGCGAGATCAGCCCGGAAATCCGTGCCGGAGAATGCGCGCACGCAATCCAGTGTCGCCTTCGGTGAGGCAAGCATCGCGACCTGACTTGTCCAATCCAGCATTGCACTGCTGACTGGATGATTCAGCATCGAGGCACCGAAGAACTGCTTGCCGAAATCGCCCAGAAAGGCGGGCCGGTCTTTCTTGATGCCTTCAATAATGTCATCGAAGACCTTCTGCGGCACGCCGGTATCGTTCTCGGCGGTCTTGAGCAGATATGGCGTGACGGCGGAAATCAGCACGGCTTTTGAAAGGCGCGACGTGCCGTTTTTGCCGATGTAGCGGGCGACTTCGCCGCCACCCATCGAGAAGCCGACGAGAGAAGCGTCCTTGAGATTGAGCTTTTCGATGATGGTTTTCAGATCGTCGGCGAATGTATCGTAGTCATAACCCGAATAGGGCTGGCTCGACCGACCGAAGCCGCGCCTGTCGTAGGTGATGACGCGAAAGCCGTTTTCGGCGAGAAACAGCGACTGGTGTTCCCACATGTCGCCGTCGAGCGGCCAACCGTGGATGAGCACGACCGGCTTGCCGCTGCCCCAATCATTGTAGAAAAGCTCTGTACCGTCTGAAGTCTTGATGAATGGCATGCCGGGTGTCTCCTTGGACGTTGAGGAGAAATAACTTCCGGCATGCTGAGACGTTCCGTCGCCTACCTGACTTCATAGCCCACTTCTTCGGCCGCGTGGCACAGCACGTGCCAGAAGCTGCGGGCGAATGAGCGGAAGACGTAGAGGTCGAATTGCGAGGGGCCGGTTCGCTGGATTTGCGTGAAAATCTCGTGATGCGTGGTCGAGCGGCCCGCACCTTCGGGAAAGGCGGATGGCGAAAAATCCAGAGCGAAGATTTTTGCCAGAACCCATTCTGCTTTCGGGCCAAATACGCGAAGTGCCGTGCGGCCATGTGAAAGATCGGTGACTGTGCCGATTGCTTCCGAAACGCCTGCGGTCAGGCGGTTTGCCAAATCTTCACTGTCATCCATGATTAGAAATCTGCGCGGTGCGATGCCGAACGCGGCTTTTCCATCGACCGATGTTCCGGCACCTGGCCCATCACCGAAGGAAAGCCCGGTGACGCTGGAAATGGCAGCTATAAGTGCCTTCTCCTGCCCCGGCCAGCCTGCAACCTGAACGATGGAGCCGGGTGCGGTTTCGCTGAGAGTGACACCGGTTCCGCGCGTGAAATTTCCAAGCGAGCCGGGTTTCAGGACCGGCTGCAAAGGCGACAATTGATCAACCATGCATGCGGCTCCCTTCAGGGTCGTACATATGATGACTCACGATCTCGACAGGACCGAACCTGTTTCTGAGCGGATCGGAGATGAAGGCGCGGCTGCCATGGCGGGTCTTGCCGCCCTTGACCAGCGCAAGCCCGATATACTGGCCGAAGACCGGCGAGTAGCACATGGCCGTGACATGGCCGAGCGAGTTGCGCGGCGCGCCTTCTTCCAATTGCTCGACGATGTGAGCGCCGCCGTTGAAAGGCCGGTTGTCGAGCGATTTGATGCCGACGAGCTGGAGCCTGTCTTCGCGCAGAAACCCCTCGCGGTTCATCATGGCTGAGCCGATGAAGGGCTTCTTCTTCGAGATCATCCAGTTGAGGTGCAGATCGTTGGCGCTGGTGCGCCCGTCGATTTCCGCGCCCGTCACATGGCCTTTTTCGATGCGCAACGTGCCAAGCGCTTCCAGCCCGTAAGGAACGATGCCGAAGCTTTCGCCAGCGCGCAGAAGCGCTTCCCAGACGTAAGTTCCATGGCCCGACCCGCAATAGACCTCATAGGCCAACTCACCGGAGAAGGAGAGGCGGCAGATGACGACCGGCGCTTCGCCGATGCGGCCATGCACGATGCCCATGAATGGCAGTGTCGTGTTCTCGAGAGCGGTTTCGGTGACGCAGGCGGCGAGCACGTCGCGCGCCTTCGGCCCGGCGATTGCAGCACCCGCCCATTGGTCGGTAACGGAGGTGACATGCACTTTGAGGTCCGGCCAAATCACGTCGAGGAAATATTCCAGATGCTGCATGACCTTGCCCGCATTGGCCGTGGTCGTCGTCATCAGGAAATCGTTTTGCCCAAGACGCCAAGTCGTACCGTCATCCATAGCGAGGCCGTCCTCGCGCAGCATCAGGCCGTAGCGTGCCTTGCCGATGGCAAGCGTCGAGAACATGTTGGTGTAGACGCGGTCGAGGAATTCGGCCGCATCCGGCCCCTGAACCGCGATCTTGCCGAGCGTCGAGACGTCGACCAGGCCGACGCCTTCGCGCACCGTTTTCGCTTCGCGCACATAGGCCTGCTCGACCGTTTCGCCGGAGTCGGCATAAATCATCGGGCGGAACCACAGGCCCGCCGAATACATGCACGCGCCGTTCTCGACATGCCAATCGTGCATCGGCGTCAGGCGTTCGGGCTTGATGTCGCCGTAGCGTTCGGCGGCAAGCGAACCTGCAGATACGGGCGCGAAGGGCGGGCGGAAACGGGTCGTGCCGACTTCCGGGATCGGCTTGCCGAGCGCTTCGGCCATGATGGCGAGGCCTGGAATGTTGGACGTCTTGCCCTGATCGGTTGCCATGCCGAGCGTCGTGTAGCGCTTGAGGTGCTCGACCGAGACGAAGCCTTCGCGGTGCGCGAGACGAACGTCTTCAGCCGTCACATCGTGCTGATAATCGACGAACGCCTTACCCTTCGCGCCGATTTCGAAAACCGGCGCGGGGCGCAAATCCAGCAAAGTGCCGGAAACGCCCGGCGTGTCGATTTCTTCTTCCGCGATACCTGCGGCAAGCGAACCGGCGCGGTGGCCGTCATCGATGGCTTCAGTGGTCGCGAAATTGCCGCGGAACGCGCCTGCGCCGATCCAGTTCTGGCCGTTCGCATCGGGTTCCGGTGGCAGGAATGCCTGAAGCTCATCGCTCCACACGGCCTTCGCGCCTGCCTGGCTTGCCAGATGGATCGTCGGCGACCAGCCGCCGGACACGATCAGGCTGTCGGCATGGATGCTGCGCGCATCGCCGGAAAGGGAGCGGGTGGCGAGATCGAATTTCTGGACTTTCAGACCCGAAAGCTTCTTGCCGCCTTCGGTTGCGACGACTGCGTGGCCGGTCAGGAATTCGCCGCCGATTTCGCTCGCCAAGGCGCGCGCGGCTTCGGAAATCTCGGTGCGCACATCGGCAATTGCCACAATGTCCGCACCTGCCTTTTTCAGCGCGAGTGCGGCGCGATAGGCGCTGTCATTGTTGGTCAGCACCGCGATTTTGCGGCCCGGCAGAACACCAAACTGATTGGCGTAGCGTTCTGCTGCACTGGCAAGCATGACGCCCGGCATATCATTGCCGGGGAAAACGAGCGGGCGTTCGAAAGAGCCGGTCGCCAGAACGACCGAGCCGGTGCGGATAAGCCAATAGCGATGGCGCGGCTCGCCCTTTTCCGGTGCTGCCTTGTGGTCCGAAACGCGTTCGAGCGCGGCCAGCGTGTTGCCATCATAATAGCCCCAGACCGTGGTGCGGGACAGGAGCTTCACATTGCTGAAACCGGAGAGTTCGCGGATCGTCTTCGATGCCCATTCGGCGCTGCTTTCGCCGTCGATGGTTTCCGAAGACCAGTTGGCTGAGCCGCCGAAGCGCGCTTCGAGATCGGTAAGGATCACGCGTTTTCCCGACTTCGCCGCAGCCATGGCGGCGGCCAGACCGGCAGGGCCGGAACCGACGATAAGCACGTCGCAGAAAGCGTTCATGCGCTCATAGCGCGCCGTGTCTTTTTCGATGCCTGCGCGTCCCAAACCGGCCGCGCGGCGAATGAACTTTTCGCAGAACATCCAGAAGCGCGTGCCCTTCAAAGGGCCGAATACCGGACCCATGAAGGTCTTGTAGTAGAAGCCCGCCGAAAGCAGGCTGCCTGCAAGCTGGTTTACCGCGCTGACGTCGAAAGCAAGGCTTGGGAAGCGGTTCTGGCTGACGACGGTAAGCCCGTCGTAAATTTCCAGCAGCGTTGCCGGAATGTTCGGCTCGCGGATTTCGCCGTTCAGCACGGTGACGAGCGCGTTGGGTTCATCGACGCCAGCGGTCAACACGCCGCGCGGGCGGTGGTACTTGAACGAGCGTGCGAACAGCGTCACGCCATTGGCGAGAAGCGCGGAGGCCAGCGTGTCGCCGGGATGGCCGCTGAAAGCGCGCCCGTCGAAGGTGAAGCGGATGGTGCGCGTGCGGTCGATCAGCCCGCCAATATCGGTGCGTCTGCCGCTCATGATGCGCGCTCCATGAAGCTGACGCTCGAAATTACGTGGGTGAGGGTGTCGCGAACGACGCGCAGATGCGCGCGGCATCCGCCGGAGTGCTGCCAGATTTCATTGTGCTCGCCGGCCGGGTTCAGCCGCTCGTAAACATAGGTGTTCCAGGCGGCCTGATCGGTCGAGGCCTGATCCGGGCGCGGGCGGTTGCCGTCTCCCTGATAGGTGTATTCGGAAGCGTCGCGCGGGCCGCAATAGGGGCAGGTAATCAGCATCGGAATGTCCGCTTCAATGAAGGCGGGGCGTTGCGCCCTGGCCCTTGTCGTCGATCACGAGGCCGCGTTGGAAACGGTCGAGCGTGAATGGCGCGTTCAGTTCGTGCGGCGCGTCCTTGGCGATCGTCCAGGCGAAGCAAAAGCCCGAAGCTGGCGTCGCCTTGAAGCCGCCATAACACCAGCCGGTGTTCAGATACATGCCGGGCAGCGGGCCAGTGGTGATGATCGGCGAGCCGTCCATCGACATGTCGCAGACGCCGCCCCATGAGCGCAGCACGCGAAGGCGCGCCAGCCCCGGAAAGAGCGTCAGCATTTCGCTCATCACATCTTCGACGATGGGCAGATTTCCGCGCTGGGCGTAGCTGTTGTAGCCGTCGATGTCGCCGCCATAGACGAGGCCGCCCTTGTCGGATTGCGAAACATAAAAGTGGCCCATGCCGAAGGTCATGACAGTGTCGAGGATCGGCTTGACCGATTCCGAGACGAATGCCTGAAGCACATGGCTTTCGATGGGCATCGTGTCGATGCCTGCAAGCTTCATGACGCGACCGGTTGAGCCCGCGACGGCGACCGCGACCTTTTTCGCGCGGATTTCGCCGCGCGTGGTGGTGACGCCGACGATCTTGTCGCCTTCACGCAGAAAGCCGGTGACTTCGCAATTTTCAAGGATGTCGACGCCGCGCCGGTCCGCGCCGCGTGCATAGCCCCATGCGACGGCGTCGTGGCGTGCGGTGCCAGCACTGCGCTGCATCAGGCCGCCGAGGATCGGGAAGCGTGCCGTGTTCGAAATGTCGAGGCCGGGCGCCAGTCGTGCAATCTGTGCTGGTGTCATCAATTCTGCATCGACGCCCTCATGGCGCATGGCGTTGCCCTTGCGGGCGAGCTCGTCGATCTGGCCGGGCGTATGGGCGAGATTGAGCACGCCGCGCTGCGAGAACATGACGTTGTAGTTCAGATCGTGCGAGAGATTTTCCCAAAGCTTCATCGAATGCTCGTAGAAGCGGATATTTTCAGGCAAGAGGTAGTTCGAGCGCACGGCGGTCGTGTTGCGGCCGACGTTGCCGGAGCCCAGATAGCCCTTTTCCAGCACGGCGACATTGGTGATGCCGTGTTCTTTCGCCAGATAATAGGCGGTGGAAAGTCCGTGTCCGCCACCGCCGACGATAATCACGTCGTAGGAGGGTTTGGGGTCTGGCTTGCGCCATGCCGGTTTCCAGTCCTTGTTGCCATTCAACGCGTTCTTGAGAAGCGCGAAGGCTGAATATTCGGCCATGATTCCAGTTTCCGGTTAGGCAATGCGGCAGACTATAGAGCAGGGCAGCCCATGAAAGCCAAGATTGCGCCATGGCTTTTCAACTGTCCGACTTCCTGCCGGTATAAATTTCAGGCGACTTGCCCGAAAACAACCGCATCTTTATCAGTATGTGGCCTATACGGCCAATCGCTCGAGCTTGTGAGTCGTCCGCGAACCATGTCCTTCTCTACGATCAGTCGCATCGCCGCTTTTATCATTCTGCTTTTCTGCTCGCCATTGATGGCGCAGCCGGCGGCTGTGCCCGCCAGTGGCTCATCGCTGGTCGAGACGCAGCAACGGGTGATCGAGGGTATCTCGAAGCGCGTCGACGAGATCGAAAAGAAAGTCTCGGCCGATGAGACCGACGACAACAAGCTGCTCGAAGTCCGCATGCGGCTTGAAACGCTGGTGCAGGAGGCGCTGCAGAGCGGCGTTGCCTTCCGTCCGCGCCTTTCCGAAATAAACGGGCGTCTCGAGCAACTCGGCCCGGCCCCGGCGGATGGGGCAACGCCCGAACCTGATCTGGTGCGCACCGAACGGCAGAATCTGCTTGCAGAGAAGGCGGAAATAAACGCCGTGCTCGGTCTGGCCGAGAATTTGTCGATACGCATCAGCGCGCTTATCGAGAAAATTGTCGAATTGCGGCGCGATCTGTTCGCGAAACTTTTGACGAGCCGCTACGATGTCAATTACGGGCTGTTCGGCGATGTATGGGCGGCATTCCACAGTGAAGGAATGAAGCTCTACCGCGTCATTTCCTCCTGGCTGACTTTCGTCTTCAATTTCAAACTCGAATCCGTCATCGCCGCCACGCTGCTCGCACTGATTGCGGCGGCGGTCATGTTGTTCGGCGGAAGGCGCCTGTTCGGCAGGGCGTTCGAGGCAAATGAAGACGTTGAGGATCCGTCCTATCTCAGCCGTCTGTCGGTTGCTTTCTGGTCGACGCTCGTTCCCTCTGTGTCGCTCGCCGTGTTTTTCGGCGTCATCTATTTTCTATATGACTATTTCGCGATCCTGCGTGGCGACATCGGCATCATGCTGTGGTCACTCGTCTACGTCGTATCGATCGTGTTTTTCGTTCACCGGTTGAGCGTTGCGGTGCTATCGCCGAAGCTGCCGAACTGGCGCCTGATACCTGTAGAGACGAAACCGGCGCGATTTCTGGTCCTGCTGATCTTCGCGACCGCCTTTTTCTCCGGCCTGGATTCGTTTCTGAGCACGGTCTACCGCGTGCTTGGTTCCCCTCTGCAATTGACGGTGGGCGAGGCACTTATCTCCACGGTTATCATCGGCATATTGGTGATATTCATCGCGCTGGTGAAGCCGTTTTCGGACGAGGAAGGCCAGCCGAAGCCATGGCCGCGGCTGCTTCGCTATCTGCTGTTTGTGCTTGGCGGCGGAACGATCATCTCGGCGCTGCTCGGCTATATCGGTCTGTCGCGCTTTCTCTCGCAGCAGATCGTGGTCAATGGCGCGATACTGACGACAATGTATATCGGCTTCCTGTCGGCGCGGGCCGTATCGGAAGAGGGCGGCTTTGCCTCGACCGGCTTCGGCCAATGGTATCAGCGTTTCTTCAATTCGGAAGAAAGCTCGCTCGACCAGATGGGGCTGCTGGCCAGCATCGCCATCAACATATTCATCGTGCTGGTCGGTCTGCCGTTGATACTTCTGCAATGGGGTTTCCAGTTCGGCGATATGCAGACCTGGCTCTATAAATTCGCGACGGGCTTCCAGATCGGAACATTCTCGTTCTCGCCCATCGGCTTGTTGAGCGGCATTCTGATCTTCGCTGTCGTTTATTTCATCGTGCGCTGGTTCCAGGGCTGGCTCGACGGCTCCGTGATGGCGCGTGGCAAGGTCGATGCCGGCGTGCGCAATTCCATCCGGCTGGTCGTCGGCTATGCCGGTATCGCGCTGGCCCTCATCATGGGCATCTCGGCTGCGGGGCTTGACCTTTCCAATCTCGCACTCGTCGCCGGTGCGCTCTCTCTGGGTATCGGCTTTGGTCTCCAGAATATCGTGTCGAACTTCGTTTCGGGCCTGATCCTGCTGGTAGAGCGGCCGTTCAAGGTCGGTGACTGGGTGGTTGCGGGCGCCTTTTCCGGCACGGTGCGCAAGATCAGCGTGCGCGCTACCGAGATCGAGACCTTCCAGCGCCAGACGGTCATCCTGCCCAATTCCGAATTCATCAACAGCGCGGTCGGCAATTGGACGCATCGCAACAAGATTGGCCGCGTCGATATAAAGGTGAATATCGCCTATGACAGCGACATCAAGCAGGCACATGCGCTCCTGCTTGAAATCGCGCGGTCGCATCCGCTGGTGCTGAAAAATCCCGAACCTTTCGTGCTTTTTGCGAATTTCGGCACTGCCGCAGTCGAATTCGAGGTTCGCGTGTTCCTTGCCGACATCAACAATGGCGGAACGGTCCAGAACGATATCCGGTTTGCGATACTGGAGGCGTTCGACGAGGCCGATATCGATATTCCTTCGACCGCGCGCGAACATTGGCGGGCCGCCAAAGAGGCCGAACCCGATACCGAAATCTATGTCGAGCAGGACGATCCGGTCCCCGAAGAACCGGCAGGAAAGCGCAAACGCAAACCCGATCCGGCCTAGCTCCCGCGTCAAGTCACAAAATGTGGCGTGAACGTGTCATTCAGTTGCGGTTCAGTTTCGCTGTCCTATAAGGTGCATGCAAAGGGCGAAAATGCCTTGCATGGCAACAGGGACGGTGGAAACACCGGAAAGACGATGAACAAGTTCTGCGTTACGTTTGCGGCGATGCTGGTGTCCGGTTCTGCGTTTGCGGCAAGTGCAGTCAACCGGGACGCGGAAACGCGTACTCTGATCGTCACTGAAGGCAGCAGCAAGTCCGAACTCGCAATCGCATCGGGCCAGACCGTCGATTTCTGCGACAGCGGCTGCTTCGTCACCATGCCCAATGGCGACCGCGAAGCACTGACCGGCAGCGAGAGCATCGAGATCATCGACGGCACTGCGCGTATCAAGTAATCGCCGAGTAAAAGCCGATTTGTGAAGGCCGGGATTTCCCGGCCTTTTCTGTTTGTGGTAACAACGTTTTAACGATGCAATATGAAATGCGGACTGAAAGGGAGCGGCTTGTCCTCCAGTTTACAGTTCCGTAGGCCAAAAAGGCTATAGCACCCGAGACAAAACGGGGCAGTACTGTGAACGCTGGGCAAAAAGCAATGGATTTGCGGCCGCAAAGCAAAGCAATTCCGCTTGCCGTCGATCTCGACGGCACCTTGATCGTGACCGATCTTCTTTGGGAGGGATTGTTCCTTCTGTTAAGAAAGCATCCCTTTTGCATTTTTCTATTGCCGTTCTGGCTTTTGAAAGGCCCGGCCGGGCTGAAACAGGCGATTGCGCAGCGCATCGACATTGAACCTGCCACATTGCCTTACCGTGAAGAGCTGATGGTTCGACTTCGCCAGGAGCGAGCGCGGGGACGCAGCATCGTGCTGGCCACCGGCACGCCGCGCAAATTCGCCGAAGCCATCGCGCGCCATCTGGGCGTATTCGATGCGGTTCTTGCAACGGACGGGTTCGACAATCTCACCTCGGCCAGAAAACGCGCTGCACTTGTATCGGCCTATGGCGATGGCGGTTTCGATTACGCAGGCAATAGCCGTCACGATTTGAAGGTCTTCGACGCTGCCCGCGAGGCTATCATCGTCGCACCCGATCGGGCCGCGGCTCGCTGGCATGCGAAGAATGGCGGCGAGCTGATGCCCGGATCGCAGCCGACGCTCCGATCCGTGCGCAAGATGCTGCGTGTGCATCAATGGCTGAAGAATTCGCTGATCGCCGTGCCGATGGTGCTTTCGCATGAATATCTGAACTTTCAGATGTTCGTCGAATGCCTGCTCGCGTTCATTTCGTTCAGCGCTGCGGCATCCGCAATCTATATCATCAATGATTTTTTCGATCTTTCGCTGGACCGCAAGCATCCGACCAAGCGCGAGCGCCCCTTCGCAAGCGGCGCGCTTTCGATCCCCTTCGGGTTGAGCTCCACCTTCGTTCTGCTCTGCATCAGCTTTGCTGCCGCAGCGTTTCTGCCGTGGCAGTTCGCTGTTACGCTGCTTGGCTATCTGATTGCGACGACGGCCTATTCCGTCGCAGTGAAACGTATGCTGCTGATCGACGTGCTGACGCTGGCGGGCCTCTACACGATGCGCATTCTCGCCGGTGCCGCCGCCACGGAAGTCGATGTGTCCTTCTGGCTGCTTGCCTTCTCCATCTTCTTTTTCCTATCCTTCGCACTGGTCAAACGCTTCGTTGAGTTGCGCTCCTCCGACCTCGTGCGGGGCGAGCGGATCGCCGGTCGCGGCTACCGCGCCGAAGATCAGGATGTCATCGCGCAGGCAGGCATGGCATCGGCCTTTTCGGCGGTGCTGGTTCTGGCGCTCTACATCGACAGCGCGGCCGTACGCGAACTTTACCCGCATCCGTGGATGGTCTGGCCGCTGGCGCCCATCGTTCTCTACCTCACCATGCGCGTCTGGATTCTGGCGCGGCGCGACGAGATGAATGACGATCCGGTCGTCTTCATCATCAGGGATTGGCGCAGCCAGCTTTTCATCCTCGGCGGTGCGCTGATGCTTTTGGGGGCGGGGCTTTGGGACTGAGCGCCAATCGCTATAAAAGCTTCGGGCTTGCCGGGCAGCGCGAACCGCGCGCCATGAATGCAGTGGATGCCGTTGCGCTACTGCAGTCGGGAAAGGCTGCGAAAGATTCCCTGCTGGCTTATGGCAATGGCCGTTCCTATGGCGATACCTGCCAGAACAGCGGCGGTTCGCTTGTCGATATGCGCCCGATGAAGCGCATCATTTCGTTTCATGAAGAAACCGGCGTTCTGGAAGCCGAAGCCGGCGTTTTCCTAGCCGACATAATTGCCTATGCCGCGCCATACGGCTTCTTTCCGGCAGTCGTTCCGGGCACGCAATTCGTGACGCTGGGCGGCGCGATTGCCAATGATGTCCATGGTAAGAACCACCATCGTCGCGGCACGTTCGGCTGCCATGTCGAATCCTTCACGCTGCTGCGTTCTGACGGCACTATTCATGAATGCTCGTTGAGTTCGAACACGCGCCTGTTCTGGGCGACGATCGGCGGAATGGGGCTGACCGGCATCGTTTTGACCGCGCGTATCCGGCTTATGCGCGTGCCATCGCTCGATATTGTCGAGGAAGTTAGGCCGTTCGGAAACCTCGAAGAGTTCTTCGGACTTGTCGGTTCGGCGGATGAAGAAAACGAATATGCGGTAGCGTGGATCGATCAGCTTGCGGGCGGACGTGGTGCGGGCAGGGGCCTGCTCTTCACCGGCAATCACGCAAAAAGCGGATCGCGGGCCGTTGGTGATGCACAGTCGCGGCTCTCGGTGCCGTTCCAGCCGCCGCTCAACGTGTTGAACCGGCCGTTCCTGACGGCGTTCAACGCCGCTTATCGCTGGAAGAAGAGCCGTTCAACCGCGCCGCATAACGTCAATTACCAAGGCTTCTTCTTCCCGCTGGACGGTGTCGGCGATTGGAACAGGCTTTACGGTCCAAGGGGCCTTTTCCAGCACCAGAGCGTGCTGCCGGAAGACAGCGCGCGCTTTGCTGTGCCGATCATGCTCGAGGCTGCGCGCAAGGCAGGGCAGGGTTCGTTCCTGACCGTGCTCAAGCGCTTCGGCAATGCACGCTCGCCGGGCATCCTGTCGTTTCCGAGGCCGGGTTTCACGCTGACGCTCGATTTTCCAAATCGCGGCGAGAAGACCTTGAAGCTGCTGCGCGAACTCGATGCGATTACCGTCGATGCAGGCGGCGCGGTCAATCCGTACAAGGATGCGCGCATGAGCGCCGAGACGTTTTGCGCGTCATTCCCGGGCTGGCAGCGGCTGGAACTGCTTCGCGATCCGGCGTTCACATCGGACTTCTGGAACAGGACTGCAAAGGTGCTTCAGGCGCGGCATTGCGGGGATGCACAGGCCGCAGAATAAAAGAGGTATTTCCGTAAAATTATCACTATAATTTCACGGAATATTTCCGGCTGCTAAAATACAAGTGCCACAGAGGGGTAGGCATGAAATATATCGGCTTCATTCTGTTTACGGTCATGACCAATGCAGCGGCACAATTGATGCTGAAGCATGGCATGATGACGCTTGGGCCGATCAGCTTTGCGGGCGTCAACCCGATCATCAAGCTGTTGCAGATCGTGTTCAGCCCGTGGATTTTCCTTGGATTGTTCACCTTCGTCATTTCGATGGCGTCGCATCTCTATGTGCTTTCGAAGGTCGAACTTTCCTTCGCCTATCCTTTCCTCAGCCTTGCCTATGTTGCGGTCGCCGTGTTCGCCTATTTCGTGTTCCGCGAAGATCTCAACGCATGGCGCATTGCCGGTATCGCCGCTATCTGCGTCGGCACGGTGCTGATTGCGCAGGGTGGGAGCGGCCATGAAGAGCCGGTGATTTCCGCCAATTCCGAAACCGTCAAGACCAGCGAGCTTGCCCGATGAGACATGTTATTTTTGGTGGCGACGGCTTTGTCGGCCGCCATCTTGCTCCAAAACTGCTTGCCGATGGCGAGGAAGTCATCGTCGCCGACATCGCGAAAGGCGATCTCGCCCATTACCGGCAGGCGCGCTTCGTGCAATGCGACGTGACCGATCAGGCGGCGGTCCATGCAGTCGGCATCAAGCCGGACGACATGGTCTACAATCTGTCCGCCAAGATGCTGTCGCCGTTGCAGGTTCGCGCCAAGCGTCACGATTTCTTCTGGCCGGTGAATGTTCACGGTACGGAAAATATCGTTGCGGCGATGGACAAGGCCGGTGCGCCCAAGCTCGTGCATTTCACCACCGACATGATCTACGGCCATACGATGACGTACCCGATGACCGAGGATCATCCGGTCGCGCCGCTTGGCGAATACGGGTTTTCCAAGCTGAAGACCGAGGAACTCGCCGTGGGCTGGCGCGAACGCGGTATGAATATTTCGCTGTTTCGTCCGCGCCTTATCATCGGGCCGGGGCGTCTGGGCATCCTCGAAAAGCTGTTCAAGCTGATCGACTGGAACATGCCGGTCCCGATGATCGGTTCAGGCAAGAACCCGTACCAGTTCATTTCCGTGTTCGATTGCGCCGAGGCTGCGCGGCTTGCATGGAAGGCAGGCGTGCCGAACGAGGCCTATAATCTCGGTTCGCTCAACCCGCCGCCGGTGCGCAAGCTGCTCGGCGATCTGGTGAAACATGCAGGCTCGAAATCCATTCTGGTGCCAACACCCGGCTGGGCCGTCAAACGCACGCTCGATCTGCTCGACTGGGCAAACATGCCGATCATGGACCCGGAACAATATCTGATTGCCGACGAGGAATGCGTTCTCGACGTTTCCAAGGGTAAGCGCGATCTCGGCTGGGTGCCGCAGTACCGCGATGAAGACATGCTGATCGCCGCCTACAAGGAATACCGCGCCAAGAAGGATGGTGTTGCGCCAGCCGCAGGCCAGGTTTCCGCCCGTCAACAGGAGCATTCATGACCGTGATGACCAGAGCCGACACGATTGCCGCTCATAAGGTTCCCAAGCCCGACCTTCTGACGGTCGAGCAGGCCAAGGCGCTCGATATCGTGCGCATGACCGATCTGTTCAAGGCGCATCTGAACCCCGGCCAGCTTCATTTCATGAAGCTTCTGGGTTTCCACAAGATCAAGATCGAACGCGCCGAAGGCATGTTCTATATCGACCAGAACGGTCGCAAGATCCTCGATCTTTTCGGCGGTTTCGGTTCGCTGGCGCTTGGGCACAACCATCCGCGCATCGTGGCCGAGCGCAAAAAATTCCAGGAAGAAAACCGGCACGAAATCGCGATTGCCTTCATGTCGCAATATGCGGCGGCACTTGCGCATAATCTGGCGAAAATTTCGCCGGGCGATCTCGACATGGTGTTCCTCGGCTCGTCCGGTTCGGAAGCCATGGAAGCGGCGATCAAGCTTGCGGAGCGCGCCGCCGGGCCGAAGCGCTCGAAGATCGTCTATGCGGAGAATTCGTTTCACGGCAAGACGAAGGGCGTGCTCTCCATCACCGACGGGCAGCTTTACCGCGGCGAGTTCAAGCTGGGCGACAACACTGTCCGAGTGCCTTTCGGCGACATCGACGCAATCGAACGCCTGTTCAAATCAGATCCCGAAATCGGCGTGGTCGTGCTGGAAACCATTCAGGGCGGCGGCGGCATCGTGCAGGCCCCGGCTGCGTTCTGGCACAGGCTGCGCGCGCTTTGCGACCAGTATGGTGTGATCTGGATCGCGGACGAGGTGCAGTGTGGTGTCGGGCGATCCGGTCGGTTCTACGCATTCGAGCATTACAATGTCGTGCCCGACATTACCGCCGTTGCGAAGTCACTGGGCGGCGGCAAGTCGGCAATGGCCGCGATGATAGCCAAGCGCGACATCTACATGAAAGCCTATGGCACGCCAAAAACCGCGATGATCCACGCCGCGGCTACCTTTGGGGGTATCGGCGAGGCGTCGATTACGGCCATCGAAACGCTGAATGTTCTTTACGATGAAGGCTTGATCGAGAACGCCGCCGTCACTGGCGACTATCTCCTCATGCGGCTGGAAGCGCTTCAGGCGAAATATCCGAAGATCATCAAGGATGTTCGCGGCAAGGGCTTCATGGTCGGCCTCGAATTCCACGATTTCTCGCAAACTTTGCCGATGGTGCTGCGCCCGGTCGTCAGTGTGCTCGACGACAAGCTGAAGGGTTCGCTTTCCGGCTTCGTCGGGGCACTTCTGCTGCGCGACTACGATGTTCTGGTGGCTTTCACCGAATACAACCGCAACGTCATTCGCCTGCTGCCGCCGCTGATCTGCCAGCGTGAGCATGTCGATCAGTTCGTCGATGCGCTGGACAGCCTTCTTGGGCGCGGCATTGTCGCGATCGTCAAGGATTTCGTGAAAAGCCAGGTGAAGTAACGAAAAACCGTAAGGCAGGGGCGGAATATGGCGCAGTCTCAAGGCAGCGTGGTTGGTTGGGCAGTGAATACGGGTGCAGCCGATGCAATCGGCCGTGCCGCGTCGAACCGGACATTGCTCGACAGCCTGTCCGCCTTGTTTTTCCTCGCCATTTTTCTGGTCGTGGCCGCATATTCATGGGTAAGGCCAGACTACAATTGGGACATGGTCGCCTATGTCGCGACCGCACTTGAAAACCGCACGGACAGCCCCGAACAACTTCATGCCGAGACGTGGAAAGCGATAGAAGAAGGTGCGCGCGAGGCACAGCTTTATAATCTTCAGCGCGGCAATCCGTATAATCTACACCAATGGGAAAACCCTGCCGATTTCGAGTCACAGCTTTCCATGTACCGGGTAAAAATTGCCTATATCGGACTGATCCGGCTTCTTGAACCGGTATTCGGCATTGCGAAAGCCTCCATCCTGCTCTCGACATTACCGTCACTCTTATTCGGTCTGGGATGCCTTTGGTGGCTCTGGCGCGAGAAGGCGCTGCAAGGTGCGATCTTTCTGGCTCCTGCGCTGGTTATCGCCGATCTGTTCCATATGACCACGGCGGTCACGCCCGACATGCTGCTGGCGCTGGTTTCAATGGCTGCAATTTATCTGCTCGTGAAAAAGCAGGATTTCGCAGCCTGTACCCTGCTGTTCTTGTCGGTTTTCATCAGGCCGGACAACATAATCCTGATTTTCGCGCTGCTTTTGACCGCGATTGCGTTCGGTTGGCGGTTGCTGCCGATTGCCTTTACCTTCATCGTTTCGCTCACTGCCTGTGTCTTGATCTCCAAGCTTGGCGGGCATCCGGGGTGGTGGGCGCATTTCTACTTCTCATGTGTCGAAATCCAGAATTCCATGGCTGGATTCAGCCCGGATTTCTCGCTGACTACTTTTTTCAAGGGCTATCTGCGTGGAGCGGTGGTGGCGCTGCTCGACAATGACTGGCCGCTGCTCTCCGTCGTGATTATGGCCGGATGGGCGCTGCTGTGGCGCGCGGGCAGGCAGGGGACGGGCCGCGAAAATGCGCTGATGTTCGCGCTCGCCATCGGCACGCTCGGCAAGTTTGCAAGCTTCCCGCTGCCGGATGACCGCTTTTACTTCGTCTTTTTGTCGGGCATGCTGATGCTGCTCGCCATCATGTGGAAACCGCGTTTCGACATCTTTGCAAAGGCATGATCATGGATGGGACCGAAGCTTCAATATTCATGGAATTTGCGCGCATTTTTCTGGCGCTCGGACTTCCGGTAGGCATTCTGAACCGTGGCGCTCCGCTAAGGGGTACAAGGTTTCTCGCTTTGGCGGCCCTGAGCGCGCGTTTCGGTTCATCGCGCCCGTTCCAGATGGTCAATGTCGGCGCTTGCGATGGCGCGCTTTTCGACGATGTCACGCCGTGGCTGAAGCGTATTCCTCGTTCGCGCGCCGTGCTGGTGGAACCCATTCCCTATAATCAGCAGCGGCTTCGAGCCAATTACCCCGATAAAGAGCGTTTCAGGATCGAGCCGCTCGCGATTACGCGGACACCGGGCAGCATCACCGTCAAGACGTTCGATCCTCTGGCGCTTGAAAGCGGGGAACTGCCTATCGAGTTCATCGGCTGCTCATCTATCACCGACACCAATTTGATGTCGGGCAAGAATGCCTGGGGCAAGGCCGATCTTAACTTCAATAAATTCGAGGCACATTTGAAGGACATTCAGGTTCCCTCCGATACACTGCAATCCGTACTCGACCGCAACGATGTTGAGCATATCGACGCATTTCTGGTGGATTGCGAAGGTGCGGACTGGCTGGTTTTCGACCAGCTTGACCTCAATCGTTATCGACCGGGTATGATCAAGATCGAGATCGGCGCGCTGCCTGCGGATGGAATCGGCAATGTCGTGGTCAAGCTCAAGACTGCCGGTTATCATGTCGGGATCTATGCCGAGGATGTCTGGGCGTTTGCTTGAGTTCGCAGCGAGCCTCGAAGGACGCACCGAAAACGTAAACTTCATCTCGTCGCTCGGCTTTTTTGGAATGTCGCAAACAGGCTGCATTCGCGTCCGCGCATCGCCCTATAGTCTCGCCGCAACAGCACTTTGGAGTCGCGGGCAATGGCAGGGTTTCCGGAAAAGGCGAAGGTCGTCATTATCGGGTTGGGCGGTATTGTGGGCGCGTCTGTGGCCCATCACCTGATCGAGCGGGGATGGGACGACATCGTCGGTATCGACAAATCCGGCATCCCCACCGACATCGGCTCGACGGCACACGCTTCCGATTTTTGCTACACGACCAGCCATGATTTCCTGTCCTGCTGGACGACGCTCTATTCCATCGATTTCTACGAAAAGATGGGCCATTACGCGCGCATCGGCGGCTTGGAAGTCGCCCGCGTCGGCGACGATGCCCGCATGGACGAAATCAAGCGCAAGATCGCTTCGGCCAAAGCCTTCGGCACCCGCGCCCGCCTGATCGAGCCTGCCGAGATCAAGGAAAAATTTCCGCTGATCGAAGAAGATATGGTGCAGGGCGGTTTGTGGGACCCGGATGCCGGTCTTGTCATCCCGCGCTCGCAGACGGTTGCGGGAAAGCTGGTCGATCAGGGTGAAGCCTCCGGCAAGCTGAAGGCTTTTGCGAATACCTCCGCCAAATCGCTGATCATCGAGAATGGCCGCATCAAGGGCGTCGTGACCGATCGCGGCACGATTCATGCTGACTATGTCGTGGTTTGCGCCGGTATCTGGGGCCGCTTGATTGCCGAAATGGCGGGCGAGGATTTGCCTGTCATGCCGATCGATCACCCGCTGACCTTCTTCGGCCCGTACAATGAATTCGCCGGCACCGGCAAGGAGATCGGCTGGCCACTGCTGCGCGATCAGGGCAATTCGGCCTATATGCGCGACACCGGCGACCCGAAAACTGCCGAAGGCGGGCAGATCGAGTGGGGCTACTACGAGGAAACCAATCCGCGGCTTTGCCATCCGCGCGATCTTCTGGAAAAGCATCAGGCCCGGCTTTCGCCATCGCAGCGCGATCTCGACATGGAACAGATCATCGAGCCGCTTGAGCGCGCGATGGAACTGACGCCGATCCTCGGCGAGCTCGGCTACAATGAAAGCCATTCCTTCAACGGTCTTCTGCAGGTGACGAGCGATGGCGGGCCTTCCATGGGCGAAAGCCAGAAAGTGCGCGGGCTTTGGTATGCTGTCGCGATCTGGGTCAAGGATGGCCCCGGCATGGGCAAGCTCATCGCCGACTGGATGACGGACGGACGCACCGAAATCGATCATCACGCGGTGGATTATTCACGGTTCTACCCGCATCAGACGCAAGAGCAGATGATCTGGGATCGCTGCACCGAAACGGCGATGAAGGTCTACAATCCAGCCGTCCACCCGCGCGAACCGTTTTCGAAAGGCCGCAATGTGCGCCGTTCGCCCTTCTATGAGCGCGAAAAGGAACTCGGCGGCTATTTCATGGAGCTTGGCGGCTGGGAGCGCGCTCATGGCTACGCGGCCAACGAGCATCTGCTCGAAAAATACGGCAACCGCATTCCGGTGCGCGAAAACGAATGGGACAACCGCCATTTCTGGCGCGTTTCCAATGCCGAACATCTCGCCATGAGCGAGGATTGCGGCATCGTGAACCTCTCGCATTTCGCCATGTACGACATAGAGGGGCCGGATCATGTCGAGCTGCTGGAGTGGCTGTGCGCGGCCAAAATCGGTGGCGATAACAATATCGGCAAGGGCATCTACACCCACTTCCTCGACGAGGAGGGCATGGTGCGCGCCGACTTCACCGTCATCCGCATGGCTGATCGTTGCAGGCTGATCGACGGTGCCGACGCTGGCCCGCGCGACTACCAATACATGCGCCGGGTAGCTCAGGATAAGGGTTTCGACGTCAAGATTACGGATGTGACGGAGAAATACGTCACTGTCGGCATATGGGGTCCGAATGCGCGCGAAACGCTTCAGAAGGTTGTCGAGAACCCGGAAGGTCTGACGTCTGAGAATTTTCCTTTTGCGGCGATCAAGCCCGTCAAAATCGGCGGCAAGGACGTCACCGCCTTCCGCATCTCCTATGTCGGGGAGCAGGGCTGGGAATTGCACATGCGCTATGAGGATGGCCTGGCGGTGTGGGACGCGCTGCGCTCGACCGGTGTGATGCCTTTCGGCGTCGAGACTTATGCCAACACGCGCCGCATGGAAAAAAGCCTTCGCCTGCAGAACGCCGACCTTTTGACCGAGTACAATCTGCTTGAGGCCGATCTTGCGCGTCCGAAGGTCAAGGAAGCCGATTTCTGCGGCAAGGCGAAGCATGTCGAGTATCGCGCCCGCGAAAACCAGCCTGCCATGTTGTGCACGCTTGTCATGACGGAGAATGTCGATGCAAAGGGCGTTGCCCGTTACCCGGTCGGTATCATGCCGGTGATGGACCCGCAAACCGGCGAGACGCTGGTCGATGAACTTGGCCGCCGGTCCTTCACGAGTTCGGTCGCCTATGGCCCGACCCTCGGCAAGAATATCGCACTTGCTTATCTGCCCTGGGCTTACTGTCAGGAAGGCCGGAAGCTCAATGTCGAATATTTCGACGAGACTTATCCGGTCGAAGTGGCGGCTGTCGGCTATAAGCCGCTTTACGACCCGGAAAACCTCAAACCAAGAAGCTGAGGTTTATTACCAATCGCGAAAATGTGAAGGGAGAGGCGAGGGGAAAACCGCCGCCTTTCTTTTCAACCTTGGATTTTCGCGTAACCTTGCGTCATGTCTCGTTTGCATCGCATCAGACATGGTCTTGCAGGCAGCGCTGCACTGGCGCTGACACTTCTATTTCCCATACATATTGAAGCGGCCGAGCCGGTCGATGTCGAGCTTGTGCTCGCGGTCGATGTTTCGCTTTCCATGTCGCCGAATGAGCTGGAAATTCAACGTGCGGGATATTCTGCAGCACTTACGCATGATCTCGTCATCCAGGCGATCCGGGAAGGCGTTCACGGCAAGATCGCCGTGACCTATTTCGAATGGGCGGGAACGACGTCCCAGCATATTATCGTACCCTGGACGGTCATCGAAACGCGCGAGGACGCTGAAAAAGTGGTGGCGCAGCTTTCGCGCATGCCAGCCAACAGCGCGCGGCGCACATCCATATCGAGCGCATTGGAGTTCGGTGGCGATCTGTTCGCGGAAAGCGGCTTTCGCGGCATGAAGCGCGTGATCGATATTTCAGGCGACGGGCCGAACAACCAGGGCGCGCCGGTGACAATAATCCGCGACTCGCTCGTCGCAAACGGTATCGTCATCAACGGTCTGCCTTTGATGACCAATGGCGGCATGGCCAGCGCCTACGATATGAAAGATCTCGACAGATATTATACCGACTGTGTGATCGGCGGTCCGGGCGCCTTCATGATCCCGGTCAATGATTGGTCGCAGTTTCCCGAAGCGATCCGCCGGAAACTGGTGCTCGAACTGGCCGGTCCGTTGTCGCCATCATGGGCGCAGGAAACCACGCTTGCGCCGATCAAGGTTTCGACGGCGACAAGCGGCTACGACTGCCTCGCGGGCGAGAAGATGTGGCGCGACCGGTCCTGGATGTGGGAAAGCCGTTAATCAGCATCTTACCGGCAACTCCGGTACGTAGCAGGGATATTCCTTTTTCTGCCGCGCCGTTGCATTGGTATCTATCGAGATCGTCGCAATCGAGCTTTCTGCGGAAGTCGCAGCAATCAACGTTCCATCTGGTGCAAACGCCATGCCGTTGCCGCCAAACAATGGGCCAGGCTGGCTTTGCCCGGAACGGTTTGAACTGACGACGTAGCTGCCGGAGACGATTGCCGCCATTGCTGCGGCTGTTGTCCATCTTGCGTTGGCGGTGCCGCTCGCCCTCGGAACGGCAATCAGATCGGCGCCCGCTCTGCCGTAGTGACGTGCGTGCTCGTTGAACATCAATTCCGTGCAAAGCAGAATGCCGACTTTCAGCCCCGCAATTTCATGAATCTCGAAGCCGTTTTCGTCGCCCTCATACCATCTGGCTTCGTACCATCCTTCTTCATTGGGAAAGAGCTGCTTACGATGAAGGGCACGTATTTGCTCATGCTCAAGCACGAAAGCTTCGTTTGCCAATCTGTCGCCGGACAAGACCGGTCGAGAGGAGATGACGGCGCCGATGCCAAGGGAACGGAGCGCAATGATGCCTTCATCATGCGCATCCATGCTTTTGCGGGCTGCTTCAGCGTCGAATTTTTCTGCCGAAGCTATCCATCGCCCGAAAGGCAATTCGTTGGTGACAAGCAAATCCGGCGCAGCCTTATCGAGCGAATGGCGAATGGAATCCCAGACAGGCCCGCTTGGGCGCAAATCTTCGGGCCATTCGACGAATGCGCATACCGTCAAGCTTGAGTCCTCAAGCCGCGATGAGTTGTTTGCGGTCGACGCGTTCCTGCTGCGGTGAGCGGGAATAGAGTTCGCGGTAGCATTTCGAGAAATGCGATGCCGAGACGAAACCGCAGGCGACTGCCACTTCCACGACCGGCAGGGATGACTGCAGCAACAGGTGCCGGGCGCGGTCGAGGCGGATTTCCAGATAGTAGCGCGCTGGCGAACGGCCCATTTCAGTGCGGAAAAGGCGCTCGATCTGGCGCCGAGACAGATCGACATGATCGGCGATCTCGATCAGCGACAGCGGTTCGGCCAGATTTCCTTCCATCAGTTCGATGATGGTCAGAACCTTCGAGTTCTGAACGCCGAGGCGTGCGCGCAGCGGTAGACGCTGGCGATCCGTGGGGCTGCGCACACGGTCGGTCAGAACCTGTTCGCAGACGCGGTTGACGAGGTTGTCGTCGAAATCGTCGCCGATCAGCTTCAGCATCATGTCGAGAGCGGCAGTGCCGCCGGCGCAGGTGTAGATGTTGTGATCCACCTCGAACAGATCGGCAAAGACATTGGCTTTCGGGAAGGCCTCAGCAAAACCCGGCAGATTTTCCCAATGGATCGCGCAGCGCTTGTTGGAAAGCAGTCCGGCGGCGGCCAGTACATGCGCGCCCGTGCAAAGACCGCCCACCGACACACCGCGATTATATTCTTCGCGCAGCCACGCGAAGACGGATTTGTTGGCGTATTTTTCGATGTTTATGCCGCTGCAGATGATCGCCATGGAAGGGCGCTCGGGGCCTGCCATCTTGCGCCGCTCGTCGTCGAGCGAGGTGTTGACCGCGCATTCCACGCCGTTTGAAGCGCGAACCGGCTTTCCATCGATGCTGGCGAGACGCCATTTATAGGCCTCATAGCCGATCATGCGATTGGCTATGCGCAATGGCTCGAGCGCTGTTGCAAACGCAACCATCGTGAAATCGGGAATGAGGAAGAAGACCAGCGATCTTTTGATCGGGTGATTCACGGCGTTCAAGCAAACCTCACGCAAACCTGAGTGACGCGATCAATGTCGCGATCAACAAAGTGTCACAACCAAACCCCTTGTTTGTCAACGGGGTAGAAGGCCTGTCGAAGATTAAATTTGCGACATGCGTTGCTGTCTTGGCAGATAAGACCAATCTGCCCGGCAAGATGAGATCAAACTTGCAGGGCGCTCACCCATGCAAAAACCGCCTCGATCCTTCGATCGAAGCGGTTTCATATCGGCTTGAACTTGCAACTGCTTCGGTTTTAGCGAATCAGGAAGCCAAGGCGCGCTGCAGCGACAGCGCCGGTCTGGCCGGGCATCGTGCGGCCAAGCTTCTGGCGCTCAAGGGCAGTATTGATGTTCATTTCGCGGTTTCTGCGAAAGAAGCGGGAAAAGAATTTCATGACACGTCTCCATGCGTAGAGTTACACGGGGTGCCTTCGCGTTATGGAGTGGGGCAGCTCGTTTGATAGCTGTCATATAGTGACGGCCTGAGCGTTTGAGAGCGGCGAAAACGAACAGCAACATACAAAATGCGACATCGATAGCGACATCAGGGTGTCGTTTGCCGAAATTTACAGCAATTTCTTAGACTTAGCGCATAAATTGCGAGCTATGTGATTGCTTCATATGCGTCATGCTGCCGACGCATGACAGGAATGGTCATTTTTTCATCAATGACGTCGCCGGAGCAGCTACCTGCCGTGCTCCGGCGCGCCTGTTCGATGATTGCAATTTAGCGATCTCCCGCCCACGAACCGATCAGCGGGCGAGGGTGCCTGCGTGTGTTCGGGCGGTACGATTCCGGCCAGCCGATGTCCTTCTGAATTTCGAAGGGCAGGGAGCGTATCGAGCGCTCGGTCAGATACTGGTTGCGGGCGGTCTTGAACTCAGTCGCCAGGCGACCGATCTTCGACAGGATAGACATGACATTTCGTTCCTTTTCCTTTTGCACCAACGCTTTTCGATGGCCGCGAATGACGCTTAATCGCCCTTTGTGTCGGCCGCATTTCGCGCTGGTGGCGTTTTGGTGACAGAACCAAGTTCCGTCATCGACATCTTGACTATCGGCCTTATTCGATGTTCAATCAAACGAAATGGAATGAAGCTTTCGATCAGAAAAACTGAAGGTAGAAAGTCATGAACGCACCGCTCAATCACCCATTGCCGCTGCTCGATCTCGATGTTCTGCGTACCTTCGTGGCGATTTCCGAAACGGGCAGCTTTACGGCTGCTGCAAATTCGGTGTTCCGCACGCCCTCGGCGGTGTCGATGCAGATCAAGAAGCTTGAAGAGATACTTGGGCGCACGGTCTTCGCACGCGATGCGCGCTCCGTAACGCTGACGACTGATGGTGAAATGCTTCTCGGCTATGCGCGGCGCATGCTTTCCATCAACCGCGAGGCGGTGGCGAAATTCATCGTGCCGGAAATCGGCGGCATTGTCCGCCTCGGTTCGCCGGATGATTACGGCGAGCGTGTCCTGCCGCATGTGCTCAAGCGCTTTGCCCAGTCGCATCCGGCAATCGCCGTCGACGTGGTCATCGATCAGAGCAGCAAATTGCGCCGCCGGATGGATGAACATACGCTGGACATCACGCTGCTGACCAATTCCTACAAGAGCAGCGCACTCGGCGCGGAAGTGCTGATGACCGAGCCTATCGTCTGGGCGGGCGCCAAGGGCGGCTGCGCGCATATGCGCGAGCCATTGCCGGTGTCGCTATGGGAAGAGGGCTGCGCCTGGCGTGCGGGCGCGCTGGAAGCGCTGGGCCGGGAAGGGCGCAATTATCGTGTCGCCTATATGAGCGCGCATACGGCAGGCCAACGCGCCGCCATTCTCGCCGATCTTGCGGTGGCCCCGTTGCCGAAATCGTTCATCGGCGAGGATATGGTCGAGCTTTGCACCAATGACGGCATGCCTGACATCGGCAATTACAGCATCTCCATGCTCGTCGCGCCGGATGCCAGCGCGCCGGTTCTGGCCGTAGCCGATCATATTCGCGCGGCAATCGACCTGTTCAAGGAAACAGGCAAGTTCTGATTTGCGGAACCTCAGCGTGAAACCGGTCGTTTGCTATTCCTGAATAGAGGAGCAAGCCATGGCCGCCACGGATTACGAGGCCTTCTTTCAGGACTATGTCCAAGCCTTCAATCAATCGCTCGTTGAAGATGCATCGGATTTTATTCGCGCCAGCTATGCCGAATATTTCGTGTCAGCCGGTGTTGGCGAGGCCGTTCAAGGCGGCGCGAATGACGAGAAGTATGCCGATATATTGCGCAAAGGCGCGGAATTTTATCGCGCTTTGGGCTTTAGAAAAATGAGCCTTCTGGAAATCGAAGTCACGCCTATAGACGAAGGGCACGACATGGCGAGGCCATTTTTCCGGGCAGATTATGTCAGACGCGACGGCACGCCTGTCTCGATTGATTTCGATCTCGTCTACATGCTTCAGAAGCGAGCCGATGGCCCGAAAATATTCGCCTTCGTTGCCGGTGACGAAATAGCGCTCTACCGGAAATACGGGCTTGTGGATGAAAGCGGAAAGCCTGCTTGAGCTAGATATTCACTCTCAGATAGAAAGGCTGGCGGGACAGCGCGCCCCTCTGTCCTGCCGGACATCTCCCCCACAGGTGGGGAGATTGGCTGTCCGCTTTTGCAGAAGCCAGATTTTGCAACGATTAAAATTGGCGAAATCATAGATGAAATCTAATCTCCCCACCCGTGGGGGAGATGTTCGGCAGGACAGAGGGGGGCGCCTCGTGATTCCGTCAACCAGGAAACGCTCTATTCTCTCGACCGGCGGGCGGCGCGTTCTTCGCGTGAGCGGCGGCGGGGCGGGCCGTCCGAACCGGCGCTTTCTTCACTGTTCATCTTGCGCGGCGGCAGTTTTACCGCAGCCGAAAGTTTCGGAAACGGATCGACCTTGTTGGGAAGCGCCATGGCGTCGATGAAAAGCTGCTGGAAATGCGGCTCAAGCGCCGTCTCGATCTTCTCGATCCGGCTGACTTCGCGTTCGATTTCGCGCCTGTAGTCGCGGTTCAGCAGCGACATCAAAGCGCCAGTGCCTGCGGCATTGCCGACAGCCTTGACCTCCGCGAGGTCGCAATCCGGTATCAGGCCCAGCACCATCGCGTATTTCGGATCGATGAACGAGCCGAACGCGCCCGCGAAGCGGATCGTGTCCACTTCCGCCACGCCCTGCTTTTCCATCAAAAGTTTTACGCCCGCATAGAGTGCGGCCTTGGCCAACTGGATCGCGCGAACGTCGTTCTGCGTGACTGTGAGGCGCGGCTCGCCATCCTTCAACAGATACGAGAAGGTGCGGCCATTCTGGATGATGCGCGGGCTTCTGGCGGCCATCGTTCCATCGACCACGCCATCTTCCGAAATGATGCCGGAGAGGTACATTTCCGCGACGACTTCGATGATGGCCGAGCCGCATATGCCGGTGACGCCGACAGACGCGACTTCCTCTGCGAAGCCTGGTTCGTCGGACCATTTTTCCGCGCCGATGACGCGGTATTTCGGCTCCAGCGTGTCGGGATCGATGCGCACGCGCTCGATTGCGCCGGGTGCCGCGCGCTGCCCGGACGAGATTTCCGCGCCTTCGAATGCAGGGCCGGTCGGCGACGATGCCGCGACGACGCGTTGCCTGTTGCCCAGCACGATCTCGGCATTGGTGCCGACATCGACCAGCAGCATCATTTTGTCCTGCCTGTGCGGGCCCTCCGAAAGCGTCGCGCCCGCCGCATCCGCGCCGACATGGCCTGCGATGCAGGGCAGGAGATAGACGCGCGCGCCTTCGTTGATTTTTAGCCCGATCTCACTGCCCCAGGTGTGCACCGCGCCCGAAACGGCGAGCGCGAACGGTGCTTGGCCAAGTTCGGTTGGATCGATGCCGAGGAACAGATGGTGCATGATCGGATTGGCGACGAAGACGGCATCGAGCACGTCTTCGGCATGCACGCCGCCTTCCGTGCAGACCTTGTTGGTCAAATCGTTGACGGCCTCGCGCACGGCCTTGGTCATGGCCTCGCGCCCATCCGGGTTCATCATGACGTAGGACACGCGGCTCATCAGATCTTCGCCGAAGCGGATCTGCGGGTTCGAGGTGCCGGACGTCGCGACGATGCGGCCGGACAGAAGCGAGACGAGATGCATGGCAATCGTCGTCGAGCCGATGTCACAGGCGATGCCGTAGGCTTCGTTTTTCAGGCCTGGCCAGATGGCGATGATCGTCGGGCGCGATTGTTCGAAATCGCGGTGAATGGCGACCGTCACGCCCCAATTGCCCTGACGCAGGATTTTCTGGACGTTTGGCAGCAAATGCTGGGAAACCAGCAGATCCTGCCAGCCCCAATCCTTCTCCAGCATCACTTTCAGCCGGTCGAGATCGCCGAGCGGCTTGTGCATGTCGGGTTCGTCGACCTCGACATAGCAAAGCTGGACGGCTGGGTTGCGCTCGATGATGCGGTCGATGGCGGCCTTGCGGATGACCTGCGCATTGATGACCGTATCCTGCGGCACATCGACAACGAGATCGCCCGTGATCTCTGCCGAGCATGAAAGACGGCGGTTTTCCGGCAGGCCGCGAACGCGCTCATAGCGTTCTTCCTTCGCGCCCTTGGGCGTGATGTGATCGTTGGATGAGATGATCTTGTGCTTGGCGAAATTGCCTTCCTGCACCTCGATCTGGCACCGTCCGCAAGTCGCGCGCCCACCGCACACGCTCTCGACATAAACGCCCAGCGAACGTGCCGCATCGAGTACCGACGTGCCAACAGGAAAGCGCCCGCGCTTGCCCGAAGGCATGAACAGGACGAGGGGGTCTTTTATGTTGGCGGGCGAGTTCATAAAATGGTGCTTTCCGAAATGCATTCGGCGCCGGTGCTCGACGGCGCGCCCCTCTGTCCTGCCGGACATCTCTCCCACAGGTGGGGAGATTGGCTTTCATCTATGATTTCGCCAATCAGCTTCGTTCCAAGAAAAAGTCCGGCGCCAGCGGCCAGCCAATCTCCCCACCTGTGGGGGAGATGTCCGGCAGGACAGAGGGGGGCAACGTAGAGCACGGCTTTATCCAATCATCCCCGCGCCATCCGCGCCTCACGCCCGCCACGGCGGCGTCCACCGGCGGCGCCGTCTCCGGGAGCGTTTACGGCTGTGGGAGCAGGCGTGGCGTGTTCGCCCGGCTTGTAATCCTTGTAGGTGCGGATCCAGTTCGTGCAGTCCCTGTCCGTGCCGTTCAGCACGTTGGCGGCGCGAACCGCTTCCATTTCCTGTGGGCGAACCGGGTTCATGATAGCCGACGTCATGCCCGCGCCGATGACCATCGGAATGAAGCCTGCATTGATGCCGTGGCGATGCGGCAGGCCGAAGGAGACGTTGGAAAGGCCGCAGGTCGTGTTGACCTTCAGCTCCTCGCGAAGACGGCGCAGAAGCGCGAACACCTGACGACCCGCATCGCCAAGCGCGCCAATCGGCATGACCAGCGGATCGACCACGACATCATGCGCCGGAATGCCGAAATCGGCGCAGCGCTCGACGATTTTCTTGGCGACGGCGAAGCGCACATCCGGATCCATCGAAATGCCCGTCTCGTCATTCGAAATGGCAACGACCGGCACGTTGTACTTCTTGATGAGCGGCAGGATCGCTTCGAGCTTTTCTTCCTCGCCGGTGACGGAATTGACCAGCGGGCGGCCTTTTGCGACCTTGAGCGCTGCCTCGATGGCCGCAGTCACCGAACTGTCGATCGAAAGCGGCAGATCGACCAGTCCCTGCACGATTTGCAGCGTCTGCACCAGAAGCGCAGGTTCCGTCGCGTTCGGATCGACTGCCGTGACACCGGCATTGACGTCCAGCATGGTCGCGCCGCAGGCGGCCTGTTCCAGTGCGTCCTTGATGACGGTTTCGAAATTTCCCGCGATCATTTCGGCGGCCAGCTTCTTGCGGCCTGTCGGGTTGATGCGCTCACCGATCACGCAGAACGGTTGATCGAAGCCGATGATGATTTCCCTGGTCGCCGAGGCAACGATCGTACGGGTCATTAATTTCTCCCTTGGGTGTTTGTTTCAAGCCGACGCGGACGAGGCCGTCAATGGCTGGCCTTTTCGACCATCTGACCCGGTTGCTGTGTTTCATTGTCGTGCAAAATATGGTCGAGCCGGTCCGCGACCGTCTGGTCGTCGGCGCGCGCTTCGCGATTCCACGGCCTGCGGCCTTTCAGAACGCCGGATTCATGAACGATTTCGGCCACATATTCCTCCTGCCGATACGCCATGACGTGGATGCCGGAAACGCCCGCAATCTCCTTCACCTCGTTGATGATGTCGATGCAAAGCTGCTTGCCTTCCTTCTTCTGGTCCTGCGCGCCTTCCAGCCGCTTGATGACCGAATCCGGGATGTGAATGCCCGGCACATTCGAACGTATCCATTTCGCCGTCTTGGCAGAGGCGAGGGGGCCGACGCCGCACAGAATATAGCAATCCTCGATCAGTCCAAGATCGCGAACGCGCTCCATATAGGTGCGGAACATGGGCACATCGAAGCAATACTGGCTCTGCACGAATTGCGCGCCAGCGGCGATTTTCTTGGCCAGCCGATGCGGGCGGAAATCGTAGGGCGGCGCAAACGGGTTGATGGCTGCGCCAAGGAAGACTTCCGGCGGTGTCGTCAGCTTGCGGCCGGACAGGAATTTTCCGTTGTCGCGCATGATGCGGATGGTTTCGAGAAGCGACATGCAGTCCAGATCGAAAACCGGCTTCGCGCCCGGCTGGTCGCCTGCCTGCACACCGTCGCCGGTGAGGCACAAAATGTTGGCCACGCCCATCGCGGCCCCGCCCAGAACATCACCCTGAATGGCTATGCGGTTACGGTCGCGGCAGGAAATCTGCATGATCGGCGCATAGCCCATGCGCGTCAGAAGGGCGCATATGCCGACCGACGACATGTGGCAGTTGGCGCCCGAAGCATCGACGGCGTTGATGCCGTCCACCCAGCCGTCGAAAATCGCTGCCCGCTCATAAACGTCTTGCGGGTTTGCGCTGTCGGGCGGGTTGAGTTCGGTCGTGACCGCGAATTCGCCACGGCGCAGCACGCGCTCCAGACGGCCGCGCGACGAATGGCCGGGCTGCGGGTCGAGCGGAAGTTCGATGCCGCCGGGGTTTTCATCGGGATGGCGCGTGCGGGGCGGGGTCATGCGGCTGGCCTGTTGGCGGCATCGCGTGCTGCTGCAGCCTGTGCCGTTACGCGCAGCCAGGCGGAGGTCTCGCGCAGCGACTGATCGACCGGTTTCTGCACGTTCAGGATGGCGTCGCCATGAACCATTTGCTGAGAGCCTTCCCACGCCTTGACCCAAACGCAGGGCATGTCCGGCTCGACTTCGCAATTTCCATTGGCGCGCACGCCGCCGCAAGGCCCGTTTCGCAACTGTTTGGGGCAGTTCATCGGGCAGGACATTCCCGTCGATGAAAGCACGCATTGCCCGCACATGCGGCAATCGAACATGAAGCCTTTTACGCGCTTTTCGACGAATTTCACCGGGCCTTCGACGCGGCTGTAGCCGATGCCTTTCCAGAGCGGGTGCAGCAGCAGAAAGGCGTCCGCGAATTTCGCGTAGAACCATTCGAGCATGCGCGAATGGCGGACCGACCACAAACGAATAGCGTATGAACGCTGCACGCGCCGCTGGGGAGAAACGTCAGCGGGCTTGTAGTCGCTTTTCGGCGCTGCCTTCTTGACCAATGTGGCCTGGGTAACCGCCGGGGTGTTTTCAGACATTTTCTGACCCGCCTGCCTTTACCAGCGCGACGAGCCGTTCGCGGTCGTATTTTGCGTCGAAATCGGCCAAAGCCTTTTCAGCTTCGGCTTCGAGATCGTCGCCGACGGGGATCGGCTCGCCCTTGCGCCATTCGGCGAGATAAGCGTCGGTACCGCCCGCACCGGTTCGCATCGCGCACATGTCGATCGCCTCGGTGAAACGCAGCGGCAATTCACGCTTAGCGTTCTGCCGTCCCTTCTTGACGATGATCTGCGCGGGGATGTCGCGCCAGTAAACGATGATGAGGTCCGCCATGCTGGTCTCGCTTTTCCAGATAAGCGAGCATTGCCGGAACGGCCAGGGCGCTGCTTGTTATGAGACGACGCCCGCGCATTCAAAAGCGACAGAGATAAGAGGCTTTACCACACGCCGCGGCGAATACCGTTGCAGAGATAGGTCCAGATTGGCGGGTGATACCATTGTTTTGAAGATAGGCCGGTGTTCACTGGCTTCAGATCGCCCGACAGCGCGTCTTCTATAGCCTGCACGCAGATATCGCCTGAAAACGACGCAAGGCGCATTGCGTAGATCATCAGATTGTCGCCGGGGCCAGGTTTTCCGCGCACTTGATAGAGCACTGCTCCGGTGTCGACGCCTTCGTCAACCAAATGGACAGTCGTGCCAAAATTTTTGTCGTCGCCTGTCGCAAGTGCCCAATAGCCGCCGTTCATGCCACGATATTTCGGCGTAATGCCTGCATGGTAGTTCAGGATCGGGCATTTTATTGCGCTGAGCGTTTGCCGCGAAAGCATCCGGCAACCTGCAAGCAGAGTGACGTCCGGGTTCAAACGTTCGATCGTTTGACGGAATTCCGGCGAATTGGCTGAAGGAACTTCGATAATTCGCTGGCCGGGGCGGGGGCTGGTCTGCAAACGCTTCTGCTCGACGATCTTTGCGATGCGGGCTGAGAACAGTTTCTTGCCGAGACGGTTGAGGATCATTGTCGCGATCTGGCCGCCGGCATTGAACCAGCCCTGTTTGCGAGCGCGTCGCTGCAGAAGAAGTTTTTTCGATTCAGGCGTTTCCAGAATGACAGTCACGGAGCCAAGCCTGTCGGATATGAAATTAATGAGCGCCCAGATATGCGGGCCGCCTTCCGTCACGATGACGATTTCTTTTGTCTGCGACATGATCCGTCCGAAAAGGGCCTCTGAACCAGAGACCCTTTTCGCATCATCGGCTTACCGTCGAATTAAAGAGAACTCAGCGGCGGAATTCCAGAATATCCAGTTTCGATTCGAAGCGAGGTGCTGGCAGTTCGATGCGCCATTCGTTTTCGCCGGTGCGATAGGTGTAGCCGACCTGATCGCTATCGGGGCCGGAACCGTATTTCTTGGGCGTTTCGCCCGCGATGAAGAATGAACCGAGATAGGTCTGGCGGGTGTCGCTTTCGGTGTAGAAACGGCCCTTGGTGCGCTGCGAGCCGGTGAGCTTCTCGAGCATCCAGCCGGAGCCGTCATCGGTCACGCGGCATTTGAACCAGCCATAGACGACGAGCGGCAAATTGCCTCCAACCTTGATGGTGCGGCATTGCCAATTGCCGGTCATGTCGAAATCGGAAAAGCCAAGTTTCGGCTTTGCCATTATAGCGTCGAGCGTCGCAACGTCGCCCGGATTGCCGGTCTTGGCTTCTCCCAACGCGGTTTTCAGCGTCGCATCATAATTTTCGAGACGGGCCTTGTCGGCAGGCGTGATGATTTTCAGAATTGCGCCGTCCGCGAATGCCTGACCGGCCGATAAGCTTAGAAAAACACCAAGAAAAAGCGTGCGAATCCGCATGAAAATCCTCCATTTTCGATGAGTTCAGGTGAGAAACGGGGCGCTTTCGTGATCAAGCGTGGAGTTTTGCAGCAGTTTCCAGCGCTTTTGGCAGGTCGCCATAGCCGGTTTCGCGGCGCTCATAGGCCAATCCCAGCATTTTCGCGGCATTCTCCGCGACCTTGTCCAGTTCTGGATCATTGGTCTGCGCCAGATAAACGACCTTCTGGTAATGGCCGAAATAATCCGCGGCAAGTTCAGGGTGACGGTCGAGGCCGAGCGGCTTCATGAAGAACGCATCGAACTGGCGGCATAGAAAATCCGTCATGTAGAAGGACATCATGTCGTCGTCTTCCAGCGCCCGGAAGGCAGCGTCGCCCTGATAAAAGGCGAAACAATGCGGACCTGCGACGCGCTCTACGCCATGCTTTTCGCAGACCATGTCGAGCATCCCGCCGGTTCCGCAATCTGCATAGCCGACGAAAATATTGCGATAGCCCTCGGCGCGCGCCTTCGTAATGGCGTCGTCCATCGCGGGCGGAATGCGGTCGGGGTAATAATGGAATTCGGCGGGAAGGCAGGTGAGGTCGAGATGATCGAGGCGAAGCCGTGATTTGATCGCCAGGATTTCCCTTGCGATCATTCCGCAGGCGATGACCAGAAGCCGATCTTCAATCCGGCTGTTTTTCTGCATTGCAGCCATGGAACCACTTTGCCGCGCACACGTTCATGTGCTGATGATATTCAAGTGAGGGAGCCATCATACCATGAAAATTACACGCTTTGCATCTGTCGCCGCCGTTCTGGCTTGTGCTCTGGCCATTACGGCTTGTGCGAACACCGTTCGTGGCGTTGGCCGCGACGTGAAATCGACCGCGAATGCCGTTGAGGATACTGTTCAGCAGCCCTGAACCAGAATACCTCCCAGAATAAAGGCTGTGCCTCAAGCACAGCCTTTTTTATTTAGGCGGAAGCGCGGATATTGTGCTTGCGCTTCATGTAGTCCTTCGCGGTTTCGACCGCGACAGCCGCATCGCGGCAATAGGCGTCGGCACCGACTGCCTTGCCGAATTCCTCGTTCAGCGGCGCGCCGCCGACCAGCACGACATAGTCGTCGCGAATGCCTTTTTCCTTCATCGTGTCGATAACGACCTTCATATAGGGCATGGTGGTCGTCAGAAGCGCCGACATGCCGATGATGTCAGGCTGATGTTCTTCGATCGCCGCCAGATATTTCTCGACCGGATTGTTGATGCCGAGGTCGATCACGTCGAAGCCAGCGCCTTCCATCATCATGCCGACAAGGTTCTTGCCGATGTCGTGGATGTCGCCCTTGACCGTGCCGATCACCATCTTGCCCTGCTTGGGCGCGCCGGTCGCGGCAAGGAGAGGGCGCAGGATGAACATGCCGGCCTTCATGGCGTTTGCCGAAAGCAGCACTTCAGGCACGAACAGGATGCCGTCGCGGAAATCCTCGCCGACGATGCGCATGCCTTCGACCAGCGCCTCGGTCAGAACCTTGTAAGGCACCCAGCCGCGCTCGAGCAGGATGTTCGTTCCTTCCTCGATTTCCTCTTTCAATCCATCATAAAGATCGTCGTGCATCTGCTGCACGAGTTCGTCGTCGGAAAGCTCGGAAAGGATGATCTCGTCGTCGGACATTTTCAGGCTCCTCGTGGCCGCATCATGCTTCGCTTGGGAGATGCGGAATTTCAGGCCAATACGTAACGTGCAACACTTGCAATTCCATAGCTGATTTGCGACTTCCGCCAAAAGGAAAGCGACTGGAAACCCGCATGGTTTCTTGTCGATATTGCGACAGTGCTTGGCGCTGGCTGGCCGTTTTGCGTCGCGTCGGTGGCTACGATCCGAAAGTGCGCCGCGTCAGTTGGCGCCACAAATGATTCAGGGAAGAACGTCGATGAGCGATAACGCGGCACCGGAAGCGCCTGCAGGAAACGATCAGGAAGCAAGCAACGCACGGCGCGGACGCGGCGCAAGCGGCGGTGCAGCAGCACGGCGCGCGGCGCGCTCCGGTGGCGGGCCGGGCATCCAGCAGACCTACGTAAACCGCAAGGTGAACGTCTATGAGGTGCTTGACGAGGAAGGTCTGGCGATCATCGAAAAGAACGCCGATACCGTGCTCGAAGAGATCGGCATCGAGTTTCGCGACGACGCCGAAGCGCTGGCGCTGTGGAAGGAGGCCGGTGCCGACATCAAGGGCGAGCGCGTGCACTTTCCTAAGGGCCTGCCGCGTTCCCTGCTGAAGACTGCGCCCTCCATCTACAAGCAGCATGCGCGCAATTCGGCGCGTTCCGTGCAGATCGGCGGAAATGCGACTGTGTTCGCGCCGGTTTACGGCCCGCCCTTCGTTCGCGACCTCGACGGCAACCGCCGTTATGCGACGATCGAGGATTTCCGCAATTTCGTGAAGCTCGCCTATATGGCGCCGTCGATCCACCATTCGGGCGGCACGGTGTGCGAGCCCGTCGATGTGCCGGTGAACAAGCGCCACCTCGACATGATCTACAGCCACATCAAATATTCCGACAAGCCGTTCATGGGCTCGGTGACGGCACCTGAACGTGCCGAAGACACGATTTCGATGGCCAAGATCGTTTTTGGTGACGATTTCGTCGACCAGAACACGGTGCTGACCAGCTTGATCAACGCCAATTCGCCGATGGTTTTCGACGAAACCATGCTCGGTGCGCTGAAAGTCTATGCGCGCAACAATCAGGCCTGCATCGTCACGCCGTTCATTCTGGCGGGCGCGATGAGCCCTGTCACTGTTGCCGGTACGCTGACGCAGGTTCTGGCCGAAGTGCTGGCAGGCGCATCCTTCACGCAGCTTATCCGTCCGGGCGCGCCGGTTCTGTTCGGCACGTTCGCATCGTCCATTTCCATGCAATCGGGTGCGCCGACATTCGGTACGCCGGAGCCTTCGCTGGTTTCTTACGGTGCCGCGCAGCTTGCGCGCCGCCTCGGCCTGCCATTCCGCACGGGCGGTTCGCTTTGCGCCTCCAAAGTGCCGGATGCGCAGGCGGCTTACGAAAGCGCCAACACGCTGAACTCCACCATGCTCGCCGGAACGAACTTCGTTCTGCATTCGGCAGGATGGCTCGAAGGCGGGCTGTCCTCCTGCTATGAAAAATTCATGATGGACATCGATCAGCTCGGAATGAGCCAGAAATTCGCCGAGGGCGTCGATCTGTCGGAAAACGGCCAGGCGATGGACGCCATCCGTCAGGTCGGTCCGGGCAGCCATTATCTCGGCTGCGACCACACGCAGGCGAATTTCCAAACGGCGTTCTACCGGTCCTCGATTGCCGACAATAATTCCTACGAGCAATGGCTGGCGGAGGGCCAAAAGACCGCGCCGCAGCGCGCCAACGAACTCGCCCGCCGCTGGCTGGAAACTTACGAGGCACCGGCGCTCGATCAGGGCATCGATGATGGTTTGAAGGACTTCATTGCCAAGAAGAAGGAGTCCATGCCCGACGCCTTCACTTGAAAGGAGCCCGATTCAGGCGGGGCTAAAGTCGCCGACATTATTCACAAGGAAGTCTGGCGCAGCGCCATTCGCGGGCCTGACGGGAAGAGGTGAGATGTTTGTTCATCAAGCCGCGCTCCGTCCAACACCCCTCATCCGGCCCTTCGGGCCACCTTCTCCCACAAGGGGAGAAGGGAGCGCGCTGCATTCTCGCCTCTGCACATTGCCAGCGCCTGTATTTTGCTCGAACTGCAATGCGGCGCTTTCCCTTCTCCCCTTGTGGGAGAAGGTGGATCGGCGCGTAGCGACGAGATGGATGAGGGGTGTTGGCCGGATCGGGACTAATTCGGATGAAGGATGACCTTTCCGATCTCATCTCCGGTGCTCTCGCCGCCCATGGCCTCATCCTGCGCGGCGGGCTGAATTTTTCCGCGAACGACTATCCGCCTGCCAAAGCCGTACTCCTCGTCGGAAATGCGGGAGCGTCATACTGGCCGCATTTCTCGCGCTGGTGCGAAACACAGCCGCGCGACTTGAACAACCCGCTCGACACATGGTCGCGCGAGGTGATCGGAGCCGTCGCAGACACGTTCGGCGCACGCGCGATTTCTCCATCGGATCGCCCGTTTGCGCCATTCCAGCAATGGGCGATGCGGGCCGAGGGTTTGAAACCGTCGCCGCTGGGCATTCTTATGCATCCCGAATACGGCCTCTGGCATGCTTATCGCGGGGCGCTTCTGTTCGATCATGAGATTTCGATTCCAGAAGCTCTCAAACCGATTCACCTTTGCGACCTATGTGTTGGAAAACCTTGCCTTAAAGCCTGTCCGGTGAATGCCCATTCCGAGACGGTATTCGCCTATCAGGACTGCCTTGCGCATGTGCGCGGCGCTGGCGGCCAGGCATGTCGAAGCGATGGGTGTCTCGATCGAAATGCCTGCCCATATGGCGCGGCCTATCGCTACCCCGCGCATGTGCAGGCGTTTCACATGGCTGCCTATGCGGGCCTTTGAAACAAAAAAGCCGGCGAAGCAGCTTCGCCGGCTCTTATTCAATGTGATTGCGTTTCAGGCGCGGGCGCGGCGGCGTTCGCGGCGATTGCGATCGCCTTCCTGCGGTCCGCTGTTGGCGGCCAGCTTGTTGCGCAAGGGGCCGATGCGCTCGACAATGGCCTCGATGGACGGGCGCTCGCCCTTATTATGCGCGTCCAGCGCCCTGCGCATGGCGGCCAGATGCTCATACGAGGTTCCGCAGCAGCCGCCGATGATCTTCGCGCCGCCATCGATGGCGAGGCGCACATAATCCGACATGAGTTCGGGCGTGCCGGAATAGTGGATTTCGGTGCCGCGAAATTCGGGAATGCCGCAATTGCCCTTCACGATGATCGTCGCTTCAGGCCTGGCTTCGGCCATATCGAGCAGAGTTGCCAGAATGTCAGAGGCACCGACGCCGCAATTCGCACCGACGCCGACCGGCTGGTTCGAAAGCCCATCGGTCACACCATGAATATCTTTCGGCAGCAGGCCCATCATGGTACGGCCAGCCGTGTCGAACGAACCCGTATAGGTGTAGGGCAGGCCGACGCGGATCGCCGCTTCGGCTGCTGCGCGAATTTCATCGGGCGCAGACATCGTCTCGATCCATGCGACTTCCGCGCCGCCAGCCTTTAGGCCCTCGATCTGCTCGGCAAAGGCATCGACCGCCTCGTCATAGGTCATGGCGCCGAGCGGAACCAGCAATTCGCCGGTCGGGCCGACCGAACCCGCAACGATGACCTTGCGATAAACCGAATCCGCCGCTTCGCGGGCGATTTCTGCGGCAAGCTTGTTCAGTTCGTGAACGCGGTCCTGCGCATGGTGAAGTTTTAGCCTGTGGCGCGTGCCGCCGAAGGAATTGGTGAGAATGATATCCGCACCGGCCTCAACGAAATTGCGGTGGAGCGCTGCGATTTTTTCCGGCGCAGTCTCGTTCCAGAGTTCCGGCGCGTCGCCTGCTTCCAGTCCCATCGCGAACAAATTCGTGCCTGTGGCGCCATCTGCAAGCAGGACACCTTTTTCGGCGATCAGGGCATCGATCGGATTGGTCATGGGAACACCGTGTCTGGAAAATCTAATAAAGATATAAGGAAGTCTTTATATCACGTCAATGCATTTGCGGGGCGGGCGATGTCGCCTTCGGCGAGCCTGCGCGTATAGGCAGCCGCTTCATGTGCGTTGATTTCGGCGGAGCGGATAAGATTGTCGAAGTGTCGCGTCAGCGTTTGAATAGGGGCCGTGGCATTCAGCACGAGGTACATGTCGCCCGCATAGATCGCCGCGCGGTAGGGTCCGAAGATCGTGTAAGGCACCGAATAGCGCAGCCTTCCATCATAAAGAAACAGCCGAAAGGTCGGATAAAGATCGTCCAGAAGCGTCGCCATATGCAGCAATTGGCGGCGGCGCGCTTCTTCCGGCAGGCCGCTCCAGACGCCCAGCCCATGGGCGAACACTTCGAGCGTATGGCGCGGCATGCAGACTTCCATATCCGTTTCGGGCCGCCGGTTGTAGTCGATGCGATACTGCGTTTCTCCTTGCTGCGACTCCCGGCTCTTGTTGGTGATGCCCGCTTCGTATTCGATCAATTCACTCGTTCGCAAAAGATCGGGGATACCGGCAGGCACATAACGGATCTTGGTGCCGACTGCCTCGGCATGCCATTTGGCGAGCAGTGTACCGTCGAAACCGCCTGTGCCTTCCTCGATCTCGAAACTGTCGCGCATCTCGCCTGTCAGCCCTTCGTCCTGGCTGAGACCCAGCAGCCAATCGAGCGAAACCTTGTGGGTCGCGGCAACCGTCATCAGCGTTTCGGCGCGGGGCAGGCGGGTCGTCGCGCCGGAAAGCAATTGCGAGAGCGCAGAACGATCGATGCCGACCGAGGCTGCGAACGCAGATTGGTTCATGCCAGAGCGGCCGATCAAAGTGCGCAGGCGCGCCCTGAAAAGGCCTGAGAGATCACGTTTGTCCAAATCACACCAAAAGCAGAAAACTATTCCCGATTATGCTCAATCAAAGCGATTTCGAGAACATTCGTTCTTCCAGATTGTTTATAAAATATAACATCGGTGGCTTCGTGTGCGCAATATAAACATTCTGTTTGCATTGTCTCGTTGCGCATGGGCGAGGCTACTGACAGCCTTGTGTCAGGAGTCATGTAATTCCGGATCGGGGCAGATTGAATGAGCGGTGACAGGATAGTCAGGCAGAGACACGGCAAGGTCGAATGGCCGACAGTGTTGCTGATCGTTGCCTGCTATGGTGTCTGGGCGTTTGCCGGTCTGGTTCTTTGGCCTGCTTATCCGATCATCGCGCTGCTTGTTCTGGCTTTCACGGTCGCGCTGCAATCTTCGCTCGTTCATGAAGTTCTGCACGGCCATCCGACACGCAATGTGCGGTTGAACGAGGCGTTCGTTTTCCTGCCAGTCGGCCTGTTCTGGCCGTTTCGCCGGTTCAAGACGCTGCATCTGCGCCATCACGCCGATGAACGGCTGACCGACCCGCTCGACGATCCCGAAAGCTATTATCGTACGCTCTGGCAGCATGAAGATTTGCCGGCAACGCTGAAATTCCTGCTTCGGTTCAACAATACGATGGTTGGTCGTTTCATCATTGGGCCATGGATTTCATTGGCCGGTTTTCTGGCAAGTGATGTGCGCGCTCTGCTGGCCGGGGATCGCGGCATTCGCAAGGCCTGGCTGCTTCACGCTGCCGGTATGGTGGTCGTTTTGGGTATCATCACGTACGGCTTTTCGATGCCGCTCTGGATTTACATTGTTGGACCGGCATGGCTCGGCCAGTCGCTGATTTCGGTTCGCACATTTGCCGAGCACCAATGGTCGGAACAGCCGGAAGGCCGCACAATTATCGTCGAGAAATCGCCGCTTTCGCTGCTTTTCCTGAACAACAATCTGCATTTCGTGCACCATAATTCCCCGACCGTTGCGTGGTACCAGCTTCCAAAGCTGTTCCGGGAACGTCGCGAGGAATGGCTGCGCATGAACAATGGCTATGCCTATCCGAACTATTTCGCGCTGATCCGCGAGTACGCTTTCAAGCCGAAGGAACAGGTGGTTCACCCGGTTTTGCGCCGTGTGCCGGAAGCCGGTCGCGCTTTCAGGCCACGCGTTCGCGGGCATTCTTCGACCTATGGCGCTGGCACGGTTCCGCTGCCTGCAGAGCCGCCCAAGGAATGATCGAACCGATCTTGCGCACGTCCACATCATGCCGCAGATGAGGCGATGACGAAATTTATCGCCGCCCTCCCGATGTATGACTGGCCGGAAACCCGCGCTGAAACCGATGCGCAATGGGTGATATTGCGCGAGGCATTTCGTGAAGCAGGCATCGATGTGCCTGAAAATCTGACGCGCGATTTCGAGCTTTCAGCGCTTTGGCGGCACCCCGACCTGCTTTTTGCGCAAACCTGCTGGGGGCCGATGGAGCAAGGCTTGGCGGATGAAGTGCAGTTCGTTGCACAGCCGAGTTACGACACGTTTGAAGGCGGGCAGGGCGAGTTTTATTCTAGCGCGATAGTCATGCGACGTGGTTTGATGGGAGCACCCCCCTCTGTCCTGCCGGACATCTCCCCCTCAAGGGGGGAGATCAGCAGTTGCGAGGTTGGTGATTGTCTAATCTCCCCCCTTGAGGGGGAGATGGCTGGCAAGCCAGAGGGGGGTGGTTACAAACGCAACCTTCAATCGTCCGACAACGGAAAAGCCCCAATCCCGCTCGATCTGCTGCGGGGAAAGCGCTTTACCTACAATGGACCGGATTCGATGTCCGGCATTATCGCGCTGACGCGCGATCTCGAAGCGCTTGGCGAAAGCATCGATATATTCTCGGAGCGAACGCAAAGCGGTGGGCATCGCGCGTCGATCGTCGCGGTTGCAGAAGGCAGGGCAGATGTTGCGGCAATTGATTGTCGTAGCTGGGCCATGGCGCAGACTTACGAAAAGGCGGCGGAAGGTGTCGAGGTTGTGGGATGGACGGCGAGGCGCAAGGGCCTGCCGTTTATCACTTCGCGCAAAACGCCTTCAGAGATTATCGAAAAGATGCGCGATGCGCTGAAGTCATTGAACACATAAAGCGCTGCATATCCACCGGACATGCAGCGCCTTCTTATTTAACCGCGCATCTTCTCACCGCTCGGGTCGAATGGCGGCTCGACATTGATGCGGGCAGGGCGGCGGTGGCCTAGAATTTCGATCTCGAACAAGCCGGAATCCTCGTTTTCGGCGAGAGCCGCCGGGACATAGCCCTGCGCCATCGATTTTTCGACGTGGTGGCCGTAGCCGCCTGATGTGATCCAACCGACCACGCGCCATTCGCCATCGACGATGCCGCGAATGGCTGACGCGCCTTCCGAAGCATTCGATCCGCGCCGTTCCTTGCCGTCTTCGCCAAAGCGCGGTGCGCCGTAGCCATGCGGCTTGTCGATGGTTCCGAAATCCTTGTCGCCGATCTTTGCCCAGATGGGTTCGTCGCCCATGACATCGGCGTCCAGCGCATCGACTACGAATGATACGCGGCGAAGTTTTGGGCTGTCTTGATGCTCCTTGGCAGCAACATCGCGGCCGATAAAGTCGTTCTTTTCGAGCTTGATGAAGCGATCCATCGAGCCTTCGTAAACGCCGTAGATCGGGCGCAGCTCGCGGAACCATGTCGGGAAGTTCTTTTCCAGACGCATCGAAAGCAGGGCGCGCATGCCGAAATCGGCAATGCCAAACTCTTCGCCTTCCTGCTTGATCGCTTCATAGACAAGCCGCTGATAGGCGGGCGCCATCCAGATTTCGTAGCCCAGATCGCCGGTGTATGAGATGCGGTTGACGAGGCACGGCGCGCCGCCGACCGCGATTTCGCGGAAATCCATGAATTTGAACGCGCCGTTCGACACATCTTCATCCACCAGCTTCTGCAGGAGGGCGCGCGATTTCGGGCCGGCGATGGACAGGCCGACCAGCGTCTGGTCGAAGCGGTGGATCCGAACCGATCCGTCTTTTGGCAGATGCTTTTCGAACCAGCGCATATGGTATTTCTGCGCCGCCGACGAGCCCCAGATCATGAAGCGCTCGGCACCTGCCTTTGCGATGGTGAAGTCGCCTATCAACTTGCCAAACTCATTGAGCATCGGCGTCAGCACGATGCGCCCGATTTTCGGCATGCGATTGGTCATCAGGCGGTTGAGGAAGTCTTCCGAGCCGGGTCCGCTCACCTCATATTTCGCGAAATTCGCGATTTCGGTGACGCCGACGCCGTTGCGTACGGCGCGGACCTCGTTGCCGATATGCTCGAAATCGTTCGAACGATGGAAGGAAACGATGTCTTTCGGCTCGGTACCTTTCGGCGCGAACCAGAGCGGGGTTTCGAGACCCCATGAATCGCCCATGACTGCGTTCTGCGCGACCATCGTGTCGTAAAGCGGCGTGGTCTGCGCCGGGCGCGCGGCGGGCAGTTCCTCGTTCGGATAGCGGATCGAGAAGCGGCGCGAATAGTTTTCGCGCACCTTGGCGTTGGTGTAGCGCAGCGATGCCCATTCGCCGAAACGGGTCACGTCCATGCCCCAGACATCCGCGCCGGGGTCGCCATGCACCATCCAGTTGGCCAGCGTCAGGCCGACGCCGCCGCCCTGGCTGAAACCCGCCATGACGGCGCAGGCGGTCCAGTAATTTGTCAGGCCCTGAACGGGGCCGACCAGCGGGTTGCCGTCGGGCGCGAATGTAAACGGGCCGTTGATGATCTGCTTTATACCGGCATTGGCAATGCCCGGAAAATGCTTGAAGCCGATTTCCAGCGAGGGCGCGATGCGGTCGAGATCGGGCGCAAGCAGTTCATGGCCGAAATCCCATGGCGTATTGACCGGCGACCATGGCTTCGCAGCTTTTTCATAGGTGCCGAGCAGGATGCCGTTACGCTCCTGCCGCGTGTAAATCTCGCCCTTGAAATCCAGCACGCCGACCATTTCGCGGCCGGTCGATTTGTTGAATTCCTCGACCTCCGGCATCGGTTCGGTGAGCAGATACATGTGCTCCATGGCCAGAACCGGCAGTTCGAGGCCGACCATACGGCCAACTTCGCGCGCCCATAGGCCTCCGCAATTCACGACATGCTCAGCTTTCACCGTGCCCTGTTCGGTCACGACGTTCCAGGTGCCGTCCGTTTCCTGCGTCAGTTCGATGACGCGGTTGCGTAGCACGATTTCAGCGCCGAGTTTTTGAGCCGCCTTGGCGTAGGCATGGGTGGTGCCGGATGGGTCAAGATGGCCTTCGACCGGATCCCACATTGCGCCGACGAAATTCGTCTCGTCCATCAGCGGGAACATCGCCTTGGCCTCGGACGGCGTAATCAGCTCGGTATCCATGCCGAGATAACGGCCCTTGGCATGCGCGAGGCGCAGGAAGTCCATGCGCTCAGGGCTATCCGCCATCATGATGCCGCCGGTCAGATGCAGCGAGCAGGACTGGCCCGAAAGCTCCTCCAATTCCTTATAGAGCTGTACCGTGTAGGCCTGCAGCTTGGCGACGTTCGGATCGCCATTCAGCGTATGAAAACCACCCGCCGCATGCCAGGACGAGCCCGATGTGAGCTCGGAGCGCTCAATCAGCATGACATCTTTCCAGCCTGCTTTCGCCAGATGGAAGAGAACCGAACACCCAACGACACCGCCGCCGATAACAACCGCTTTAACGTGAGATTTCATGAGGATAGATCCATGCGTGGGGAAAATGATTCAACTTTTGGGTGTGCCGCGAATATGAAGCGAAGATCGAATGCAGTGACGTTTTCGGCCAATCTGCCGTCGAGAGCGGCGAGGATCGTTTCGCAGACGGAGGCGCGGTTCTTCAGGATGTCGGTGTTCCAGAAGCGGAGCGTTGAATAGCCCTGCGCTCGCATGAATTCGTCGCGGCGACGGTCGTACGTGCTTTCGGCATGTTGGCTGCCGTCTATCTCGACGACGAGATTGGCTTTACGGCAGGCGAAGTCTGCGAAGTAGGGGCCGATTGGGAGTTGGCGGGTGAATTTATAGCCGCCGAGTTTGCTGCGCTTCAATTCGAGCCAGAGGAGGGCTTCGGCTTCATTCCTGCCTTGACGAAGTGTGCGGGCGCGATTGGTGGTGCCTGGCTTTCGGCGAGTCCTCGTATCAGAAGTGCCTTCCCCCACTCCGTCGCCGCTTCGCGGCGCCACCTCTCCCCCCGCTGGGGGGAGAGGAAAGGAGCTGGGATTTGCGAGTTCGCGCCTTTCCTCTACCCCATGAAATGGGGGAGAGGTGGCGTCGCGGAGCGGCGACGGAGTGGGGGTTCTTTTCCGCATCAGCCCTCAAAAATCAGTCGGTGCGCCGCCTTCGGCGATGCGTTTTTCGACGAAATCATTCAGTTCTTCGCGGATTGCCGGGTCCATCGGCGGTTCTTCGTATTGAGCCAGGCGTTCTTTCCAGATGCGGTTGGCGCGTTCCATTGCGGTGGGGCTGCCGGCTTCCGCCCAAGTCTCGAAATTGCGCCAGTCGGACAGGATCGGCGAGTAGAATGCGTTCTTGTAGCGGTCCTGTGTGTGCTGGGTGCCGAAGAAGTGGCCGCCCGGACCGACATCGCGGATCGCCTCTACGCCGAGTGCATCTTCCGAGAGATCGAGCGGGGTCAGGAACTCGGTGACCATCTGCAAAAGATCGATGTCGAGGATCATTTTTTCGTAAGAACAGCGAAGACCGCCTTCGAGCCAGCCCGCCGAATGCAGGATGAAATTACCGCCGCCCTGTATCGCGCCCCACAGCGAAAACACGCTTTCATAGGCTGCCTGTGCATCGACCGTATTGGCGGCACAGACATTCGAAGTGCGGTAGGGGATGCCGTAGCGCCGGGCGAGCTGCCCGCCGATCATCTGCGCCTTCATATATTCCGGCGTGCCGAAAGCGGGCGCGCCCGATTTCATATCGACATTGGAGGTGAAGCCGCCATAACCGACCGGCGCGCCCTTGCGCACCATCTGCGTGAAGGCGATGCCTGCCAGCGCTTCCGCATTCTGCTGGACGAGTGCGCCGGCAATCGTCACCGGGGCCATTGCGCCTGAAAGCGTGAACGGCGTGACGATGACGACTTGGCCGCTGCCCGACATCTGGATGATGCCTTCGAGCATCGGTATATCCAGTTTCAGCGGCGAATTGGTGTTGATGATCGTATAGACCGACGGCTCTTCGAGAAGCTGCTCGCGCGTCAGGCCGCGTGCGATGCGGGCGATCTCGATGCCATCGACATTGCGCTCCTTGCCCAGCGAATAGATGTGGAAGGGCTTGTCGGTCAGCGTCGCCAGATCGCGGATGCATTCGAGATGGCGGATCGACGGGTGCAGGTCGATAGGTTCGACCGGGTAGCCGCCGGTCGTGCTGATGACGTTGTGCAATTGCGCAAGCTTGATGAAATTGCGGAAATCCTGCTGGTTTCCGGGGCGGCGGCCACCATCCATATCAGAGCAATTCGGCGCGGAGCCCATTTGCGAGAAAATGAGATTGTTGCCGCCGAAGCGCACATTATGTGCCGGGTTGCGCGCATGAAGCGTGAACTCGGAAGGGCAGTGCGAGATGAGTTCCAGGAGCATATCCGCATCGAAACGCACACGCTCGGTGCCTTCGCGGACATCTGCGCCGTGCTCCTTCATGATCTGGCGCGCGCCGTCATGCAGCACATCGACGCCGATTTCGCGCAGAACTTTCAGGGAGGCGAGGTGGATCGATTCTAGTTCATCTTCGGAGACGAGGCGCGTCGGTTCGAAAGGAATGCGCAATTGCTGGAACGGGGGCTGGTCGAAACCTGCAGCTCCACTGGAGCGCTTGCCTGCACGGCCGCCACGTCTCGAGCGATCGTTGGCCGTTGCCGGCTCTGTTGGCTCTGATACAGCGTTCATGCTTATCCTCGATGCGATTAAATTTCGAACGCATATTGGACTGAGCGGGACGTTGCTATTGCGGATGCGGCGACCCGTTGCATGAGCAAAACGACATCAGTCTCCCGGCATAATCCTTCTGGACGAACAGATTTCCTTTCTGCCGCATTTCCGTTTCGTCAAAGTCGTGCGAGAGAATTTCATGGTCCTGCGAGAAGAGCCGACAATAGATGCTGTGAAGATTCCGTGGGCGCCAATATTGGCGGTCATTGCCACCGTGTCGGTATTTGCGATCGCGCAGGGGCTGAGCTACCCGCTCTTCACCTTCATCATGAAAGAGCAGGGCATGTCGCCCGCCATGATCGGGCTTTCCGCGGCGATGACGCCGCTTGGCCTGATCCTCTCCGCGCCTTTCGTTCCCTATCTCGCCCGGCGGTTCGGACAAGCGCCGCTCGTGGTGTTCTGCGCGCTTTCGGCGGCCGCTTTGTTCCTGGCCGTGGGACTGTTGAAGAACGAGTTCGCGTGGTTCGTCCTGCGTTTCCTCATCGGCGTCGTCATCGACCCGCTTTATGTCCTGAGCGAAGTGTGGATGCTTTCGCTCGCGCCGCCTTCAAAGCGCGGGCGGCTGATGGGGATTTATACGGCGATCATCGGGGCAGGGTTCGCGGCAGGGCCGCTGAGCCTCATGTTGGTCGGCTCGCAAGGCTGGCCGCCCTTTGCAATCGGCATAACCGCGTTTCTGATCTGCGCGCTGCTGTTATCGATCGTGGCGCGCAGGCTGCCTTCGATGAACGATGGAAAAGAACATGTGTCGGTCATGCGGTTTTTCCGCTTTGCGCCCGCCTTGCTGCTTGCGGTTGCGGTTGCGGCGGCATTCGAACAGAGCGCGCTGGCGCTTCTGCCGATTTACGGGGGCGATTACGGCATAGGCGAGCGCCTTATGTCGGCAATGCTCGCAGCGATGATTGCAGGCAATATCGCGCTTCAGATACCGCTTGGCCTGCTGGCGGAGCGGTTCACCGCGCGCGCCGTCATGATTTTCTGCGCTCTGGCCAGCGTATTCGCCGTTCTGCTTTTGCCGCTGATCATGCAGAGCCTGGCGGTCTGGCCAGTGCTTTTCGTGCTCGGCGCTGTTTCATATGGCATCTACACAATGTCGCTGATCGAGCTGGGAAATCGTTTTTCCGGCTCGATGCTGGTGACGGGCAATGCGGCCTTTGCGCTCATGTGGGGCCTTGGCGGGATTGCCGGTCCACCCGGTTCGGGCGGCGCCATGCAGATTTTCGGAAATCATTCGCTGCCGTTTTTTCTGGCCGCGATGTGCGTCGTGCTCGTCCTGTTTACGGTTTATCGCGAATTGCAGCGGCGTTAATGTGCTGCATCGTGCTTTCCTCAGCCGAAGATTCCGGCTTCGGGCCGATGCAATAGCTTGAAGGCTGATGCGGGCTTCGGCTAGTATCGCTCCATGTCGGAATTCCTGATCCTATCGGAAAGGCACAGATACGCGGCGACGCCCTCGCAGCGTACCCGTCATGCCGAATTGATGCGCCTTTGCGCGCGCATCGGATATTCGCCGCCGACCACTTCCTGAAATCGCCTCCGGCTGCTGCCGGATTGATTCAACAGGAAGCCATAACGTCATGACTTATCAGAATTTTTCCCTGAAGCAGCTTCAGGATATCGATGCGTTGCATCACCTCCACCCGTTCACGGATCACCGAGATTTGCGCACGTCCGGATCGCGCATGATCGTGCGCGCCGATGGACCTTACGTCTACGACTCCGAAGGCAACGAGATACTCGACGGCATGGCCGGGCTCTGGTGCGTGAATGTCGGCTATGGCCAGCATGAACTCGCCGAGGCTGCCTATGAGCAGATGAAGGAACTGCCATATTACAATTCCTTCTTCCGCTGCTCGTCGCCGACGCCGGTTCTTCTTGCGAAGAAACTTGCGGAACTCGCGCCGAAAAACATCAATCAGGTGTTTTACGGCTCGTCCGGTTCGGAATCGAACGATACCGCGCTGCGTCTGGTGCGCCATTACTGGGCGCTTGAAGGCAAGCCGGAAAAGAACATCATCATTTCGCGCAACATGGCCTATCACGGCTCCACTGTTGCGGGCACGTCGCTGGGCGGCATGGAAGGCATGCACGGCCAGCTTGGCGGCGCGGTGCCGAACATCGTTCATGTGATGATGCCTTACGCCTTCGAACTGGCACAGCCGGGCGAGAGCGACCATGATTTCGGCATTCGCGCCGCAAAAGCGGTCGAAGATGCCATCCTCGAGCATGGCGCCGACAAGATCGCCGCCTTCATCGGCGAGCCGATCATGGGCGCTGGCGGTGTGAAAATCCCGCCGGAAAGCTATTGGCCGGAAATCCAGCGCATCTGCCGCAAATACGATGTGCTTTTGATGCTGGACGAAGTCATCACCGGCTATGGCCGCACTGGTGAATGGTTCGCCGCGCAGAAATTCGGCATCGAAGCCGATACGATCACCACGGCGAAGGCGCTGACATCCGGTTATCAGCCGCTTTCAGCACTTCTGGTGGGGGATCGTATTGCCTCGACGCTGGTCGAAAAGGGTGGCGAGTTCTATCACGGCTACACTTATTCGGGGCACCCGGTGGCCTGTGCCGTTGCGCTGAAGAACATCGAGATCATGGAACGCGAAGGGCTTGTCGATCGCGTAAAGAACGACACCGGTCCTTATTTCGCGGAAATGCTGCGCACCCGTATTGCCGGGCATTCGCTGGTTGGCGAGGTTCGCAGTGTCGGCCTGATGGGCGCAATCGAGATCGTTCGCGACAAGGCGACGAGGGAGCGTTTCAAGCCCGTCGGCAGTGCTGCGGTTGCCATTCGCGACCATGCAATTGCGCAGGGGCTTATGCTGCGTGCGACGGGCGATACGATGATCCTTTCGCCGCCACTGATCTGGACACGCGAAACGATCGACCTAGCGGGAGACCGCATCCTCAAGGCGCTCGACCTTGCGGCAAAAGACCTGAAATAGATGCAAGGGCAGGGTGGCTATGCTGCCCTGCCTTTCCCATTTGTAATGTGCTTACTAGCAACTGTTTGCGCATGAGTTCGTTTTAGTGATGGCCAGTGAGATTTATCGACCGCTCGGATATGGCCTCCCAGGAAACAAAATGACCAGAAAAAAATCGGTGAAGTCGGCACGGGCGGCAATGTCGCTCGGCGGCACGTTGATGCTTGCTCCTGCCGTCATGGCGTTGCGTTTGCCGTTGATGGCAAGCGAAGCGCAAAGCCTAAATCCTTGGCGCGGCGAGACGGCTGGTGCCTTTACGGAAAAGGCTGGTGCTTTCGCGGAAGGCATGATGGCGGCGCAGCTATCTTATGCGCAATCGGCGGCCAGTTTCTGGCTGGAAGCGTTTTCGGGCAAGACGCCTTCGCTTTTGTCTGGCGTGGCAGCCGAACGTGCCATGGTTGCGGCGCTGAAACCTTCCGGCAAGCGCGTGAAGGCCAATTACGACAGGCTTAGCAAAAGGGGCTGATACGGCAAAAACCGCGTGCCAAACTGGACGCGGTCTTGCCACTCTTACGCATGGCCTTCGCAGACGCAAACACTTGCGAAGGTAACGGCTCCGGTACGCAGTACCTGATCCGGAGCGATGGGCAGATGCGATGTCTGCCCTGCGCTCGGTTCTAGGCTAACAATGTTACCGTGTGGTTAGCGAGAGCTTAAGCAAATCTAAATTTGCGATGTTTTCCGGTTTACGCGCGAAAAAATTGATGACGCTACGTAAGGTCGCCACGCAGGAATTTGACGATACCGGAAAAATCGGTGCCGCCATGACCCATCGCGTTGAACAGCGCATAAAGCTGCGCGGCCTCTGCACCGAGCGGTGTGACCGCACCGGCCGATTGCGCGGCCTCCTGCGCCAGCTTCAAATCCTTGAGCATGAGAGCTGCCGCAAATCCCGGCTGATAGTCGCGATTTGCGGGTGAGGCGGGTACAGGCCCCGGCACCGGGCAATAGGTGGTGAGCGACCAGCACTGACCCGATGAGGTCGAGGCCACGTCGTACAGCGCCTGATGAGAGAGGCCGAGCTTTTCGGCCAGTACGAAGGCTTCGCCGACGCCGATCATCGAAATGCCGAGGATCATATTGTTGCAGATCTTGGCGGCCTGACCCGCACCGGCATCGCCGCAATGGACGATGCGCCCAGCCATCGGTTGAAGGATCGGCTCGGCCTTGGCGAATGCTTCCGGCGAACCGCCCGCCATGAAGGTCAGCGTGCCAGCACTTGCGCCGCCCGTACCGCCGGAAACCGGCGCGTCAATGGAAAGCAGGCCGTGTTTTTCTGCAATTGCATGCGCTTTTCTGGCGGAATCGACGTCGATGGTCGAGGAATCGATGAAAAGCGCGCCTTTTTCTGCCTTTCCGGCGATGTCGTCATAGACGGAAATCACATGCTTGCCCGCTGGCAGCATGGTGATGACGATTTCCGCACCCTTGATCGCGGCAGCCGCATCCGGGGTAATGGTGATGCCATGCTCCTTGGCCGTGGCAAGATTTTCGGGCATCAGGTCGAAACCTTGCACCGTGTGGCCAGCCTTGACGAGATTGGCCGCCATCGGGTTGCCCATATTGCCCAGGCCGATAAAAGCTATCGTGCTCATGAAATTCCTCCGCTCGATATGAAAGTCAGCGACCGATCAGGTGCCTGGCGATGATGACGCGCATGATCTCGTTGGTGCCTTCGAGAATCTGGTGGACGCGCAGGTCGCGTACCAGCTTTTCGATGCCGTAATCATGCAGATAGCCGTAGCCGCCGTGGATTTGCAGCGCATTGTTGGCGATGTCGAAGCCCGTATCGGTGACGAAGCGCTTGGCCATGGCAGACCATTTCGAGGCGTCCGGCGCCTTGGCGTCGAGTTTGGATGCGGCTGTGTAAAGGAAAATGCGCGCTGCCTGAAGTTCGGTTTCCATGTCGGCAAGCTTGAACTGCAAGGACTGGAAGCGATCGATTGTCTGGCCGAACGCCTTACGCTCGCCCGCATATGAAAGTGCCTTGTCGAGCGCTGACTGCGCGCCGCCAAGAGAGCAGGCGGCAATGTTGAGCCTGCCGCCATCCAGACCGGCCATGGCAATGGAAAAGCCTGCGCCTTCCGTGGAAAGCAGGTTTTCCGCAGGTACGCGGCAATCAGTGAAATTCACCTGCCGTGTCGATTGCATGTGCCAGCCCATCTTGTGCTCAAGCGCTCCAAATGACAGGCCGGGCGCATCTTTCGGCACGACTATCGTGGAAATGCCCTTCGGGCCTTCATCGCCCGTGCGCACCATCGTCACGTAAACATCGCTGTCGCCCGCGCCGGAAATGAACTGCTTGGCGCCGTTCAACACGTAGTGATCGCCATCGCGTACGGCGCGCGTCTTTAGAGCGGCGGCATCAGACCCCGAACCTGGCTCGGTCAGGCAATAGCTCGCCAGCCATTCCATCGAGGTGAGTTTCGGTACGAAAAGCTGGCGCTGCTCCTCATTGCCGAAACGGTCGATCATCCAGGCGCACATATTGTGGATGGAAATGAAGGAGGAGAATCCAGGGCAGGCTCTTGAAAGCGCTTCGAACACCAGCACTGCATCCAGCCTGCCGAGGCCCGAACCACCCACATCCTCGCTGACATAAATGCCACCAAGCCCAAGCGGGCCGACTTCGCGAATCACATCTGCCGGAAAATGGCGATCCTTGTCCCATTCCAGCGCCTTGGGCGCGACGCGATCAGCGGCGAATGCATTCGCCATGTCCTGAATTGCGCGTTGGTCCTCATTGAGGTCGAATTGGCCCGCTGTCTGATTTGTAACGGCGTCCATGGCGTCCTCCCAGACGTTCTTGTGTCGGCGTGGCAGTCAATCTAGACCAATGAAACGCGCACGCAACCCGACCTGATGCGGAGCGGTTGTGCGAAATAGCGCTAGCGAGGATCTGGTGACTTCAATTTTCGATCATCATTTTGCTGCGGAGGCCGGGAATGGCTAAGGCGATCATGCTGCAGGGCACGGGCTCCGATGTCGGCAAGACGGTTCTGGTCGCAGGCCTTTGCCGTGTCGCTCTGCGGCGCGGGATGAAGGTTCGGCCGTTCAAGCCGCAGAACATGTCGAATAATGCGGCTGTCGCGGATATTCCGGGCGAGGCGAATGGCGGCGAGATCGGTCGCGCGCAATGGCTTCAGGCAGTGGCCTGCGGCGTGCCTGCCTCAATCCACATGAACCCGGTGTTGCTGAAACCGCAAAGCGACATCGGTTCGCAGGTCGTCGTTCAGGGCAAGGTCTATGGCGAGGCGAAAGCGCGCGACTATCAAATCCTCAAGGCCAAGCTCATGGATGCCGTGCTCGATTCCTGGCGCAAGGTCGGTGAGGACGCGGATATTGTGATCGTCGAAGGCGCTGGCTCGCCTGCCGAAATCAATCTGCGCAGCCGCGACATCGCCAATATGGGCTTCGCCACGCGGGCCGATGTGCCGGTGATACTGGTTGGAGATATCGACCGTGGCGGGGTCATCGCTTCGATCGCAGGTACGCATCTGATCCTTTCCGAAGAAGACCGGAACATGATCGCCGGCTACCTCATCAACAAATTTCGCGGCGACGTTTCGCTGTTCGATTCGGGCCTGACGGCCATCAACGGCTTTACCGGCTGGCGTTCCTTCGGCGTCGTGCCGTGGTTGCGCGCGGCAGCGTTGTTGCCGTCTGAGGATTCCGTCGTGCTGGAAAGGCTGAGCCGCGGCGAGGACCGTGCGCTGAAAGTCGCCGTGCCGATGCTTGGTCGCATCGCGAATTTCGACGATCTCGACCCACTGCGCGCCGAGCCGCAGGTCGAAATCGTGTTCGTTCCGCCGGGCAAGAGCCTGCCCAAAGACGCCGGGCTGGTGGTCATTCCCGGCTCCAAATCGACAATCGGCGATCTGCTGCGTTTTCGCGAAAACGGTTGGGATCGCGATCTGGCCGATCATAGGCGTCGCGGCGGGTATGTCGTCGGTATTTGCGGCGGCTATCAGATGCTGGGGCGAGTGGTGCGCGATCCGCAAGCCATCGAAGGCAATGTTCTGGAAGCGGAAGGGCTTGGCCTGCTCGAAATCGAAACCGTCATGGAGCCGGAAAAGACCGTGCGCAACGTCGATGCGCGCTCGACACATTTTGATGTCGCGCTTTCAGGGTATGAAATCCATCTTGGCCGCACGACCGGACCGGACACTGCGCGGCCCGCCACGATCATCAACAATACGCCCGATGGCGCCACATCCGCAGATGGCAAGGTGTTCGGCACCTATCTGCACGGCCTGTTCGGCTCGGATGCTTTCCGCGCCCGCTTTCTTGAGGGGTTGGGCGTCGAAGGCGGCGGCATCGATTATCGCGCGCAGATCGAGAATGCGCTGGACGAGATCGCAACGCATCTCGAAAAGCACCTGGACTGCGACGCGATTTTTGCGGCGGCGCGCTAGGCCGGATCGCTTGCCTTCGGCCAATAGGTGCCGAAGCACCAGATATTGTCTTCCGGGTCGCGGCAGATGAATTCGCGACTGCCATGGTCGCGATCGGTCAGTTCCTGAACGATTTTCGCGCCTTCTGCAGTCGCGCGCGCATATAGCTTGTCGGCGTCATCGACAGCGACGTAAATCGACTTGCCGCCATTCTGGCCCGGCATTCCGACGATCGATCCGTAATCGTCTTCGCGGGCCGTTCCAAGCATGATGATGGCCGACCGGGAATGATGTTCCGTTAAATGCCGATAAAGAGGCGCAGCGGGTTTGCCGGGTCCATCAGCAGGCGGATCGCAAGTGCCACGCATGTAAAGACGAGCAGTGGCTTGATGAGCTTTGAGCCGATGCGAATTGCCAGCGTCGCACCAAGCCGTGCACCGAGGAACTGCGCGATGCCCATGACGATTCCGATTTTCCAGAATATCGCGCCCGCGAAAGCGAAGATCGCGAAGCCGCCGATATTCGAGGTGAAGTTCAGGAGTTTCGTGTGTGCAGTGGCCTTGAGCACGCCATAACCTGCAAGTGTCACGTATGCCAGCATGAAGAACGAACCGGTTCCGGGGCCGAACAAGCCGTCATAAAAGCCTATCGCCGGTACGAGTGTCAGGCCGAAAACAAACGGCGTTATGCGCTGGGCGCGGTCCACATCGTTCATGTTCGGCTTGAGTGCGAAATAGAGTGCGATGGCAACGAGGATGACGGGAAGAGCGGCGCGCAATATGTCGCCCGGAAGAACCGTCGCGACAGCCGCGCCCGCGATGCCGCCGATGAAGGAGATGAAGGCAGGCCACAATTGGCGCCTTACATTCACAAGGCCTCTGGACGCATAGATGAATGTTGCGGAGCCGGAACCGAAAAGGCTTTGCAGCTTGTTTGTGCCGAGCGCGGTGACCGGCGGCAAACCGGCCAGCAGCAGGGCGGGAATTGTGATCAGGCCGCCGCCGCCTGCAATGGAATCGATCATCCCTGCGAAAAAGGCTGCGAGCGCCAGCAGCAGGACGACATCAGTGGCAAGTTCAAACATTTTGGGAGGCCGCACTTTGCGGGTGGGAAGGTGCCGCCTTCGACCACATGCAACGGTTTCGCGCAAGACGGATATTCACGCCGCTATCGCGCCCTTGCAACACTCGGCTGAGGATCGTGCGCTGCGCATAAATTTAGATATGTCTTTTCAATCGTTTCAGCTAACAATCGCAGACATGGCAGAGGACACCAGCATGGCGGCAAGCCTTATTGCGCAGATACGCTCGATCTTCGACGGCGATCCAGGCGTTCGCAAAGTTGCCGACGATCCGGTTCTTTCGGCTGAACTGCTTCTGCTTTTCCGCATGATTCTGGCGGACGGCTCGGTCGATGAAGCCGAAATGGAGGTTTTCAAGCGCATCTGCCGCGAATCCTTCGGCATTCAGGCCGAAAGCCTCGACGGGGTCATCGAGTACCTCAACGATTTTGGATACGAGACCAATGCGGCGCAGGCCATCGCGCTGTTTCAGGATCTCGACATCGACCGCCGCAGGCTCCTCGCGCAGCACATGGCCGACATCGCCAAGGCGGATCATCAACTGGCCGAGAATGAAGTGCGGCTGCTGCGCCGTACGCTCGATATGCTGGGCATCAGCCCGGTCGATGCGGTGAAGTCGTCTAGCTGATTTTCTTGTTTAAGGGCTGGCGTTCCTTCGCGCCCCCCCTCTGGCCTGCCGGCCATCTCCCCCACAGGTGGGGAGATTAGCAGTGGCCTCGACGGCTCTAATCCGTCAAAAATTGGCGAAATCATAAATGACATCTAATCTCCCCACCTGTGGGGGAGATGTCCGGCAGGACAGAGGGGGGCAACGTAGAGGGCAGCCCTCATTCACCCCTGCTCATGAAGCCGCCGCGCCATAGCACGGCTCAGGTCCGGCGCTGCGGCAACCAGCGCCTTTGCAGCATCTGACTTTGGATTATCAAGCACATCGGCGGTGCGTCCGCGCTCGACGATCCGGCCGTCATGCATCACCAGAACATCGTCGGTAATTGCGCGGGCAACGTGCAGATCATGCGTGATGAACAGATAGGCGATGCCAAGCCGCTGGTTTAGATCCGCAAACAAATCCAGCACCTGCGCGCGGATCGAAACGTCCAGCGCCGAAACCGGCTCATCTGCGACGATCAGCTTCGGGCGGTTTATCAAAGCGCGGGCAATGGAAATGCGCTGGCGCTGGCCACCTGAAAACTCATGCGGATATTTGTCCATGTCGTCTGGCGTGAGGCCAACTTCGTGCAAGGCCCTCGCGACCATATCGCGGCGCTGCGATGACGAAGGTTTTTTCTCCAGAAGATGCAGCGGCTCGGCCACCAGCCGCTCGACCTTGTGGCGCGGGTCGAAAGAGCCATAAGGGTCTTGAAAAACCACCTGCATGTTGCGGCGTGCGGGTTTCAGCGCCGCCTCGTTTCGGCCGGTCAATTCCTCACCCATGAAGCGGATGTTGCCGCCGGTCGGTTCGTCCAGCGCCAGGATCATGCGAGCGAGAGTGGATTTTCCGCAGCCGGATCGCCCGACGAGCGCTGTCGATTGGCCATGCGCCAAAGTCAGCGATACGTCATCGACGGCGCGGAATGGCTCTGGTTTTCGGAAAAACGAGACGCGCTGGCCTGGATAGTCGCGCGACAGGTTTTCGACCGAGAGGAGAGGCGTTTCGTCGGCTTTGGGGACGACGCGGCGCGACGGCACATGCATCGAGGCTTGCGCGAGCTGGCGTGTGTAGGGATGGCTCTGCTCGGAGAGTGTCTGCACCGTATTGCCGCTCTCCATCACCTCGCCGTGGCGCAGAATGGTAACGCGGTCGGCCATGTCGGCCACCACCGCCAGATCGTGCGAGATCAGCAGCAGGCCCATGCGGTTTTCAGCCACCAGATCGCGCAGAAGGTCGAGGATTTGGGCCTGCAAGACCACATCGAGCGCCGTCGTCGGTTCGTCTGCGATCAGCAGTTTCGGGTTCAGCGCGCAGGCGATGGCGATCACCACGCGTTGCCGCTGGCCGCCCGAAAGCTCATGCGGATAGCGCGAGAGCGGGAATTTGGCTTCCGGCAGCCCAACCCGGTCGAGGATTTTGCGCGCGCGGTCTTCGGCTTCGGCGCGGCTGACGCGCATGTGCAGGCGAATGCCTTCGGCGACCTGTTCGCCGATCGTCTTGACCGGGTTCAGCGCCGTCATCGGCTCCTGAAACACCATGCCGATATCATCGCCGCGCAGCGCGCACATCTGGTCTTCGGTGGCTGATAGAATGTCGATGCCGTCGAAACGAACCGTGCCGGTCGCATGTGCTGCCTGCGGTAGAAGCTGCATGATGGTCAGCGCCGTCATCGATTTTCCGGAACCGGATTCACCCACCAGCGCCATGATCTCGCCCGGCTGGATGGACAAATCCACGCCGTTCAGGATCGGCGTGCCGCCGATGTCGAGCTTCAGCCCTTCGATGTCGAGCAGGCTCATCGCTTGCGCCTCAGCTTCGGATCGAGGAGGTCACTGAGGCCGTCGCCCAGCATGTTGAGTGCAAGTACAGTCAGCACGATTGCCATGCCGGGAAACAGAGCCAGATGGGGTGCTGCCATCATGCGGGTCTGTGCATCGAACAGCATGCGGCCCCAGCTCGGCATTGGCGGCTGCGCGCCCAGCCCGACATAGGACAGGCCAGCCTCGGCCAGAATGCCCAGTGCGAACTGGATCGTGCCTTGCACCAGCAGCAGATTGGCGATGTTGGGCAATATGTGCTCGACCGTGATCAGCGCCTTGCTCTTGCCGGAGGCGCGCGCTGCCAGAATGAATTCGCGCGGCCAGATCGACAGCGCGCCAGCCCGCGCGACGCGCGCGAAGACCGGTATGTTGAAAATGCCGATGGCGATGATTGCGTTGACCGCGCCGGGGCCAAAGATCGCGGTGATCATGATGGCCGAAAGCAGAGCCGGAAACGCGAAAACCACGTCGTTGAAACGCATCAGCGCTTCGTCGATCCAGCCGCCGCGCGCCGCCGCCCAGCAGCCAAGCGGCACTCCGATGCACATACCAATACCGACCGCGACCAGCGCCACGGCGATGGAATTTCGCGCGCCAACCATGATCATGGAAAGTATATCGCGTCCGAAATGGTCGGTTCCGAACCAGTGCGACCATGATGGCGACAATTGCTTGTCAGCGATGATCAGCTTTGTGACGTCGTATGGCGTCCAGAAAAACGAGACGAGCGCCATTGCGGCGATGAGGGCTGTGACGATCAATCCGATGACGAAGGAGCGGCTTGAAAACGCGTTGCGCAGAAACGAGCGTTGCGCGGGCAGGGTGGCGTGGTCGCTCATCGCCTTGCCCTCAGGCGCGGATCGACGATGGCATAAGAGAGGTCAACCAGCAAATTGACGATGATAACGGCTGCGACCAGCAGCATGACGACGCTTTCAACGACGATCAAATCGCGCTGGGTGATCGCCTGAAACACCAGCCTTCCGAGACCCGGCAGGTAAAACACGTTTTCGATGATGATCGTGCCTGCCAGCAGGAAGGCGAATTGCAGGCCGAGGATCGTCAGGACGGGGATCATCGCGTTGCGCAGTGCGTGGCGCCACAAGACGGCGCGGCGCGGCAGACCCTTGGCACGCGCGGTGCGGATATAATCCTCGCTCAGCGCTTCCAGCATGGCCGAGCGCGTGACGCGCGCTAAGATCGCGGCTTGCGGCAGCGCCAGCGCGACAGCGGGCAGGATCAGGGCTTTCGTTGCGGGCCAGATGCCGGCGCTCCAGCCCGGAAAACCGCCTGCGGGCACAAGGCGCAACCACACTGCGAAAACATAGATCAGAAGCAGTGCAAACCAGAAATTCGGCACTGCGACCCCGAATTGCGCAGCCCCCATCGACAGCGTGTCGGCGGGCTTGCCGCGCCTTGCCGCCGAGAAAATGCCGACCGGAATCGCAATGGCCGTAGAGAGGACGAGAGCGATGATAGCCAGCGGCAGCGAAACTGCGGCGCGCTCTTTTATGAGGTCGATTACCGGCACGGAGTAGGTGTAGGAACGGCCGAAATCCAGCGTCAGCATGCCGCTTACCCAGTCGAAATAGCGAACGGGCAACGGCAGATCGAGGCCCAACTGGCTACGCAGCGCCTGAAGCGCGTCTTCCGTGGCGTTCATACCCAGCATCAGCCGCGCCGGGTCGCCGGGCAGGATTTCAAGCACGGAGAAGACGACCATCGATGCGATGACGAGGGTGATGATGCCGACGATCAGGCGCTTTGCGAGATAGGCGGTCATTAGCGGAAAGCCGCTTTTGAGCAACATAACATGAAATGCTTTTGCTCTACGTTGCCCCCCTCTGTCCTGCCGGACATCTCCCCCACAGGTGGGGAGATCAGACTGCCGCTTTGTTGATGCTCAATTGCCGACCTATACGATTGGCGAAATCGGAAATGAAAGCCAATCTCCCCACCTGTGGGGGAGATGTCCGGCAGGACAAAGGGGGGCAACGTCGAGCGCATGCTTTGCAGCCGCTTTCTCAATCCACCCATTTCACCTTGGTCAGATCATTCGCCTGAATGGGCGCATTCTCCCACATGCCTTCAAGCTTGGCGTCCCAGACGCCGACTTTCGGGAGTTCGTAGAGGAACCCGGCGACCGCATCGTCGGCCAGTATCTTTTGCGCCTGGCCGTAGAGTTCCTTGCGCTTGGCCTCGTCGGAGGTGAGGTTCAATTCTTCTATGACCTTGTCGAAGGCGGGGTTGTCGTAATTGAAGTAGTAGTCCTTGCGCGCGTAGATATCGATGTCGTTCGGCTCGGTATGCGAGACGATGGACATGTCGTAGTCCTTGTTTGTGAAGACCTGGCTTAGCCATTCGGCCCATTCGACTGGAATGATCTGCACATCGATACCGACTTCGCGCAGTTGCGAGGCGATGATCTCGCCGCCGAGCCGCGCATAGGAGGGCGGCGGCAGCTTGAGCGTTGCGGAGAAGCCGTTTTCCAGCCCTGCTTCCTTCAAAAGTTCCTTCGCCCGCTCGACGTCGTGCGGGTAGGTTCCGGTCAAATCCACATAGGCGGGATTGTGCGGGGCGAAATGCGAGCCGATGGGAACGCCGAGCCCAGCGGACGCGCCATCGATGATTGCCTGACGGTCGAGCGCGTAGGAAACCGCTTGCCGTACCTTGAGATTGTCGAAGGGCGCCTTCTTGTTGTTCATCGAGAGGATCGTTTCGCCCTCGGTCGAGCCGACGACGATTTTGAAGCGGGGGTCGCCCTGTATCTGCTCGACGCCTTCCGGCTGGAAGAAAGGAAATGCCTGCACATCGCCGGAAAGCAGTGCCGGAATTGCGGCCGCCGCATCCGGCACGATACGGAATTCCGCTTTTTCGAGGAACGCTGCTTCGCCCCAGTAATCAGGATTTTTGGTGAGCGTGATCGACGAACCCTTGGCCCAGTTCTGGAAGGCGAAAGGGCCGGTGCCGATCGGCTTTTCCTTGTTGGTATCTGCCGATTCCGGTGCGACTATAACGGCATCGCCCCAGCCAAGATTATAAAGGAACGAGCCGAAGGGTCGTTTCAGCGTGATTTTCACGGTCGCCGGATCGACCACTTCGACGGTGTCGATTGGCTCGAAGAGTCCCTTCTGCGCATTCACAGAGTTCTCTGCACGGGCGCGATCCAGCGAGAATTTCACGTCTTCCGCGTCGAAAGCGCTGCCATCGTGGAATTTCACGCCCGTACGCAGCTTGAATGTGTAAATCTTGCCGTCTTCGGAAATCTCCCAGCTTTCGGCAAGGGCGGGCAGAACCTCGCCCTTTGGCCCGATGCGGGTCAGCCCTTCGAAGACGTTCGCATAAAGCACTTCGTCGATTGCGGCGGCGGCCCCTGCCGTGGGGTCGAGATGCGGAGGCTCCAGTGGAACACCGAGAATGAGATCGGTTCTTGCCGCAAGGGCTGCACTGCCTGAAATCAGCGCAAACGCGGTCGCGGCCAGAGCGATTTTCATAAAGTTCATCTGGTAGAGCTCCCGTTACCTCTGAATTTGCCGGATAGAAGCGCGATTTGGCGCATGAGTAAATCGGCTTTGTCGCCTCTGCACAGATGGACGCGCGTTTCAGCCATTGTCGCCGCGCAGCAATATGTCGAGGCCTATGGCCATGACCTTGGCGGATTCGACCATGTCGGTAATGCCTACCCATTCGTCCGGCCTGTGCGCGAGGTCGAGGATTCCGGGACCGTAAGCGATGCAATCGAACAGATGGCCGATGCGCGCGACGTGTTTTTGGTCGTAAGTGCCGGGGGAGATGACATATTCCGGCTCGCGGTCGAAAATCTCGCGAATACCCTTGGCGACCGCCGTGACCACCGGCGCATCGCGTTCGGTCATGTTGGGCTGCACTTCCATGATGTCGCGAATGTCGTAGTCGAATTTCGGGCGGTCCCGTTTCAGCCGGTCGAGGATCGACGTGACTTCGCCTTTCACGTCCTCGATCTTTTCTTCCAGCAGAAAGCGCCGGTCTATCGTTAACTGGCATCTGTCGGGCACGTTGGGCGAGGGCAGGCCCGGCCGGAAATCGTCGGTCTGGCCGCCATGGATCGAATTGATGTTCATGGTCGAACGGCGCGCGCCTTCGGGCACGACTGGCATTCTCGTCTGCTTCTTGTCCAAGGCCGGGAAAAGCTCGTCTTCGAAAGCCTGCAGCACGGCGCCCATGTGGCGCACGGCGCAATCACCGAGAAACGGCATCGAGCCATGCGCAATCTCGCCCTTGGTTTCGATTTCGGCCCACCAGACGCCGCGATGGCCGAGGCAGATGCGGTCCTTGTTCAGCGGTTCGGGAATGATGACATGATCGACGCGCGGCTTCGAGAAATAGCCCTTTCCAGCAAGATAGGCGACGCCACCGAACCCGCCGGATTCCTCGTCTACCGTCCCGGAAATCTCGATTGCGCCGGGAAAGTCCCGATAGGTATCGATGAAGGCTTTCGCCGCGATGATCGATGCGGCAAGGCCGCCCTTCATATCGCAAGCGCCGCGCCCATAGATCCTTCCGTCTTTTATGACGCCTGCGAAGGGATCAACGGTCCAGCCGTTGCCTGCCTCGACCACGTCGATATGCGAGTTGAAATGAACGGTCTTGCCGGGTGATGCGCCTTCGAAGCGCGCTACGACATTGGTGCGCGGATAGCGATCCGTATCGCCGGGCGTTCCTTCTGCGCGAATCAATTCAACGGCAAAGCCGCGTTTCTTCAACCGGCTCGCGATGTATTCGGCGCAGGGGCGATAGGCTTCGCCGGGCGGATTTACTGTCGGAAACCGGATCAGATCGACCGTCAGGGCGACCAGTTCGTCAACTCGCGCGTCGATCGTTTCTTTGAGCTTCTCATTCATGGCTCGAATTGAGCAGGGGAATGCCGCATCTGGCAAGTCCGAACTGCTTTGCAATCGATGCGGGAAATCGTTCCAATTCGAACGATCTCATTGGGGAAATTCTTAAATTATTGGTGGGATGATCATCATTCCCTCTGTTGAAAGAGGGTTGTTCTTTGCGATGTCAGAAAAGAGGGCTGATCGCATGAAGAAAATAATTCTCGTTATGGTTGCATTCGCTTCGCTGTTTCTTGGCGCTTCTTCGAGTGGCTTTGCCGCAAGTCTTGTCGCGCGTGTCGATCTTGCAAGCCAGACCATGACTGTGGCGCGGCACGGCAAGGTGATCCACACATGGCGTGTTTCGACGGCGCGCAAGGGCTTTGTCACGCCGCGCGGAAGCTGGCGGCCGACGCGCATGCACAAGATGTGGTATTCGCGCAAATACGACATGTCGCCCATGCCTTACGCCGTGTTCTACCATGGCGGTTATGCGGTTCATGGCACGAGCGCGGTGAGGCGTCTGGGCAGCCCCGCATCGCATGGCTGTGTGCGTCTCGACACTGCCAATGCGGCGAAATTCTACAATCTTGTCCGCAAGGTAGGGCCGGGCAATACGCGTATCGTCGTCACAAACTAAACTTTAGCCATGCGGGGAATGAACTTCCGATGTGGCTGTAATTAATAGATAAATTTTGCTGTAAAAGCATCCGAAAAGGCATTTCCTTTCGGATGCCGGTTCTGTACCACTTGGCGTATGGAGCCACGTCAATGAAGCCCGACCCGCAGCTCGATTTGTCGAAGCCAGTCGGAGACGAAATCCGAAAGACGACTTGCTATATGTGCGCATGCCGTTGCGGCATCGATGTGCATATCAAGGACGGCAAGATCCGCTACATAGAGGGCAACCGCGACCATCCGGTCAATCGCGGGGTGCTGTGCGCCAAGGGCTCGGCCGGCATCATGCAGCATTATGCGCCTGCAAGGCTGCGCGCGCCGCTGAAGCGCGTCGGTCCGCGCGGCTCCGGCGAGTTCAAGGAAATCTCCTGGGACGAGGCGCTGGAAACGGCAACGGAATGGCTTGGTACGGTGCGCCAGTCCGACCCCAAGAAACTCGCCTTTTTCACCGGGCGCGACCAGTCGCAATCCCTGACGGGCTTCTGGGCGCAGCAGTTTGGCACGCCGAACTATGCCGCGCATGGCGGCTTCTGCTCGGTCAACATGGCGGCTGCCGGTATCATGACGATCGGCGGCGCGTTCTGGGAATTCGGCGCGCCGGATTGGGAGCGCACAAAGCTTTTCGTGATGTTCGGCGTGGCGGAAGACCACGATTCCAACCCGCTCAAAATGGGCATCGCCAAGCTCAAGAAAAACGGTGCGCGCTTCGTTTCGGTCAATCCAGTTCGTACCGGCTATTCGGCGGTCGCCGACAATTGGATCGGCATTCGCCCCGGCACGGATGGTCTGTTAATCCTCGCCGTCGTTCATGAATTGCTGAAGGCGCGCAAGATCGACGTCGATTATCTCGTTCGCTATTCCAACGCGACGTGGCTGGTGATCGACGCGCCCGGCACTTCCGAGCATGGCCTGTTCGCGCGCAATAAAGACGGCACACCACTGGTGTTCGAAAGCGTCACGGAGCACGCCGTACCACTTGGCACGAAGGGTGCCAGAGCCGCCCTTTCCGGGCGCGTTCAGCTTGAGGATGGGCGCTTTTGCGTGCCTTCCTTCCAGCTTTTGGCCGAAAAATACCTCGATCCGCGCTATTCGCCTGAAAATGTGGCCACAGAAACCGGAATTTCAGCCGAGACGATCCGTGGTTTGGCCGCCGAGATTGCGCGCGTTGCCTTTGACGAGGAAATCTTCCTCGACCAGCCATGGACGGACATGAACGGCCAGAAACATCAGGGTTTCGTCGGGCGTCCGGTTTCCTTCCATGCCATGCGCGGGCTTTCGGCGCATTCGAATGGCTTCCAGACGACGCGCGCGCTGCATATGCTTCAGGTGCTGATCGGCGCGGTCGATTGCCCCGGCGGCTTTCGCTATGAGCCGCCTTACCCAAAGCCTTTTCAGTCGCATCCCAAACCGCATGGCAAGGCCGAGCATTTCGGCTCTAATCAGCCGCTTTCCGGCCCGCATCTGGGCTTTCCGCGCGGGCCTGAAGATTTGCTGGTGGATGAGGACGGCAAGCCGACCCGCATCGACAAAGCTTTCTCATGGGACGCGCCGTTTTCCGCCCACGGGCTGATGCATATGGTGATCCCGAACGCCTATGCGGGCGATCCATATCCGGTCGATGTGATGTTCCTCTACATGGCCAACATGGCGTGGAACTCGTCGATGAATACGGCGGGCGTCATCAAGATGCTTGAGGACAAGGACCCGGAAACCGGCGAATACCGCATCCCGAAAATCATTTATTCGGATGCCTATGCCTCCGAAATGGTCGCCTATGCGGATCTGATCCTGCCCGACACGACCTATCTGGAGCGGCACGATTGCATTTCGTTGCTCGACCGGCCGATTTCGGAGCCGGACGCGGTTCAGGACGCGATCCGCTGGCCGGTGGTCGAGCCTGACCGCGATGTGCGCGGCTTCCAGACCGTGCTGATCGATCTCGGCGCGCGTCTCGGCCTGCCGGGCTTTGTCGATAGCCGGAAAAAGCCGCTCTACAAGGATTACGCGGATTATATCGTCAACCATGAGCGGCGGCCGGGCATCGGCCCGCTGGCCGGTTTCCGTGGACCGAATGGCGACCGCGCGGGGAGGGGCGCTGCCAATCCCGACCAGCTCAAGCGCTATATCGAAAACGGGTCGTTCTTTTCGGCACATATTCCGCTGGAAGCGCAGTTCATGAAGCATGCCAACCGCGCCTATCAGAATTTCGCGGTTCGCATGGGCTTTTTCGATACGCCACAGCCGGTGACGTTCGAGCTCTATCAGGAGGCGTTGCAGAAATTCCGACTCTCGGCGGAAGGTTTGCGCGAGCCGTTTGCGCCCAGAACCCATTGCAAGCGTATTCTCGAAACCTTCGATCCGCTGCCGCTCTGGTACCGCCCGTTCGAAGAGGCGATGGTGGACCGGACCGAATATCCACTTCACGCGATCACGCAGCGCCCGGCCGCGATGTACCATTCATGGGGGTCGATGAATGCCTGGCTGCGGCAAATCCATACCAAAAACCCGCTCTATGTGCCGGGTCCGATCTGCGACCAGCATGATCTGAAGGACGGCGATTGGGTGTGGGTGATCTCGCATCATGGCCGCATCAAGGTCGAAATTGCGCGCACCGAGGCCGCGAACATGCATACGCTGTGGACATGGAACGCCATCGGCAAACGATCGGGAAGCTGGGCGCTTGACCGCGACGCGCCGGAAGCAAAAAAAGGCTTCCTCATGAATCATCTCATCAACGAACTTCTGCCGCCCAAGGGCGACGGCATGCGCTGGTCGAATTCCGACCCGATAACCGGGCAGGCGGCGTGGTACGATCTGCGCGTGCGCATCGAGAAGGCCGAGCCGGGCGAATTCAGCCAGCCGTATTTTCCGCCGGTTTCGGAGCCGGTTGCGGAGCGTCCGGAAGAGCTTCGCTACGGGCAGGAGTGGAGCAAGTGAGAGGTTTTGATCTAACCCGTCAAGCACCCCCACTCCGGTCCTTCGGACCACCTCTCCCCCTGTTTGGGGGAGAGGAAACCAAGCTGGATAAGCGTTTGCATCGCGGCAGCCCTTTCCTCTCCCCCAGGCAGGGGGAGAGGTGGTCCGAAGGACCGGAGTGGGGGTGCTTTGAGGCGTTTCCTCGAGAACCAGACGCAAGAGGGATGCGCCAATGACCTCCCTCCCATCGCTTCCCACGCCCAAAAAGCTCGGACTGGTCATCGATCTCGATGTCTGCGTCGGCTGCCATGCCTGCGTGGTCAATTGCAAGGAATGGAATACCGGCGGCTACGGCTCGTCGCTGTCGGATCAAGACCCTTATGGGGCAGATGTTTCCGGTGCATGGCTGAACCGCGTCCACACATTCGAGGTCATGCCGGAAGGCGGGGAGATCGTTGGCGAGGCGGGTGATGCGCGCATCGTGCATTTTCCGAAATCCTGCCTGCATTGCGAAGACGCGCCATGCGTCACCGTTTGCCCGACCGGCGCTTCCTACAAGCGATCTTCGGACGGCATCGTGCTTGTCGACGAAGACAAATGCATAGGCTGCGGGTTATGCGCATGGGCTTGTCCATACGGCGCGCGCGAGATGGACTTGGCCGCTGGCGTAATGAAGAAGTGCACACTTTGCATCGACCGTATCTACAATGAGACGCTGAAGGAAATCGACCGCGAGCCAGCCTGCGTTCGCACATGCCCCGCAAATGCGCGCCACTTCGGCGATTTTGCCGATCCGGGTTCGAATGTATCGATCATGGTCGCAGAGCGCGGCGGCATGGATCTAATGCCGGAGCAGGGCACCCGCCCGGTGAACAAATATCTGCCGCCACGCCCGCGCCATTCACTGGCGGACAATGCTTCGCGGCTGCAGGCCGAAAACACGGAAGGCGCCAGCGGGTTTTTTGCCTGGCTGGATGGGATGTTGGACCGGATTTGATGGTTGCGCTCTACGTTGCCCCCCTCTGTCCTGCCGGACATCTCCCCCACAGGTGGGGAGATCAGCTAATCTCCAGAGTTGAAACTGCCAATCTCCCTCCTTGTGGGGGAGATGTCCGGCAGGACAGAGGGGGGCAACGTAGAGCGCAACCTTTTTCAATTGCTGCTATCTCGCCCCTCACGGACGTCCACTAAATGCACCCCGCCTTCTCCATCATCGTTTTCACGGCGCTTTCCGGCCTTGGCTACGGCCTCGCAGCCATGCTCGGCCTCGGCCTGCTCGACCCGTCGGCTATCTCCACCAAGATTGCGCATGTCCTTGCACTGGCGCTGGTTGCTGGCGGGTTGACGTCTTCGCTTCTGCATCTGGGAAATCCGAAACGCGCATGGCGGGCTTTGTCGCAATGGCGTACGAGCTGGCTTTCGCGGGAAGGCGTGATGGCGATCCTGACATTCGTGCCTTTGCTGGCATCAGCCTGGGCTGCGATTTTCGACGACCGGTATCTGGTCGTGTTCGGCCTATTCGGCGCAGTGCTTTGCGGCGTGACGGTTTACTGTACGGCGATGATTTACGCCTCGCTGCGCTCAGTCGGTGCGTGGAACACAAAGCTTACGCCGATTTGTTATCTGCTGTTTTCAGGCGCGGGCGGGGCGGTTCTTGCGAGTTTCTTTGCGCTTGCGGGCGGCGGCTGGCCACTGCCGCCGCTGATTCTGGCATTGATTTTTCTTGGGAGTGCGTGGTTCGCCAAGGTGAAGTGGCGCGAGCACATGTCAAATCTTGTCCCGCTTTCGACCCCGGAAAGCGCGACTGGTCTTGGCAACATTGGCAAAGTCCGGCTGCTGGAACGCCCGCATATCAACGAGAATTATCTGACCAACGAGATGGGCTTCAAGATCGCGCGCAAGCATGCGGTGAAGCTATGGCGCATCGCGATTGCGCTTGGCGGCGTGGTGCCTGCGATCATTCTGGCTGCGCTGCTGATATTCGGCGCACAGGGCTGGGTTTCCGGCCTGTTCGCCGCGCTCGCGGTGCTTTGCCATCTGGCGGGAATGATGGTCGAGCGCTGGCTTTTCTTCGCAGAAGCCCGCCATGCGGTGATGAATTATTACTGATTGCGGCGCGCGCGGCGGCCCTTGCTCAAGCTCCAGCGCTTGTGGAACCACATCCACTGGCCGGGGTCTTCGCGTACCCAACGCTCGACAACGTCGTTCAAAAGCTGTGCGGTCGGATAGACGCTGACTGAGCCGTCCGGGTCGCGGGGCAGATCAAGCTTGTCCTCGATTTCCAGCCGGTAGCGATTGCCCGGAAGCCGGATGCAGCGGGCCGGATAAACATCGCAATCATATTGCCGTACGAGTTTCGGCAGCAGCGGGCTGGTTTCGCAGGGACGGCCAAAGAAGGTGGTGCGCAGGCCGTTCATGAATTTCTGATCGACCAGAACGCCGATATTGCCTCCACGCTCCAGAATGCGTGCCAGCGTCAAAGCCGCGCCGTTTTTCGACGCGAGAAGCCCGCCCATCTTGGTCTCGCGGGTCGAGAGAATGTAATCCGCGATGAAGCGGTTGTTCGGCGGGCGGAACATGGAGGTGACTTCCATGCCGTAGGTCGCGCCTGCGATCGGCAGAAGCTCGAAATTTCCGAGATGGCCGGTGAAGATGATGTGCGGCTTCTGCTCGCCTGCGATCTTCACAAAATGCTCGATGCCGCTGACCTCGATGCGACCGGGCGTCGTCGCTTCCGGGTCGTAGTCGAAGATCGTGTCCAGAAAGATGTACTCGGCGGCAAGCCGGGCCATATTGCCCCACATGTCCGACGCTATCGTCTGGATTTCGGCTTCGCTCTTTTCAGGGTAAGCCTTGCGCAGATTGTCGAGCGCGACGCGGTTACGGCCGACCATCGGTCCGATGCGCCGCGCGGTGCGATCGGCAAAATTAAGCGCCTTGTCCGGCGGCAGAAGGCGCAGCACGGCAAGAATGGAGAGCGCGACCTGCGCGATCAGCCAGTCTTTCGCCGTGTTGAGTTTTACGGCGTATTTTGTGACAAAGCGCTTCAATTTACGCGCAGGATGATCTTGCCGAAGACGTCGCGGCCTTCCATGCGCTTCAAGGCAGCGTCGATGGAATTGAAGTCGACTTCGGTATCGATGACCGGCTTGACGATGCCTGCAGCCATTTTCTGCATGGCGTTTGCCATGTTTTCCATGCGGCACCCGAACGAGCCGAGCAGTTTGAGTTGCTGCTGAAAGAGCATCATCAGGTTCATTTCGGTCGAGACGCCGGAGGTCGAGCCGCATGTGACGAGGCGGCCGCCGCGCTTCAGGCTGAACATGGAACCCGCCCATGTGTCCTTGCCGACATGTTCGAAAACGACGTCGACGCCTTTCTTCTTGGTCAGTTTGCGCACCACGCCTTCGAAGCGGTCTTCGCGGTAGTTGATGACGTGATCGGCGCCAAGCGCCTTGGCCTTTTCGATCTTGTCGTCCGAGCCGACCGTCGTGATGACCGTACAGCCCATGCGCTTTGCAAGCTGAATCGCTGCGGTGCCGATGCCCGATCCGCCAGCTTGGATGAGGATCGTTTCGCCGGGCTGAAGTTTCGCATTGTCGAACAGCATGTGCTCGACCGTACCGAAGGTAACGGGCGCCACTGCTGCGCCAATATCATCGACGCCGGGAGGGGCAGGCACGAGAAGGCGGGCGGGCAGATTGATCTTTTCCTGCGCGAAGCCGTCCAGATGGAAGCCATGCACGCCAGAAACATGCTCGCAGAGATTATCGCGGCCTTCGCGGCAGGGGCGGCAAATGCTGCAGGTGCGCGCGCCGTAGATCGAGACGAGCTGCCCCGGCTGAAGGTTCGATACGCCCTGACCGACTGATTCCACTTCGCCGGATGCTTCCGCGCCGATAACAAGCGGCATCTTGCGCTTGGCAAAAGCCATGCCGCGCCAGCCCCAGACGTCGATATGGTTGAGCGCGACCGCCTTGATGCGCAGCGTTACTTCGCCGAGGCCCGGTGGCGGCGGGGGCGGAAGATCGACGGTTTCGAGTTTGCGATCTTCGATGAGTTGCAATGCGCGCATATTATCTCGCTGGCTTTAACTGGTTGGTGCGTCCTTCGAGGCTCCCCTTCGACAGGCTCAGGATCGCACCTCAGGATGAGGGAGGTCTTACCAAAATTGTGAGCGCTCGTGGGCTCGATTCAATCTCAGCCACCACTTCCCTCATCCTGAGGTGCGAGTGAAACGAGCCTCGAAGGACGCACCCAATGCTTAAAGAGGCCGCTACTAAACCGGTTCCCGCGCCATGACAAGGCAGGTGTTCTGGCCGCCGAAGCCGAAGGAATTCGAAAGCACGGTGCCGACCTGCGCTTCGCGCTTGACGTTTGGCACCACATCGAGCTCGATTGCCGGATCGGGATTGTCGTAGTTGATCGTCGGCGGTAACACGCCTTCGCGCATGGTCATGAACGAAACCGCGGCCTCGATTGCACCGGCTGCAGACAGCGTGTGACCGATCATCGACTTGTTCGACGACACCGGGATTTTGCGGATGCGCTCGCCGAAAACGGTGGAGAGCGACATGTGCTCCATCTTGTCGTTTTCAGGCGTCGAGGTGCCGTGGGCGTTCACATAGTCGATGCCGGTATCGTCCAGACCTGCATCCTCGATCGCTGCCCGAACCGCGCCGATGGCTGGCGAGCCGTCCGGCTTGGAGCGCGTGCGGTGGAAATCGTCGGCCTTTTCGCCGCAGCCGCGCAGAATGCCGAGTATCGTCGCGTCGCGGGCGACCGCACTTTCCAGAGATTCGAGCACGAGTGCTGCCGAACCTTCGGCCAGAACGAAGCCATCGCGGTCCTTCGAGAAAGGTTTCGATGCTTTTTCCGGCACGTCATTATTGGTGGAAAGTGCTGAGAGCAGCGAAAAGCGGATCAGCGCTTCGGCGGTCGCGGAACCGTCTGCGCCTATCGACAGCGCGCGGTCGCATTCGCCGCGACGGATCGCTTCGACGCCAAGCTGGATAGCTGTGGCACCGGATGCACAAGCAGTCGACAACGTGATCGGCAGGCCGCGCGTGCCGAATTCATCGGCAAGGCGTGCAGCGATCGAGCCGAATTGCGATGTCTCGAATATGTCGAGCGACTTCAATGCAAGCGAGGCCGAAAACAGGCGTTCGGATGCGGAGCCGGTTTTTTCGGAATTGTAGAGCGAAAAGCGATCGCGCCAGTCAAGTTCCACAGGTGGCGAGGCGAGAAACAGCGGGCCGTTAAAGTCGGTGCTGCTCAGGCCGGATTCGGCAACCGCTTCACGCGCTGCGGTCTGCGCCAGTTCAAGAGTAAGCGCGCTGGCGCCCTTATTGCTCGAAGCCAAAAAATCGACGGTGCCGGAGATGCGCGTGTTGAGGTGATCGACCGGAAAGCGCGTGATCGGGTGAATGCCGGAGCGGCCGGACGTAAGGGCCGCCCAATTGTCGGCCTTGCCGACGCCGAGCGAGGTGACGACGCCGATGCCCGTAACGGCAACGACCGGCCTGCCAAGATGATCCGTGTACTTAGCCATGCGCGTCTGCCGCAGCGACGAGCGCTGCGCCCTCGAAATAATGATAGCCGATGGCTGTCGCGAGTATGGAGGCGGGAACGCCGTCGTAGGATTTTTCAGCGCTTGAATCGAACGCCGGGTAGCCCGCCTTGCGATCCAGTGCGAGTGCCGCAAGCGCAATCGCGAAAGGGAACTGCGCTTCCTTCAAATGGCCGGTCAGCGTGCCGAATGCGCGGGCAACAAGCGCCGGGTTCGCATCGAGTGCGGCTTTCTCGGCCTTCGTCGCGGCATGTGCGCCGGATGCGCCGGAAAGCGTCAGCAACGGATTTTGTTGTCCGTCTGCCTTCTTGATCAACTCGGAGATCGCATCACCAAGGTCTTCGCGACTGCGCCGTGCCGCACCCGAAATCACCGGGCCGAGCGTCGCATAGATATGACGGCCACGCTTTTGCGCATGTTCGCGCGATTCCAGAACCAGAAACGCAGCGCCCGAACCGCTGACCAATCCGCCGCCTTCAGCGCCTTCGCGCTGCCAGACCGGCTTCCATGGGCCGCGATGCAGAAACGCACCGAGTTCATAGCCGAGCAGCATGTCTGGGTGTTCGGTCTGGAATGCACCGCCGACCAGCATATGCGTCGACTGGCCTGAGCGGATACGCGCGGCTGCGGTCTCAATGGCCGAAACGCCAGCGCCTTCTTCGCCCATGAAGGTGCGCGAAGAGCCGGTGACTTTGTGGACGATCGAGATATTGCCGGCCAGAAGGTTGGAAAGCTGCGCCAGAAAAAGGGTAGGGCGCAGTTCGGTGGTCAGTTTCTCGTTGAGCAGGATGTCGTGGTCATTACGCGCTTCGGAGGCTTCGAGGATCGCGCTGTCGACGGCTACGTCGCGCTCGCCGCCGCCTGCCGCAACGACCATGTCCATGGTCGCGCATAGCGCTTCATCGGTCTTTATGCCTGCATCGTCGAGTGCAAGACCGGCGGTGTAGGTGCCGAGCCTCTGCCACGTTTCCATCTGGCGCTGGTCGCCGCGCTTGGCGATCTGCAGGCTCCAGTCGATTTCAGGCAGCGGATGGATCGAGTAGGGCGCAAAACGCGTCGAATCGACGTTGGACACCGGCTCCTTAGCCGTCAGTTTTTGCCAATGCGCGTCGGTGCCTTCTCCCAGCGAGGAGACGAGGCCGATGCCCGTTATGACGACGTCGTGAGAAGCCATGCCTTTACCGATCAGCCTGAATGAATCAGGCGTTCTTTGCGGCGACGAGGCCGTCGATTTTGGCGCAGAGGTTCTTCATGACGAAGTATTCCTCGGTGGTCGCCTTGCCGTCGTTCACGTCCTGCGTCCACTTTTCAAGCGGCACCTTGATGCCGAATTCCTTGTCGATGGCGAAGACGATGTCGAGGAAATCGAGGCTGTCGATGCCCAGATCATCGATCGTGTGGCTTTCAGGGGTGATCGTATCGATGTCGATCTCGCTCGTATCTGCGATAATCTTGGCGACTTTTTCAAATGTGGTGGACACGGCTTTTCCTTCGAATACGGAGCAGATATTTCCGCGTTTGCTTTGTGGCGCTTCCTAATCGGTTTTTTCAGGCAGGAAAAGGGCCAAATCCCTGCTCAGTTGAATACGATCCGGCCGAGCACATGCAAACCTTCGCCCTCAGCACGTACAATTACGGCTTCGCCCTCGCGCGCATTGGCATCGAGAAGCGCGTTTATATTTTCAATCTGCGTGACGAGAACCATGTTGCCCGAGCCCGAGAAATCCCGGATTTCTGTGAGGATGAGTTCTTTTTCGCTTGTCGCATTGGCACTGTCGAGCGGTTCGAATTCCTCCAATACGCGGTCACCAAATGCCAGACGCGCGGTTTCCAGCGTGCGGCAGTAGCGGCTGGAGAGAACGCGCTCGACCGGCGCTGCGCGCGTTGCGAACAATGCACCGATTTTCTTGGCCTGCTGCTTTCCGCGCTCGGAAAGATTGCGCTGCGTGTTGCATTTTTCAATGTCGAAATTCGGCGGATCGATGGTGCCGTTGGAAAGTGCATGGCGCAAAATCACGACATGACCACCTTCGCGTAGCAAAGCCCATCCGGCTTCTGTTGCCTGTGCAGGTGCTGCCATCAATAAAGCAATCAAAAAGAATCCAAGCCGACGCATCAATTATCCTTATGCAATTTCATACATATAGGGATGGCAAAGCCGAACGAAAGGCAAGCCGTCGCCTTGTCGCGCCCGAAGCTTGATCTGACACGCAGCAGTTGCGCTCTTTCCAGCCCGCGCATATCAAGCGAGCGATGTCTTTTCTCTTCGAAACAATCCTGTTCGTTTTCGGACTTGTGGCCCTCGGTTATGCTGCGGGCAAAACAAACTATCTGAGTTCGGATACGGGCGATGGACTGTCTGACTTCGCGGTGAATGTCGCGATGCCGCTTCTCCTGTTTCGAACGATGGTAAGCGCCGATTTCAACGGCTCGATTCCCTGGTCATTATGGGGCGCATATGCGGTGGCGGTCGCTGTTGCGTGGACGGTCGGGCATCTGGTGACCACGCAGATATTCGGACGCGATTCGCAGGCGGGCGTGGTCGGCGGCGTCGCGACGTCGTTTTCCAATCTGGTCCTGCTGGGTATTCCCTTCATAATCGGCATCTATGGGCAGCAAGGCTTCGAGATACTCTCGCTGATAATCTCCGTGCATCTTCCAACCATGATGATGGCCTCGATCATATTGTTCGAGGTTTTCGGACGCGGAAATGGCGGGGCAGTCCAGATTTTCCGCATTTTCTTTCGCCGGTTGAGCGCCAATCCGCTGATATGGGGCATAGTTCTGGGGCTTTTCTGGCGACTTACGGGCATCGAAATGCCGGCCCTGCCTGCTCGCCTCATCGATGCGCTGGCCAGCATCGCCGCGCCGGTCGCGCTTTTCGCCATGGGGCTCAGCCTCGTTAAATTCGACGTGCGCGGCAATCTTCGCCCAGCCTTCGCGCTGACGGTCGTAAAACTCATGCTCATGCCGGCAGTGGCACTGGCTTCAGCTTGGGTGTTCGGCCTTTCGCCAATGTCTGCCAAAATCGTTGTTGCGGCGGCTGCTTTGCCGTCCGGCGTCAATTCCTACCTGATCGCCGCGCAATTCGGCACCGGTCAGGCATTGGCGTCCAACCAGATGACGATTGCGACGGCCTGCGCGGTTGTCACCACCGCGTTCTGGCTTTGGCTTTCGGTTCTGATTTTCGGTTAATGCCCGCTGGCATATTGTTTTGGTCATGCAAGCGGAATTGCCTTGCGAGGAGAGGCAGGCATAAGATCGGATCGACATCCGCCCATAACAGTTAGACAAGTTCCGGTTAGTTCGAAAAGCATTCTGCAGAGGAGGCATGACCATGCTCCAGAAAACAAGCCATTTCATGAAACAGGCCAATCTCATCAACGGTGAGTGGGTGCAGGCCGATTCCGGCCAGACGATCGACGTCACCAATCCCGCAACTGGCCTCAAGATCGGCACCGTGCCGAAATCCGGCAAGGCTGAAACCCGCCGCGCCATCGAGGCTGCGGATGTCGCTTTCAAAAGCTGGCGCAAGACGTCGGCGCTGGAACGCTCAAAGCTGCTGCGCAAGCTGCATGACGCCATCATGGACAATCAGGATGCCTTGGCCGAACTGCTGACGATGGAGCAGGGCAAGTCGCTGTTCGAATCGAAGGGCGAGGTGGGTGCCTCTGCCGCCTATGTTCTGTGGTTCGCGGAAGAAGCCCGCCGCACCTATGGCGATGTCGTGCCGTCGCCCTGGGCGGATCGGCGCATTCTCGTCACCAAGGAGCCTGTCGGCGTTATCGCGGCGATAACGCCCTGGAATTTCCCGTCTTCGATGCTGGCGCGCAAGATCGGCCCGGCACTTGCGGCGGGCTGCACGGCAGTCGTCAAGCCAGCCTCGCAGACACCCTTTTCGGGCCTCGCCTGGGGTGCGCTGTGCGAGGAAGTCGGTATTCCGAAAGGTGTCGTCAATGTCATCACCGGTTCCGCCGGTGAAATCGGCGACGAGATTTGCGCTAACCCGCTTGTCAGCAAGATCACCTTCACCGGATCGACCGAGGTCGGCAAGATCCTCATCGAGAAATCCGCTTCGACGGTGAAAAAGGTTTCGATGGAACTCGGCGGCAATGCGCCCTTCATCGTGTTCGAAGATGCCGATATCGACCGCGCGGTCGAAGGTTCGATCACCGCCAAATACCGCAATTCCGGCCAGACATGCGTCTGCACAAACCGGTTTTTCGTTCAGTCCAGCATCTACGACAAATTTGTCGAAAAGCTCGCCACGGCGTCAAACAAGCTCAAGGTCGGGTCCGGTCTGGACGAGGGTGTCCAGCAGGGGCCGTTGATCGATGAGAAGGCAGTCGAAAAGGTTGAGGAACTGATTTCGGACGCAACCTCCAAGGGCGGCAAGATCGTCGCGGGTGGCAGGCGTCATGAACTCGGCGGCTCGTTCTTCCAGCCGACCGTGATTGCCGACGCCACGCCGAAAATGCGCTTCATGAAGGAAGAGATATTTGGCCCGGTGGCGCCGGTCTTCAAATTCGAAACGGAAGAAGAGGCCGTAAGCCTCGCCAACGACACCGAATTCGGCCTCGCCTGCTATTTCTACACTGGCGATCTCGGCCGCGCCTTCCGCGTCATGGAAGGACTGAAATACGGAATGGTCGGCATAAATGAAGGCCTTATCACCACACCCGAAGCGCCGTTCGGCGGCGTGAAGGAATCCGGCCTCGGCAGGGAGGGCGGACACCAAGGCATCGAGGATTATCTGGATACGAAATATGTTTGCATCGGTGGTTTGGGGCTGTAGAGCCTGACTATAAACCGTTTGGGGGCGCACACTTTTGAAGTGCGCCCTTCAGGATGAGGAGCGATATCTGTTTCGACGGAATCACGAGGCGCCCCCCTCTGTCCTGCCGGACATCTCCCCCACGGGTGGGGAGATTGGCTGACACAACCTTCGCCTCTTCATTCTGTAGCGTCCGCAATTGGTGCCGCGCTTTAATGATAGTGTAATCTCCCCACCTGTGGGGGAGATGTCCGGCAGGACAGAGGGGGGCGCTGTCCCGCCAGCGTTTCTATCTAAAAATGACGGACACACCAAAACGCCAAGCCTGCGCGGTCAGGAAATTCCTACCTATCCTTCACCGTCTCCATCGCCACATAAGTCGAAGTCTGAGCCACATGCGGCAGTGCTGAAATGCGCTCGCCCAAAACGCGGCGGTAGGCAGCTATATCCTTGGTGCGCACCTTCAAAAGATAATCGAAATTTGATGCAATCATGTGGCATTGCTCGATTTCCGACACCGAAAGCACTGCCCGGTTGAACGCGTCGAGCGCGGCGGAGCGTGTGTCGGACAGCTTCACTTGGACGAAAGCGACGTGCCCTTCGCCCATGCGCTCGCGGTCGATGATTGCCGCATAGCCGCGAATGAAGCCGTCACGCTCAAGCCGTTTCACCCGCGCCTGCACCGGCGTCTTGGACAAGCCCACCTTCGCGGCAAGTTCCGCCATGGAAATCCGCCCATCGCGCGCGAGCGCGGTCAGGATGTTTCTGTCCAGGCGGTCCAACTGAACTTCTTCCATCGATGTGGCGATCCATATGTGTGAGATTTTGCCTCATATGTAGTCTGAACGGTCTGAAAAGTCGATATATTCGGTCCGATGCGTTTTCTGCAGCCATGCTAGGATGAGGCCAATCCATCTCAACGCCCGCAGGGTTTCGATGACAGTCCAGACGCTTTCCTCTCTCCGCAAGCAAATCCGCGCAAATTATCTTCCCGACGAAGGCGAGGCCCTGGAGCGTCTGGCAGGTCTGGCAGCTCTTTCCAAAGACGAGCGCGCCGCGATTTCTTCGCGCGCCGCCGATCTCGTTCGCGCTGTGCGCGGCTCTTCCGATCCACGGCTGATGGAAGTGTTTCTGACGGCTTACGGCCTCTCGACCAAAGAGGGCGTGGCGCTGATGTGTCTGGCCGAGGCGCTGCTGCGCGTGCCGGACACGGAAACGATGGACGAACTGATCCGCGACAAGATCGCGCCGCAGGATTGGTCGGTTCACTCCGGCGAATCCACCTCTATCTTCGTCAACGCCTCGACCTGGGCGCTGATGCTGACGGGCCGCGTTCTGGACGAAGGCGAGGGCAGCATCGAGCGCACATTGCGCGGCATGGTGCGTCGCCTCGGCGAGCCGGTTATCCGCAAGGCAGTTGCGGCTGCAATGCGCGAAATGGGCGAGCAATTCGTGCTTGGCCGCACGATTACTGAGGCGGTAAAGCGCGGCCGCCAGATGACGGGCAAGGGCTATCTCTATTCCTTCGACATGCTGGGCGAGGCCGCGCGCACGGAAGCCGATGCGCTGCGCTATCACAAAGCCTATTCGGACGCGATTTCATCGCTGGACAGCGGCTCGACCGGTCCTGACATTCGCTACAATCCGGGCATTTCGGTGAAGCTTTCCGCGATCCATCCGCGCTACGAAGTGGCGCAGAAGGAAGCGATGCTGCCCGTCATGGCAAAGCGGCTTTTGTTGCTGGCGCAGGCCGCCAGACATGCCCGCATGGGGCTGAACATCGATGCCGAGGAAGCCGACCGGCTCGATCTTTCTCTGGATGTCATCGAAGGTGTGCTTTCCCATCCTTCGCTGGAAGGCTGGGATGGTTTCGGCGTCGTCGTGCAAGCCTATGGTCCACGCGCAGCCTTCACCATCGATTGGCTTCATGAATTGGCGACACGGCTCGACCGCAAGATCATGGTGCGGCTCGTGAAGGGTGCCTATTGGGACACCGAAATCAAGCGCGCGCAGACGATGGGGCTCGATGGCTACCCGGTTTTCACGCGCAAGGTGAATACCGACGTTTCCTACATCGCCTGCGCCCGCAAACTGCTCTCGATGACGGACCGGATTTATCCGCAATTCGCGACGCATAATGCGCATACGGTGGCCGCCATCCTCGCAATGGCTGGAGACCGCGACAGTTTCGAATTCCAGCGGCTTCACGGCATGGGCGAGGCGCTGCACGAAGCTGTGCGCAAGGCCGAAGGCACGCGCTGCCGCATCTATGCGCCCGTCGGCGCGCATGAGGATTTGCTGGCCTATCTGGTGCGCCGCCTGCTGGAAAATGGTGCGAATTCCTCCTTCGTGCATCAATTGACCGACGAAGATGTGAAGCCGGAAGACATTGCCCGCGACCCGTTCGAAGTGATCGAAGCGCAGGAAGGCGCGCGAAATCCGGCAATCGTCGCGCCATCCGAGATTTTCGGGGCGGGGCGCGAGAATTCGGAAGGCTGGGACATTACCGACGCCGTCACGCTCGAAAACATCAATGCCGCGCGCAAACCATTCGAAGCGCCGTATAAATGGGATGCGTGGCCGCTGAGCGGCAAGAAATCGGCGGGAAAACCGCGTGATGTCGTCAATCCGGCGAACTCTTCAGAGATTGTCGGCACCATCGTCGAGGCGAGTGCGGGCGAGGTCGAAAAGGCGATTGGTTCTGCATTGAAAGCGCAGCCTTCATGGGCCGCGATGCCTGTCGCGAAACGCGCGACGATCCTGCGCCGTGCCGCCGATCTCTATGAAGAAAACGCCGTCGAATTTTTCGCGCTCGTATCGCGCGAAGCGGGTAAGATGCTTGCAGATGGCGTTGCAGAACTGCGCGAAGCGGTCGATTTTCTGCGTTACTACGCTGCCGAAGCTGACAGTGCCGAGAAAAACAGCGAGGCGCGGGGCGTAATCGCGTGCATTTCGCCGTGGAACTTCCCGCTTGCGATCTTCACCGGCCAGATTTCCGCAGCGCTCGTCACCGGGAATGCGGTGATTGCGAAACCGGCAGAACAGACGCCGCTGATCGCATTCCGTGCCGTGCAGATGCTGCATGAGGCGGGTGTTCCTGCCGATATTCTGCATCTTTTGCCGGGCGATGGCCCCTCGGTCGGCGGCCCGCTTACTGCCGATCCGCGCATAGCGGGCGTGTGTTTCACCGGCTCGACCGAAGTCGCAAAGCTCATCGAACGCCAGCTTGCCGAGACGGCAGCGCCCGATGCGATGCTGATTGCCGAAACGGGCGGTCTCAACGCGATGATCGTCGATTCGACCGCGCTGCCTGAACAGGCTGTGCGCGATATCATCGCCTCGTCGTTCCAGAGTGCCGGTCAGCGCTGCTCGGCACTTCGCATGCTCTACGTTCAAAAGGACGTGGAAAAGAAGATGCTGGTCATGCTGGAAGGCGCGATGAAGGCGCTGGTGATCGGCGATCCGCTGAAACTCTCCACCGATGTCGGGCCTGTGATCGACGACGAAGCGCAGGCCTCGATCCGCGATTATTGCGCAGATATGGAGGCCAAGGGCCGGCTCATGGCCAAGCTCGATGCGCCAGCCGATGGCCGCTTCGTTGCGCCGCATGTGCTGCGGGTGTCGGGCATTGGCGAAATGGAGCGCGAGGTGTTCGGGCCAGTCCTGCATGTCGCGACCTTCGATGCCGACAATATAGACAAGGTCATTTCCGATATAAATGCAAAGGGTTACGGGCTTACCTTCGGCCTTCACACACGCATCGAAGCGCGCGTGCAGCACATTGTCGATACGGTCCATGTTGGCAATATCTACATCAACCGAAACCAGATCGGCGCGGTGGTTGGTTCTCAGCCTTTCGGCGGTGAGGGGCTTTCCGGCACCGGCCCGAAAGCTGGCGGTCCGCACTATCTGAAGCGGTTCCGCCGCTCCGTCAGTGCCGATGCGGCGGTGAAAGATGCCCCGGCACTTTCCGCCGAGGTGCTCAACAAAGAGCTTTCGAAGATCGCGGCAGCAGGCTGGGCGACCCAGCCGGATCGCATCACGACGCTTCGGCGTCATCTGCGCGGCAAGGCTGCGCGCGCGATTTCTGCCGCAGCCGCGCTCGATTTCGGCCCGGTCGATCTTCCAGGACCAACAGGCGAGGGCAATGCGCTTTCGCTGGCACCGCGCGGAAGGGCATTGTGCCTTGGCCCAGATAGCGAAACGCTTCTGCTTCAGGCGGTGCAGGCGTTGGCTGCGGGAAATGCCGTTCTGGCAATCGCGCCAGGTGCGGTGGCAGCACTCCAGCCGCTGAGCGGGAAGGGCCTGCCGATTGCCGTTCTGGACGGACGCGTCGGGGCCGGCGAACTTGCCAGCCTTCCGATCGATCTCGTCGCTTTTTCTGCGGAAAAGGAAGCGCAGCGGGCCGTTCGACAGGCGCTTGCGAAGCGAAAGGGGCCAATCGTGCCGCTTGTCAGCGAAATTCTCGACCCGGCGGCCTATGCGCATGAACGCGCGGTTTGCGTGGATACGACCGCTGCAGGCGGCAATGCGAGCCTGTTGGCTGGGGCGGCGTAAGGTTCTTACGCCTCCTCCGGTGCGCAGCCAAATCGCAGCAGATTGCCGTGCGGGTCATGGACATAGAATTCCTTCATGTTCCACGGCCGGACGGTGAACGGGCTCAATCTCTCCACGCCGCGTTTTGAAAACTCGGCGTGCAGTGCTGATACCTCACCGCCGCGAATATAGCAGGACGAAACCTGTGGCAGCGCGGTGTCGGCCGTATACCAGAAATGGATCTCCATCTCGCCGCGCCGGACGATCAGATATTCATCCATTTCCGGCTGAATGGCCTCGAAACCAAGCTGGTCGCGATAGAAATCCCGGCTCGCCCTTATGTCGGGCGAAGGCAGGATCGGTATCGTGCGTGCGAAATCGATGGTTTCGCCCGGCATTTCAGGCGCCTTCGACGACCGAAAAGCCTTCGAAATTCGGATGGCCGATGTAGAGCGGCTTGTTGTCGCCTGCGTTTCTGTGGGCTGCGCGGAAATTCTCCGACTTGGTCCACGCCACGAAATCGTCCTGGCTCGCCCAGACCGTATGCGAGGCGAACAGCGTGTAGCCTTCGGCCTCGTTGAACGCGCCGCGCAGAAGGTGAAATTCCTTAAAACCCTTCATCTGATCCAGCGTCGATTCGCGGTTCTTCCAGACGTTTTCGAAAGACTCTTCCGAGCCTTTCTGGACCTTGAAGCGATTCATTGCGATGTACATCATTTGCCTTTCGTACTGCGTGTCGCGGATTGCCTGTGAAACGTGATAACCTTGTCGTCGTCCAGACCTTCCGCCGTCCCTTTCGGGTTAGGCCCAGCCTGGCTCGTAAACGTCTCGCGATAGTTGTCCAGCCGTGCGACATTCGAGCTTGTTTCGATAGCTTTTTCGCGACCGTGAAGCAAATCGGCGAATTCGGGCAAAAGACCGTCCTTGCGACCGGATGCCAGATGGTGAAACGCTGCTAAGGGGAACATGCGGGGCCTATCCTTGCGTAGTGAGGCCAGCTCAGAGCCCGAAGGCTATGCCGGTCTTGGTGGTGGGCTTGAGGGCGGAAAGACATGCGGCGGGCTCTATGCCGTCGCCTGCGCATTCGGTCGCCTGATTGATGAGAATTCGGCTGATTTTTGCGCAGTCCACGCCTGAAAGATCGAACCGCGTCACCTTGGTTTTATCGACCGGCAATTCCTTGAAATCGAGAACCGTCAGGCGGTCCACCACGCCCGAGTCGTTGAACAGCGCGATTTCGAATGCGGCTTTCGAGAGTTCCTTGCCGAGATGGTTGGCGACCACGAATGTCAGGCGGCACCCCTTTTCGGAGGGCTGCGCCGCGTTCAGTTCAAGGTCGAGAGTAGAGGCCGGCGCGCTCTCTTGGGCGCGCGCCGGACCTCCTGCCGCGAACGACAAAATCACTGCGGAGGTCAATAAATTCATGATCGTCGTCGTGCGCGGCATTTCTGTTATCCTCCAAAACGCATTGTTGCGGCGAGTTTCAACGTTACGCCCGGCTCGTAAACGGTCGAGGTCGTCGTCGCGTTCAGCGGATTGGCGTATTTCTTGTCGAAAATGTTGTCGGCGCGGAAATCGACCTTGAAATTGTCGTTGACCTTGTAGTTCACGAAGGCGTTGACCAGCGTGTAGTTTTCCGCAGTCGTATTGCCGTCCGGTGCGCCGTTGTACTGCACTTCGCCGCCTATGGTCAGGCGCTCGTCAAGCAGGCGGAAGCCGAGATGTGCCGTCACCTGCGATGACGGGACGGTCAGCAAATCCTCGCGAACGCCTTCCGAATAGGTGTGTCCGTCGATGACCGAAACGCTCAAGCCGCCGAAGAAACGCCCGGCATCGTAGATCGCTTCAAGCTCGACACCGTTGATCTTGGCCTCGGCGAAGTTCTGATACTGGTAGCAGATTGGAACTGTGCCCGGAATGAAGGGGCAGCCGCTGCCGGGAGCGAAGGCCGAGAGTGTCTTGCCGCCGATGTAGTCGGATACGTCATTGTTGAAATAAGCGGCCTTCAAGCGAAGACCGTCATCCGCATAGAACAGACCGTCACGCTTGTAGTTTATGCCGAATTCCACGGTCTTGGCCGTTTCGGGCTTCAGGTCGGGATTGGGAAGGAACGGGAAGGCGATGCCGTTGGGGTGCAGGCCGCTGATCAGCGTTTCCGTCACACTCGGCGAGCGATAGCCCTCGGCGTAAGTGCCGTAGAATTGCAGGCCGTTCAGTTCGGTCTTTTCGAATGGCGAGACGCCCACCGTGATGCGCGGCGAGAGGCGATCGCCAGAACTATCGGCTTCGCCGGCCAGCTTGTAGCTGTCGTAACGCAGGCCGCCGATGATCTCCAGCCAGTCGTCATAGGACGCCTTGTTCTGCACATAGGCACCCCAGACCGAACGTCTGCCGGATGGTGTGTAGACGTCGCTGCCGCCAGTCGGGCTGGCCGTCACGACGTCGTCCTTCAGCCAGTCGCCGCCATAGGTCAGCTCGTGCGAGAAGGCGCCGGTGTCGAAGCGCGAGGTGTTCCAGATGTCGATGCCATAGGTGTCGAGGTCGTAATTTGTTTCGGCACCCGCAGGAACCAGTGTCGGAATTCCGGTGACGGAATCGAACTGCATCCCGGGCTTGAGGCGCGTCTGCGTGAGATCGGCCTTGTTGTAGGAGGCGTTGATGTGCAGATCGACCCATGGGTTTTCGGGGTCTGCTAGTTCATAGCGCGCGGTGAAGGTGTTCTGCTTCAGATCGGAATCGTAGGTGTCGATACCTTCCTTCCAGCTATCGCTGGCACCAACCCAGCCAAGCTTCAGCTTGCTGTTTTCCGTCGGGCGAATCGTCGTCTTCAGAATGCCGCTGAGAACATCGAAGCCGGTGCCTGCGACGCGGTCGCCGTCGCCATCCTTGTAATCGCCGAAATCGCGCCAGACGATATTTCCGATGACGTCCGCCACTTCATTGAAGCGGTATGCGCCGGTAGCACTTGTCGTGTAGCCGCTGCCATTGGTCTCAAAGCGGCCCGTCACCGATCCCGCGTAGGTTTCGCCAGGGTTCAGGAAGTCTTCCGCGTCTTTCGTCTCGAACGCAACGACGCCGCCGATCGCGCCCGAACCATAGGTGTTGGCAACGGGACCGCGGATCACATCGACCTGCTTGATCAGTTCGGGATCGATGAAGAAAACGCTCTGCGTGCCGTGGCCGGAGCGTTGGAAATTTTGCCTCGCGCCATCGACGATCACGGCAACACGCCCGAAATCCTGAAGGCCGCGAATGTTGATCGAGGAAATTGCGCGCTTGGTGTCGGACTGCGCCGAAACGCCCGGAACGCCGAACAATATGTCACCCGGCGTGGAAGCCATGCGGCGCTCAAGCTGTTCCGGTCCGACATGGCTGACGGAAGCCAGCGTATCGATGGCAGTTTCGCCGGTTCGGCTGACGACCGTGATCTGGTCGAGAACGACAGGCGCTGCCTCGTCGGTGGATGCTTCTGCTGCAGTCGTTTCGGTGGTCGCTTGCTGTGCCGATGCGGCCGAAATGCTGATCGCCAGGATCGCGGCGCTGGTCAGAAGTGTGCGCCTTGTGTTGAAACGCCTGCCTGAAACTGCTCCGCCACAAGCATAATGCAGCGTATTTTTGCTGTTGCCGAACCCCATCGCCCTAACTCCGTCATCGGTGCTGGCTCGCTAATGCTGGCTCGCGGTTTTCATTCGGAGGGGAGTGGTATAAAACTTGACTCGCTTACTCCGGTATTGCACTGAGTATTAAACCTGATAATTAGTGTCAAGATTGATTGCCGATTCAAACCGGCCCAATCCGAGCAGGTCGGAACGGCCGAACAGGAGTGGAGACAGATATGAACACGCACAACCCGCACCACTTCCACATGCGCCCGCGTCGCACGGCCGAAACGACGGTCGTTCGCACCGATTTTGCACGGCCGGTAACGCGTACCGTGGCAAGCGACACGCTTTTCCGCGGCGATCACGAAATCGGGATCGAGCATCACGGCGCGCTCTACAGGCTCAAAATTACCCGTCAGGGAAAGCTCATTCTCAATAAGTAAGGTGAAGTATGGACGCGCGAGTTAAGCCAAGCCCGGCGGAAATCCGTCGAGCACGGATCGACAATCCAAAAACGCGCGAGCGTGATCTCGCCGCGCAACTCGGTATTTCAGAAGCCGATCTGGTGGCGGCGCATTGCGGGGAGGGCGTTTTGCGCATCGAACCGCGCGTCAACGATTTGCTCGTCGGTCTGGAAGCAGTCGGCGAAGTCATGGCGTTGACCCGCAATGAAAGCGCGGTTCACGAAAAAATCGGCGTCTACGACAAGGTCGTGACCGGCAAGCACAATGCGTTGGTGCTTGGCGAGCAGATCGATCTGCGCATATTCCCGAAAGCGTGGGTGCATGGTTTCGCTGTCGAAAAGCGCGACGGAAACGACATTCGCCACAGCCTGCAGTTCTTCGATGCGAAGGGCGAGGCGGTTCATAAGGTGCATCTGCGCCCGTCTTCCAACCTTTACGCCTATCAGAAGCTGGTCGGAACATTGGCCATCGCAAATCAGGAGCAGGTGGTCGATTTCGCACCGGCTCCCGCCGAGGCTGCGAAACCCTCGCGTCCCGTTGCCGATGCGCTGGAACTGCGCGAGCGCTGGAGCAAGCTCACCGACACGCATGAGTTTTTCGGCATGCTTCGCGATCTCAACCTCGACCGCCGTCAGGCGGTAAGGCTGATCGGCGAGGATTACGCCTGGAAGCTCGATGGCGACGCGCTGACGGCGCTGTTCAATCTGGCAGCCGATGGCGATCTGCCGATCATGTGCTTTGTCGGCAATCAGGGCTGCATCCAGATACATTCCGGGCCGATCAAGAGCATCAAGCCGATGGGGCCATGGATCAATGTGCTCGACGAGACTTTCCATCTGCATCTGCGGCTCGATCACGTTCAGGAATTCTGGGCGGTTCGCAAACCGACCAAGGACGGCCATGTCACCTCGCTCGAAGCCTACGGTGCCGATGGCGAGATGATCATACAGTTCTTCGGAAAGCGTCATGAAGGTGAGGCGGAGCGCGAGGATTGGCGCTTTCTGGTCGAGCATCTGCCGCGCGTGCCGCATAGCGATCTGGTGTCGAAGGTCAGCCAATGAGTTTTCCGAGCAAACGAATCCGCACCGCAATTTTCGCGGGCGTCGCTTCCTGTCTGGCATTTGCCGGCGCCCATGCGGAAGAGACGACCGGCGTCTTCAAGGATTCGTCGCGCATCGTGGCCGTCGGCGGGGCGATCACGGAAATCGTCTATGCGCTGGGCGAGCAGGACCATCTGGTCGCTCGCGATTCGACTGGCCTCTATCCGCCGGAAGCGGCAAAACTTCCCGATGTCGGATATATGCGCGCGCTTTCGCCTGAAGGCGTGCTTTCGGTAAACCCGACGGGCATTCTTGCGCTGAATACGAGCGGGCCGAAGGAAACCATCGACGTTTTGAAAAAGGCCAGCGTGCCTTACATCGAAGTGCCGGAAACCTTCGATCATGAGGGCGTGGTCGAGAAAATCCGTATCGTCGGCACGGCGCTCGGTGCTGACGATAAAGCGGAAAAGCTTGTCGCTGCCGTCGAAACCAAGCTGGAAGCTGCCGAAAAACTCACATCCGGCATCAATGAGCGCAAGCGCGTCCTGTTCATTCTCAGCGTACAGGACGGCAAGATCATGGGTTCGGGCACCGGCACTGCCGCAAACGGCATCATCCAGCTTGCGGGCGGCGTAAATGCGATTGAAGGCTTTCCCGGCTACAAGCAATTGAGCGACGAAGCGATCCTTACTGCCGCGCCCGATGTCATCCTGATGATGAACCGTGGCGGCGACCATGCTGCGGCAAGCTCAGAAATCCTTTCGCTGCCAGCCTTGGCCTCAACACCAGCCGGAAAGGCCGGAAAGCTGGTGCGCATGGATGGCGGGTATCTGCTCGGTTTCGGCCCGCGTACAGCCGATGCGGTTCACGATCTGGCCGTTGCGCTCTACGGTGACGAGCTCAAGGACTGAAAGTGGCAGACGAAGCAATGGCCGGCATGTTCGGCAGAGCGCGCAGACCGGCGGTCGAGGGCGACCGCTCGGCGCGCGCGAAACTCACCATCATCCTTCTTTGCGCAGCACTCGCCGTGACTGTGTTCATCAGTCTCGCGTCCGGCGCATCGGATGCGTCCTTGTCTCTGGTGCTTCGTGACTGGATTTTCGGATCGGATGTCGACGTGCTTTCGGTTCGCGACAAGATCATCATCTACGACATAAGGCTGCCCCGCGTGGTGCTTGGCGTGCTTATTGGCGCATCGCTGGCGGTTTCGGGGGCGGTCATGCAGGGGCTGTTTCGCAACCCGCTGGCAGACCCTGGTCTGGTCGGTGTTTCCGCCGGTGCGGGCCTCGGCGCAATCGTCGTCATCGTGCTGGGCGGCACGGTGCTTGGCCCGGTTCTGGCAATTTTCGGGATTTATACGCTGCCATTCGCAGCCTTCGGCGGCGGGCTCGTCACGACGCTTATTCTCTATCGCGTCGCGACCAGACGCGGCCAGACATCCATCGCAACGATGCTGCTGGCCGGTATTGCGCTAGGCGCTATGGCGGGCGCGTTTTCCGGCATCCTTGTCTATCTGGCGGATGACCGGCAATTGCGCGACCTGACATTCTGGGGGCTCGGCTCTCTCGCCGGCGCAACATGGCTGAAGATCGCGGCGTCCGGCCCTATCATCGTCATTGCGCTACTGGCTGCACCTTTTCTCGCAAGAGGGCTGAATGCGCTGGCGCTCGGTGAGGCTGCGGCCCACCATCTCGGCGTTCCGGTCCAGCGTTTCAAGAATGTTGCAATTGTAACTGTTGCGGCTGCAACTGGCGCATCCGTTGCCGTCAGCGGCGGTATCGGCTTTGTCGGCATCGTCGTGCCGCATCTTCTGCGGTTGCTGATCGGGCCGGATAATCGCTATCTTCTGCCTGCGTCAGCACTTCTTGGTGCTTGCCTTCTGCTTCTGGCGGATGCGGTCAGCCGAACGATCGTTGCCCCTGCCGAATTGCCTATAGGCATCATCACGGCAGCCGTCGGCGGTCCATTCTTCCTCTGGATTCTGCTGCGCAAACGCGGCCTTTTGGACCTTTGAGGCGGGAAAAATGATCGAAGCACTCGATATATCCGTCTCAATCGGCAAAAAACGCATCGTCAGCGAGGTGGATTTCGCAGTTCGGCCGGGGAAATTCGCGGCAATCGTCGGCCCGAACGGGTCGGGCAAGACGACATTCCTGCGCGCGCTTTCGGGCGACCTTCCTTATGAGGGGTATATTTCGCTGAACGGGCAGGACATGGCTTCGATGAAGCCGTGGCAGTCCGCTACCTGCCGGGCGGTGTTGCCGCAATCGACGGCTTTGTCGTTTCCCTTCACCGTACGCGAAATCGTCAAGCTTGGGCTCATGCATGGCCGTTCCGGCGTTTTGCCGGGACAGGAAGCCGGCCTGCCCGATCTGGCGCTTCAGCGTGTCGATCTCGAAGGGTTCGCCGGGCGATTCTATCAGGAGCTTTCGGGCGGCGAGCAGCAGCGCGTTCAGCTTGCGCGGGTTCTCTGTCAGGTATGGTCGCCGGTTCTTGAAGGCCAGCCGCGTTATCTGTTTCTGGACGAGCCGGTTTCCAGCCTCGACATCAAGCACCAGCTTATCATTATGGAAATCGCGCGCGATTTTGCGCGTAGCGGCGGCGGCGTGGTGGCGATTCTTCATGATCTGAACCTGACCGCGATGTTCGCCGACGAGATTTTCGTCATGCACAAGGGGCGGCTGGCCGCATCAGGCACGCCGCAAGACGTGCTGACCGACGCGCTGATCGAGAATGTTTTCGAGTGCCGCTTGAGGGTAGGGCAGATGCCTACGGACAATATGCCGTTCGTGTTGCCACAAACGGCATTGAATTAGGACCTACGCCGCGGGTGCGCGGCGTTCTTCGAAATTTATGCCCAGAAGCGAGCCGATATCCGCGCGTTCCTTGACCAGATCGGCGATGGAATGGCTTGCGAGAACCGCGAAAAACGCATTCAGGGCTTCGCGAAGTGCCGAATTCAGCGCGCAGCTATCGACCAGCGGGCATTCGGTGGCGTCGTTTTCGAAGCACTCTGCCATTGCAAAGTTTTCTTCAGTCACACGCACGACATCGAAAAGGGTGATCGTGCTTGCAGCGCGTCCAAGCCGGACACCGCCATTGCGGCCGCGAACGGTTTCAACGAGGCCGTGCTCGACCAATGGCTGAAGGATCTTGAACAAAAACAATTCGGACACCGTGTAGGCGGCGGCGATTTCAGGAACGCGGCTCAGCCGGCCGTCATTGACGGCGCAGTACATGAGTATCCGCATTGCGTAGTTTGTCTGGCGCGTCAGGCGCATGGTCATTCCTCTGCGATACGCTCTGGATGGAGCACCGAAATATTCCGAAAACCGGCGACCACTTTTCGGCCCGATGCTCTAATCGACCAAATATGGCCTATAGATTAGAATTATTCCAGAAAAATTCCAAAAATGTGACTGCAATCATCACCTTTTATTGAATGGGATGCAAATTCTGCAGATTAGCCATGCGATCCGCGCGCTTGTAAAACATGTTGCGGCGCACAATATAGGGCGCATCGACGTTCTGGGAGGATACCGAGGAGTGCAACATGCACCATCCGCCCTATCACGAAACAGGCATTATACGGCAGCTTCGTCCGTCCGATCTGCCGCGATTCCGGGATCATCTCCTGCGACTCGACGCTGAAAGCAGGCGTGACCGTTTCAACGCGGTAAGCAAGGACGATTTTCTGAAACAGTACGCCGAACGCTGCTTTTCGCAAGGCGCGACCGTTATCGGTTTCGAGCGCGACGGAAAGCTGCTTGGTGCTGCCGAACTGCACGAACAGCCGCATGAAATCGAGCCAACCGCTGAAATCGCCTTCAGCGTCGAGCGCGAGATGCAGAATCGCGGTCTTGGCGGCAAGCTGTTCGAACGGCTGATCGGAACCGCACTTGGCTTCGGCTATACGAAGCTGCATGTCACCACGCACTCGAACAACCGGGCCATGAAAAGCCTGGCGCGCCGCTTCAAGGCTTCGCTGACATTCGGTGCCGAGGAAACGGTGGGTGTGATCGATCTGAGAGCAGCGCTCGAAGGCTATGCTCCATTCAGTCTCGTTGCTTCCGATCTGGCAAGCGGCATCGCCAAGGTGCCGCAGACCAGCAATTGAAAAATGCCTGCAACGGCTTAAGTCTCCATAGAGCCCGCTTCAGGCGGGCTTTTTGTTGCGATAAGACCGCATGAGACAGGATCGCCGATGTCATCTGCTGAAAGCAAAGTAACCGTGCTTGGCGACGATGAAGCCAAACGAAATGCTTTGCGGCGGACAAAATTCGTGGCCACCGCATCTTTGGTCCTTTGCCTTGCAGTGTTCCTGACCGCAAAAAGTCTGGAAGGCCGTTGGCCGTGGCTCGGTTTCGTCGCAGCCTTTGCCGAGGCGGCGACCATTGGCGGGTTGGCCGATTGGTACGCGGTGGTCGCGCTGTTCAAGCGTCCGCTCGGGCTTCCCATCCCGCATACGGCGATCATTCCTTCGAATCAGAACCGCATTGCCGACAATCTCGGCCGTTTCATCGAAACGAACTTTCTGGCTGCTGGTCCGGTCCGTGAGAAGTTGAAGGAAGTCGATTTCGCTGCATTGGTGGCGGATTGGCTTTCCGATCAGCATCGGGCAGCCGGATTGTCGCGTTTCATCGGAAAGCTTGCACCCCGCATGCTTTCCGCAATCGAGAATTCGGGTCTGCGCGGCTTTGTCGGCGAGCGACTGGTCGAACAGGTCGAAAAAGTGAAGGTAGCGCCGCTGGCCGCCGAAATTCTGTCCGCCTTCACCGACGACCGCCAGCATCAGAAGCTTTTCGACGAATTCATGCGGGTTGTCGGAAATCTTCTCAAGGACGAAGATTCGCTGGCGGCGATTCGCGGAAAAATCCACGACGAACTGCCTTCCGTGTTCAATCTGTTTCGGGCTGACGCCTATCTGCTCAAAAAGGTCGTATCTTCCGCGGGCACTTTGCTTGATGAGGTGAGGGCCGACAAAAACCATCCGATTCGCGGCGAATTCGATAAATTCGTGCATCATTTCATCGACGATCTGCGCAATTCGCCTGCCTATGCGCGCCGTGCCGAAACGATAAAGCGCAATTTCCTGAAAAGGCCGGAATTGGCCAATCTCGGCCAAAGCGCATGGGATGGCATCCGGCAGTTCATCGAAGCCGATCTTGCGTCGCCGAAATCAAAGATTTCCGAACATCTCGCGACGATGTTCGTGGAGGTCGGACGCCAGCTTGCCGCCGATCCGCGCGTGCGCGCCGATATGAACCAGGGATTTGTTGTCGCGCTCTCGGCCTTCGTGGAAAACCAGAAGAGCGGCGTTTCCTCGTTTATTGCCGATCAGGTCAAACGCTGGGATCTCGGCCAGCTCACCCGCCTCATCGAAACGAATATAGGCAGGGATCTGCAGTATATCCGTTTCAACGGCATGATGATCGGTGGCATTGCCGGTCTGGTGCTTTATTGCTCGGAACTCCTGCTTTTTCGTAATTGACCCGAAGGGCCAGCGCACTAGTCTCTTCAAGGTCAAGGAGGAGACAGAATATGGCGAAAAAGCCCGACGCGGACCCGTTCACAAGCCTGTTCACCAAGTTCGGCAAGGATTTGAAGATGCCGGGCATGGATGTGCAGGCAATCCTCGACCATCACCGGAAAAACTTCGAAGCCCTGCAGAAATCCGCTACCGCTTCAGCTTCGGGTGCACAGTCGATCATGGCAAAGCAGCGCGACATGCTGCAGGAAACCATGCGGGAGATTACCGCCATGGCTGAAAATCTAAGGTCTGCCGGATCGCCGCAGGAAGCGATGAACAGGCAGGTGGATTTCGCGCGGCGCTCTTTCGAACGGGCGGTTGAGAACACAAGCGAAGTCGGTGAAATTGCCAAGAAGTCCGGCACCGAATCCGTCGAGGTTTTGCGCGAGCGCATAAAGGACATGATGCAGGAAATACGCGCTTCCTACGAAGCGCAGAAGTAATTCATGGCGGATCGTGCAGGGAACGCATCGCCCGGCAGGCTGCGGCAAACGGAAATCTATGTGACAGGCGCCGGCGGGAAGCGGCCCGCCGTGCCGGTGTCAGTGGAAGCGCTGGAGCGCAAGGCCGTGCGCCTGATGAGCGTCCAGGCCGCCGCCTATATCGCTGGCGGCGCTGGCTCGGAAGCCACAATGCGCGCAAACCGTGCGGCTTTCGACAGTCACCGCATCGTTCCGCGCGTTCTGCAAAGCGTCGAGAAGCGCGATCTTTCCATCTCGCTTTTCGGGCGCACGCATAAGGCGCCCCTTCTTCTGGCGCCGGTTGGTGTTCTGGAAATGGTTCATCGCGATGCCGACCTTGCTGTTGCGCGTGCGGCAAATGCGGAGGGCATCGGCTACATCTTCTCCAATCAGGCTTCCGTTCGGATGGAAGATTGCGCGCAGGCGATGCGTGAAGCGCCGCGCTGGTTCCAGCTTTACTGGAGCAGCGACGACGCCTTCGTACAATCGCTCGTGAGCCGCGCCGAAAAAACTGGCTGCGAGGCGATCGTCGTGACGCTCGATACGACGCTGCTTGGCTGGCGGCCGCGCGATCTCGATTGTGCCTATCTGCCGTTTCTGCGCGGTTTGGGCTTGGCGCAATATCTGAGCGATCCGGTGTTTCGCAAAAGCATTCCGGAAAGCCCGCCCGAGACGGGCTTTCGCCCCAGCGGTCTGGCATTGCCTGCGACCATTCTCAGCCTGATGCGCAAGGGGCGTCAATTCGGCCTGTCGCTGAATCAGATGCGCGCAGCGGTTGCCCATTTCACCGCGACCTATTCGCGGCCCGATCTGAACTGGACGGACATTGAGCGGCTTCGAACGATGACCAAGCTGCCGATACTGCTGAAAGGTATAAGGCACCCGGACGATGCGAAGCTGGCGCATTCGCACGGCGTCGATGGCATCGTCGTTTCAAACCATGGCGGACGTCAGGTGGATGGAGAGGCAGCCACGCTCGACATGCTGCCGTCGATCGTTGCTGCGGCGGGCGACATGCCGGTGCTGCTGGATTCGGGAGTTCGTGGCGGCAGCGATGTTTTCAAGGCGCTGGCGCTCGGTGCGAAAGCGGTGCTGATCGGACGGCCTTACGTTTATGGGCTGACGATTGCGGGAGAGGCAGGCGTTCGCGAGGTCATCCGCAACATCGTGGCTGAATTCGATCTGACATTGGCGCTTGCGGGGCTGGGTCGCTCTACCGAAATCGGCCAAGGTTGCCTCATGGCGCAAGACCGGGTTAGACCATTGTAACCGGGGTGAATATTTCGTGATCCGTTTCCCCGTATTCCATTATTTTCGGAGATCATGCGCATGGCCGATCCGGGTCTTACATTCGAAGGGCTAAAAGCCAAGGTCGGGCAGGAACTTGGTGTGTCTCGCTGGCTGACTGTCGATCAGGAGCGCATCGACCGGTTTGCCGAATGCACCGAAGATCACCAGTGGATTCACGTCGACATCGAGCGGACGAAGAAGGAAAGCCCGTTCAGGGCGCCGATCGCACATGGTTGTCTCACGCTGTCGCTGGTTCCGGCGCTGGCGCTTGAACTCGATGTTTTGCCGGAGAACACCAAGGCGGCATTCAACTACGGGCTGGACCGTGTGCGCTTCGTAACACCGGTCATAGTCGGCGCACGGGTGAGGTTGCGTGCTACGCTTACCGAACTCGATGAGGTCGGCCCCGGCCAGTATATGATGAAGGCCTCCAACACGATCGAGATCGAGGGCGTGGAAAAACCGGCGCTCGTCGCCGACACGCTCATCATGATCTACGAAGACCGAAAGAAGCGATGCAAGGAAGCCTGACCGCGTTCGTGGCGAGCGGCATTCGGCCTGTCGCAACATGGCCTTTCGGATGATCCAACCAAAAGGACACTATACACCGGCAAAACTCGACGGCATTATCCCGGTGGTCGCGTTCGGAATGGTCGCTTCGATATTGACCGATGACCCGGACGGCCTGACGCGAAAAGGGAGGTTTCATGTCGGACGTATCGCTTGTCGTGAATGGACGCAAAGTCAGTGGCTCGGTCGAGGACCGCACGCTGCTGGTGCAATTTCTACGAGAAAATCTCGGACTTACCGGTACGCATGTCGGCTGCGACACGTCCCAGTGCGGGGCTTGCGTCGTTCATGTGAACGGACAGGCGGTAAAATCCTGCACCATGCTGGCCGTGCAAGCGTCCGGCTCGACGGTCGTCACGATCGAAGGTCTGGCCAATGGCACCGATCTGCATCCGGTGCAGGCGGCATTCAAGGAACATCACGGTCTACAATGCGGCTTCTGTACGCCAGGCATGATCATGGCGGCGACCGATATCATCAACCGCCACCCGGAAGGGCTGGATGAAAAGACGGTTCGCGCCGAGCTCGACGGAAACATCTGCCGCTGCACCGGCTATCACAACATCGTGAAAGCCGTTCTTGCTGCGTCCAAGACGATGTCGAAGAGCAAGGGCAAAATTGCTGGCAAGACGAAGAAGGCCGCGTGAGAAGAGAGCGAATAGGGAGTAGCGAATAGCGAATAGGGGGTTCGTATTCGCCGCTGCTCTGGTCGGTTTTTTCTATTCGCTATTCGCTATTCGCTATTCGCTAAAACTTTCGCTTCTGGAAATTCGTGGAGGAGTTTCTGCAATGGGCATTGAAGGCATCGGCGCAAGTGTAGTGCGCAAGGAAGACAAAAGATTCATCACCGGCGCCGGACGCTATGTCGACGACATGGTCGTGCCGGGTATGAAACACGCTTTTTTCGTGCGCTCGCCCTATGCCCACGCAGACATCAAGAAGATCGACGTGAAGGCCGCACTTGCGATGCCGGGCGTCATCGATGTTCTGAGCGGCAAGCAGTTGAAGGCTGACGGCATCGGCAATTTGATCTGCGGATGGATGGTCCATTCCAAGGACGGCTCACCGATGAAGATGGGCGCATGGTCGCCGCTGGCGGTGGACCGGGTGCGCTATGTGGGCGATGCGGTGGCAATCGTCGTGGCCGATACGAAAGGCCAGGCGCGCGACGCCGCCGAGGCTGTCGAGATCACCTATAAGGAGCGCAAGGCCGTCACCAGCGCCGTCGATGCGGTGAAAAAGGGCGCGCCGCAGATTCATCCCGAAGCCGACAACAATCTGATTTTCGACTGGGACCTGGGCGACGAAGCCGCAACCGACAAGGCTTTCTCGAAAGCCGCCCATGTCGTGAAGCTCGACATTGTGAACAACCGGCTGGTTCCCAACGCGATGGAGCCACGCGCCGCACTTGGCCATTACGACAAGGCCGAGGACCATTACACCTGCTGGACCACCAGCCAGAACCCGCATGTCGCGCGTCTGGTGATGAGCGCGTTCTACAATGTCGCGCCGGAAAACAAGCTGCGTGTCATTGCGCCAGATGTCGGCGGCGGCTTCGGCTCAAAAATCTACATCTACCCGGAAGAGATCGTCTGCCTGTGGGCGTCGAAGAAGACCGGCGTGCCGGTCAAATGGGTCGGCGATCGCACGGAAAGCTTCCTGACGGATGCGCATGGCCGTGATCACGATACGCATGCGGAAATGGCTTTCGACAAGAACCACAAGATCATCGGCCTCAAGGTTCAGACCAAGGCCAATCTCGGCGCATATATGTCGCTGTTTTCATCCGCGACGCCGACCTATCTCTATGCCACGCTGCTTTCCGGGCAGTATGACATTCCAGCCATCCACGCCAATGTGAAGGCGATCTATACCAATACTGCGCCGGTCGACGCATATCGCGGTGCAGGACGGCCGGAAGCGACCTTCGTGATGGAGCGCCTGATGGAGACGGCGGCGCGCGAATTCGGCGTTTCGCCTGCCGAACTCCGGCGCAAGAATTTCATCAAATCCTTCCCGCATCAGACACCGGTCATCATGTGCTACGACGCGGGCGATTTTGCGGTGTCGCTCGATGCAGCGCTTAAAGCCTCCGACTATGCAGGCTTTGAAAAGCGTCGAACCAAGGCGAAGAAAGCCGGCAAGCTGCGCGGCATCGGCATGAGCTGTTACATCGAAGCGTGCGGCATCGCACCGTCCGCTGCTGTTGGCTCGCTGGGCGCAGGCGTCGGCCTTTGGGAATCTGCCGAGGTGCGGGTCAATGCAGTCGGCACGATCGAAGTTCTGACCGGTTCGCACAGCCACGGGCAGGGCCACGAAACCACGTTCGCCCAGCTTGTCTCGGGCCGTTTCGGTCTGCCGATGGAGCAGATTTCCATCATTCATGGCGATACCGACAAGGTGCAGATGGGCATGGGAACCTACGGATCGCGCTCCGGTGCGGTCGGCATGAGCGCCATCGTGAAGGCGCTCGACAAGGTCGAGGCCAAGGCGAAAAAAATCGCCGCGCATGTTCTCGAAGCCGACGAAAAAGATATCGTCATCGAAAACGGCACGCTGAAAGTCGCGGGCACCGATAAGACAGTTCCGTGGTTCCAGATGGCGCTGGCCGCCTACACTGCGCACAATCTTCCGGCGGGAATGGAGCCGGGTCTGAAGGAAGGCGCATTCTACGATCCTGCCAACTTCACCTTCCCCGCAGGCTGCTACATCTGCGAGGTCGAGGTCGATCCGGAAACCGGCCACACCAGCATCGTGCAATTCGTTGCAGCAGATGATTTCGGCAACATCATCAATCCGATGATCGTCGAGGGGCAGGTGCATGGCGGTGTTGCGCAGGGTATCGGCCAGGCGCTGCTGGAAGGCGCGTTCTACGATCCCGATACGGGGCAGCTTCTGACTGCGAGCTATATGGATTACACCATGCCGCGCGCCGAAGATCTGCCGTCGTTCCAGATATCGACCAGCGTCACGCCGAGCCCATCCAACCCGCTCGGCATCAAGGGCTGCGGCGAGGCAGGTGCGATCGGATCACCGCCCGCCGTCATCAACGCAATCACGGACGCTATCGGAACCAACGAACTGACCATGCCCGCCACGCCGCAAAAGGTGTGGGCGGCGTGCCGGTCGGTCAAGAATTGAAGGAGACGCGATATGTACTCGGTCAATTATCACCGCGCCACATCGGTTGCCGATGCAGTCAAACTGGCGAAGCAGGGTGATGCGAAGTTCCTGTCGGGCGGGATGACGCTCATTCCGGCCATGAAGACGCGGCTCGCAGCCCCTTCCGATCTGGTCGATCTCGGGCACATCAAAGAGCTCAAGGGCGTCAAGATTTCGGGAAAGACGGTCACGATCGGAGCCGGAACCACGCATTATGAGATCGCAAACGACGAGAAACTGAAAAAGGCGTTTCCGGCCTTTGCCTATCTCGCCGGACATATCGGCGATCCGCATGTGCGCTACAAGGGCACGATCGGCGGCTCCGTTGCCAACAACGATCCGGCGGCGGATTACCCGGCAGCACTTCTGGCGCTCGGCGCGACCATCGTGACCAACAAGCGTGAGCTCGCGGCAGAGAAATTCTTCACCGGGCTTTTTGAGACCGCGCTGAAGGACGGCGAAATCGTAACCGGCGTTTCCTTCACCGTCCCTGCAAAATCCGGCTACGACAAATTCCGCAATCCGGCTTCGCGTTACGCCATGACGGGCGTTTTCGTGGTGCAGGGCAAGGATGGCGTGAAAGTCGGTGTGACAGGTGCAGGCGACGATGGCGTGTTCCGCTCGAAGGAAATCGAGGCAGCATTGGCGAAGTCGTTCAATGCCGCTGCACTTGAGGGCGTGACGGTGCCGTCCGGGGCTTTGATGAGCGACATGCACGCCTCGTCGGAGTATCGCGCAAATCTGGTTGTGGTTATGGCGAAGAGGGCAGTGACTGCGGCGAACGGCTGAGGTGTTTGTTGGGTTGTGCGTCCTTCGAGGCTCACTACGTTCGCACCTCAGGATGAGGGATGTCGCGATTGGATATGAGATCACTGGGGCTCGAAATTCGGTTCCAGCCGGCCTTTCTCGCTCTGAATTGGCTTCACCTCCCTCATCCTGAGGTGCGAGTGAAGCGAGCCTCGAAGGACGCACAATCTACCTCGCCCCAAAAGCCAGACTTTGACTTAAAAGGCGGTCATCGCTAAATAACCGCCTTTCAAGCAATTGGCCGAACCGTGAGCGCTTACGAATCAAAATTCGCCGTCGCACCTATGATCGACTGGACTGACCGGCATTGCCGCTTCTTCCATCGGCAGCTAAGCGCGCGCGCTTTGCTCTATACGGAGATGGTGGTTGCGGATGCGATTATTCATGGCCCGCGCGATCGGTTGCTTGGCTTCGACGCCGTTGAACATCCCGTAGCCCTGCAATTAGGCGGCTCGGACCCTGCCAAGCTGGCGGAGGCGGCGCGCATCGGCGCGGGCTTCGGCTATGGCGAAATCAATCTGAATGTCGGCTGTCCGTCGGATCGCGTGCAATCGGGTACGTTCGGCGCCTGCTTGATGAAGATGCCGGATGTTGTCGCCAATTGCGTTGCTGCGATGAAGGAAGTGGTTTCGGTTCCTGTGACGGTGAAATGCCGCATCGGCGTGGACGAGCAGGACACGCAGATCGCGCTCGATACGCTGTCCCAAGCCGTGTTTTCGGCTGGTGCCGATGCGCTGTGGGTTCATGCGCGCAAGGCATGGCTGCAAGGGCTGAGCCCGAAGGAAAACCGCGATATTCCGCCTCTGGATTACGACCGCGTTTATCGGCTCAAATCCGAAAACCAGAATCGATTCATAGGTATCAATGGCGGCATTCAGACATTGGACGAGGCATCGGCGCATCTTGTCCATGTCGATGGGGTGATGCTCGGACGCGTGGCCTATCAAACGCCCGCAATTCTCGCCGAGGTCGATGCCGCATTCTATGGTGACGAAAAGCGCGATGCCGACTGGAGCGCCTTAATCGACACGATGGCCGACTATGCCGCGCGCCACATTGCGAATGGCGGGCGCCTGCCGCATGTCACGCGGCATATGGTCGGGCTGTTTCACGGATTGCCGGGTGCGCGGCGCTATCGCCAGATTTTGTCCACGGATGCCGCGCGTCCGGGTGCCGGCCCGGAAGTTCTCCGGCAGGCATTCGAGGCAGTCGATCTGTCCGAAGGTAGCCGCGCGGCTTAATCCCTCAATATCATCCGGTCGCCGCGCACGTCGAAGCCCGACAGCGTGCCGATGAAATTCATGCCCAGAAGGCTTTCCTGAAGCATGCCGTCATTGGCAACCAGCAAAGGCACATTCCGGCGCGTGATGTTGCCGACGCTCAGCTCCGTGGCTGTTGCGCGGGCTGCCTGCGCGATGCCATTGGCGGTGGAAATGGGGATGTTGAAATTCAGATCGGCCGGGTCGAAGCCAACGCGTATCGCATCGGCGCGGCTGAGAACCGTGCTGGTCGCGCCCGTATCGACCATCGCGTTGACCTGGGTTCCATTGACGACCATGCGCGTGCCGAAATGGCCGTTGGACAGTTTTTCGAGCGTAACGGTGGTGCGGCCATCGCTGTCCGTCAGCGATAGCGGGCTGCCAGGCACAAGGCCGACCGTGACGCGGCTCGCGACGTCCTGCAACTCGTAGCGGTACTGATAGCCAGCGACCAGCACCAGAATAATAAGCGCCCAGAATGCCAGATTGCGCGCGACATCACCGAAGCGGTGGCCTGAGCCCAATATGCCTGCCGCCACGACCGCGCCGAATATGCCGAGATAGAGCGTGCGCCCGAACATATCGTTTTCGATGCCGAATGTTTCGCCGCTGTCATTGTTCACGAAGAGGAAAATCAGCCCGACGCCCATCACGGCGAGGACGATCCAGTAAAGCCGGCTCATCGATGTGCCCCCGTTCTCAAAGGGCAGTGCCCCGCTCTCGCGCCATGCGCGTTCGCCGCGTTTCGCGGCGTGGCCTGCGTTCCATCGTTTCCAGTCGCGCAGGCAGTTCTGCCATGACGTTGCGGCGCGTTTCCGGCGTCATGCCGATCCAGCCGCCGATCTCTTCTCGCGTGCGCCCGCAACCGAAGCAATAGCCGGTTTTCATGTCCATCGAGCAGACGAGAATGCAGGGCGATTCGATTGCCGTCATGGTCCTTTCCGTTCACCTTTTCCAGATGGGACAAGCTGCGTGGCATTGCAAGCCTAGGCTTGCCCGCCCCACGCGGATTTGATGCCAGCCCATTGTGCCATGAGCCTATCGCGTTTATGCCGCTGCGAAACGACCTTTGCGGCAGGCTTTAACGACATGATGAATATGCTTCCCTTCGATGATTTCAGAAATCTTCTGAACCAGCTTCCGGATGGCGACGAACAGGCCGACGCACGCGTGCGCACATTGTTCGCGAAGGCGCAGAAACCTGCCCATTCGCTGGGACGCATCGAAAACATTGCAGCCTGGCTTGCGACTTGGAGTGGGCGTGCGCCGCCTGCAATCAACCGTCCGCTGCTGGCGATCTTTGCGGGCAATCACGGCGTCGCCACCTCGCATAAGATTTCGCCGCGCACGCAAAGCGCCACGGCGCAGGAAGTCGAAATGACGGCTGCGGGCGGGGCGGCGATCAACCAGATTTGCCTTGCCTATGATCTCGGCCTGAAAGCCTTCGATCTGGCGCTTCATCTTCCGACGGAAGATATTACGCGCGACGCGGCGCTCGACGAGCGCGGATGCGCGGCAACCATCGCCTTCGGCATGGAAGCGATTGCGGATGGCACAGACCTTTTGTGCATCGGTGATCTCGGCGTTGGAAACTCCACCATCGCGGCGGTGATTTCCGCTGCGCTGTTTGGCGGTACGGGCGCGGATTGGGTCGGTCCCGGTTCCGGCGCAAATGCGCAGATGATTGCCGCTAAAGCCGCAGCCGTCGATGAGGCGCTGGCGTTTCATGCGGGCAATCTGAAAGACCCGCTGGAAGTGCTGCGGCGCGTCGGCGGGCGTGAGTTTGCGGCGATTGCGGGCGCAATCATCGCTGCGCGCATGGAGAAAATTCCGGTCATCATCGACGGTTTCGCGGCAACCGCATCGGCGGCTGTTCTTTATGCGATGAACCCCAGCGCGCTCGACCATTGCCTGTTGGCGCAAGTCTCGCCTGAACCGGGTCATGCCAAGCTCGTCGCGAAACTTGGCCTCAATCCGGTGCTCGATCTCGGCATGAGCCATGCAGAAGGTGTAGGGGCAGGGCTTGCCGCAGGACTTGTGAAAGCTGCGGCCCTTTGCAGCTCAGGTATGGCGAAGGCGGTCTGATTAAGCGTACAGCGCAACCTTATCGACGGGCAGGGCGGGCAATTCTTCCATAACGCGGCTGACCGGGAATATTGCGATCGCCTCGGTGCCTTCGCGAAGCTTCGAATGCAGTTCGAATTCGCCATCGTGCAGCGAAAGCAGGTTCTGGACGATCGGCAGGCCAAGCCCGGTGCCTTGTTCTGCGCTTTTGATGGCGATGGAACCCTGACCGAATGCCGAAAGCACGACCGGGATTTCGTCTTCAGGGATGCCCGGCCCGTTGTCCTTGATCGAAAGATACTGCCCGCCACCCGCAGTCCAGCCGACGCGGACGAGTATTTCGCCGCCGCTTCCTGTGAATTTTATCGCGTTCGACAGCAGATTGAGCGCGATCTGCCGCACCGCGCGCTGATCGGCCAGCAGGCGGGGCAGAACGCTTTCGAAATTCTGGATGATGCGAATGTTCCGGTGCCGGGCCTTCAACTCCATCAGATGGCAGCATTCCTCCACGATCTGCAGAAGGTAGACCGGCTCGTCCTGAAGCTCGTAGCGGCCCGCCTCGATGCGCGACAGGTCGAGTATCTCGTTGATGAGTTCGAGCAGATGCTGGCCGGAATCATGGATGTCGCGCGAATATTCGCGGTATGTCTCGTTGCGGATCGGTCCGAGAACCTCTTTTGACATGACTTCGGAAAAGCCGAGAATGGCATTCAAGGGCGTACGCAATTCGTGGCTCATCGAGGCCAGAAAGCGTGATTTTGCCAGATTTGCCTCTTCGGCGCGCCGTCTTGCCTCGTCCGACATGGATTTGGCCGTTTCGAGTTCGACGATCAGCCCTTCCTTTTCGCTTCTAAACGACAGCAGCATGATGGAGGATTTGTTCAGATGGCTGGCGACATAGGTGAAGAATGGCAGTGAAGCGGCCAGCAATCCCGTCATTATCGCTTCGGTCGAGGTCCATTCGCCGCTGCCGACTATGCCATAGGTCAAAACCGGAATGGCGAAAGTCGCGACCAATGCACCCTGCAATGAGGACGTGATGATCGCGGTCGCCGCAATCGCCATCAGCAACGCCAGGGCCTTTATGATCGGGAATTGCGAAATGCCGCATTGGGTGCATTCCAGAGCGGCGAAATAGGCCCAGCCCAGCCCGCTGATCAGATGCGCGATGAAGAATGCGCGCCGTGTTTTGCCAATGTTGATTTTTCCGGTCGGTGTTTTTTCGATACGCCGCGCGGTCACAAGGAGGGTGGCGTAACAGGCAATCGTCACACAGGCCCAGATCAGCATATGGCCGCCGATGCCGGTGAAAATTGCGGCTATTGCGACCAGAAGCACAAGGAATGGAATGACCGCAGCGCTGCCCAGCATCGCATGCGCGTGCAGCGTGAGCATTTCACGGTCGAATACGACATTGCCGGATTGCTGCGACAAGCGCTCACGCGTTTTGCGCACCGCGCGCGCCACATCGGTATTGCGATGCGGTTTTCTGCGGTCCACAATAATCTTGTCAGTCGTGCTTTCGCCTTGAAACCGCATCCACTAATTCAATTCGAACGTCTAGTCGCAACTTCCTCTCAAGCCTAACCGCCAAACTTTAAGAGATCGTTTGCCATATGAGGAGAAATCCGCGTCCGGCTCCCTACAGACGACGGTATGCCAGGCGAAGGGTTTCGACGGTGCGCAAAATCCTGGATTACGGGCTTGCATTCGCCATTCTCGGCCTGCTCCTTCTCGTTGTGGCACGGCTGGATCAGGTGGAAACGCGCGAGCAAAAAGGCATCGCGGTGGTCAATGATGGCGATACGATCACGCTTGGCGAACAGCGAATACGGCTGCGCGGCATCGATGCGCCCGAATACACTCAAATCTGCCAGCGAAACGGCCAGAACTACGAATGCGGAAAACAATCGCGAACAGCGCTTGTGCGTCTCATCGGCGGTAAGCCAATATCCTGCAGCGGCTGGGAAAAGGACAAATACGACCGGCTTCTCGCCGTCTGCAAATCCGGCGATGTCGATCTCAATGGTGCATTGGTCGCGGCAGGCTGGGCTATCTCATACGGCGATTACCGGCGCGAGGAGGCGGCGGCCAGAGAGGCCGGTGTCGGGCTTTGGGCCGGCACATTCGACCGGCCGCGCGATTGGCGTGTCAACCATGGTGAAATGATCGATAGCACGCATGATTATCTCGGAAGCCTGTGGAACTGGCTTCGTGAAATTTTTCGTATTTCGTGAGTTTGGCTCTATTTTCAGGTGAGGAGAAAATCGGAATGAAGCTTTATGACGGGGGCCGCGCGCCCAATCCGCGTCGTGTACGCGTGTTTCTCGCGGAAAAAGGCATCGAGGTTCCGCTCGTGCCTGTCGATATGGGAAAAATGGAACATAAGAGCGATGCGGTCGGCGCGCTGAACCCGTTGAAGCGGCTTCCCGTTCTCGAACTGGATGACGGCACGGTCATTACCGAAACTGTCGCGATTTGCCGCTATTTCGAAGAATTGCATCCCGAACCGGCTTTGTTTGGACGAACAGCGCTCGAAAAAGCGTTGGTCGAGATGTGGCAGAGACGGGTCGAGCTATCCTTTATGTATGCGGTTCAGCAGGCGTTCCGGCATCTGCATCCGGCGATGAAGGAGTGGGAAACTCCGCAGGTTCCCGAATGGGGCGAGGTCAACAAGCCAAAGGCCGTGGAATTCATTCGTTTTCTCGATGGGGAGCTTGCCGGGCGCCCATTCATTGCCGGGCAGAATTACTCGATTGCCGACATTACATGCATGATCACGGTCGATTTCATGAAGCCTTCCCGGATCGAAATGCCTGCCGATCTCGTAAACCTTCGGCGGTGGCACGGTGATGTCTCGGCGCGGCCAAGTGCTTCTGCCTGAGGCGGTCGCCGGCGAAATACGCGCTTGCCGCATCTGCGTCGAGCGCCCGGTCGGCAAACCCTTGCCGCATGAGCCGCGCCCGGTCGTCGTTGCTTCAAATACAGCCCGAATATTGATTGCAGGGCAGGCGCCTGGAACGAAGGTTCACGCGACCGGCATACCCTTCAATGATGCGTCGGGCGACCGCTTGCGCGATTGGCTCGGCGTCTCGCGAGAGCAGTTTTACGATTCCGATCTGTTTGCCATCGCACCTATGGGGTTCTGTTTTCCGGGGCAGGATTCCAAGGGCGGGGATTTGCCGCCACGCAGGGAATGCGCACCCGCCTGGCGCGAGCGCCTTATGGAGTCCATGCCGCAGATCAATCTGGTCCTGACGATCGGGATTTACGCGCAGGCCTGGCATCTCGGCCGTTTGCGCGCAAAGAGCCTGACCGAAACCGTAATGGGGTGGCGCGGATATGCAGAGGCAGTCACAAACGGGCCGATGATCCTCCCGCTGCCGCATCCTTCATGGCGCAATACGGGATGGATCAAAAAGAATCCGTGGTTCGAAACAGATTTGCTCCCTTTCCTGAAAGCGGAAATCCACAAACGTATCGATCCGAATTAGAAGAAATTGTTACCCTGTTAAGTGGGTTTTCGAAGAATTTCTTTCTTGAAAACCCCCATATTTGCGTGACAATAGCGAAACTTTTCTAACGGAGAACATCATGGATCGTCTGGACCGCAAGATCCTTCGCCTGCTTCAGGAGGATGCAACGCTGGCTGTGGCCGATGTTGCAAAGAAGGTGGGCCTTTCGACGACGCCGTGCTGGCGCCGTATTCAGAAGCTTGAGGAAGAGGGCGTCATTCGCCGCCGCGTAGCCGTTCTCGATCCGGTCAAGATCAATGCGCGCGTGACGGTGTTCGTCTCGATCCGCACGAATTCGCACAGCCACGAATGGCTGCGCCGCTTCTCGGAAGTCATTCAGGAATTCCCGGAAGTCATTGAATTCTATCGCATGAGCGGCGATGTCGATTATCTTCTGCGCGTGGTCGTTCCGGATATTGCGGCTTACGATGCGTTCTACAAGCGCCTCATTGCCAAGATCGAAATCCGCGATGTTTCGTCTTCATTCGCCATGGAGCAGATCAAATACACGACGGAATTGCCGCTCGATTACATGACGCTGGACAAGGAATCGAATTCCAACGCGGCGTAAAACTTTCGTGGGTCAGGCTGCAAACGGTGTCCTGGATGTTATCGGTGCTGTCTCCAGACATCGCGGGCTCGTAGAACAGCCCAAGCCTGACTGACGAAGCAAAGGGCCGCCGCTGCCGCTATGCCAAGCAGCGCAATCGAATGGATGCCTACCCCCTCCATTCCCGGTTCGCCCCAAGTACCAGCTAGAGCAAACAAGCCACCGAACCCGGTAAATAAACCGAAAAGCAGCATGAAACCGACCATGGGGCCGGCCAGTATTGCAGCGGCGATAACCAAACTAACGACCAGTCCGGCAATACATCGATTCCGAACTCTCAAGGCGATCAAAGAGGCGAGAAAACCAAAGGTCATGCCGAGCGTTGGGCCGTTCTCGAATTCAAGATTAAGGCCACGCGATCCCAATACCAGCATAGAGACCATGGCTAGAACGCAGAGTAGGAAAATAGTCAGAGGAAATTCGGGGCGGGACAAACGCAAAGGCCCAATTTCTCGTTGATCTCGATCGTTGTTACAGCCTGACGCGAATTTGGCGTAGCGAAACTACTTCTCCAACCTCGCAAGCAGCGAGGACGTATCCCAGCGTTGCCCGCCCATGCGCTGCACATCCTTGTAGAATTGATCGACCAGGGCGGTGACGGGCAGGGAAGCGCCGTTGCGGTCTGCTTCGGAGAGGCAGATTTCGAGGTCTTTGCGCATCCAGTCGACGGCGAAGCCGAAATCATACTTGCTGGCATTCATCGTCTTGTGACGGTTTTCCATCTGCCAGGAGCCTGCGGCGCCCTTTGAAATCACGTCGATGACTTTTTCGATGTCGAGCCCGGCTTTCTTGCCGAAATGGACGCCTTCCGCGAGGCCCTGAACCAGACCTGCGATGCAGATCTGGTTGATCATCTTGGTAAGCTGGCCTGCGCCGGATTCGCCCATATGGCCGACCATGCGCGCGAAGGAATCGATGACGGGCTTGGCCGTCTCGAACGCTTTTTCATCGCCGCCGGCCATGACGGTCAGCACACCGTTTTCCGCGCCTGCCTGACCGCCCGATACTGGTGCGTCGAGGAAGGAAAACCCCTTGGACTGGGCTTCCTTCGACAGTTCGCGCGCGACTTCGGCTGATGCCGTCGTGTTGTCGATGAAGATCGCGCCCTTTTTCATGGATTGGAATGCGCCATCCTCGCCAATGGTCACGGAGCGCAGATCGTCGTCATTTCCCACGCACGCGAAGACGAAATCCTTGTCTTTAGCGGCGTCCGCAGGCGTTGACGCATGGCTTCCGCCGAATTCGGAAACCCATTTCTGCGCCTTGGCGGCAGTGCGGTTGTAGACGGTGACATCGTGGCCACCCTTTTTCGCCAGATGGCCAGCCATTGGATAGCCCATCACGCCAAGACCCAGAAACGCTACTTTCGCCATTCTTTTCTCCATCCGCATTCTGCTTTGCAGCCGGTTTAGCCTATCTCGTCTTCCTGGTGAACCGGCACAGTGAAATCAGCGTTTGAGATGGCGCGTAATCCGGCGTTCGATCCATTCGACGCCGTGCCGAAGCGTCTCCACAAGCGCCAGATAGATGATTGCCGCCCAGAGATAAGTCTGGAAGTCGAAGGTGCGCGAATAAGCACGCCGCGTCTCGCCCATCAAATCATAGACCGTAATGATCGCAACGATGGCCGAGCCCTTGATCATCAGGATGATTTCATTGCCATAGGGGCGCAGCGCGACGATGAGGGCCTGCGGCAGGATGATCTTGCGCAGCGTGGCATATTTCGACAGGCCGAGTGCGGCTGCACCCTCCCATTGGCCGCGCCCGACGCTCTGGATTGCGCCGCGCAGGATTTCGGCCTGATAGGCGGCGGTGTTCAACGCGAAGGCAAACAGGGCGCAGTTCCACGCATCGCGGAAAAAGGTCCAGAGACCGACAGATTCAAGCTGCGGACGAAACGAGCCAAGGCCGTAATAGATCAGGAACGTCTGCGCCAGAAGCGGTGTACCACGGAAGAAATAGACATAGGCATAGGCGAACGCGCCCAGAATCCTGCTTTTCGACATACGCGCATAGGCGATGGGGATCGAAAGCACCGCACCAATGACAATGGAGCAGCCGACCAGCGTAATGGTGACGCCGAGGCCCGAAAGGTAGGACGGCGCATAACGCGCGAAGAGTTCGGGATCCCACGCATTGATGAGGAAAAGCGCCAGCACAAGGCCGAGAAGCGACCACAGGACCAGAAGCACGGTGCCGATGATGCGATCACGCGGCCAGCCGCGCGCGGCATCCGGCGGGCGCTCTACATGCGTCTGGTCGGACGCGATACTCATCGGCGCACTTCCTGACGGTTAACACTGCGCTCGATCATTCCAATGCCGAAGGAGGAGATGATCGCCAGCACAAGATAGATCAGGCAGGCGGTGCCGAAGAACAGGAATGCCTCTTTCGTGACGCGCGCTGCAATTCCGGTCTGCCGCAGAATGTCCGACAGGCCGATCGCCGAGACGAGGGCGGTGTCTTTCAGAAGGATCAGCCAGAGATTGGAGAGTCCGGGCAGGGCGATGCGCACAAGCTGCGGCAGGACGACGAGGCGCATCGTCTGGCCGTTGGAAAGGCCGATCGAATAGCCGCCCTCATACTGCCCGTGCGGGATCGCGCGGAATGCCGAGAGAAACACCTCGCTGGCATAGGAGGAGAAAACGGCGCCCAAGGCCACCATACCGGCGACGAAGCTGTTGATCTCGATAGTGGTGCCGGGGCTGATCGTCTGGACGAGTTTTTGTATGCCGATCTGCGCGCCGTAAAATACCAGAAACAGCGTCAGGAGTTCAGGCAGGCCGCGAAAGATCGTCGTGTAGATGTTGCCGGCGAGGCGGAGTGTCCTGTCTTCCGAGCGCTTTGCGAGTGCGACCAGAAAGCCGACGAACAGACCGAGCGGCAGGGTGGCAAGCGCCAGCGACACGGTGATGAAGACGCCATTGGCGATGCTGCCTCCCCAGCCGCCGGAACCGAAACTCAATAATGTCCAGTATTTTTCCATCGGTCAGACCGCTATCCGAGGAACTCGAAGACGATTAAACGAACGGCGGGAATCGCTCCCGCCGTTCGTTTTCTCAGCTCTTCGAAGGGGCTGGCATCAGCCACCATACACGTCGAATTTGAAGTACTTGTCGTTGATTTCCTTGTACTTTCCGTTGGCGCGGATAGCGTCGATGGCGGCATTGAACTTTTCAGCCAGTTCTGTGTCGCCCTTGCGGATCGCGACGCCTGCGCCCGGACCGTGGATCGATTCGACAGGCTCGATCGTGCCGACCAGCTTGCAGCATTCGCCTTCTGCCGAATCCAGCCACTGCTGAAGCACCACGACGTCGTCATTGACTGCGTCGAGACGGCCATTCTGGATATCCAGCTTGTATTCGTCAGCCGTCGGGTAAAGCTTCACGGTGCTGTCGGTGTAGGTCGCTTCGGAATAGTTCGAATGCGTGGTCGAGCCCTGAACGCCGATCGTCTTGCCGGCGAGGTCTTCCTTGGTCACGCCCTTGATGTCGGAATCCTTCGGCACGGCGATGCCGGGCGGGGTATTGTAATATTTGTTGGTGAAATCGACCTGCTTCTTGCGTTCGTCGGTGATCGACATGGATGCGATGATCGCATCGAACTTGCTGGCCTGAAGAGCAGGGATGATGCCATCCCAATCCTGGGTAATGAATTCGCACTTCACTTTCATTTCGTCGCAGAGTGCGTTTGCGATGTCGATGTCGAAGCCTTCCAGCTTTCCATCGGCGGTCAGATTGTTGAAGGGGGGATAAGCGCCTTCAGTTCCGATCTTCAACGTGGCTTCCTGTGCCTGGGCAGCGCCCATGGCCAAAGCAAAGATCGAACCGGCAAGCCCCAGCCGTGTCAAAATACGCATTAAAGTTCCTCTCTGTTTTCAATCGGCCGCCCTGTTACCCGAACGCGCCATCTGAGGACATCTCCCGTCCCGCAGCTAGAGGGATATTCCCATTGTTTGAAACGAAAAAGCAACCGCAAAACCAAGCCGGGAAATGACCATACGTCACATCCCGAATGCGACTATAGGCTAGGGTTTTGCAAGATTCGTGGTCTTTTCGACGAAATCGGCGATGGCCGAAATGTCGTCGATGGCAAAAAACGGCAGGTGGTTTTGCGAAATTTCATGGTCGGCTGCGATGGCAACGATCCTGTCGTCATCGTCCGAAAGCGGGGCCGTATCCCTGGCTTGAATGCGCCTTACTTCCAGTTTCAGGTGATCGTTACGTTTGTAACCTTCGACCAGAACGAGATCGCAGGGCGACAATCGCGCGAGTATCGCTTCCAAGGAAGGCTCGTTTTCCTCGCGCAATTCGTGGATGACGGCCCAGCGCCGGTCCGAGACGATTGCGACCTCGCTGGCGCCCGCCGCGCGGTGGCGAAAACTGTCGGTGCCTTCCTTGTCTATATCGAAGTCGTGATGGGCATGTTTGACGGTCGAAATTTTCCAGCCGCGCTTCGTGAGTTCGGTCACGAGCCGCTCTGTCATCGTGGTTTTGCCGGAATTCTTCCATCCGGTAATGCCGAATACGCGCTGCTTCATTGCTCAAGCGCCTTTGCATATCGTTCGGCTGTCGCCAGATCGTCCGGCGTGTTCACGTTGAAGAACGGGTCCATCGTTTCTCCGGCCAGGCCCAGATCGGGGAAACTGCACTCGACCATGCCGTGACGCTTGATAAAAGCCATAACGCTTAGCGATTTCCCTTCGTTCATGAAGGTTTTGAGGTCGTGTCTGAGATCGATGTCCCAAAGCGCAAAGACCGGATGCAGCCTGCCTCGCGAACTGGCAACCGCGATTTTTCTCTCACTGCCGGTCAGCTCTTGTGAAAGGACTGCGACAAGATCCTTCGGGAAGAACGGAGTGTCGACGGCAACGCTGGCGATGCGGTTTCCGCTGCCGGTGCGGGCCGCCCATTCCATGCAGGCGAGGATGCCGGCCAGCGGCGCGGCGGGCTGTTCGCATAAATCCGGTATCACCGGAAAATCGAAGGATGAAAAAAGGGCAGGGTGGCTGTTGGCGCTGATTGCGATCGTGTCCACCTGCGGCAAGAGACGTGCGAGCACGCGCGAAAGCATCGAGCGGCCCGCAAGCTGCAACAGGCCCTTGTCGCCTCCGCCCATTCTCGACGAAAGTCCGCCCGATAAAACGATGCCGGCAATTCCCTGCTTCATATTCTAGCGAACCGCGCCAACCTCTCTGGACACACGCATAACATAGGCCGTGCAGAGCAACGCTGCACTGGAAGAAAGCAGCATGACCCATAGCAGCGGATAAGGTCCAGTATCGGGGCCAAGAAGATGCCCTGCAACCACCGAAAGGATCGCTCCGCCGCCGATCTGCATTGCACCGCCAAGGCCGGAAGCCGAGCCTGCAAGGTCGGACCTCACACTGACAATGCCCGCGATCGCGTTGGGCAGCGTTACACCGTTTCCGATGCCGGTAAATGCGGCAGGTCCGAACAATGCCAGCGGGTGATTGTAGCCCAGCGTGAACAGCACGATCGAAAGCACCATGCCGACGCTGCTTATGATGTTTCCCATAAGCATCATGCGATTGATGCCTATGCGATAGGAAAGCTGGCCGGAGCAGAAGTTTCCGATGAGATAGCCGACGGAAAGGAGTCCGAAGTAGAATCCATATTGAGAGGGGCTTAATCCCAGCAATTCGGTCGCGACATAGGGGCCACCGCCGAGAAACGCGAAAAACGCGCCGGAAGTAAAAGCTGCGGTCAGCGTGTAGCCCCAGAAACGGCGCGATGTGAGCAGTTTCGGATAGGCTTTGAACTGCTCTGAAAAGCTGGAAGAGGTAGCGCGATTTGTTTCTCCGAGATCGAGATAGATCACGAGAAACGCCAAAAGACCGAATGCCAGCATCAGCAGGAATGTCGATTGCCATCCGAACCATTCGTCGAGGAAACCGCCGATCACCGGGCCGATCATCGGCACGATGCTCATGCCCATTGTGACGTAGCCGATCTTGCTGGCCGAATGCACGGCATCCGTGGTGTCGCGAATGACGGCGCGGGAAAGCACCATGCCGGCTGCCGCGAATGACTGGAATGTTCGGCAGACGAGCAACATCTCGATCGTCGGGGCATAGACCGCTGCAACCGTGCCGCCAAGGAAGATGGCGAAGCAGGCGAGCATGACGGGTCGGCGACCGAAGCGATCCGATGCCGGGCCGATGAATATCTGCAACAGAGCTGTCGAGACGAGATAGAGCGACACCGTCAACTGCACGGTGGCGTAGTCCGTCTCGAAGAATTTCGCCATGCCGGGCAGCGAAGGCAGGAAGATGTTCATTGGCAGCGCACTGAGCGAGGCTGCCAGAACCAGCGTCATTATGTGTGGCGGCGTCTTTTTATTGAGAAAGCGTCGTGACATCAGATCCCGTCCGGCGCCATGTTCGGGCCAGTGCTTTCCGATGCGGCCTTGCTGCGGCCGACGACCCGGTCGCGGTAGAGCGTGTAGAGGCCCGAGCCGACGATGATGATGGAGCCGATGATCATGGCCGCGTCTGGAAGGTCTCCGAAAATCAGGTATCCGAGGAAAATCGCCCACAGCAGCGCGGTGTATCGAAACGGTGCGACCGCGGATATTTCACCCACCCGCATCGCCATGATGATGAACTGATAGCCAACGACTACGAGTACCGCAGCCATCGCATTGAGGCCAACGGCTTCGGTGTTCATCGGCACCCAGCCGCCCAGCGGTATAATCAGGAAGGCACCGGCTATCGTCACCATGATCGCAGTCACGGCTGAAACCAGAAGCGAGGGAATGTGATCGGGAATACGTTTTGTCGCCAGATCGCGAATTGCGCAAAAGACTACCGATATCAGAACCAGAAGTGCGAAAACGTTGAAGCCTTCGGCACCGGGCCGCACGATAATCATGACGCCGGTGAAGCCCGCAGCGATCGCCAGCCATCGCCGCCAGCCGACCGTTTCACCGAAAAACAGTGCTGCCGCCATCGTCACCGCAAGCGGCAGCGCCTGCAGGATCGCTGAAACATTGGCCAGCGGCAGACGGGAAAGGGCTGCGAGGAAGAAAAGTGTCGCGCCGAGCTCGCCGATAATGCGCAGGCCAACTATCGGATGCATTATGTCTCGCCAATTGGCGAAAGCGCTATGATACCAGCCCAGAAGTCCGATCAGTACAGTCGCGAACATGCCGCGCACGAACATCACCTGTCCGAAGCTCATATGCTCCGTGGCCAGCTTCACCAATGCGTCATTGGTCGTGAAGCCGATCATCGACACCACCATGAACAGTGAGCCGCGCAGATTTGGCGAGAGAGGCAACAGGCGTTTCCGATTCATGCTTTTTATTCGGTGTATCACCGAAAAGCGCAACTGCAACGAGAAAGGGTAGGACCAGTCGAGTGCTTATGGGCCATCCAAGCTTGCTGCGATTTTGCTGACAAGCGGGTCGTAAGTGCTGTGTCGCCATGAGGGATAGCGCATCACGAGGCCGTGGATCACACCATCGGCGCCAAACTGATAGCGCATGTAGAAGAACTGCTCCTTCTCCACGCCGGAGATGACCAGCCAGTCCTCGGCGATGCGCTTGTAGGTTATACGCTTGCCAGGCTCGTCCTCGATGCGCTTGGCATAGCCGGCTGGCGTGTCGTCCAGTGCGTTGTTGCTGCCGAAAACGGAAAGCACCGCGCCATCCTTCGAGCTCCAGCTCATGCCGTCACCATTGGCGGGCGGTTCCATGCTGCGGATGAATATGTCGGCAGGAAAGGTGACTGACGTTCCGAAGCGCGGATTTTTGTAGGTTTTCTGCTCGGCAATTGCCGAATTCACCGCAAAGGTGAGCAAAATTGCCGAAAGAAGCGCGCTGCTAAGCAGGTTCGGGCGAAAAACGCGCCAGATCATCCGCCGGTAACACTCATATGGCGTGAGACGGACGGCCTGCTGGTGCGGCGGTCGATGATGAAATCGTGGCCCTTAGGCTTGCGGCCAATGGCTTCGTCTATTGCGTTCGACAAAAGCTCATTGCCTTCCGATGCGCGAAGCGGTGCACGCAGATCGGCCGCGTCTTCCTGACCAAGGCACATATATAGCGTGCCGGTGCAGGTGAGGCGGACGCGATTGCAGCTCTCGCAGAAATTATGCGTCATCGGGGTGATGAAGCCGAGCCTGCCGCCGGTTTCCGCGACATCGACATAGCGGGCAGGACCGCCAGTCTTGTAGGGAATGTCGGTCAGGGTGAACTGGCGCTCCAGATCGGCGCGCAGCAGCGAAAGCGGCAGATACTGATCGGTGCGATCCGCATCGATTTCGCCCATCGGCATGGTTTCGATGACCGTCATATCCATGCCGCGGCCATTGGCCCAGCGCAGCATTTCGGGGATTTCGCAGTCGTTGAAGCCTTTCAGCGCAACCGCATTGATCTTGACGTGGATGCCTGCGGCCTGTGCCGCATCTATGCCTGCCATGACCTTGTCGATATGGCCCCAGCGCGTGATCGTATGGAATTTTTCAGGATCGAGCGTGTCCATCGAAACGTTGATGCGCCTGACACCGCAATCGGCAAGCTCGTCGGCGAAGCGCGCGAGCTGTGAGCCGTTCGTCGTCAGTGTCAGCTCTTCCAGAGCGCCGCTTTCGAGATGCCGCGAAATCTGGCGCACGAGATGCATGATGTTCTTGCGCACCAGCGGCTCGCCGCCGGTGAGGCGCAGCTTTTTGACGCCCTTCTCTATGAAGACGGTGCAGAGCCGGTCCAGCTCTTCAAGCGAAAGAAGATCCTTGCGGGGCAGAAAGGTCATGTCTTCCGCCATGCAATATGTGCAGCGGAAATCGCAGCGATCGGTCACCGATACGCGCAGATAGCTGATCGCTCTTCCAAATGGGTCGATCATTTCCATGACGTTTCCGCGTTCCCTTTGGCTCGTTCTTTTTATCGCTTCCTTCTTATGTCGTGGGAAGCGAACAAAGGTTCAAGCCCTTAGTATTCTTATGCTTTGGTAACACCCTACTTTGCCTTCGAGCAATGGCCAGCGCTTTCGGCGCTTTTATGACAGCGAAAACAGGCGTAGGTGATATTCGATTGCAGATTGAGGCTTAACGCATGACCGCTCCAAAAGAACTACGTGTATCAAAAGACCGCAAGCTGCTGACGGTGACTTTTCCGAACCATGCGCCGTTTGAATTGCCATCCGAATTCCTGCGCGTCGTTTCCCCTTCGGCGGAAGTGCAGGGCCATTCGCCCGAACAGCGCGTGACGGTACCGGGAAAGCGCGAGGTAACGATTTCGCGGATAGAGCCGGTCGGAAACTACGCGGTCCGCATCATATTCGATGATTCTCACGACACCGGCATATTCACATGGAATTATCTCCACGCGCTCGGCCATGAGAAAACGGATCGCTGGAACGCCTATCTGGCAGAGCTTTCGGAAAAGGGCATGTCGCGGGATCGTTAGGTCACCGCTTCGTGATTGCGAAAACTCTAGCGCGGCATGAACCGTATGTATGGCAGACAATGGAGTTATCTCTGTAATGATGCCATGGACCGACCGAGCCGGTAAATTCTCACCCTTCAAAACGGCGGTTCTGGCCGTTTTGCTTATTCCGGCGCTGCTGCTCACCTATTATTTTGCCGCCGGGCTTCTCGGCCCACGGCCTATCACCGAAGCGATCCATGAGACGGGTGATTGGGCGATACGCTTCCTGTGGCTGTCGCTTGCCATCACGCCGCTGCGGCGCATAGGGCAATGGCCCAAATTCATCATCGTGCGGCGCATGATAGGCGTTGCGGCCTTCTTCTATGCGCTGACGCATTTCCTTCTCTACATCACCGACCAGAAGTGGGATTTGTGGCGGGTATCCAGCGAGATCGTGCTGCGCTTCTATCTGACGATCGGCTTCGTCTCGCTTCTCGGGCTGGCTGCGTTGGCGGCGACCTCCACCGATGCCGCGGTCAAAAGACTTGGCAAGAAGTGGAACCAGCTTCACAAAATCGTGTACGCGATCGCCATTCTCACCGGCTTGCATTTCTTCCTGCAAACCAAGGCGGACGTATTCGAAGCCACGATCATGGCCGGTCTTTTCATGTTGCTGATGAGCTATCGCATCGCGCATTGGCGCGGGTTCTCCCTGTCGTCGCCATGGGTGCTGGCGGGGCTGGCCGTGTTTGCCGGACTGGCGACCGCAGGCGTGGAATATGCCTGGTATGCGCTGGCTACAGGCGTTCCGCCGGAGCGGGTTCTCGCGGCAAACTTGCAATTTTCATACATGATACGCCCGGCATGGTGGGTGCTCGCAATCGGTCTATCGGTCGCGCTTGCTGCCTTCATCCGCGGCTTCTTCGTCAAGGCGGACGCACCGCGAGGGAGGAGGGCGGCATCGACATTGAAGGCCTGAGCGCGTCTTCGAGGCAGTTGTGCAACAGTTCCGCAGGATTAATGGAACCTTAATGGAATCGGTATGAATCGTTACGCTCACGCCATACATTCGCCTTGCGCGAAGAGGCATCCCGAATACACGTTCAGGATGTTGGCGTATTCTGGCCAAAGAGGGTGACCGATGACGATCCGCAAGAATGCAACCGCCCTCACTCTGCTTGCTCTCGCAGCTTCGCTGACGCTCGGTGTTCCTTCTGCCAATGCGCAGGGCCTGTTCGAAGGGCTTTTCGGCGGCGGCGTGAAACGCGCGCAACGCGCTGAATTTCCGCCACCGCCAGCGGCGCCGACACGCAAGCAGAAGACTGCTGTGCGTAGTAGTGCTGCCGCGCCGATAAAGAAAATATCCGCACCAGCCTACTACACCTACAAGGCCGATGCCTTGCAGCGCGTGGATTTCACGGTGCTGACCGACAGGCCGCAGAACGCGGCATTCGGCCCGCCGATGAACGGTATTAATTTTCCCGATGCGCTCGCCGGTCTCGACGGGTTCGAGCTTCTCGCGGAGAAGGATCTGGGCAAGGCGCTGACCGATTATTATGCGGCTGAGCCGGGATTCATCTGGGTAACGGACGGTGTGCCCAATGCGCGCGCCGCCGATGCCATCGAAGCGCTTTCACAAGCGGCCAGCCACGGGCTGAACCCTGCCGATTACAGCGTATCCATACCCGAACTGGCAGCTAACGATCAGGACGACACGGCCAAGCGCAATGCCGCCATCCGTTTCGAGATGATCCTGTCGGCGAAAATATTGCGCTATGTCCGTGACATCGAGGGTGGCCGGATCGATCCGAACCGCATCTCCGGCTATTACGACTTTCCCGCCAAGAAGATCGATTTTCCGGCTGTCCTGAAGGCGGTCTCGGGTGCTGACGACGTTGCGGCGTTCCTCGATTCACGCGCGCCGCAGAATGACGCCTACAAGGCCTTGCATCGCGAATTCGATGCGCTTCGCAAAAGTGCGGAGAACGACATCATCGTCGATGCGAAGCTGCTTCTGAAGCCCGGCCAGACGAGTGCGGAGCTTCCCAAACTCCTGCAATTGATCTCGCGCGATCTCGACGAGACCGAGCGTCAGGAATTCAGCGATACGCTGACCCGTTTCGGAACCAGCGAACTCTACGCGGACGAACTGATCCCGCTGATCAAGGCGGTTCAGAAAAAAGAAGGCTTGAAGGCCGATGGCGTGATCGGCCCGCGCACCGTTTCCGAGGTTGCGGGAACCTCCAAGGCTGACAAGCTTCTGAAAGTCTCCAATGCGATGGAGCAGCTTCGCTGGATGCCTTCGGATCTGGGCGCGACACATGTCTTCATCAATCAGCCGGCATTCACGGCCAGCTATATCGAGGACGGCCAGGAAAAGCTGAAGACGCGCACGGTCATTGGCAAGACATCCAACCAGACCAGCTTCTTCTACGACGAGATCGACCGGGTGGAATACAACCCGTATTGGGGCGTGCCGCAGTCGATCATCGTCAACGAAATGCTGCCGCGCCTGCGCAACGATCCCGGTTATCTTGACCGTTCGGGCTATGAAGTCACGGATTCGAAGGGCAAGCGCATTCCGTCTTCGGCGATCAACTGGAGCCAGTATGGCGGCAGGGTGCCGTTCAATGTGCGCCAGGCGCCGAGCGAGGCGAATGCGCTGGGCGAGTTGAAGATCATGTTCCCCAACAAGCATGCGATCTATATGCACGACACGCCGCAGAAGGCGCTGTTCGATCGCGATTCACGCGCCTTCAGCCATGGCTGCGTGCGCCTTCAGGACCCGCGCGGCATGGCGGCTGCCGTTCTGGGCTCGACGGTCGAGCATGTTGCGCAGAAGCTGAAGCAGGGGCATTCGGGCGAGAAGGTTACACGCAAGATACCCGTCTATATCGCTTACTTCACCGCATGGCCGAATGCGGCGGGACAGGTCGAATATTTCGGCGATGTCTATGACCGCGACACGAAGCTGAGCGACGCCATTGTGCGGGTCGAGGCGACACGGGCGCCTGCGGAAAAGGTAGAACAGCAAGTATCGTTGGAAAATGGTGGGCGCGACAGGGATTGAACCTGTGACCCTTCGCGTGTGAAGCGAATGCTCTCCCGCTGAGCTACGCGCCCGCTTGAAACTGGAGGTCAAGCGAGCCGCGATATAATGGTCCGCCCTTGGCCAAGTCAAGCCGTGGTTTGGGTGTTTTACGCTGCCGCCGAGCGGATGAGACTTTCAGCAAGTTCCAGCGTCAGTTCATCGAAATGCGAAATGACTTTCGACGGCTCGAATTCCCGCACATGACGGTCCGTATAGCCAAAATCGACGGCAACGACCGGAATGCCCGCAGCCTTTGCCGTGTCGATGTCTGTCTGGGAATCGCCGACCATGACAGCGCGCGACGGATCGCCATTGGCCATTTTGATCGTTTCCAGCAGATGGCGCGGGTCGGGCTTGCGGAAATCGAACGTGTCCGCCCCGCAAATCGCTGCGAAATAATGGTTCATTCCCAACGCGTCGATAATCAGGCGCGACAGCGCTTCGGTCTTGTTCGTACAGACGGCCATCAGATAGCCGGCCTTTTCGAAATTCTCCAAAGCGTCGAGTACGCCCGGATAGGGCAGCGATTTTCCGGGGATGTTCGCGCCATAATGTTCGATGAAAAGATCAAAGAGCCGGTCATGCTCGGCCTTTTCCAGCGCCTTGTTCTGTGCTGCATAGGCCCGTTCGATCATAACGCGTCCGCCATGGCCGACGAAGCGTTGAAAGCCGGCAGATTCGGCAGGGACCAGCCCGCCTGATTCCAGAATGTGGTTGAGGCTGTCCAGCAAATCGGGCGCCGTGTTGACGAGCGTTCCGTCCAGATCGAACACGATGATGGGTCTTTGCATGGTTTCTCCCGCAACTGGTTTCGCCCCTGATTAAAGGCGTAAAGCCTCGCAAGCAATGCATAAGGTCTATGCCAGTGCCCGCAAAAATGTTAGGAGCGCATCCGTTTCAAAAGGGCAGATCAAGAATTTCATGGACCCAAAAGCATTGAAGGTCGAGGCAGCGCGGGCGGCACTCGACCATGTGTCGAGCGGAATGCGGCTCGGCATCGGCACCGGATCGACAGCGGAAGAGTTCGTAAAACTGTTGGCCGAAAAGATCGCGACCGGCATGAAGATCATCGGCGTTCCGACGTCCGAGCGCACGGCAGCCTTGTGCATGCAGCTTGGCGTTCCGCTTTCGTCGCTGGACGATCTGCCAGAACTCGACCTGACGATTGACGGAGCCGACGAGGTCGATCCGCATTTGACGCTGGTCAAGGGCGGAGGCGGGGCATTGCTGCGCGAAAAGATCGTTGCCGCGGCATCCGAGCGTATGATCGTCATTGCCGACAAATCCAAGCTGGTGCAGACGATCGGGCAGTTTCCGCTTCCCATCGAGGTCAATCGGTTCGGCCTGAAATCCACCGAAATCGCCATCGCGCGCGCCGCCGATTCGCTTGGACTTTCCGGTCCGCTCACATTGAGGATGACGGAGGGCCAGCCATTTGTTACAGACGGCGGTCATTTCATTGTCGATGCATCTTTTGGCCGCATTCCAGATACAAGAGCGCTTTCGGATGCTCTTCACGCCATACCGGGAGTTGTCGAGCACGGTCTATTTCTGGGTCTTGCAAATGTCGCGATCGTGGCAGGCGAGAACGGTATAGAAACCGTTTACGCCGCCGAATAAACAGGGAGTTCAATCCATCATGACGCTGGTCTATCGCGCAAATCGTCTCGCTGCAGCATTCGCTGCTACGGCAATCATTGCGCTGTCTTCGCCCGCCTTTTCGCAGGAAATCGCGCCAGATCATCTTCAGGCCGCACGTCAAGCCGTCGATGCAATCAACGCAACCGACTTCTATGATGGCGTTCTTCCGCAGGCTGCAGCCGCACTGAAGAGCCAGTTGATCCAGAAGAACCCGGACATGCAGGCGCTGGTCACCTCGACGGTCGACGAGAAAACACTTGCGCTGGCAGCGCGCCGCTCGGACCTCGAGCGCGAAGCAGCCCTCGCTTATGCGCGCGTTTTCCCGATCGACGATCTGAAGGCAATCGCGGCGTTCTACAACTCCGAGCCGGGCAAGAAGCTTATCGCTGACGGCCCAATCGTCTCGCGCGAAGTTCAAAAGGCTGCCGAAATCTGGCAGCGCGGCGTTGCACGCGATCTGGCCGAAGAAGTTGGCAAGACGCTGTCGGCGGCAGGCGGTCAGTCCGTTCCTGCTCCGGAAATGCCAACTCCGGCTGCGCCAACGGCTCCGCAGCAGTAATCGCGCTTTCGCTATATGCCTTTTCAAAGCCCGGCCAAGTGCCGGGCTTTTCTTCTTGCAGCGACTTGCATAAATGCGGTGCGTACGCACCAACCCTTGGAGACTGATATGGCCGAGTACGATTACGATCTTTTCGTCATTGGCGGCGGTTCCGGCGGCGTTCGCGCAGCAAGGGTAAGTGCTGCATTGGGCAAGCGGGTCGCGATAGCCGAAGAGTTCCGTTTCGGTGGCACATGCGTCATTCGCGGCTGCGTACCGAAAAAGTTCTACGTCTACGCCTCACAGTTTGCCGAGCATTTCGAGGATGCGGCGGGCTATGGCTGGGAAGTCGGACCTTCGATATTCGACTGGAAGACGCTCGTCGCCAACAAGGATCGCGAGATCGCGCGGCTTGAAGGGCTTTATCAGGGCGGTGTTCAGGGGGCAGGCGGCACGGTGTTCCGCACACGCGCCGTATTGGTGGACAGTCACACGATCAGGCTCGAAGCCGAAAACCGCACTGTCACCGCGGATCAGATATTGATCGCGACCGGCGGTTGGCCGAGCGAGCACAAATCGCTGCCAGGCCATGAGCATTGCATTTCCTCCAACGAGGCGTTCGATCTGCAGGAACTTCCGCGCGCGATCAGCATCGAGGGCGGCGGCTACATCGCCGTCGAATTCGCCAATATTTTTCATGGATTGGGCGTCAAGACGACGCTGATCTATCGCGGACTTGAGATTCTCGGCCGCTTCGACATGGACCTTCGCAAATCGCTTCATGAAGCGATGGAGAAGAAGGGCATACGCATCATCTGCCAGTCCGTCGCCAAGAAGGTTGAAAAGCGCGACGATGGCCGCCTCGACGTGACGATCACCGGAGGCGAGGTGCTGACGGTTGGCCAGCATATGCTGGCGATCGGGCGTGCGCCCAACACCAGCAATCTGGGCCTGGAAGATGTCGGTGTGAAAACCGATGTAACCGGTGCGATCGAGGTCGATGAGTTTTCGCGCACGAATGTCGATAACATATGGGCGGTCGGCGACGTCACGAACCGTGTGCAGCTTACGCCGGTAGCGATCCATGAAGCCATGTGCTTCGTCGAAACCGCTTTCAGGAACAATCCGACCAAGCCGGACCATGACTGCATTCCGACGGCGGTGTTTTCGCAGCCGGAAATCGGCACTGTTGGCCTTTCGGAAGACGATGCGGCAAAGAAATACGACGCACTGGAAATCTATCGCGCGTCCTTCAAGCCGATGCGCAACACGCTGGCCGGACGCGATGAGCGAATGCTGATGAAACTCGTCGTGGATGCGGCGAGCCGGCGCGTCGTCGGTGCGCATATTCTCGGACCCGATGCAGGGGAAATGGCGCAGCTTTTGGGCATTTCGCTGAAAGCGAAACTGACCAAGGAGGACTTCGACGCGACGATGGCGGTTCACCCGACGGCTGCCGAAGAACTCGTGACGATGTATAAGCCGACCTACACGGTGAAAAACGGCAAACGGGTCGAGCAGTCCTGAAACTGCCTTCGCGGGGTGGAATAGTCGGGTCGCTTGCGGTATAGAGCCGCGTTCCCGTCCATGTTGGGCGGTTGGGGCGAAGTGCCCGTTGCTAGAAATTGGGTGTTGCGATGACGAAATGGTCGCCGAATTCTTGGAGAGCCAAGCCAATCCAGCAGGTTCCGGCTTATCCCAGCGAAGCTGCTTTGCGGGAAACGGAAGCGCGTCTTGCAACGTTTCCGCCGCTCGTTTTTGCAGGTGAGGCGCGCAAGCTAAAGAAACAATTGGCTCAGGTCGCGAACGGCGAAGCTTTCCTGCTTCAGGGCGGCGATTGCGCCGAAAGCTTTGCGGAACATGGCGCGGACAATATCCGCGACTTTTTCCGCGTGTTCCTCCAGATGTCCGTCGTTCTCACCTTCGCAGGCTCACAGCCTGTCGTTAAGGTTGGTCGCATTGCGGGCCAGTTCGCCAAGCCGCGCTCTTCGGACAACGAAACCAAGGGCGACGTGACGCTTCCGAGCTATCGTGGCGACATCATCAACGGCATCGAGTTCGACGAGAAGTCGCGCGTGCCGGACCCGGCGCGCCAGGAAATGGCTTACCGCCAGTCGGCTGCGACGCTCAACCTTCTGCGCGCTTTCGCGCAGGGCGGTTATGCCAATCTGGAAAACGTCCACCAGTGGATGCTCGGCTTCGTGTCGGACAGCCCGCAGGGTGAAAAATATCAGGCGCTGGCAAATCGCATCACCGAAACCATGGATTTCATGCGCGCGGTGGGCATTACGTCGGAAAACAATTTCGCGCTTCGCGAGACGGATTTCTACACCAGCCACGAAGCGCTGCTGCTCGGCTACGAAGAGGCGCTGACCCGCGTCGATTCCACCTCGGGCGACTGGTATGCGACGTCGGGCCACATGATCTGGATCGGCGATCGTACACGTCAGGCCGACCATGCGCATATCGAATATTGCCGTGGCATCAAGAACCCGCTCGGCCTGAAATGCGGACCGTCGTTGACGCCGGATAATCTGATCGAACTGATCGACAAACTGAACCCGGAAAATGAGGCGGGCCGTCTTACGCTGATCGCCCGTTTCGGTGCAGACAAGGTGGACGATCATCTGCCAAAGCTCATTCGCGCCGTGCAGCGCGAAGGCCGCAAGGTCGTCTGGTCCTGCGATCCGATGCATGGCAACACGATCACCGCGGCCAACTTCAAGACGCGGCCTTTCGATCGCATTTTGAAGGAAGTTCAGACGTTCTTCGACGTTCATCGCGCAGAAGGCACCCATCCGGGCGGCATTCACATCGAGATGACGGGCAAGAATGTTACCGAATGCACCGGCGGCGCGCGCGCCATTACGGCCGAGGAGCTTCAGGATCGCTACCACACGCATTGCGATCCGCGCCTCAATGCCGATCAGGCGATCGAACTCGCTTTCCTCGTTTCCGACCTTCTGAAGAAGCAGGTCGGGGCAACGGAAAAGAAGGTCGTCAATCTGTAAGTTATGCTCAGGGAGCCTGAACGGCTTCCGCGACAAACAAAAAAGCGGCTGTCGAAAGGCAGCCGCTTTTTGCATTCAGAGGACTGCGTTCAGTCCTTTTTATAAAGAAGCCAGTTTTTCGGGCCTGAGCTGGGCAGGGTGGAGAAACGTGTCACCTTGTTGCGGCCAAGGACTTTCGAACGGTAGAGCGCACGGTCTGCCTGCGCATAAAGCTCGTCGGCGCCATTTGCCTCCGATGCCATGCAGACACCCATCGAAATAGTGACAGGGCCGTAATCGACCCCGGCTTGCGTATTGGTGAACGCCGTTTGCTCGATCAGCAGCCTGATGCGTTCTGCGATCTCGAAGGTCGCGTCTTCGCTCAAGCCTTCCGCGATGAGTGCGAATTCCTCGCCGCCGGTGCGCGCGACGAACATGTTTTTCAGAATGCTCGTGCGGAAGATTTCCGCGATCATCTGGATGATCCGGTCGCCGACCGGGTGGCCATAGCGATCGTTGATGTTCTTGAAACGGTCGATATCGGCCAGGATCAACGCCTTGAACATCACGTCCTTCTTGGAATCGTAGATGCGCGCTATCTCTTTGTCGAAGGCTCGTCTGTTTGGAATTTGGGTCAACGGGTCGGTATCGGCGAGCTTCTTGTATTCTTCCAGCTTCGATTTGACGCTTTCGAGTTCCGCAGACTTGTCGCTCAATGCGTTGGCGACCTGCCGGCCGTGATCGATCGTCGATGTCGTGGCGGCGGACATGGCGCCAGCTACCTTCTGCAGCAATTCCTGAGACATGCTGCGAGTGCCGAGGCCGGACGAGGTCTCGTCGAGTATCTTGCCGTATTTCTCGATATGGTTGCGCTCGGAGCGCAGCAGGCCGGCAATGTCCTCAAGCTCCTTGGCGAGAACTTCGCGCGCCTGATCGACCAGATTGTGCTGATGATGATGGGCGAAATATTTTTGGCCGATCGCGTCGATTTCCGCCTGGCTGGGCCGCGCGCTCAGAGACACGACATCCATGCTCAGCGCCGGGTTGGAGCCGGTGAGGGCTTCGTAGAAAATCTCGTAGTTTTGAGGAATTCCCATCACGCCGAGTTGACGCATGGCGGCGACGACGCTCGATGCAATGTCGGTCGGCTGATCGGTCTGGGGCTTTGCCGGTTGCATGAAGCCTCAATTCGCCATTACCGGGGGTTCTGCTCGCATAGCTTGCGGCAACCGAGCAATGCGGTGCCTTGCCGAGCAGAACAAAACGCGTGTTGCATCATACACAGTCACGAAGATCGAGCCCCCATATCTTCAACTGATCAAACGTATATCTTCTTACGCTAAAGTTTTCTTAATTGCTTGAGATCGAAAAAACTATAGCAATTCGTAGACTAGAAGCTTGAAGCGAAAGCTTTTCATCCCGCAGCTCAATTTGAAAAAATGTTTCAAGTTCAATGGGTTTTTAATTGCAGATAGGAGATAATTTTGAGCGCTTCAAATTCGGGATCCTGCAATTGCGGTTCTGTAAAATTCAAGACAAGCGGGAGTTTGCGGGGCATCGTTTACTGTCACTGTTCGCAATGCCGCAAGCAGACGGGGCTTTATTACGCTGCAACCGACATTGAAGACGAGAACATTCAGATTTCTGGTCTGGAAAAAGTCACCTGGTATGCCGCATCGGATTTTGCTCGTCGCGGATTCTGCTCGATTTGCGGATCAGCACTTTTCTGGAAACGCAATGACAGCTCCAAGATTTCCATTATGGCCGGTGCCTTCGAAAATCCGTCCGAATTGCGCAGCGAATGCCATATTTTCGTAGCGGACAAGGGGGATTTCTACGAAATATGCGATGGGTTGCCGCAATTCGACAGATCCACGCCAAACGTTCCTGTTGCGGAAGAATGAGCCGTCCTCTGGCAATTGTCACATAGTTGTTTCAAACGATCGGCAGGCGAGGAAAATCCTTGCCGTGATTCGGAGTGGCCTGATGGACCGGCTGATAAAAGCGTTTCAAAACTCGGTGCGGGCATTCATGAGATTGTCGCGCAGCGAAAAGGCCTTCCAGCAGGAAGTGATATTGCTTGCGCTTGCATTGCCTGTGGGCTGGTTTTTGTCGACCAGTTGGCGTGGCTATGCGTTGCTGATCGCGGCGATCCTGGTGGTGATTCTGGTCGAGGTGCTGAACACCGGCATCGAGGCCGCTTGCAACGCAGTCTCCCGCGAGTTCCACGTCGATATTCAGCTTGCCAAGGATTGCGGCTCGCTTGCGGTGCTGATTGCCGCCATTCTTGCCGCCGGCGTATGGAGTCTGGCGCTGGTAGAGCGCGTGCTGGGTTTCCCCATCTGATTATTATGCGCGCCTTTTCTTCGCGAAATGATGCGCGGCGAACCATCCTGTGCCAGCAGCGATAAGGCCGATTGCCAGACCGATCAGAAGCTTTTCATGTCTGAGCAGTGCCTGACCGACGATCTGTTCTGCGCCGAGCCCGAAAACATAGCCCAGACCGCAAAACAGCGAGGCCCATATGATGGAGCTTATGCCGTTGAGGATGACAAACCGGTAGATGGGTATGTTCGACAGTCCCGCGGCGACGCCGCCGACCGCGCGAAACCCGTAGACATAGCGATTTAGCAGGACGAACAGGTTCGGGTGCTTTTCAACCAGCGTGAAGGCGTGTTCGAAGCCCGGCGTGTCGCGCAATTTTCGGATGCGCGGATGATCGGCAAAGCGGCGGCCAGCCATAAACATCAGGAAATCGCCCAGAAAAGCTCCTCCTGCGGCACTGGCCCATGTCTGCCAGGGTATGAAGAGTTTCTGGTGAGCGAAAAAGCCGCCCAGTATCGCGACGCTCTCGCCTTCAGCGATACAGCCGAGGAAAACTGCGAACAGGCCGTATTTCTCGATCAGGAAATGGATCGTGTGCGTCATGCTTGTGACGTTTTGGCCGCAAGCAGCGTTTCCATGCGTTTCAGCGTCGATGTGAGTTCTTCGATCTGATTGCGCATCAGAAGGATTTCCTGAAAGCGGATTTCGTCGAATTTCTCGTGCAGCGCCATGATCTCGATTTCGGCCTTCAAATTCACCTCGTAATCATGGGCTGCATCCGTGCGGTCACGTTCGGCCTGACGGTTTTGCGACATCATGATGATCGGTGCCTGTATCGCCGCCAGCATCGACAGCAGAAGATTGAGGAAAATGAACGGGTAGGGGTCGAAAATCTCGCGGCCGAGAAGGATCGTGTTTCCGATCGTCCATACGACCAGAAACGCAAGAAAAGAGAGGATGAAGCCCCATGAACCGCCGATGCGCGCGATACCGTCCGCAGTCCGCGCGCCAAACGAGCGGGATGTTTCATGCGCCGTGAAAGCGTTTTTCGTCAACGAGCGCCGTTCCAGCGCGCTTTTCAAGACGCGGCTTTCCGATTCTGTCAGATCTTCCTCGGCCCGTCGCAGCCAGCGTTTGGCGAGATCTGCGACCGTTTTACTGATTTTCTGCTGCATGAACCTGCTCCGTTCAATTCTTGGTGCGGCAACTCCATAAGAGACACAGGATCGGGCGAATTTGAAGCAGGCTTTTACGGCAACCGTCAGTGGCACAAAGGATCACCATTGCCCGAAAAAGCGACCCGCGCTAAACCGATTTCATGACCAAAAAACCTGCCGCACCCGACGTCCTTCGCATTGCTGTCGCCCAGCTTAACCCGATAGTCGGTGACATCGCCGGCAATCTCGCCAAAGCGCGCGAGGCGAGGGCGGATGCCGCCCGCGCCGGTGCCGATCTGGTGCTGTTCACCGAGCTGTTCATCGCAGGCTACCCGCCGGAAGATCTGGTGCTGAAACCCGCGTTTCTTTCGGCCTGCGAAAAGGCCGTGCAGGAGTTTGCGGAAGAAACCGCCGATGGCGGGCCGGGCGTTATCATGGGAACGCCGCTGAAGCGCAAAAGCGGAGTGCACAATTCGATTGTCATCGCGGATGCGGGCAAGATCATCGCAGAGCGCTACAAGATCGATCTGCCGAATTATGGCGAATTCGACGAGAAGCGCGTCTTTCAGGCAGCACCCGAAATGCCGGGGCCGGTGAATTTTCGCGGCGTTCGGCTTGGTCTTCCGATCTGCGAGGACATTTGGGGCGAACTCGGCGTTTGCGAAACGCTGGCCGAGAGCGGCGCGGAAATCCTGCTCGTTCCCAATGGCTCGCCCTATTATCGCTGCAAGGTGGATGTGCGCCACCAGATCGCGATCAAGCAGGTCATCGAAACCGGCCTGCCGCTGCTTTATGCAAACCAGCTTGGCGGCCAGGACGAACTGATTTTCGACGGCGCATCCTTCGCGATTTCGGCGGACAAGACGCTGGCCTTCCAGATGAGCCAGTTCGAGGAAGCGGTCGTTGTAACGACTTGGAAACGTGGCCCTCAAGGCTGGGCATGCGTTGACGGCCCGATGTCGAAAATCCCGGAAAAGGAAGAGGCGGATTACCGCGCCTGCATGCTGGGGCTTCGCGACTACGTCAACAAAAACGGCTTCAAGAATGTCGTGCTTGGCCTTTCAGGTGGCATCGATTCGGCGATTTGCGCAGCACTTGCCGTCGATGCGCTGGGTGAAGAGCGTTTGCGCGCGGTCATGATGCCGTATCGCTATACGTCGAAGGATTCGCTGAAAGACGCCGAGGACTGCGCGCGTGCGCTGGGCTGCCGCTACGACATCGTGCCTATCCATGAGCCGGTCGAAGGTTTTTCACATGCGCTGACGCAGCTTTTCGAGGGCACCAAAGAAGGCATTACCGAGGAAAATCTGCAAAGCCGTGCGCGCGGCACGATCCTGATGGCGATTTCCAACAAATTCGGTTCGATGGTCGTGACGACCGGCAACAAGTCGGAAATGTCGGTTGGCTATGCGACGCTTTATGGCGACATGAATGGCGGGTTCAACCCGATCAAGGACCTCTACAAGATGCAGGTCTATGCGATCTCGCGCTGGCGCAATACGACCGTGCCGCCGGGCGCGCTTGGGCCTTCTGGCGAGGTGATCCCTGCAAACATCATCGACAAGGCGCCGTCCGCCGAGTTGCGCGAAAACCAGACCGATCAGGATTCGCTGCCGCCTTATCCGGTGCTTGACGACATTCTGGAATGCCTGGTCGAAAACGAGATGGGCGTCGATGACATCGTTGCACGCGGCCACAACCGCGAAACGGTGCATCGCATCGAGCACCTGCTTTACATAGCCGAATACAAAAGGCGTCAGGCAGCGCCGGGCGTGAAGATAACCAAGAAGAATTTTGGACGTGATCGCCGTTACCCGATCACAAACAGATTCAGGGACCGCACCTAAGTCATTGGCTTGAAAAGAAAATGAGCGAAATCGAAATCAGCCTTGATACGTCCCGCATCGACTTTCAGGCGACTTCGGAACAGCTCAAGGCGAGCTATTGGGGCGCAGATCGCACCGATGAGGGCCATGCCCGCGCGTTCAAGAACTCGGTTTGTGTCGCGGCTTTTCTCGATGGCAAGCAGGTCGGTTTCGGCCGTGCGATCACCGATCGCGCCTATTTCGCCTATCTCAGCGATGTGATCGTCTGGCCCGAACTGCGCGGCAAGGGCGTCGGCAAGAAACTGATCGCCGCGCTGCTCGACCATCCCGAACTTGCCGATGTTTCCTACTGGAGCCTGCGCACCGGCGACGCCCACAAGCTCTATGAGCAGTTCGGCTTCAAGACGTCCACCGACGGCATGTATATGCGTTTCGAGAGAACATCGCGCCGATGAAGGCTTTCTTTTCGTTCATCCGCGAGAACGCGCGCTGGCTCGGCGGCGGAATGCTGCTCACCTTCTTTTCGACGGTGGGGCAAACGTCATTCATCTCGCTTTCTGCCGGTCATATCCGCGAAGAATATGGCCTGACGCATGGCGGCTTCGGCTCGCTCTATATGGCTGCGACGCTTCTCAGCGCCCTGACGCTGCCGCGTCTCGGCCAGATCGTCGATCGGCACAGCGTCGGGCGGGTCACGCTTTTTATCGTGCCGATGCTGGCATTCGCAGCATGCCTGATGGCGTTTTCGCAAAACCTGTTCTTCCTTTTTGTCGCGATCTACCTCCTGCGTCTTTTCGGCCAGGGAATGATGACCCACAATGCCTATACGGCCATTGCCCGCTGGTTTGCGGCGCAGCGCGGGCGCGCGCTTTCGGTCGTCGTTCTTGGTCACAACGCAGGTGACGCGCTGTTTCCGATCTGCTTCGTCACGCTTGCCGGCATCATCGGCTGGCGCAATGGCTGGCTGGTCGCCGCGGCTGCATTGGTTCTCGTCGCGCTTCCGCTCACTTTCTTGCTTGTATCGGTCAATCGGGAGAGGCGTAACACTGACCCGTCGCCGCGCATTGTGGATGCGCGTGATTGGACGCGGGCCGAAGTGCTGCGCGACCCAATTTTCTATCTGGCGATGCTTGGCGTCATGGCGCCGGGCTTCATCGTCACCACCATCTTCTTCAATCAGGTCTATCTGGTCGAAATCAGAGGCTGGTCGCTGGAATTGTTCGCAGCGTCCTTTATCGTTTCGGCCTTGGTCAACACGGCTTTCACGCTTGTTTCCGGCCAGTTGATCGACAGATTTTCCGGGGTCAGCCTGCTGCCGATCGTTCTTCTGCCGCTTGGCCTTGCCTGCTTCGTGTTGGGCGGGTTTGAGGCGCAATGGAGCGTCTTTGCCTTTATGGCGCTGCTCGGCATCTCCAACGGGCTTTCCACGACGCTTTTCGGTGCCGTATGGCCCGAAATCTACGGGCTAGGCCATCTGGGTTCCATCCGCGCGCTGGTCGTTTCAGCCATGGTATTCGCGTCGGCTGCCGGGCCGGGTCTCACCGGCTTCCTGATCGATGCCGGGGTCAGCTATCCGGCTCAGATCATCGTCATGGGTTTTTATTGCCTCGCCATATCGGTCCTGATGATTCATGTGTCGAGGAAAGTCCGGTTGCGCAACGGGATCGCGGTGGCGGCACAGGCCTAGGAAATGAAGGCATTTCGGCGTTAAACTTGCCTTGCCAACGCCTTGTTCATCGGATACGCGGCAATCATGACTGTAACAGTTCGTTTTGCCCCTTCGCCGACCGGAAATATCCATATCGGAAATACACGCACAGCCCTGTTCAACTGGCTGTTTGCGGTAAAAAACGGCGGCCGTTTCATACAACGCTTCGACGATACCGATATTCTGCGCTCCAAGCAGGAATATGCCGACGCGATCCTCTACGATCTGCATTGGCTCGGCGTGTTTCCCGATGAGGTAGACTATCAGTCGCGCCGCTTCGACAAATACGATGCTGCCGTTGAAAAGCTCAAAGCAGCGGGCTTGCTTTACCCATGCTACGAGACGCTGGACGAGCTCGAACTGCGCCGCAAGGTGCGGCTTTCGCGCAAGCTGCCGCCGGTCTATGGCCGCGAGGCCCTGGCGCTGACAGATGATGAGAAGGCTGAGCTGGAAGCTGGCGGGCGCAAGCCGCATTGGCGCTTCCTGCTGCCCAATTTCACGTCCGACCCGATGGAGATGCAGCGCACCGAAGTCCATTGGAAAGATCTCGTTCGCGGCGATGAAATGGTCGATCTGGCGTCGCTGTCGGATCCTGTTCTGGTGCGCGAAGACGGCACTTATCTCTACACATTGCCTTCCGTCGTGGACGACATCGATTTCGGCGTCACCCACGTCATTCGCGGCGACGATCATGTCACCAATACGGGTGTGCAGATTGCGCTGTTCAAGGCGCTTGGCGCAGAGCCGCCGGTTTTCGGCCATCATAATCTTCTGACGACTGCTTCAGGCGAGGGGCTTTCCAAAAGAACAGGCGCGCTTTCGGTCAGCGGGCTTCGCGAAGCTGGCATCGAGCCGATGTCGGTCGCGTCACTGGCCGTGCTGATCGGCACTTCGGAGAATGTCGCAGCCGCCGCAAATCTGACGGCGCTTGCCGAAAAATTCGATCCGGCGGCGACGTCGAAATCAGCTTCGAAATTCGATCCCGCCGATCTGATCCTCCTGAACAAGACGATCCTTCACAATATGCCATTTGAGGAAGCGCGGGACCGGCTGATCGCGCATGGCATTTCGGGCGAGAGCGCCGAGCCATTCTGGCTGGCCGTTCGCGGCAATGTCGAAAAGCTTTCGGATGCCGCGCAGTGGTGGAAAATCCTGCGTGACGGCCCGGCGGAAAAGCCGGAATTCGACGAGGCGGATACAGAGTTCCTGAACACGGCCTTCGATCTTCTGCCAGAAGAGCCTTGGGGGGTGACTGTCTGGAAGGAATGGACGGACATTGTGAAGAGCGAAACCAAGCGCAAGGGCAAAGGTCTTTTCATGCCTTTGAGGCTGGCGCTTACCGGCCTGTCATCCGGGCCGGAGCTCGCGGATTTGCTGCCGCTTCTGGGGCGCGAAGCCGCGCTGGCACGCCGGCCTTAAAGATCGGCAAGGACGCCTTAATTGGTGCTTCTGGACGGGCCTTTTTCGATCATGCTTTCTGCAGGATCGGGAAGGAAAGTTGGCCCGACGATCCTGACAGGCCGGTCCGGGTCTATTGCGCGCAACGGACTTTGCGGCGCAGCTTCCTGAGGCGCGGCCTTTTGTTCACCTTCGGGATGAACGAATGACGGCGACGAAACAGCGCTCTGTTCCGGCATGATCTCGATGCTGCTTTTTGGCTTGGCGGACGTGTCTGCGGAAGCGTTCAGCACATGCATGACGCGACCGCTGCCGTTCTCCGGATTGTCGCCGAAGATTTCCTTGATCAGACGCTTGTTGTCGGTGCTGCCCGCTACGATCTGATCGGTGGAACGGCAATTATTTATCGCTGCCAGGGCATCGAGATCGGTTGCAGGCTGCGTGACCAGCGTTTCGATGCTGTTCTGGACTTCCGCAATTTGCGCATTCAAGCGTGCGCAGGTCGCCACGCGTTCGCCATACAACGCTTGGTCGCAGGATGCTTCACGCGCTGCTGCGCGCAGGCGCAGAAGATCGTTCTGCCGTGTGGAAGTCGTGTTTGCCGAGGTGAGCTGCACCTCGATCTGGCGGCAGTCCGTTCCGGCAGCACGCGATTCCACCGGAACGGCGAAGACCGCAGCCGAGATCGCAATTGTCGCCATCAGTTTCACAGACATACCTTCTCCCGCAGACTTTCAATTCGATTTCGAAAGCCTAGCGGGATGACGGTTAAGCCTTTGCTACGATGCGCAGCCTAGCTGTTAGTAACCCTTCCTTTCGGAAGGGAGTGCCGCGATCGCCTGCGCCTTGTTCGCAACTTCGACTACCGCAAGGGCGGTCATATTGACGATGCCGCGCGAGGTCACGGACGGCGTGAGGATGTGGGCAGGCTTGTCGGTGCCGAGCAGGATAGGGCCGACATGCAGCGCGTCCAGCATCTGCTTGGTGGTCGTCAGCGCGATGTTTGCGGAATCCAGATTCGGGAAAACCAGCAAATTCGCTTCGCCCTTGATCGCCGAATGCGGGAATACACGGTGCCGCAAGGTCTCGGAAAGAGCAGAATCACCATGCATTTCGCCATCGCTTTGCAGATCTGGCGCGATTTCTTTCAGCATTTCCGCAGCACGGCGCATTTTCATGGCGCTTGCGGAATCGCGCGATCCGAAATTCGAGTGCGAAAGCAGCGCTGCCTTTGGCTCGATGCCGAAGCGGGTGATTTCTTCTGCCGCAAGGATCGTCATTTCGACGATTTCCTCGGCTGTCGGATCGACGGTGACGTAGGTGTCGGTGAAGAACGTCACGCCGCGCGCTGAAATCAGCATCGACAACGCCGAAAGATCGCGATCCGAAACGCCGGCGCGACGGCCGATGATGAGCGCGACATTTCGCAGATGGCGCTCGAACCGGCCTTCCAACCCGCAGATCATCGCATCCGCATCGCCGCGCTTGACGGCGAGTGCAGCAATGACCGTGTTGTTGGTGCGGACCATTGTGCGCGCGGCTTCCTGCGTCACGCCGCGGCGACCGCCGAGCTCGATCAGCAGATCGACATAGTCGCGGTAGCGCGGATCGTCTTCCGGGTTGATGAGCTCGAAATCTTTGCCGATCTCAATCTTCAGGCCATGACGGCGCAGGCGCACGTCGATGACGTTCGGACGCCCGACGAGGATCGGCTTGGCGATGCCTTCCTCGATCACGACTTGTGCGGCGCGCATCACGCGCTCGTCTTCGCCATCCGCAAAGATGACGCGCTTGGCAGGCGCGATCCTTGCTGCTTCGAAGACCGGCTTCATGACAAGGCCGGAGCGGAACACGAAGCGGTTCAGCCGGTCGACATAGGCAGCCATGTCCTCGATGGGCCTTGTCGCAACGCCGGTATCGTGCGCTGCCTGCGCGACCGCTGGCGCGATGCGCAGGATGAGGCGCGGGTCGAAGGGGGAAGGGATCAGGAAATCAGGACCGAAAATCGGCGTTTCGCCCGAATAGGCGCGCGCCGCGACGTCCGATGGTTCTTCGCGGGCAAGTGCTGCGATGGCACGCACCGCGGCCATCTTCATTTCCTCGTTGATCGCGCTCGCGCCGCAGTCGAGTGCGCCACGGAAAATGTAAGGAAAGCACAGTACGTTGTTGACCTGATTGGGAAAATCGGAACGGCCTGTGCAGATCATGGCGTCGGCGCGGGCGGCGCGCGCGAGTTCCGGCATGATCTCGGGGTTAGGGTTGGCGAGCGCCAGAATGAGCGGCTTTTCGGCCATTTCCTTCAGGAGTTCCGGCTTCAGCACTCCTGCTGCCGACAGTCCCAGAAACACGTCCGCGCCGCCGATGACATCGGCCAGCGTGCGCGCTTCGGTGTCCTTCACATAAGGATCTTTCCAGCGGTCCATTTCATCGAGCCGGCCCTTATAGGCGACGCCGAAGCGGTCTGTGACCCAGATGTTTTCGCGCTGTGCACCGAGCGAAACGAGCAAATTGAGGCATGCAAGTGCTGCTGCACCGGCACCCGATGTGACGATCTTGACGTTCTCGATGGATTTTCCGGCCAGTTCCAGACCGTTCAGCACTGCGGCGGCGACGATGATCGCTGTTCCGTGCTGGTCGTCGTGGAAAACCGGGATTTTCATCTTGGCTTTGAGGCGTTCCTCTACCTCGAAGCATTCCGGGGCCTTGATATCTTCCAGATTGATGCCGCCGAATGTCGGCTCAAGTGCGGAGATCGTATCGACCATCCGGTCGATTTCCGGTGCGTCGATCTCGATGTCGAATACATCGATGCCCGCGAATTTCTTGAACAGGACGGCCTTGCCTTCCATGACGGGCTTGGAGGCGAGCGGGCCGATATTGCCGAGGCCGAGAACGGCAGTGCCGTTGGAGATCACCGCAACCAGATTGGCGCGGCCGGTATAGTCGGCGGCAGTTGCCGGGTCTTCAAAGATTTCGAGGCAGGGCGCCGCGACGCCCGGCGAATAGGCCAGCGCCAGATCGCGCTGGTTGCCGAGCGGCTTGGTCGCTTGGATTTCCAGTTTCCCCGGAACGGGGTATTTGTGAAAAAACAGGGCCGCTTCGTCGAGATCGGACCGGGTCGGCTTCGTTTTCTTGGTCATATCATCAACTTTCCCGGTTTTTTCTCGATGTTTTCGGCTGATGCATGCCTAGCCCGAATTGAAATGATTTCAACCGGTTTGCGCATCAAAATTACGAAAAGCCCTGCGTTAAAACGCGCTTACGTAAAGTCCGCCGTCGACCGGGATGTTTTGCCCCGTGAGATAGCCTGCATGAACCGAGCAAAGGAATGCGCAAATCTTGCCGAATTCCTCCGGTGTTCCGAGGCGTTTTGCAGGAATATTCGCGATGAGCCGCGCGCGGCGCTGCTCTTCAGTCTCGCCTTCCGCGACCAGTCCGCGCAGCCTGTCCGTATCCAGCTTGCCGGGCAAGAGGCTGTTGATCGTCACGTTGCGCGCGGCGACTGTCGGAGCGACGCCTGCAAGAAATGATGTCAGACCGGCGCGCGCGCCCGATGAGAGTTCGAGATTCGGGATCGGCACATAGACCGAAAGCGACGTGATGTTGACGATGCGCCCAAAACCGCGCTCGGCCATGCCGTCGATCACTGCCTGGATAAGCTCGATCGGCGTGACCATGTTTTTCGTGACGCCAGCGAGAATTGCCTCCCGGTCGAGCGCGCGGAACGGCTTCGGGGGCGGTCCGCCATTGTTGTTGACCAGAATGTCGGGCGCGGAAAAGGCGGCAATCAATTCGGCCTGAACATCGGGCAGGGAGACATCGCCTGCGATTTCCTTGACCTCGACGCCATAGCGCTGACGGATCGCATCGGCGGTTTTCGCAAGCGTTTCCTTATCGCGGCCGTTCAGCGCGAGGTCGCAGCCTGCCTCAGCCAGAGCTTCCGCGCATCCGCGGCCCAATCCTTTGCTCGAGGCGCAAACAATCGCCTTCTTGCCCTTCAACCCCAGATCCATATCGAACTCCATTCCAGATGCGCGGACCGTAAACATGACGTCTAAAGACCGCAACCGTCATACGCCTGTTGCATGAATCGGGGAATACGCTCGAAAAGCTGCAACGGTTCGAGATGCCATGACCGCTGACCCAACCCGCAAGTTCCGCACGCTGTTCATCTCGGATGTTCATCTGGGCTCAAAAGCCGCGAAGGCCGAGTTTCTGGTGGACTTCCTGCGATTTCACGATGCGGAAACGATCTATCTCGTCGGAGACATTGTCGATGGCTGGCGGCTGCGCCGCGCCTGGCATTGGCCGCAAAGCCATAATGATGTCGTGCAGAAGCTTTTGCGAAAGGCGCGCAAGGGCACGAAAATCATCTATATCGCGGGCAATCACGACGAATTCCTGCGCATGTTCCAGGGCGTGCATTTCGGCGGGATTCTTGTCGCAGACCGCATCGTGCATGAAGCCGCAGACGGCAAACGCTATCTCGTCATTCATGGCGACCAGTTCGATGCGGTTGTCCACAATGCCCGCTGGCTCGCCTATGTCGGCGACCACGCCTACGATATGGCGATCGTCATCAACCGCGCGGTTTCGTTTGTGCGGCGCATGTTCGGCTGGCCTTACTGGTCGTTTTCATCATGGGCGAAGCAGAATGTGAAAAAGGCGGTGAATTTCATCGGCGCATTCCAGAATGCGGTGGTCGATGAAGCCAAGCGCTCCGATGTGGATGGCGTCGTGTGCGGCCATATCCATCATGCTGTGATCGAGGATATGGGCGACGTGCGCTATGTGAACAGCGGCGATTGGGTCGAAAGCTGCACCGCCGTCGTGGAGCATTTCGACGGGCGCATGGAAATCATCCATTGGCCGCATATGCTGGCGGAACGTCCTTTCAAAGGCGACATTGTTCTTCCGGCACCGATCAAGGCCGCACTCGAGAAAGCAGCTTAACCCCAGAGCGACGGATCGGGCGGGGAAACAAGCGATCCGTTATAGGTCAGGCCGGGTTCTCGATCTTGCGCGAGCAGGAGCGGGCCGTCGAGATCTACGAATTCCGCACCCTGCGCCAGAAGCACGGCGGGTGCCATCGCCAGCGATGTGCCGACCATGCAGCCTACCATCACCGAAAGGCCGAGTTCGTTCGCGCGGTCGCGCAGTTCGATTGCGGCGGTCAAACCTCCGGCCTTATCGAGTTTGATGTTCACCGCGTCATAGAGGCCGAGCAGGGTTTCGAGGTCTGCCGCCTCGTGGACGCTTTCATCGGCGCAGATAGGCACCAGATGCGGAATGTCGCGCAAGATCGCGTCCTTTCCGACCGGCAGCGGCTGTTCGATCAGCGATACGCGCAATTCGGCAGCCACTTTCAGGTTTTCCAGAAGGTTCTCGTTGGTCCAACCTTCATTGGCGTCAAGGATCAGGCGGCTTTGCGGTGCCGCCTGCCGCACGGCGCGAATGGAGGCGATATCCTTGTCGCCGCCCAGTTTTATCTTGAGCAATGGCCGTGCTGCATTGGCACGGGCTTGGGCCGCCATCGCTTCGGGCTCATCAAGCGACAGCGTGTAAGCCGTTTCGAGCGGTTTTGGCTGTATCGAGAGCCTTTCCGCTACGGTTTTGCCGGATTTTTTCGATTCCAGGTCCCATAGCGCGCAATCAAGTGCGTTTCTCGCCGCGCCGGCTGGCATGGAATCCTGGAGCGTTTTCCGGTCCAGCCCGTTTTCGAGTGCCGGCCTGACGGTATCGATCTGAGCCAGTACGCTTTCGATCGTCTCGCCGTAACGGCGGTATGGAACGCATTCGCCGCGACCGGTGAAAGACCCGTCTTTGATGGTGCAAGTAACAATCTCTGCAACAGTCTTGGAACCGCGCGATATTCTAAACGTTCCGGCAATCGGGAAACGTTCTTCTTCGGCTAAAATGACACGTTTCATAAAATTCTCTTCCACGAGGGGCTGCCGGATGACGCTGAAAAGTGACAGTCACAGGGCGAGCGGGTAAAACGAATCGTAATGTTGAGCAAGGCCAAGTCAAAGGACGAACCCGCCACGGCGGAGGAAGCCTCCCGTCACCCGCGCGTCGAGGTGACAGAGGAAGGCGGCGCTTTGACCTGCGCTCTTTCGGGCATCTGGACGACAAGAACCGTTGCTCTCGTCGACGATGAAATGCGCAAGATCGGCGGTCGTCAAGGCGTTGAAAGCTTCAATCTCGACCTCTCCGGTGTTCAGAAGATCGATACTGCGGGCGCCTGGCTTATCGAGCGGCTGGTCACCGCCAATCGCGAAAGCAACATCGAGACGAAGATTTCCGGCGAGAGCGAAGTCGCTTCGATCCTGATCGGTGCAGTTAACGAAGCTTTGAAGCGCGAAGACGATTCCCAGCAATCCGTTCGGCCGAACTTCGTAATCCGGTTTTTCGAAGCTGTCGGCAGGCAGGTTTACCTGATGCGCGATGATTTCATCGCTTCGATGGGCATTCTGGGCGCGACCGTCCGCGGCGCGCAGATGAAGCTCGGTCGAGGCCATGCGATCAACCTCGCGGCGATCTTCAACCAGATCGACAAGATGGGCGTCGGCGCCATTCCCGTTGTGGTCCTCATGTCGGGCATCGTTGGCGCGATCGTTGCGCAGCAGGGTGCTTTCCAGCTTCGCTACTTTGGCGCGGACATCTTCGTAGTCGATCTGGTCGGCATTCTTGTGCTGCGCGAACTCGGCGTGCTGATGACGGCGATCATGATCGCCGGCCGCTCCGGAAGTGCGATCACGGCCGAAATCGGCTCCATGAAGATGCGCGAGGAAGTCGACGCGCTGACCGTCATCGGGCTCAATCCGGTCGGCGTTCTGGTGTTTCCGCGTCTGGTCGCGCTGGTTATCGCGCTGCCATGCCTGACGATTGCCGCCAATTTCGCCGCAATCGGCGGGGCGATCCTCGTGACCTGGGTTTATTCCGACATTACCCCTGCGGCCTTCATTGACCGGTTGCGTGTTAGCATCGACGTCAGCACGATCTTTGCGGGGCTCATCAAGGCGCCTTTCATGGCGCTAATCATCGGAATTATCGCCTCGGTCGAAGGGCTGAAAGTGGGCGGCAGTGCCGAATCGCTGGGCGCGCGCGTTACGGCATCCGTGGTGAAGTCGATTTTCATCGTCGTCATTCTCGACGGCATGTTCGCCATCTTCTTCGCGCAGATCGGTTTCTAAGATGGTTGCTGTGGTCGAAGACGAAGTGAGAACGGAAGAGCAGACGGGCGACGACCGCGAGATCGTGCTTTCGGCGAAGGGCGTTACCGTCGGTTTCGGCGATACGGTGGTGCTGGAAAACCTCGACCTCGACATTCGGCGTGGCGAAATTCTCGGCTTTGTCGGCGCTTCGGGTGCGGGCAAGTCCGTTCTGCTGCGCACCATTCTTGGACTGAACAAGAAGCGTTCCGGCACGATCAAGCTTTTTGGCGTCGATATCGACAAGGAAAGCGACGCGGACCGCATGAAGATTGATATGCGGCTTGGCGTTCTGTTTCAGCATGGAGCGCTGTTTTCGGCGCTGACCGTGCTCGAAAACGTTCAGGTGCCGATGCGTGAATATCTCGATCTGCCCAAAAAGCTGATGGACGAGCTGGCCTTGCTGAAAATCGAGCTGGTCGGGCTGTCCCGAAGTGCCGCCTATAAATTCCCTTCGGAGCTTTCGGGCGGCATGATCAAGCGCGCAGCGCTTGCGCGCGCCTTGGCGCTCGATCCCGACATCGTGTTTCTGGACGAGCCGACATCCGGTCTCGACCCGATTGGTGCGGCCGAGTTCGATGAGCTTGTCGCCAAGCTTCGCGATACGATGGGGCTGACCGTCTATATGGTGACGCACGATCTCGATAGCCTATTCTCCGTCTGCGACAGGGTGGCTGTGCTCGGCAAGAAGCGTGTTCTGGTGGAAGGCACCATCGCGGACATGCTCAAAAGCGATGAGCCGTGGGTGAAATCCTACTTCCGAGGCAAGAGGGCGAGGCAGCTCGACCTTTCCGCGAGAGTATGAACAAGGGCTACTGATGGAAACCAGAGCAAATTACGTCATTGTCGGAATATTCACGGTCGCAGCGCTGCTGGCAGCGTTTGGCTTTGTCTATTGGACAGCGGCAATCGGCGACCGGGGCGAAACCGGCATGTTGCGCGTACGCATACCGGGATCGGCTTCCGGTCTTGGTCGCGGCAGCGCGGTGCTGTTCAACGGCGTGAAGGTGGGCGACGTGCGCCGCGTCTACATCGATGTGGACAATCCGACTGTTGCAATCGCCGACACTGAAATCGACCGTTTGACGCCTATCACCCGCTCGACGCAGGCCGATATCGGTTTGGCCGGTCTGACAGGGCAGGCGAATATCGAATTGAAGGGCGTTGCGGTCAAAGAGCCGAAGCTGCTGGATGAGGCGGATGCTGCCAATCAGATGGCTGAAATTACTGCCAATCCATCGGCAGTGACGAATTTGCTGCAGACGGCGCAGGACATTTTCAAGCGCGCCGACGAAGTGCTTTCGCAGCTTGAAGGCTTTACCAAGGACGTGCGCGGGCCGCTGACGCAGACGGCGCAGAACGTCCAGAAATTCTCCGACGCGCTTGCCGCCAATTCCGATGGAATCAACAAGTTCCTTGAAAGCGTGAGTGCGCTTTCGGTGGAGCTTGCGGGTGTTTCCGGCAAGCTTGAGGGCACGCTGAACGCTGCCGAAGGCCTGCTGAATTCGGTCGATCGCGAAAAAATCCAGACGATCGTTTCCAATTTCGAGGTTTTCACCGGAAGTCTTAGCGAAAGCAGCAAGCAGTTCGACGAGATCATTCGCAGCGTCGAAACGGCGGTCGGCTCGATCAATGATTTCGCGCAGAAGACTCAAGTTACGCTCGGCAAGGTCGATAGCGTTCTGGAAGGCGTGGATGCCGATGCCGTTCGCACGACCATGTCGAATATCGCTTCCGCCTCGGATAACGCAAAAACGGCGGCTTCCGACATTGCGAAAGTGACCGAGAAGTTCAGCGACCGGTCGAGCGACATCGACAAGATGATTTCGGATGCGGCAGAGCTGACACAGCGCCTCAATGCGGCTTCCGTACGGGTCGATGGCGTGCTCGTGAAGGTCGACAATCTGCTTGGCTCCGGCGAAGCGGAAGGCGTGATGGCCGATGCCAGCGAGACGCTGAAATCCTTCAGGCAGGTTGCCGATACACTCAATAGCCGCCTTGGTGTGATCACCGACGGGCTGGCACGCTTTTCCGGACAGGGCCTGCGCGACGTGGAATCGCTGGTTCGTGACAGCCGCCGCTCGATCGATCGCATCGAGCGCGCCGTTACCGATCTGGAGCGTAATCCGCAGCGTATCATAACCGGCGGCGACGGTGCCGTGCGCCAGTATGACGGGCGGGCGCGTCGCTGATGAGCTTTTGCATTTACTCCAGAATGGAGCTGCCGTTTTGATCGACACAATTGCATTGCAGGCGGGAGGCAAGCCGTTGAAATCAGTGAAATCACTAACGATCGGTGCCGCTATGGCCGTCTTCCTTTCCGGTTGCGCGCTGTTTCCCGGTGGCGGCCCGGCTCCGCTCGATACCTATGATCTGTCCGCGCCTGCGGCCAGTGGCGGCGCTCGCAGCCGTGCACAGATACTCATTGCCGAGCCTTCCGCGCTCAAGGCGCTGGATGGCGAGAACATCGTCATCAAGCCTTCCGCAGGCTCGATCCAGTATTTGAAGGGCGCACAGTGGGCCGACAGGCTCCCGCGCATCGTGCAGGCAAAGCTGGCCGAAACCTTCCAGGCATCCGGCGGGTTCGCAGGCGTCGGCAAGCCCGGCGAGGGTCTTGCCATCGACTACCAGATCATCGCTGAGCTGCGTGCCTTCGAAATCAGGCTCGACGGCGGTGCGCGCGCCGATGTCGAAATCTTCGTCCGCATCCTGAACGACAAGAACGGCGTCGTTCGTGCGGCGCAAACCTTCAGGGCCAGTGCGCCGATTGCAGGTACAGGCAATGATGCCTATGTCGCAGGTCTCGATGCGGCGTTCGGCAGGGCAGCGGCTGAGATCGTCCAATGGACCGGGTCGTCCATTTAGAGAGCTTTATTTTTAGATAGAACGAACGCTGGCGGGACAGCGTTTCTATCTAAAAATGAAGGACTCTAGCTTTTGAATTTGGCGTGAAACTCACGAGTTTTCACGACAAGCAGACGCTAAGAACAACAAAAAAGGCGGGAAATTTCCCGCCTTTTTTAATGCCTGAACTCAGTCTTTACCGAAGCCTGCCGCCTGCATGGGCGAGCATCGTGTAGACCTTGCCCGTATCCGAACTGAGATAGGTCTGCGTCATGATGTTGTCGCGGTCGTTGCGGGCGATGTCCTTCAGGAGCTTTTCGAAATCGTCGCAATAACGATCGACGGCTGCGCGGAACTCGCTGTCCGCCTGATATTTGCGGCGGATTTCATCGAATGTCTGCTGACCCTTGAGCGTGTAGAGACGACGCGTGAAGACGTCGCGCTCGCCGCGGCGGTAGCGATCCCAAAGCTCGATCGAGGCTTCGTGATCGATTGCGCGTGCAATATCGACCGAGAGCGAGTTTAGCGATTCAACGACATGAAGCGGCGAACGCGCACCCTGTTCCGACCGCGCAGCAGGCTCAGCAAGCACTGCGGCACTGTCATCACGTGACGCGCCTGTCAGCAGGTCACGGACCCAACCGCCAGGCTGCTTGGCATCGCGGCGCGTTTGTTCTGGCTCCACGGCGCCACGAAGGGCAGGTGCCTGTGGTGCGGCAGCAGCAGGGCGCGGTGCAGGTGCTGGCTGAGGAGCCGGTGCTGCTGCTGGCTTGCGCTGCTGAGGTGCCGTTTTTGCCGAACGCGATTCCGAAACATCGACGGAGCGGCCGGACTTGGCCACGATTTCCGACAGTTCCTTGAGCGCGTTGATCTGCTCGGAAACCGCACGACGGATTGCCGTGGTCGATTCCTTGGCCTCAAGCGGCATGTCGAGCACGCCCTTTTTCAGCTCTGCGCGGGTGCTTTCCAACTCGGATTTGATCGAGCCCGCGGTCTTGCGCATGTCCTCCGTGGCGTCCGCGAACTTCTTGGTTGCGGATTCCACGACTTCCGAGATCGCCGAACGAATCTTGTCGGCGGAAGCGAGCGTCTTGCCTTCGGCCTTTTCGAGCGTCTGCCCGACGAGGCTGTCGAAGGAGTGCATGACGCGCTCCAGTTCTTCCGACTTCTTTACGAGGCCGACCGCGAGATCTTCCAGCGACGACTGGCGTTCCAGCGTGTGTTCCAGATTGCTCTGGGCCGAGCTTAGAAGATCGGACGCACTGGAGAGCAGACGGCTGTGTTCGTCGAAGCGGCTTGCGATGGAAGCGACCTCACGCAGCGTGCCCGAAGACAGTTCGGTGAGGCGGGTGGTGTTGGAATCCACCAGACGGGCCGAGCTTGCAAAGGTTTGCGCTGCCTTTTCCGTGGTTGCCGCGAAGCTCTGCGTGCTTCCTGCAAGGCGTTCATCGACATTGGAAAGATTGGCGGATGCCTTCTCGATCAAGTCGTTGAGCTGCGTGCTGGAGGCTGCAAGGCGGTCGATCAGATCGGAGACGCCATCGGCCAGGCTGGAACGTGCACCAGCGACGGCTTCCAGCGTTTCGGTCGTGCGGTGGGCAAGAGCATTGACCAGGGCCGCGTTTTCGGAACGAAGACGCTCCGTTGCGCGCTCGGTTGCCAGTTCCATGCCGCGCTGCAACTCGTTGCCGCTTTCGACCATGCGATCTGCAAGCGGCTTTGCCGTTTCGTCCAGAATGCGGCTGATTTCCGCTGAACGCTCGGCGAGCATTGCATTGAGTTCACGCGTGTTGGTGCCGATTGCGCGTGCTGCGTCATTGGTGCTCTGGCCGATATGCTGGCCAACCGCCGTGAAGGTTTCGGCAATCGTATTGGCGCGTGTGACGAGCTGGGCTTCGGCCTGAGAAATCTGCTCGTTCAGCTTGTTGCCGACATTTTCCGCGCTGTAGGCGAGGCGGCCTTCAGCCTGGGAGACGTGTTCGGCAACGCGGGCTGCGGCTGCTTCGGCACCGGCGACGAGCTTTTCGTCTACACCCGACAGACGTTCCTCAATGGCGCGAGCGCCTGCTTCGAGTTCGATCGTGGTCTGGCGTGCACGGGCGACAACGCGCTGTTCGGTATCGGCGAACGCGTTGGCGATTTCGGCTGCATGCGAGCCGATGACGCTCGTGCTTTCGCTGACGCGGGCGGCAATGCGCTCGTCGGCAGTTTCGAACACGCGGCCGATTTCGGCTGCGCGGCCCGACAGGCTTTCAGCCGTATCGCTGACGCGGGCAGCAAGGCGGTTGTCCGCTTCCTCGAAGTTGCGGATGATTTCGCCTGCGCGGGTTCCGAGCGTTGCGGCGCTGTCGGCCACGCGGGAGGCGAGGCGTTCATCTGCATCGTCGAAGATCTTGCCGAGTTCGGAAGCGCGATCCGAGAGCTTGTCCGCACCTTCGGAAATGCGCGAGACGAGCTGTTGGTCGGCGGCGTCGAAAATGCGACCGAGTTCGGATGCACGGGCAGCCAGTGCATCTGCCGACTCGCTGATGCGTGTACCCATGCGCTGATCGGCCTGGTCGAAATTCTGGAGAATATCGCCAGCGCGAGCAGCAAGCGCGTTTGCGGTTTCGATGGCGCGGGCAACCAGCTTCTGGTCCGCATCGTCGAAGGAGCGGGTGATCTCGCCAACGCGGGCAGCAAGCGTGTCGGCCGTCTCGTCGGCACGCGCCGAAAGCAGGCTGGACGTTTCCTGAACGCGCGAGGCAAGACGCTGATCGGCATCCTCGAAGGCACGGGCGATGTCATCGGCACGCGACATGAGGGCGGCCGAGGTTTGTTCGGCGCGCTCGGCAATGCGGCGATCCGCATCCGTGAAGGCCTGTCCGGCCTGCTCGTTGAGCGCTGCGGTGACTTCCAGCACCTTTTCGCGCAGTGAGCCGGCAACGACCATCGCGCTGTTTTCCAAAACCTTGCGGACATTGTCCACGCCGATGGAAAGAGCGTGTTCCATCGTTCCGGTGCGTTCTTCGATAACGCCGGTCTGACGACGGAAGGCTTCCTCGATGCGCTCGACATCGCTTGCCAGCGCGTCGGTGATCTCGTTACGCCTGCTTGCGATCTGGTCGATGTGACCGGAGATGGCGTTGTCGATTTCCTTGCGGGCATCGACGAGCTTGTTCAGATCGTCATCCAGCGCGCGGCTGAGCATTTCGCGACCATCGACGAATTTGCTGATCTGGCCGGAAATGACTTCATCGACGCCCGAACGGCTTTCCGAAATCTTCTCAAGGTCGGATTCCAGGGCGCGCTTGAGGATGTTGCGGCCTTCGGCAAGGCGCTCGACCTGACCGGCGATGAGCCCGTCAATGCTGGAGCGGCTTTCGTTCAGCTTTGCGAGGTCATCTTCAAGGGCGCGGCTAAGGGTGTCGCGGCCATCAGTGAACTTCGCGATCTGAGCTTCAACGATGCCTTCCAGCCCTGAGCGGCTATCGGCAACCTTGGAAAGGTCTTCCTCAAGTGCGCGCTGAAGCACAGCGCGGCCTTCGGCAATCTTGTCCACCTGTGCGGCGACCAGATCGTCGATGCTTGCGCGGCTTTCGGCAAGACGCTGCAAATCCTTCTCGAGGGCCTTCTGCAGAATGTCGCGGCCATGCGACAGACGCTCGACCTGACCGGCCACAAGACCGTCGATGCCTGAGCGGCTTTCGGTGAGCTTTGCGAGATCGTCCTCGAGAGCCTTTTTCAGAATATCGCGGCCTTCGGCAAGTTTCTGAACCTGTCCGCTGACCAGACCGTCGATGTCGGCACGGCTTTCTGCGAGTTTCTGCAAATCCTCTTCAAGCGCCTGCTGAAGGACATTGCGGCCCTCTGCAAGGTGCTGAACCTGGCTGGCAACGAGGCTGTCGATATCGGAACGGGTGGCTGAAAGCTTGCCGAGATCGTCTTCGAGGGCCTTGCTCAGGATGTCGCGGCCTTCGGCCAGTCTCTCGACCTGACCGGCGACCAGACCGTCGATGTCGGCGCGCGTTGCGGACAGCTTTTCCAGGTCGGCTTCCAGAGCCCTTGTGAGCTGTTCGCGGCCTTCGGCGAGCTTCTCGACCTGTCCGGTAACGAGGCCGTCAATGTCGGCGCGCGTCGCGGAAAGCTTGTCGAGATCGGCTTCCAAGGCTTTGGCGAGCTGCTCGCGGCCTTCGGCAAGCTTTTCCACCTGACCTGTGACAAGACCTTCGATCGCTTCGCGGCTGTCGCCGATCTTGCCGAGGTCAGCTTCAAGAGCGCGTGAGAGCAGGCTGCGGCCTTCCGACAGCTTGGCGACGTGGCTTGCGACCATGTCGTCGATGCCAGCGCGGGTCTGCGTAAGCTTCTGGGAATCCTCCTGCAGGGAGCGCGCGAGATTTTCGCGGCTTTCTGCAAGCTTTTCCAGATGATTGCCGAGCGAGGCGTCGATGCCTGCGCGCTGCTCGTTGACCTTGCGCAAATCCTCTTCAAGGGCACGCGAGATGATGTTGCGGCCTTCGGCCAGCTTCTGAACCTGCGTGCTGATCGCATCGTCGATGCTTGCGCGACCGGCGGCGAATTCGGCCAGATCGGCCTTGAGCGCGGCTGCCATGCGGTCGCGGCCTTCGGCCAGCTTGCGGGTGTGTTCCTCGACAGCGGCTTCGATGCCACCGCGGGCTTCATGCAGCTTTTCGATATCCGCATCGAACGAACCGGAGATGATGTGGCGCGAAGCCTCCATACGCTCGGCGAAATCATTGGCGCGCGTTTCGAGCATGGTGGAGGTGGACAGTACGATGTCTGCCATATCCGAACCGATGCGCGACTTGCCTTCCTCGATCATACTGGACAGCGTCTTTTCGCCGTCCGTGAAGGCACCGGCGATTTCGCGGGCGCGTTCGACCAGCGTCTCGTTGATCTGGCGTGCGCGCGCTTCGAGAGCGGCATTGAGCTTCTGCGTGCCGGTGTCCAGCGCCTCGGCGCGGGTCTGGAACTCGCTGATGAGGCCCTGGCCACGCTCTGCCAATGTGCGCTCGATGCCCTTCAGATTGGCTTCGAGATCCTCATTGAGGGTGCGCGTTGCATTGCCGAGCAGGGAGACCATGCCCGTAGTGCGCTCGTCCAGAAGGTCGGAGAGCGAGCGGGTGATGTTGTCTGTGCTTTCCGACAGGCGCGCAATGCGCGTGTCGAGCAGGCTGGCGAATGCCTCGCCGGACGTTGTGATGCGGTTGCCCAGAGATTCCATGCGCGTATCCATGGAATCGAAGATGGAAAGGCCGCTTTCGTTGATGCGGTCGATGAGCGTGTCGCCCGTCGTGCTGATCGTCATCGACAGCTTGGTCGAGGCGTTCAGAATGCTGTCGCGGATGACGTCGCTGGCAGAGCCAAGCTCGTCGCGCAGCGTTTCATGCGCACCGGAAATAGAAGCGCGAACGCGCTCAGCGTGGCTGACAACGGCTTCGCGTTCATTGCCGAGGCCATCGACCAGCGAGCGGATGCGCGCCTCGTTTTCCGAATAGGAGCGCTCGATCTGGTTGACTTCGGTGTGGACCAACGTTTCGAGTTCGACGGCGCGAGCAAGGGTGCGTTCGATGCCTTCGCCCATGGCCGCGACTTCGCGGCGAACGGCTTGACCGACCATCATGACGCGGTCCTGCGCAAGATTCTCAGGTTCCGCAAGGCGGAACGCAACTTCGGTCATCGACTGTGCGGCAAGGCGCATTTCCTGCGCACGGCGGATCATCACGGCAAACGCCCAGAAAAGGACCATCGGTGTGATCGTCGCGACGGCCAGCAGGATTGCGTAAGGACGATCGATAAGCTGCTGGATCGAACGGATTTCCAGAACGCTCGGCGTGAACAGCACATGGCCGAGCATGACGCCGCCAGCAATCCACAGAAGCGAGAGAAGCCCGACAGTCCAGTAGATCGCATTCGAGCCGCGGCTGTTTAGGCCCTGCAGCAGCGTGCGGTAATCCTTCTGGCGGTCGTCGTTTGCCGGTGCGAGACCGGCGGGCTTGAAGCTCGGCTGCGTCTCGACCGGACGAAGGTCCTTGGCCGGTGCGGATTTCGTTTCAGCTTTTGCGGCTGGCTTTGGAGCCTGCGGGGGCGGGGCCTTCACCGTCTCCTTGGGAGCAGCAGCCTGCTCCTGCCTGCTTTCGCGCGCCAGCTCGTCTGCTGCCTGCGTGATCTGCGCTTCCAGATCTTCCATGGAAGCTGCGATATCCAGATCGTCGCTTCCCAACAGATCTATGTCGAGCGCGTCTTCAAGCTCTTTCGCAACGTCTATGTCGAGCGATTTTGCCGGTGTCGATTTCTTTGCCATGCCGCCTTACCCTGTACTCGTGGCACGTCCCCTACCGTTAACTCGGGTTACACATGGGGTCCGTACGCGTGGCTTATTATGACTTGCCGTATCGTACTGGCACACACTGGTAAAGAAAACATGCATTCGGCGAGATACGTAAAAGTTTAAACATAAGGTTAACGTAGCCATGAATTTGGCGGCTTTGCGCGCGATATGAGGGCGGGTCGCGTTAACGCGTTATCCACATGATTGACTTAGCATGGCCCGTCTCAAGACGGGAAGTACCGGAGTATCGAGTATGGTTATGAGTGCCGCCAACGCAATCGCATTCGCGATGCCAGGGGGCGAATCGTCTTCAGGTTCCATCAGAAGGCGTCCCATCGACCTCGTTCACCTCGCCAAGCAGACAATGGACGACCGTCTGGTCGAACAGGAAGTGCTGGCGCTCTTCGTTCAACAGGCAGCACTCGTGCGCGACGGCATGGTTCATGGCGACAGCCAGGAGCGTTTGCGGCTTGCGCATGGTCTTAAAGGATCGGCGCGGGGCATAGGTGCATTCGCGATTGCCGAGTGCATGGAAGCGATCGAGAAGAACCCGTTCGACGAGAAGGCTCTAAAGCGCCTGCCGGAGCTCGTTGACGAGGCGCGCGACTTCATCGCCGCAATCAGCAGGTAGCGCAATTTCGGCTGAAATGCCCGGAAGACGTCGCAATGTGGCGTTTTGCGCGGTGTTGACTCGCCCGCAGGAGTGATTATCTGCGCGGTACACAAGCATGTCTCCCGAAAGTGGGAACCGGTTTCGGAATAAAGACATGCGTGACAAAATCGCTTTCCGCATGCAGGGGCAATCATGACGAAACTCTCTTTCATTGCGTTCGACGGGACGCGCTTCGACGTTGAAGCGGAAAACGGCTCGACCGTAATGGAAAACGCTATCCGCAGCGCCGTTCCCGGCATTGAGGCCGAGTGCGGCGGCGCCTGCGCCTGCGCGACATGCCATGTCTATGTCGATGAAGAATGGACCGCAGAAGTCGGCGAGCCGGAGGCGATGGAAGAAGACATGCTCGACTTCGCCTATGAAGTGCAGCCGAATTCGCGCCTTTCGTGCCAGATAAGAGTGCGCGATGCGCTGGATGGGTTGGTTGTGCGTATCCCAGAGCGCCAGGGGTAGAGCCTTTCACTTTTAGATAGAAAAGCTGGC